>JAGPCT010000021.1 GCA_018057925.1 Saprospiraceae bacterium
CAGTCATACTTCCGTTTCGAATGAGCAATGTAAAATTGAAAGGAATAAATTATTTAATCAAAAAAAGTTATCCACATTTAAATTACTGATTAGAAAAAGTTGTCAACTAAAATCATGAAACTTCAATCATCACTTATGCATCTTTGATTTTTATTTTCTCCGTTTCGGGAGGTTTTAAGCAATTGGCAGTGTTGGCGAGTGCAGCCATTTTATTCATTTATCTGGCTGTAATATTAGCAACCATTAAATTAGGAGGAAGAAAGCAGGATTCTTCTGAAAAGACTTTCAGGATGCCGGGAGTATTAGTAGTTCCGCTAATTGGTATTGTCGCAATTGTTTGTGTATTAACCGGATTATCTAAAAAGGAAATATTGTCAACAATTATTTTTATTGCATTTATTTCATTTGTCTATATTGTGATGAAGAAAAAGAAAGACATACTGTTACCATAGTGAATGGAGAATTATTAATGGTAAATTTTCTCGGGGAATAAAAACCTGGAAGGATTTAAAATAAATAATCCCGCTTGAAACCTGGGTAAACAAAACGAAGGAATATGAACCTTGTCAGGGTTTAATAAAATATACTAAAATGAGCACATACACTCAAATACTATATCAAATAGTTTACAGTACCAAAGGCAGAGAAAAGACGCTTGAAGCTGAAAACAGAAAAGAGTTGTATAAATACATTTGGGGGATTTTAAAAAATAATAATTGTCATTTGTATCAAATTGGGGGAATAGAAGATCATATTCATATCATCACTCACTTGCACCTTTCTATTGCATTAGCCAATTTAGTGAAAGACATAAAATTAGCAAGCAGCGATTTTATAAAAAAGGAAAACCTTTTCTCCAATTTTGGTGGCTGGCAGGATGGCTATGCCGCTTTTACTTATTCAATTGAAGCAAAAGAAAATTTAATTCGTTATGTAAAGAACCATGTAGAACATCACAAAACTAAAACCACAACCTTTATTGAAGAACTAAAAGAACTTTTATTAGAACATGAAATTGAATTCGATGAAAAGTATTTGTTGTGATTATTCAACCACTTCGTGGTTGGGGCATACTCTTATTCCGTTTCCCTGCATTTCATGCAGGGTTAATAAAATTAATCCCTTCGGGATTGTGTGTGGATAAACTATTTTAGATTATCAAATAGATTTAAAATAAAATACCATCGAATGGTTTAAGGAGTAATACAAACATAGAAAGATAATAAAAGTTAAACGATTCAAATTCAATAACCACGAATAAAAAATGAAGTAATATGAATAAAACCGAAAAGCCCGAAGGGCTTAAATATAAATAACTCCGGGTGAAACCCCGGGAAAAAAAGGAAGTAACAGAACCCTGAAAGGGGTTCAATAAAATAAAAAAAAATGACCGCAAAATCAATCAAAGGAAAATCAACCGAAGAAATACAGGTAGCATTGCAACAAGCAATGAATGATGGTTTCAAACCCACTCTTGCAATAGCTTTTATTTCTATAAAACAAGACAGGAGAGCAGTGTGTGAGCTACTCTCAAATAAAGGGATAGATATTTTCGGTGCGACATCCTGTGCTGAATTTTCAAATGATCATGAAAGTGAGGGAGGTGCTGTTATAATGCTATTTGATATGAATAGGGATAACTATTCAATTTTATTTACACCTATCGAAGGTGATTCAATTAATAATGCAGTAGCCTTTACTTCAAATTTTGCAAAACAAAAGTTCACTAATCCATCATTGATAATTTGTAGCACAGGTATGAACAAGAAACAGGAATATTTTGACGGTGAGACTTTCGTAAGAAGTCTTGAAAAAAATCTTGGGCCGGATACGGTTTTCTTTGGTGGCATGGCAGGCGATGACTGGACATTTTCAGGAACGTATGTTTTTAATAATCAACAAGAAACAGATTTGGGAATGATAGCTTTGGTTATTGATTCAGACAAAGTTTCAATAAAAGGTATGGCTATAACCGGATGGAAACCGATGGGTATTTCCCGAAAAGTGACAAAAAGTAAAGGCCCATTACTATATAGCATAGATGATCAGCCAGCAATAGAGATGTATTTTAAATATTTAGGTCAAATGGAGAATCTTAAAAATAAAGACTTTGACTTGTTTAAAGAAGTTGCTATTCATTATCCACTGATCGTGAAAAGAGAGTCTGGAGAGACCGTATTACGTACACCCATGAGTATTGATCATACAGAGAATGCCTTAGTGATGGATAGTGAAATGACTGAAGGCACTGAGTTTTGGTTTACGGTACCACCGGATTTTGATATTACGGAAGAAATTATTTATGAAGCAGAACAAGTCCAAAAAGAAGAAATGAATCAAGCTGATGCCCTGCTTATTTTTTCATGTGCGGGGCGACCTCCGGTATTAGGCCCACTTGTACATGCAGAAAATAATGGATTGGCAGATGTATGGCAAACACAAATGGTCGGCTATTATACCTATGGAGAATATGGAAGAGCTAAAGGTGGAAAACAGGAATTTCATTCAGGAGCTTGTTGCTGGGTGGCAATAAAAGAAAAATAAATTAATGGTTAATTGTGAATGGTTAAACGAGAATTGTGAAGGAGAAAATCATTATGACAAAAAGATTTGCTTTTGCGTTGCGGGTTATCAAACTGTACTAATTCCTGTAAAGGGAAAAGAAAGAATTTATTCTGAGCAAACAATTGCTGCGATGTGGAATATGCATTGGTGCTATGGTTAGAGAATCAGGACAGGCAGGAAGCAAGCCGGATTTCATTCACAAATTAGCAATAGCACAGAAGGAGGCCAATGTAACGGACTATTAGATAGAACTCTTTTATCCCTCCGCTTATATTAAACCGGACCTAAATAAATCCATATTTCAGGACATCATCGTAATAAGAAAATTATTAACTTTATTACTGAAAACATCAAAAGAAAGTAAAGAAGTAAAATAATTAACAATTAATAATTGACCATTGAACCGACATCTCCAATTCATTTTAAACTCCATTCAGCAATCTGAGCATTTGAATACAGAAGAGAAAAATGCGCTTTTAATTGCTATAAACGACGCTGACAAAGAATTTGCAATTTCTGAATTCAAACTCGACCGTACCGAAAAAGTAAAACGCACTACCGCGATTCTATTAGAAGAAACTATTGCCGAACTGGAACAAAAAAGAAGAGCTGTTGAGGAACAGAATGAGGAACTTGAAATAGAAGCAGCATTGGAAAAAGTGAGAAGCCGCTCATTGGCCATGCACAAAAGTGATGAATTGAAAGAGGTGATAAAAGTGGTGCTTGAACAATTTATTCATCTCAATATCAAAGCAGAGCATGCGGGTTTTTATATTGACTACAAAGCTCAGGATGACATGCACATTTGGTTAGCCGACCCCAATCTTGAACCCTTCTTTGCCATCATCCCCTATTTTGACACACCTACCTGGAACAGTTTTCTGGATGCCAAAGCCAAGGGAATACCACTGCACACCGACTTGCTGAATTTTGAAGAAAAAAATAAATTCTATCAATCTCTTTTTAAATTGTTTACCATACCTGATGAAGCAAAGCAATTTTATATGCAATGCAAAGGGCTTGCCGTTTCTACAGTGTTGTTGGATAATGTTGGGTTGTACATTGAAAATTTTTCCGCTATTCCTTATACTGATGAGGAAAATAAAATACTCATGCGATTTGGGAAAGTATTTCAACAAACTTATACGCGGTTTCTTGATTTGCAAAAAGCTGAATTGCAGGCAAGGGAGGGGCAGATACAGTTGGCATTAGAAAGAGTAAGAGCCAGATCGATGGCTATGCATGTTTCAAAAGAATTAAAAGAGGTTGCAAAAGAAATGAGGAATCAATTCGGCCTGCTCGGCCAGAAAGAACTGGAAACCTGCGCCATTCATTTATGGAATCAGTCATCCGGCCAGTTGGAAGCATGGGCTGCCCTTCGTAACCCTGATAATACAGGAGATATCATAGAGTCTGAAACGAGGTTTGACATTAAAGGTATCAGGATATTAGAAGAGTCGTTTCAGAATTATCTTGCGGGCAAAAGGGATTATGTAATCATTAGTGATGCCGTCAGAGCAAAAGAATTCTTTAAAGCAATAAAAAAGATTGATCCAAAAGCATACGATTTTCTCGCTAAAAGGACAAAGAATGTTAAAGCTGACGGCATTACTGCATATTGGTCAGTTTCAGATTTTCGAGGAGGATCACTTGTGATGGTAACAATTAATCCTCCTGATGAAAATTCAAGAACATTGTTACAAAGATTTGCAATTGTATTTGGACAGGCCTATCAGAGGTTTAGAGATTTACAAAAAGCAGAAGCGCAGGCAAGAGAAGCACAGATAGAAGCGGCGTTGGAAAAAGTGCGGAGCAGAACACTTGCGATGCAACGATCTGATGAGTTGGCAGAAACTTCTGCTGTGCTTTTTCAACAACTCATATTGCTGGGCATTAAGCCCAACCGTTTATACATCGCCATTATGAAAGATGCCCTTCCGAACGAATCATCCGGGCGGAAAAAAGGAGATGCAGAATTCTGGATAACGGATGAAGACGGCAGCAAAGTAAGCATGGCTTATCAAGACAATCTGCTAAACAACCCTACATTTAAAAAAATGTTTGATGGATGGGTTAAACAAGAAAAATCGCTGATAATAGATATGCATGGTGAAGAACTGAAAGAATATTTTAACTATCTAAACAGCATTCATGTTCCTTTCAAAGGCGGGATGGCGCAACAAAGAAGGATACAATACATCGCTTATTTCAACAATGGGTTTATTGGTATGGCTTCGCCGGATGAACAGCCGGAAGAAACCCTTCAATTACTCGAACGATTTGCCGGTGTATTTAATTTAACCTTTACCCGTTTCAACGACCTGAAAATGGCGGAAGCACATGCCCTACATGCTGAGCAGGATTTGATTGAAATAAAAGCAGCCAGAAAAAAAGCAGAAGATACGCTGACCGAATTGCAGTCCACCCAGGCCCAACTCATCCAATCCGAAAAAATGGCTTCGCTTGGTGAACTCACCGCGGGAATAGCACATGAAATACAAAACCCGTTGAATTTTGTCAATAATTTTTCGGAGGTAAGTACCGAACTTGTTGATGAAATGAATGAAGAAATTACAAAAGGTAATTTAGATGATGCTAAAGAAATAGCGAATGATTTAAAACAAAACTTAGAAAAAATAAATCATCATGGTAAACGTGCCGGTGATATTGTAAAAGGTATGTTGCAGCACAGCCGCAGCAGCACAGGGCAAAAAGAACCCACTGACATTAACGCCTTGTGTGATGAATATTTGAGATTAGCTTATCATGGCTTAAGAGCAAAGGACAAAAGCTTCAACGCGCAGTTTGAAACTGATTTTGATGAAGCACTTCCAAAAATAAATGTAGTACCACAAGATATGGGGAGAGTGATTTTGAATTTAATTAATAATGCGTTTTATGCCTGTGCTGAGCGAAGTCGAAGTGCGGTGAATGAAGAGCAAAAATCAGGTGTTGAAAATTATCAACCACTCGTTTCAATTCAAACAAAAAAATCAGGTGATAAAATTGAAATACGTGTAAACGATAATGGCAATGGCATTCCTAAAAATATTATTGACAAAATCTTTCAGCCCTTTTTTACCACCAAACCAACAGGACAGGGAACGGGGCTGGGATTAAGTTTGAGTTATGATATTGTGAAGGCGCATGACGGGGAGATAAAAGTGGAGACGAAGGAAGGAGAAGGAACAGAGTTTCTGATTCAGTTGCCTGTTGTCTGAATCACGGATTATTTTGATTAAAAGATTACACTGATGGATAGTATATTAAAATCAGTGAAATCCATCCATCCGTGAGAATCAGTGATTCAGACAATAAAGGTTGTCTGAATCACGGATTAGAATGATTAAAGGATTACACTGGAAAAATAGTATGGCAGAATTAAAATATAAAGACATAACCGAAAAAATCATTGGGGCTTCATTTGAGGTACATAAGTTTCTCGGAAATGGGTTTCAAGAGGTGATTTACCAAAGAGCACTTGCCTGGGAATTTTCACAAGCTGGGCTTGAATTTGCCAGAGAAATAGAGCAGGATATATTCTATAAAGAACTCACTGAGCCAATTGGGACAAGAAGAGCGGATTTTGTTGTAGAAGGAAAAGTTTTGGTGGAGATAAAAGCTGTTGTTGAGATGGAAGATGTTCACTTAGCACAGATTTTAAACTATTTGAAAGCATACAAACTCGAAGTTGGCTTGCTAATCAATTTTGGAAGTAAGAGTTTAATTTTTAAAAGATTGGTGCTATAAAATAAAACCAGTGAAATCAAAAAAAACAGGTTTCAATCATTGATCCAGACAAAAATATGTAACCTAATAAATAGAATAAAACAATTCAATATTAATTGGTATCTTTCGAATAAATTCTTTTTAAATCAATCAAAACATTATTTGTGTAATTATATTTGTAGAACCAATCAATGGAATAATGTGCTTTGTTATTAAACAATACTAGAATATAAATATATGAATTTTGAGTTCATCACAATAGCTCTAATCGTTAGGTATCTTATAAAGTGGTTAGTTACTTCTGATGTGAAAACTATTTGGATAAAGTGGTTAAGATGGACTATGTATGTATCATTAGCATTGGCAATAAGCAGTGTGTTTTTAGATCGTATCAGCAATTTTTTAGACTTTGTATCATCCGTTACCTTATTGGGATGCGCTTGGATACTTTATAGTCAGCCGATTTTTCGTTCGGCTCGGCAGATTTTGATAGCCATTTTGCCTTATATTATTATATCCATGGTGGTTTTTATTCTCAAATGGATTTTTCCTGGATTTTATATAGATTGGAAGCGTATTCTAGAGAGTTTAAGTATTTTTTCAATCCTTTGGGGTATAGGTGTCTGGATTTTAATGATGAAGCAACAGAAGGAATTAGAAAAAGCTAATAAAAGAGTCAAAGATCAGGAGCATGAAAACCAAATTGTTACACAAATGAAAATTGCTTTGGAGGTACAAGTTCTGGAACGTACTGCCGAAATTACTCGACAAAAAGATGAGCTGCAACGTACGTTAGAGGAATTGCAATCCACCCAAAGTCAGCTTATCCAATCTGAAAAAATGGCGTCCTTAGGGGAACTGACAGCCGGAATAGCACATGAAATACAGAACCCGCTAAACTTTGTGAATAATTTCAGTGAAGTCAATAAAGAAATGGTTCCAGAAGTCATTCAGGAAATCGAAAATGGTAATCTTGATGCAGCAAAAGAAGTGTTGAATGATATACTAACAAATTCTGAGAAAATCAATTATCATGGCAAGCGCGCAGATGCAATTGTAAAAAGCATGTTGCAGCATTCAAGGAAAAGTACCGGACAAAAAGAGCCAACCGACATCAATGCCCTCTGTGATGAATACCTGCGTTTGAGTTACCATGGTTTACGTGCCAAAGACAAATCGTTTAACGCAGATTTCAGTATGGATTTTGATCAGGGTATTATGAAAGTTAATATCGTGACACAAGATATAGGTCGAGTACTACTCAATTTGTTCAACAATGCTTTCTATGCCTGTGCTGAACGAAGCCGAAATGCAGTCAATGAAAAGCACAAGATGCCTGGAGATGATTATAAACCCATGGTCAGGGTGAGTACAAAATTGTTATTTGGAAAAATACAAATCCACGTCTCCGACAATGGCAATGGGATCCCTCCTGATTTGAAAGATAAGATCTTCCAACCCTTTTTCACCACTAAGCCTACTGGGCAAGGCACAGGACTCGGATTAAGCCTGAGTTATGATATCGTAAAATCGCATGGTGGTGAATTGGAAGTAAATAGCATAGAAGGTAAAGGAACGGAGTTTGTGATACAATTGCCCGTTGTCTGAATCATGGGTGAATTTGTTTAATGGATTACAGGGATGGATAATATAGATGGATGTCATGGATAGAAGGTGGGTGAAATCAATAAATCACCACCGATACATTATTTGGGTAAAAATTCAAAGGGAATTAATAAAATGTTTTATTTTTAACTAAGAAATATGTCATTATGAAAATATTAGCAGTAGATGATGAAGAAGATATGCAGACTTTGTTTATGCAAAGATTCAGAAATGAGATACGTTCAGGTGTCATGGAGTTTTATTTCGCTTCATCAGCCCCACAGGCATTGGAAGTGTTGGATGAGCATCAGCATCAATTTGTTTTGATTCTGTCTGATATCAATATGCCGGGAATGAGCGGATTGGAATTGCTGAGTCAAATTAAAAAAAAGTATAATGCACCCCCACCAAAAGTTTTTATGATTACGGCTTATGGTGATGACAATAACTATAATATAGCGATGAGTCTGGGCGCAGATGATTTTATTACAAAGCCTTTGGATTTCACTTTATTAAAAGACAAATTAAAGAACACTGTATGATTACTAAGATATTGGTAGTTGATGATGAAAAGGATCTTGAACTGTTGATACGCCAGCGTTTCAGGCAGAAGATAAGAGATCAGCATTATGAGTTTTTCTTTGCACAAAATGGCCGCCTCGCATTGGATGAGCTAGAGAAAACTCCAGATATCAATGTCGTACTTACTGATTTGAATATGCCGGAGATGGACGGCATTACACTTCTGACAAAACTGAGTGAACGAAATTACTTATTGAAATCTGTGGTCATTTCGGCCTATGGGGATTTAGAAAATATTCGTTCAGCGATGAATCATGGTGCTTTCGATTTTTTGACAAAACCGGTTGACTTTAAAGATTTGGATGTTACTGTTGAGAAGACGATACAGCAGGTAGATCAAATGAAAGCCACGATGAAAGCCATCCAAGAGAATAATATTTTGAAAATGTATGTCGATGAAACTGTTCTTAATTTCATGAGTGGACATGAATTTGAAACCATGATTTTAAAAAATGAATTGATAGAAGCTACAGTGGTTTTCATAGATATTTGTAGTTTTACACGATTCAGTGAGAAAGAATCACCGGATACTGTTGTCAAATTATTGAACACTTATTTCGATGTGATGGTCAATGAAATCATATTGCAAGGTGGACATATCGATAAGTTTTTAGGTGATGCTGTGATGGCTGTTTTTTCCGGGGAGTTTCATCTGGATAGAGCCATTGATGCATCCCTTGCCGTACGTAATAAAATAAACCATTTGACACCTGACGAGTCGCATAATTCATTTACTCCAAAAGTTTCCATCGGAATAAATTCTGGCGAAATGATTTCTGGTAATATTGGGTCAGGGAAGTTGAAACGTCTGGATTTTACTGTGATCGGAGATGTTGTAAATACCGCACAGCGCTTACAATCTGTCGCCAAGGAAAATCAGATTATTATCAATGAAGATTCATATAATAGAGTAAAAATGTCCTTCCATTGCAATAAAGTAGGTGACGTTGAATTAAAAAATAAAGAAAATAAAATGAAAATTTATGAGGTTATTTCTTGATTCGAAATTGTCAATTGGAATTAAAAGCGAATGATTTTTAAAGCTTCTATCGACATTCTTGATTCCTCCCGACGCCAGCACTATACGGTTTTGAAAAGCCATGTAGGGCAGGTTATGTGGGACGTATCGGTGTGCGAAGTGTTTTATCAATGCAGTATTTTCTAATGATGGATGTGGTATGTTTTAGATGTTTTATTGAGCACTATAGACAGATTTAAATATACAAATGACAGAAAGTAAATTGAGTAATAAAGTAGATTGGAAAAAAATAACCAATCCGGGCAACCTGATTATTACACTAATTGGGACATCATTGGCAGTGTTTGCCATGAAAGGATTCATGATTCCTAATAGATTTCTTGACGGAGGTATAACCGGGATTTCTATTTTAATTCATGAAATATTTCATGTTAATATTAGTATTCCGGTAATTATCTTAAACTCAATTTTTGTCTATTTGGGGTATCATAAGATAGGGAAGACATTTGCCATGCAGACAGCAATAGCCGTAGTTTTATTGTCTATTGGGCTAATCTTTTTTGATATCAATCCCGTCACATCTGACAAGCTTTTGATAGCTATATTTGGTGGAGTTTTCATGGGAATCGGTGTCGGCTTAGTCATTAGAAGTGGAGGCGTGATCGATGGCGCAGAAGTTATTGCCGTGTTTACTCGACGGCGTACCGGATTTTCCAATGCAGAGATAATTTTGATGATCAATACCATTATCTTTGGGATAGCTGCATTGCAATTTGGTATTGAGACCGCAATGTATTCCATCATCACCTATTTTACGGCTTCTAAGGCGACAGACTATGTTGTCGATGGAATAGAACAATTTACAGCAATGAATATTATTTCTTCTGATGAAGAAGCTGTAAAAGATTTTTTAGTCAACCATAAGAAAAAGGGAATAACCGTATATAAAGGTGAAAGAGGTTATTTGCCTGGGAGCTTTGAAGTTAGGACGGATGTCGATATTATTGTTACTATTGTTACTCGATTGGAAGTAAAACAACTTCAGGAGTCTTTGCTGGAAATTGACCCCAAGGCATTTATTTTTGTTCAAAGCATCAACGAAGCAGCAGGTGGCATTTTAAAACACAAGGCGCATGCGAAATAAAATCCAGATGAAAGCTCTGGTTATCAAATATCTGGATAGCCTCGCCCATTATTTCTCTTACCACAACACCTTGCACACTTGTAATGTATTGGCCAATGTCGTTTTTATAGGATGTAACGAAGATCTTGAGAAACATGATCTGGAGTTGCTCATGACTGCTGCTCTTTGGCATGATACAGGCTTTATATTGACTTACAAAGACCATGAAGAAGCAAGCTGCCAGTTGTGTCAAAAGCATCTGCCTGACTTTGGATATAGCCCGGAAGAAGTTGAGATCGTTATCAGCTTGATTATGGATACAAAACTTCCAAATAACCCTACCAATTTATTGAGTCAGATACTTTTGGATTCCGATGTGGCATATCTTGGAACTTCTCTTGCACAGAAAAGATCTACGGATCTATTTCATGAATTACAACATTTTGATAGTTCGCTGACTCATGAAAAATGGGTACAGACTCAAATACAATTTTTGGATTCTCATCGTTTTTATACTCAATTTGGAATTTCTTTTTTGGAATCCCCGAAACAAGCATATTTACAAACACTCCGACTTCAAGCTTTATAAATCCTCCTTCACTAAGTGTGTTTTATTTGGAATAGAAATATATTTTGGACTTTTACACTTTTGTATAATGCCAACCTGATAGCCGTTAAGTCAACCTATAGCGTATGAGATTTATTGAGCAAATTGCGCATTAGACAAATATGGAATCGATTTACGATTCGTACATCGGGATTTTGATTTTAAAGAAAGTTGGACTGATTTATAAATCAATTTGGTATAAGGGCGTCCTGCTGGTATTAAAAGTCAATCGGAATTAGTCTTGAAATATTGTTATTATTGGATCATTTTTAGCAAAAATTGTATGAAGTCAGGTTGTTTATTTTTCAGGAGATTTTGTAGTTTTTTAGTCATAATTACTTTTTATTTAACTATTCTGAATGGGCAGAATAAACCTACAGAGCAGACTCTTGAAAATGTGATTTGGTATAACAAACCGGCAAAGGAGTGGCTGCAAGCTCTCCCTATTGGCAATGGTCGATTAGGAGCAATGGTATATGGTGATCCGGAGAATGAACACCTTCAGCTAAATGAAGACTCTATGTGGCCGGGAAAGATGGATCAAGGTGATTCACGCGGCAATGTAAAGGATTTACAGCGAATACGTACCTTTTTAGATGAAGGAAATCCACATGCAGCAGATAGTTTAATCGTTGAAGCATTTTCTTATAAAGGTATTGTGCGGTCACACCAGACAATGGGAGATTTTTATTTACGCTTTCATCATAATCGGACAATCACGAATTATAGACGAGAATTGAGCTTAGGCAAAGCATTGGTGACGGTATCCTACATGGTGGGCAAATACAAGTTTACAGAAAGAGTATTTTCATCAGCCGTCGATGATGTGTTGGTGATAGAATTGACTACGGATGATCCGGATGGCATTTCTTGTGACGCCCTTTTGAGTAGGCCTGAAGACCATGGTCGCGCAACAATTCATGTAACCAATCCTGTACCCAATGAGATAAGCATGTATGGCATGGTGACACAGTACGGTGGTAGAATACATTCTGTTGCCGTCCCCATGGATTATGGAATACAATTTGAAACCCGACTTAGAGCCGTAATTGATCGTGGAACGGTAACATCTGAAGAGGGTCAGTTGTATATCCGTGGAGGGCAAAAGGTTTATTTGTATATAGCCGGGAATACGTCTTTTTACCATGCCGATTTCAAGCGACAAAATCAGCTGACATTGGATGTAGTCACGGAATGGACGTTTGAAGACTTGTTGACTCGACACATCCAAGATTTTAGTTATTACTTCGGCCGGGTTAGTCTTACATTAGGGGATTCGGACAAGAGTGCGGTTCCTGTGGATGAGCGATTGGCGTCGTATAAATCAGGTGGCAATGATCCGGGATTAGTTTCACTTCTGTTCCAATATGGGCGGTATCTATTGATATCCTGTTCAAGACCGGGCAGCAGCCCGGCTAATTTGCAGGGATTATGGAATCCATATATTGAGGCTCCTTGGAATGCGGATTACCATCTTAATATTAATCTGGAGATGAACTATTGGCCCGCAGAAGTTACTAATCTTAGTGAGATGCACCAGCCGTTATTCGATTTCTCAGATCGACTGATGCACAGAGGAACGAGGACGGCCCGTGAGCAATATGGCATCAAGCGAGGCACGGTTGCGCATCAGGCTACAGATATATGGGCACCTGCCTGGATGCAAGCCGAGCAACCTTATTGGGGAGCGTGGATTCATGGTGCCGGTTGGCTTAGCCTGCATTTTTGGGAACACTTTCAGTTTACGCGTGATACGGGATTTCTACGCCACAGGGTGTATCCTGCACTGAAGAATTGTGCAGCATTTTATTTGGATTGGTTGCAAATGGATTCAGCCTCAGGAAAATGGATATCATATCCTGAGACATCACCTGAAAACTCATATATCGCTTCTGATGACCGACCTGCTGCTGTATCACGTGGCGCAGCCATGGGATATCAGATTATCCATGATGTATTTACACATACGTTGGCAGCTGCGAAAATCTTAGGGTTAAATGAGGAATTAACGCAAGAAATCAAAGATAAAATAGAGAAAATACATCCGGGCGTTGTTATCGGTGACGATGGTCGGATTTTGGAATGGGATAAGCCTTATTCAGAGCACGAAAAAGGACATCGTCACATGTCGCACCTATATGCCTTATATCCGGGTGCAAATATTACTTCAGCTCAATCAGCCGATTTTAATGCAGCACGCAAGTCTATTGATTATCGATTACAACATGGGGGAGCCGGTACAGGATGGAGCCGTGCATGGATGATCTGCTTTGAAGCACGATTGATGAATAGCAAGGAGGTATATAATAATGTTCATGCATTTGTATCTACTGCTGTGGCAGAAAATTTATTTGCCCTCCATCCGCCCTTTCAGATTGATGCTAATTTTGGGTTTAGTGCCGGAATAGCTGAAGCTTTGCTCCAATCTCATGAAGGATTCATACGCTTATTACCTGCTCTACCTGAAGAATGGAAAGATGGTCAATTCTCCGGACTGAAAGCCCGAGGGAATGTTACGGTGGACACAGATTGGAAAATGGGTGTCTTGAAAACAGTACGATTTAGATCACCGATTGCCCAAACAATTACAATAAAATATAAAAATTTATCCCGGGATATTATTTTAGAAAGTGGGAAAACAGCTGTTTTGGATACTTATTTGAATCAATTAAATTAAAGTTTTATGAATGTCTTTATCGCAATGTTAAGAGGGATCAATGTGAGTGGTCAAAAATTAATCAAGATGGAGTCACTGCGTAAATCTATGGAGACAATAGGGTTTACAGATGTTGCTACGTATATACAGAGTGGAAATATTGTGTTTGGGTCAAAAGAAAAAGATAGCGAAATGGTTGCTAACTTAATTGCTGATACAATAAAAACAGAATATGGTTTTGATGTCCCGGTTATAGTGCTAACACTAAATAAACTACAAAAGATAGTTGATAATATTCCATTTTCTGTTGAAGTGATAGAAAGTCCAGCTTCCGTTTATATCAGCTATTTTTTCAGTGAGCCGGATAAAGTTGATATGGCTACAATCGAGATTTATAAACAAGTTGATGAACAGTTTTTACTCATAGGCGCGGCATTTTATTTATATTGTCCGAGTGGTTATGGAAACACAAAAATCAGCAATACTTTGTTGGAGAAAAAATTGAAAGTAAGTTCAACCACCCGCAACTGGAAGACGAGCCTTAAATTGGTGGAGCTGGCACACGAGTTACAGCAGAAATATTCATAGATTTTAAAAAATTACATAGTGCTGATTATAAGGGACATCACGATATACAAATCATTTCAATTCTTAAAAAAAGCCATTGGTTATGAGTTGTTTATCGATTTTGCATTGATCTAATGTGTAATTTGGTTTAATAGAAATTTAGTTTAAATATATTCAACCTTTGTTTTCTAATGTTGGATTTCCCGGCAATTGATTACCTTTGAACGGATACTGAACAAAAGAGACAGGATATATAAATGTTTTAGATTAAACCCGTATTCAGCAGCAAAGGTTTTGAAATGCCGTATGGTACTGAGTATGAGGGTTGATTCTGATGTGCGAGACGTTTCATTGGTTTCTTTAAACTTTTAAACATACCAATTGTATAACAATCCAATGTTATCTGATATTCTCGACAAATCGGGATTTCAAAAATCAAAATGCTCCCGAAAGCTATCGGGATGATGGTTGTTGGTCCAATACAATTAGACTATTACAAAAATTCCATCAGTATTACGAGTCGAACATCGATGCAGCATTTTATAATGTTGATTGAGTTTAAATATTTATGTTTCTGGTAAAATTCTATGTTGACTAAATAATAATTTAAAGAATGTATAGGGTAAAAATTATTAGACTACATCACCTCATTTTTAGTGTTTTGTTGATGGCTTCGATAGGTTCTATCAATGCACAATATTCTATCTGGTCTTTCCGTGCTGGACCTTCCCTTGGTTTCCAGCGTTGGAATGGACTTGGCTCTACTCAGCCCTTATTGGGTTATCATGGTATTGTAGGTGTAGAATCGTATGAACCGGGTAAAACTTCTTCTTTTTATGCAGAATTAGGATATCACCAACGGGGCTCAAGTAGGCATGTTCCTGCATTTCAGTCAAGTAATGGGATTAACTACGATGCTTACACCATTCGGAATGTTTTTCACAATGTAGGAATCGCATTAGGTGGGAGAAAGACTTTTGGATCAAAGAATCAATTTTTTTATAACTTAGCATTAAGGGGAGAATATACGGTGAAGTCGCAGTTATCACTGTCATATATTGGATTTACTGACTTTGTCAAAAAATTCAATTACGGATTGGATGTAGGTGCAGGATACAACTTCCCGGTGGGCTTTCACATGGGCTTTGTAACCATCCAACTTCAGCCCGATTTGTCAAAACAGATATGGTCTGAACGCTTTAGAGGTCAAGATTATCAAGGCAATACATTTATTTTTCCGGAGCAAAAAGTTATCAATTATACATTTGAGCTCTCCTTGGGTATCAGAATATGGGGTAATCTCATACCGGAAGAATAATAGAAATATACAATATCCTAATTTTGTGAACCAATCTATGAGTATTGAAAACGATTCATTTATAGTAAGAGATGTTACACGCCTGCCGCAGGCTGTTGCTGAGCATCAAGATTCATTAATTCGAAATCATGTTTTGCTCATAGAAGCTCCGATGGGTGCGGGCAAAACAACCTTTGTATCAGCTTTGGCTACGTTGATGGGAAGCCTCATTACCCCCTCAAGCCCTACTTTTTCAATATGCAATGAATATGAACTTTTTAATCCGGTAGGTGGCTATGTACAGATTGTTCACATGGACTTATATCGGCTAAAATCGACTGAAGAAATCCTCAACAGTGGTATCGACGACTATATTTATGATCCTACCAGCTTAGTAATTGTTGAGTGGCCGGAACTCATCATTCCGATGATTGTAGGAGAATATACGTATATGACCATAGATATAGGCGATGACCATTTCCGAAAATATAGTTATTCTTATCGTAGCGAGAGCGGTTAAAGATAGTATTCTATTACCTATCCCTTCATAATTCATTGATAATCTTCAAACATTTTCCTAATTTTGTGCCAGTAATTTAAATCAACAATCTGTGGCAAAACCAATTTACTTCGAAGAACACTTGACTCAGGCGGAGATGCTGGAAGTTAAGATGAAGCGTCAAAACCTATCAATAGGTATTTTGAAGGAAACCATGCCCATGGAAAATCGAGTTGCCTTGGTGCCCGCCTCTGTGGCGTACTTAGTGGGAAATAACCATCGTATTGTCGTTCAGGCCGGCGCCGGACTTAGTTCTCACTTTCAGGATATTGAATACAGCGAAGCGGGTGCCGAGATAGCTGCTGCCACAGAAGAAGTATATAAGTGTGATGTTATTTTAAAAGTCGCTCCTCCGACCCTCGATGAAATAGAGTTTTTTCACCCCGATCAAATATTGATTTCTCCGCTGCAGATCCCACTTATCAACAGTGAATACATACAAAAACTCAAGGAGAAAAGAGTGACGGCCTTAGCTATGGAATACATGAAGGATGATGATGGCTCTTTTCCACTTGTCCGCATAATGGGAGAAATGGCCGGTATCAGTGCTATCTTAACAGCGGCTAATCTTCTTACCGCAACATCAGGCGGTACAGGCGTGCTTCTCGGTGGCATATCCGGCGTCCCTCCTGCCAAAGTCGTTATTCTTGGAGGAGGCGTTGTGGCAGAATATGCCGTACGTACAGCCCTTGGTCTGGGTGCTTCAGTATATGTATTTGATAATAATATTTATAAATTGATGCGAATACAAGCTAGAGTAGGTCAACGCTTATACACTTCCTCCATCAATCCAACCTATCTCGATCAAGCTTTGAGCGATGCCGATGTCGCCATAGGTGCAGTCCATAGTAAAGCAGGGCGAACTCCGGTTATCGTCACGGAAGAAATGGTCTCCAATATGAAGGCCGGCAGCGTCATAATTGATGTGAGCATCGATCAGGGCGGATGCTTTGCAACATCCAAAGTAACTACCCATCATGAACCTACCTTTGAAAAAAATGGTGTGATACATTATTGTGTTCCCAATATAGCCTCCAATGTGCCGCGTACAGCATCAATAGCCATTTCCAATATGATAACACCTATCCTCGCCAAAGCCGGAAGTGCCGGTCGTATTGAAAATGTCCTTTTAAGTCACATCAATCTACGCAATGGCGTATATGCATACAAAGGCAGGTTGACCAACCAATATCTCGCCAATCGTTTTGGAATTAAATATACCGATCTTGATCTACTAATAACTTCTACATTGTGATGGAATCTAAATCATGCTTCTTTGGCATAACTTATTATTCATACATATAGATATCTGCTCATAATTCTAACAACAAATCACTATATGACTTGTCAATCAGATCTTCCTCCCTTAACCCAAAGAAGTCGAAATACCGATAACATTGTGCCTGCAATTCTTCCAAAGTAAACACATTTTGATCGTCAATAGCTTCTACCTCAATATAGGTGCCTAAGCCTTCCACTTTATCAAAATGGAATTTTATATTGTCAATAAAATATATTTTTCGGCTTTTATCGACAATCACTTTTATTCCAAATTGTTTTATCAAAATACATTTTAAAGCCTCACTAGGTTGATGTTGATATAAGATAATATGAGATTCTTTTAATCCGGTACTATCTTCTCTCTCGTAATGTATGAGTGCATTTTCGATATCCCCCTCTCTAAGTTTTAACCTTCCATGAGGTGCATTAAAATAGGTATCTATTTGATGGTCCAGTCCAAGGAAAGTTGGGCTTTGTGTCCACAACTTTTCTTCATATTTTTCCAGATCTCTGACCCTGGCTTTAAATTCAAAATTTTTTATGTTCATGGAATGATGAGGTAAATTTTTAAAAACGAAAGTACATTAACTCGACTTCAGCTGTAAGGTTTTCAAAAATTATATAAAGCTGTTAAGAGTGACGTCACGATGTACAAATCATTTTAATGGCTTTTTTAAAAATTGATTCAATAGATTCTGCAATAATTGAAAGCAAAATTATGGGTAAGGTATCTTTTTTCCAAAATATGCGTGTATTTTATTTCTTATTGGATGACCATTTTCGCAATACCATATTTGTCGTATAGTTTGAATAATATTTTAAATAAAACAATATTTAATGTGTAAATAAAAGATACAAAACTGTTTGTAATAATTTATCTCGAATGAAAATAAAGAAAACAAGGTAGGCGGTCATTTGAATAGTTTTTCAGTTGACTTATTTATTATTTATTGAAGTAAATATCTCTGCTTGTAAAAAGATATTATTTGTGTGTATAGCGTATAATTTCAATATTATTTTTATATTTGCCGTAAGTATAAAATAATTACTAAGCCTCTTGTTGTATTGTAATATAATATTTAATTGACTATACTTAAAAAATGCTTTAATTCTTCTATTTTTTCTAAGCATTAACACTTCTACTAAATTTAGACACATGGCAAAAGTAGTTATCATAGGGGGAGGGGTTGCCGGAATGAGTGCAGCGCACGAACTTATTGAACGAGGATTTGAGGTTGACATATATGAATCCAATCCGGAGTATGTCGGTGGTAAAGCCCGAAGTGTCAATGTTCCTGGCACCAATCAACTGCATCCTGATAAATTTTTGCCGGGAGAACATGGCTTTCGCTTCTTTCCGGGCTTTTATCGCCATGTGACGGATACCATGCAGAGGATTCCATTGAGTGGCAAGAATGGAAAAAATTCAGGTAAAAAAGTGTTTTCCAACTTAGTACCTACTAGAGCCGTCATGGTAGCGAGGTATGGTCTTCCAAGTATCATTGTTAATGCTGGCTTGCCCAATACCGGTGTTAATATGAAGCAACAACTAAAAGGTTTAAAAGGAAGTGTTGACACAGGCTTAACCAAGGAAGAAAAGAAGTTTTTCTTGGAGCGTATGCTGCAGTTGGCAACAAGCTGTAGAGTTAGAAGAGACAATGATTATGAGAAAATTGGTTGGTGGGAATTTATGCATGCCGATGAGTTTTCTGCGACTTATAGGAGTCTGATTGTGGTCGGGCTCACCAGGACACTGGTTGCTGCCAATGCAAAATCAGCATCTACAAAAACAGGTGGGAGTATCGTCCTACAATTAATTTATTGTGGATTACAGCCATGGGTTAATACGGATAGGGTGTTGAATGGACCTACAAATGATGTATGGCTTAATCCTTGGAAAGAATACCTCACCCAGAAAGGTGTGCAATATATGCATGATGCCCATGCAGTCCAAATTAATTTGAAAGATCACCTTATCGAAAATGTTACCATAAAAACCAACCTTTCTAACCCTGAGAAAGCAAGGGATATAGATGTAAATGGTGATTACTATATCTTCGCTTGTCCTATAGAACGAATGGCAGAACTTGTTTCGGATGAATTAATCGAAAATGATCTTTGTTTTCAATATCTGAAAGAATTGGCGCCCAGCGTAGCATGGATGAATGGTATCCAGTTTTATCTCAACCAAAATATAGAAATTAATCAAGGACACATCATATTCAGTGATTCAGAATGGGCATTGACAGCTATTTCACAAGTTCAATTCTGGGGTGACTACGACCTGGATATGCGATTTAATGGAAAGGTCAAAGGTGTGTTGAGCATAGATATCTCGGATTGGTTATCTACTAAATATAAAGATGTTCTTGCTGAAGAATGTCGTGCTGACGAGGTGGCAGATTATGTTTGGGAACAAATTGAAAAAAGCTTAAATGTCGATGGTAAAATAATTGTCGAGCGCAGCATGATAGAGTTTTATTATTTAGACAGAGACATTCACTGGGATGACAAGATTAAAAGAAATATTGATAAAGAGCCACTCTTAGTAAACAGTATTAATACATGGGGTCTGCGTCCTACGGCATCAACCGATATTGACAATATGTTTTTAGCAGCTGATTATGTGCGGACTAATACAGATTTGGCCACTATGGAAGGCGCCAATGAAGCAGCACGAAGAGCAGTCAACTGTATCATTGATGCCGAAGGTAACAAGTCGTCATACGCTCAGATATTTGAATTTAACGATCCATGGTTCTTTGATGTGATGAAGTGGTGGGATCGACGTCGATATGATAAAGGCCTGCCATATTCTTCAAAGTTTCCTTGGTGGGTCAAAGGTGTCTCTATCCTCTTGGGTTTATTTTTTGTGATAGATGGAATTTTTAAATACTTATTTTATAGACTTCGTATAACGGGTGAAGCAGGCTACATAATCTTGTCAATGGTAGTCACTCTTGGATTTGCAGCACTTGATGCATGGAAAGGATGGGGGACATGGAGCGCATTTGCATTATCTATAGGAATGTATATAGCTTTGAGTATATATGCATTTAGACTGCAAGATCGTTTTTTAAAGAAATTACTTTTATTTGGGTTGGTGGTAGGCTTGGTGGAGCTTTTGGCTGATAATTGGTTGGTTAATGGAATTAGGGTTTTAGTCTATCCGTCAGATGAACCATTTTTGTGGGCCTCTCCAATGTATATGCCAATAGCATGGGCAGTGGTGCTCATACAAGTTGGATATTTAGGATATCTGATTTCCAAGTCACGTGGATTGGTGGTCGGAAGTGTAGCGACCTTTATGATTGGTTTGATCTTTATTCCGGTGTTTGAATTTGCAGCGAAATATGCGGGTTGGTGGGAATATATTCCTACTAAGAATATGTTTATGCATACACCATATTTCATCATATTGGGGGAAGGGCTTATCTGCATGATATTGCCATTTATTTTTGTAAAAGAATGGCGGTTGAAGTGGTGGTATTCAATTCTTTTTGGATTATTCGTCGGTTTTTGGATATTTTTAAGTTATTTTACAGCATATAAAATTACGGGATAAATGAAAAGGATTGTTCAGTATTTTATTCCTGCTACTATTCCATTGGATGCTGATAGTCAGCGCAAAGCGAGACTTACAGTAGCCGTTTGGCTCATTATTTCTATATTTACTCTACAATATACAGTATCGTGTTATTTGATAGACTTCCCCATGGGAATGGTTTCTCAGTTGCCCCTTTGTTTTATCACAATCTGTTGTTTAATTCTATATAAATATGAGTTTAATCCAAGAATTATTTATCCTATTTATTTTACTATTTGCACTTTGTCAATCTCAATTGCAAGCTTCTATAGCGGAGGATTTTTATCATTGATATTTCCTTGGTTGGCAACTACCCCGATTGTAGCGGTTTTGGTCTGGAGTAAAAGAGGTGCTCTATTTTCTACGGGCGTTGTCATAATAGCTATTTTGTTCTTTTTTACCCTGTATTTATGGGGTTATGCCTTTCCAAATCAAATACAAGGTGACTTTCAAAAGACCTACTATTTGTCCACTCATTTAGGTTTAGTATTGATCTTATTTTGGGTGGCAATAGTTTTTGAAAATGCAAAAGATACAGCGTTTGGTCAATTGAAAAAGACAATGGAAGAGTTAAAGATTTCAAATAAACGCAGTAATGATTTGCTGTTGAATATTTTACCTGAAGAGGTAAGTAGAGAGCTTAAAGAGCGAGGCGCTGTGACTGCTCATGAGTTTGATCATGTTACGGTGTTGTTTACTGATTTTGTAAATTTTACGGTTGCCAGTGAGCGGATGTCGTCACAGGAATTAGTGGATGAGCTTCATCATTGCTTCAAAGCTTTTGATGAGATAATAGGAAGGTACCACATTGAAAAAATAAAAACGGTAGGTGATGCTTACTTGGCTGTCAGTGGGCTTCCACTAACGGACAACAATCACGCCTTGCACATTGCCAAGGCTGCACTTGATATCCAGGATTTTATACGCGATAGAGTGAAAGTGCTGGGCGAAAAAACATTCAATATCCGCATAGGTATTCATTCCGGAAGCGTTGTAGCCGGTATAGTTGGGGTCAAGAAATTTGCTTACGATATATGGGGAGATACGGTCAATACCGCAGCCAGAATGGAACAAAGTAGTGAACCCGGGCGTATCAATATCTCAGGAGCCACTCATTCTCTGATTAAAGACCATTTTAATTGCATCTATCGGGGTGAAATTGATGCCAAGCACAAAGGCAAGTTAGCTATGCACTTCTTAGAAAGAAAAGTATAAATATCTAAGTTTTATTTTTCTTCTAAAAAGTCGGAAAGCTATAAAGCCTTTTTATGATGCAATGCTGCTTTTATCATGTGCAAATGAATCTCTTTTGCGGCTTGCCTTGATTCGATGGCAGTCTTTGTAAAATAATGATGATTTTCAAAAAAACGGATCTGGATATTGTTCCATTCATCCTCATTTTTAATAAAACCAAAATAGATCATTTCCTGATATAGTGTATTGCCAATCGTAAAAAAGTCATCTCTTCCCAAATAATCCAAATCAGCATCTGACAAAACTTCCTCATAGTGATTCCGGGGCGTCTGTGGTATTTTGGTTGCCATAATCATTCCACAAATTTTTTCTATTTGCATCGGAGAATAATCATAATCAGGCAGAAATCTACGAGCTATATCACAAGATCTTTCTTCATGATCCTTCGGTCCAAATATAAAACCTGAATCGTGAAATACTGCAGCTGTTTTAATCAATGTCAAGTCGTCACCCTTTATCGACTCACTCCTGGCGATCCTTATACTTGCCTTCAATACATCCTCTGTATGATGTACACTATGGTACGTCAAATGATTGGGCAATTCTTTGCGCATCTTACGCAACATCATTTTCTTAACATCTGCAAATTTCATTTTTGAGATTGTGTTGTTGTTTTATGTATCATCATGATATTGTAAATAATAGATAAGTATTTTTGTTTTATTTTTTATCGATTCCACATTTGTCTAATGCGGAGTTTTGGGTTAAATATGTATATCCCAAAGAATCATACACTATAAAAAATTTAGATATTACGGGATCGCTTATTTCTTGGTTAAAAGTAAACATTTTTTAGAACATTCCGGTTTCGGATTTTATTTTATTTTATTTAGTCCGCATTCATTTTATAGACATCTATTTTTGCTTATAATTTGTTTTCGGGCTAAGCAGGGTGTTATTTTATTTTTTTTAAACACTTATTCATATTATCTTTACATTTGTGACGGTAGTCCAATTTATTTTATTACTTCAACCTCATTTTTTATATATTCACCCTTATGAATGACTTTTCTACTCGAGAATCTATTGAACAATTTATCATTGATAATGCCAATAGTGACGCTTATTTGCCTCATATCGCAGGTAAAAGTGATGCCTTGTTCAGGCATTTACTTCACGTGATAACCGATCGATTTCAGATGCCCTTTAATTCTGTCTTTTCTCAAATAGCATTTGTTATAAGCCAATATAAACTTGATTTTCAAGTCGGACAAGCATTGCATTTCTACCGTTTGTTTTTTTTGTCAGACAAGAAAGCAGTAGATGATGCACATTCTTTACGACTTAGAATGGGCATTTTGAGCTTGATGTGCGATATCTGTTATGCCGAGAAGACACTGATATCCGGTGATATACAGCAGTATGCATTGAAAAACACACGACCGGAGCGAGTGCATACAGAAAGATTCAATAGAATGCGTTTTTCAATCATTGAGAATCATTTGGAACAAGAGTTTTTTATTGGTATTAGTGAGATTCAGCCTGCTCATACAGTAAAGGTTGTCTTGAGTGAACCGAGTTGTGACCTCCTGCTCAAAACTTTACGAAAGGAATTGGTATTTTTTCAAATGCCTGTTACGGTGATGTTGATCAATGTGCAAGTGATTAAGGGTGACTACTATCCCGAGAGCATAACGCTGCTTCCCGATTTTCTGATGGATGTAACTTCTATAGCCGAATGTTACAGCTATGATGGGTATAATCCAAACCTACATTTTCTCAAAAAACTAATGCCCAAATCCCACTCCGATTCACTATTTATTGGACTATGTGCCAATACCTTTCTTGATGAACTCGTGGTTAATCCGGACAAAGAGTTTAAAGAATTAACGCCACTGATATTCAAAATAAGTCCTCTTTTTCTTGCTTCTAAGACGGATCAGGAAGTGATGGATTTGCTGCAAAATGCCCGTCTCCATTTTGTCAATATTCGAGACTTTGTACAAAAAAATATGAGTGATGCTAATCAAAACCTCGATTCAGCACTCATCGAGCCAAGCTATTGCAGCCCGGCTTTTGGTATTCAAGGTAGATTAGACTTGTATATAGACCACGACAGCGAAAGGTCAATCATCGAACTCAAGTCCGGTAAAATATATAGACCCAATAGCTATCAGATTAATCAAAGCCATTATATTCAGACCTTGCTCTATGATCTCCTCGTCCGTAAGAATACTAAAAGAAGTAAAGACGTCAAAGCATTTATCTTATATAGTAAATTAGATCATGATCGGCTGCGATATGCTCCACCTGTACGATCGTTGCAGATAGAAGCGATGATGGTGCGCAACAGCCTCATTGCGATCGAGTATCGTTTTACCCTCATCGATGCCAATGGTAATGATCCTACCGATGTCTTTTCTTTGCGGAAGCAGTTGTTGGACGATGGAATTGTCGGCTTTGTGGCGCGTGATTTGGAGAAGTTTAACGCTGCCTTGAATTCATTGTCATCCATGGAATATAAGTATCTAAAGGCATTTACAGGCTTTGTGGCACGAGAATACTTTAATGCTAAATCTGGTTCAATACGAAATCAGGTCTCCACCGGTCAGGCATCTCTCTGGCTTAGTAGGGTAGAAGATAAGTTGGACAACCACAGTATCATGGATCGCCTCCTGCCCGAAAAGGTGGAAAATACGGATAAAGACACCTTTATCACCCTTCGGAAGTCACAAATGACAGACCGTCTTGCCGATTTTAGAGTTGGCGACATCATTGTGTTGTATGCTTCTAATGAAGATGGTAATTTTTTATGGGAAGGTCTCCAACAGTTTAAAGGAACATTAATTACTAATTCGGAAGATGAAGTCACCATCAAATTGAGAGCTCGACAAAATCGTAAAGATGTGTTCCATCGAGATAAGTTCTGGAATATAGAAAAAGATATCATTGATTCCAACTTTGGTGGACAGTTCAAAAGTATGATGTCGTGGGCATTTGCAGACAAACGACAAAGAGCGTTGTTGTTGGGAGCATTACCTCCAGACAATCCTACCCAAGTGGTCAATTTGTCAGATAAAGAGATTAATAGTCATCACGCATCATTGTTGGAGCGCGCTCTTTCAGCTCCCGATTATTTTCTGTTGTGGGGGCCACCGGGTACGGGCAAGACCAGCTTTATGATAAAACATCTGATACGAATACTCATCGGTATGGACAATCGTCCTCTTTTGGTTATAGCTTATACCAATAGGGCAGTGGATGAACTTTGTGCCGCCATCGAATCAATAGGGCCGGATTTAAAGGATATGTACCTGAGAGTAGGCTCACGCTTTAGTACGGATACTTCGTATGTAGCCAACTTGCTAGACGAACAAATGGGTGAAATTCACAATAGAGCACAATTGTTGCAACTGCTGCATACTAGAAAAATTATTGTGGGTACAGCCTCATCCATCATAGGCAAGCCGGAACTTTTTGATTTACTCTCTTTTCAACGTGTACTGATTGATGAAGCCAGTCAGATCTTGGATCCGCAGATTGTTGAGATATTAAGTCGTGTACCCAGATTTATTATGATTGGCGACCATAAGCAGATGCCTGCTGTGGTGACTCAGCACGGCAAATGGACAGAGGTGAGCGATTCGGAATTGAACGAAGTGGGGGTTTATGACCTCTCGCAATCGATGTTTGAAAGATTGTTTTTAAAAGCGGAGAATGAAGGGTGGACTTGGGCTTACGGCATTTTAGAGGAACAGGGCAGAATGCATCAAGACATCATGGATTTTCCCGCCAGCAACTTTTATTTGGGCAGATTGAGGACTATGCTTCCAGGTCAAGAGGCTGAAGAATACCTTGCTGTACCTTCAGATACTGGGCATTCCGGATTTAAAAGAGAAGTGGCGGCCAATAGAGTTTTATTTTTGGACATTCGGAGTGGAGACGTTAATTTCACTAAGATGAATGATGAAGAGGCGTCTTGTATTCATAGTCTTTTGTTGGACCTGTATGACTTGTATCAAAGCAGTGGAAGACGACTGGAAGATGTTTCGATAGGTGTAATAACGCCCTTTCGAGCCCAGATAGTCAAAATAAAATCCCTGATAGAAAACCTCCCCTTCCGAATAAATGTGACGGTAGATACAGTAGAACGGTTTCAAGGAGGGTCACAAGACATCGTCATTATCTCGACAGTCGTATCTTCACATACGTTGTCTTCGTCTATTATATCCACCAGTTGGGAAGGAATCGATCGCAAGATGAATGTAGCTTTGACCAGAGCCCGCGAACGCCTGATTATGGTCGGTAACAAATCTATCTTACAGCAGTTGCCTTACTATAAAGAATTTGTAGAGCGTTATGGAGTGTGATGAATGCTTATTAGATTGTATTGAATAAATGATTATCATATATAAATCATAGCTGGCAAAAAATTTTTCTTATTTTTATTGCGTTCTTATATAAATATTATAGTTATTTTAATGATTTATAGGCTTTAACAATGACGAATACTAACTTTCACCGTCATAATATTGATTACATAACAAAAGAATATATAATGGGAAAATTTGTGATTTCAACTAGAAAAAATGGAGAATTTCAATTCAATCTGAAGGCTGGAAATGGTCAGATTATTTTATCAAGTGAAGGATATAAGACCAAGGCGAGTTGTGAAAATGGTATCGCCTCTGTCAAAAATAATGCTGTGGATGAGGGTATATTTGAACGCAAAGCCGCAGCCAATGGCAAGTTGTACTTTAATCTTAAGGCGACCAATGGTCAAGTCATTGGTTCTAGTCAAATGTATGAAAATGAAGCGTCTCGCGACAAAGGTATCGCTTCTGTCATGACCAATGCACCTACCGCTACGACGGAAGAAGAGATAGCATAAACATAGCCTAGATTATTATAAAGCTAGTGACTTTGTTTTAACTTTAAGCCGGTAGAGGTTCTTTGGGGAAAGGGCTATCGACTGAAATATTAGTTTACTCTATAATTGATGTAAGGACTTGAAATTTATCTATATATTTTTAGGAAGCGGTCTGGGAGGTTTGATTCGATTCGGTTTGGGAAAATGGATAAATTCATGGCATAATAGTAACTTCCCTTTTGGAACCTTTGTTGTTAATATATTAGCTTGTTTGGTGCTTGGTTTTGTGGTGGGGCTTGCCGATAACCGACAACTTATTTCAACGGAATCCAAATTATTTTGGGTGATTGGATTCTGTGGAGGATTCAGTACGTTCTCTACTTTCAGCAATGAGACACTCACGTTATACCAGTCTGGAAATCATATTGTTAACATAACATATATTGTAACGAGTGTGATTGTATGCCTTGTGGCTACCTATCTCGGATTTGCTGTGGCTGACAAAGTCTGACATGTATAATGCGGAATTGTATCTTCATTGCGAATTCAGCAATCGAAGTTTCTCAAAACTGAAGAGCATTGATCGTATGGGAAATCCCTATGTACGAATCATAAATCATGTCTGTATTCTATTGTTGAATTTGGGTTCAGCCCGAAATTGCAAAATGAATTAGAAATAGTTGAAAACTGTTTTTCCGTCCTGTAGTACATTTCTATAAAAGAACAATTGATATTTGTCCTAAAAATCTTTATATCTATTCTTTCTTTTTTTGGACATAAGGTTGATAATGGTCAGTGATGTTCCATTCCTGAAGCATCTTTGAGCCGAAATGAGTGAAGTATGGATTACTTTGTACCTCCCATGACATAAAGTTGCAAGTGTTGTCAAGGCGCACAGTGTCCACCTGCCGGGCTTCGGATATCATTTCCATGCTTTTCATTTCACATTGATTTTCTTTTTTAATGGCAAGATCCCGGGCAAAAAACACGAGTAAAAAAATAGATAATATAGGGGTGAGATATTTTTTGCGGTCGTGGGTAAAAAACTTCATTGACAGTAAATTGACCTGTGTAAAGATGAAAAAAAGAACAGCCAATGCTGGCAGTGAAGTATCACTTCTGATGATATAAGGGCGGTATGGTCGATATCCACCTAAAGGTAATAAGGCAATATAAACAATAATTATTGCCAGTAAAATGAGGTGCTCTTTTTGAAATGGAGCATACATGCTTTTATAATGCCGGTTTAGTATAAAGCTTAATATTATAGTATATATCAGCAACAGAGAAAGTCCGGGCATATAAGTGAGAAGGATATATATGCCTTGAAAAAGAAGTTTGTATCGTGCTAAAAGATCCGGTGCATCAGCATTAGGAGCCGATTCCACATTAAAAGTGCCCAGATAATAGACGTACAAACTAAAAATCATTGTAAAAGCAATCAGGATAGTTTCACGAGTTTTGAATAGGAGGAAGAACCCGCTGAGACCTGGATTTTTCATCCATGTTATTAGAAGAACAGCACCCCCAAATAATATAAACAAAGGCGGCATCAAAGGCCCGTCTAAAGCGATATACATGGCAAAAAGCCCTAATAATACGCATTTTGTAGGAGAGATTCTATCGGATTTGGGCGCTTGCACCCATCGATAAATCGGATAATAAAAAAGCATAAACAGGGCAACAGGCCACAGATAGAAAAATACATAAGTCGTTGCTTGATCTACGGTACGCATCACGTCATAGAAGCCCCGATACTGAATAAGAGGTAGAATGAGAATGGGAGTGAATAAAAATACTCTTCCAAAGGTTTTAGTATGTACCTGATTATACAAGGTAAATGCTGTAACAAAGGCCATCATTGCTATCATCTTAAACAGGGCTGATGCCAGATAGACACTTTCAATAGGATTGACCACATATTGCAACAGCTGTGGTACGTGATGGTAGTATAGGTGCATCGTCCAATGCGCCATGCTCCGTCCGGCACCGCCAATTAAATCACCGTCCTGAATGGTCTTTAGACCGGTTGGGTCGCCCAAGACCTGACTATACCAGTCGGCCGGTACAACTATAGCCACTAAATCGCCATCTATGGGCGTAAAGTAATATTGAAGAAAATTGATTACAAGTTCTACAAGAATAAAAAGCATCCAAACCAAAGGAAGTATTTTCTTCATAAATATTATATTCGGAATATTATCAAACCTGAATTTACACAAACTTTACGTTGTAAATGTAAATCAATTTTTAAATCTTTGTCATGATAAGGCTAAATTCACAAGGTATTTGAAACTTTTACTTTCATCCGAACTCAATGAGCATTTCTAACTTGTCGATCCTAAGGTTATATCCTTTTAATTAGAAAATCTTTTCATACAATTGATGTAAGTTTTTATATAGCAAATGTCAATTCGTTGTATATAATGTTTATATTTGACTAAATTATTCAGAGTAATTATTCCTTTTATTTTTGTTAATTATACTAAAATGACTTGAAATTGACCACTTACTCTTCTTGTCCACTTTAAGGGTGTTGGGGTAAACAAGGATATTAAACCCGAATTCAGTAGTAAAGGTTTTTAAAAACCGCATAGTGCTGATTATGAGGGTTAATCCCGATATACGAATCGTTTCAATGGTTTCTGTAAACCATTGATTACGAGTCGTAAATCGATTCCGCATTAGACAAATGCGGAATTTGGGTTAAAGGGTCAAATTATTTTCCGATTAGTATAAGTCTTAAGAATCATTTTAATAAATCCATTGTTTACATAAGAAAGGGAAGATTCAACATTTAGAAATTTTTTAAAGAATGATCATGAAAAAATTAATTACGGCACTTTTATACTTGACATTTGCCTTCAATATTGTACAAGCGCAACAGAAAGTCGTCCTGATAGAAGAAGGTACAGGGACGTGGTGTCAATATTGTCCTCGAGGCGATGTATATGCTCAAGAATTACAAAAGAAGTATCCGGGACAGTTTGTATTTGTATCTATTCACTTTGGCGATCCAATGGAATACATTGCATATTCGGATGCTATGCCTTTTTCCGGTTTGCCGTCAGCTTGGCTCAATCGCAATACCATCACAGAATTGAAGCCTTTTGAGACATTAAAGCAAGACATGGAAACTCAATTGGCTAAAACGCCCCCTGCGTCTATTGATGTGAAGACAAATTGGAATGATTCCAATAGGGAACTTAAAATGGATGTTGTTGCCAATTTTACACAACCATTATCAGGAGATTATAGATTGGCTGCAATCGTAGTAGAAAGTGGAGTAACAGGGAATACTCCGGGTTACAATCAGGTGAATGCATATTCCGGTGGTGCCTTTGGTGAAATGGGCGGTTACGAAAATTTGCCGGATCCCATACCTTCCTCTATTGTGACGTACAATCACGTCGCTCGGTATCTTGCCGGTGGCATCAATGGCGATTCAAGTAGCTTACCTATCAACATATCCGCCGGCGAAACCCACCAATACTCATACACATACAAGGTGCCTGATGATTACGAAGACGATTATATCCGCGTGATAGGTGTATTGGTCAATGTGGCGACAGGAGAGGTACTTAATGCCGGTATCAGTGACTACATTGAAGGTTATGCTAATGGTAAGCCATTTTTCCAATCAAGTCCCAAGAAAATGGGTTTTCTCGGCTCACAATATGAATATGATATTGTAGCCCATGACCCTGATTATGATGCATTGAAAATCACTGCTGTCGGTTCATTGCCACAGGGTTTAAGTTTGACTGATTTGGGCAATGGAAATGCCAGGATTTCAGGAGTGCCTACCACATTGGGGACATATAAGATTGAACTGGAGCTTAAGGATGGGACTTGGACGGAAACACAAGATTATGACTTGATAGTCGGAAATAGTGAGGGAGATTGGGTGCAAGTAGGTCAAAAAGGAATCAATGGCTTTGCTCCTGCAGTAGTAGATATGGAAATGACCAAAGACGGTGTTCCATTCGTGATGGCATCCAATTTTTCCAAATCAATTATTTCTGTATATGAATTGAAAGATGACAAGTGGATTAAGTTAGGTAAAGATATTGACGGTGATGCTTATCAGGCCTGTATGACGATGGGTGAAAAAGAACCCGTTGTGTTCAGTAACGGAATAGCGAGTAAATGGGATGGAACACAGTGGAATCAAATGGGGGATAAGATTCCGGGTGATTATTATATTTTCCCGGATATCATTCGTGCCGGGGATGGTACTTACTTTACCGTATTTTTTGCTCCCTCCGACAATCAGACACATACATATCAATATGATGGCTCCGCATGGAAATTTGTCGGCGACGTAGCTGATAAATATACAGTATGGAATAGATTGAAGCTTGACCGAAAAGGCAATCCTCTCATTATTTATGGTATAGATGGTGTAAATATTGCCTATTCTCAGGCATCTCTTTGGGAAGGAGGCAAGTGGAATGTTTTAGGACAAGGACATATAGATACGGTACAGACTTACTTTGATCATGATATCGCCATGGATAAGAATGGTGATATCTATGCCGTTCTTACGTATGGTCAAACCGATCAATTCCTGAATGTGTACGAGTTGGATCAGGATGATAAAAAATGGGAATTGGAAAAGTTCAACTTGTCGGGTGGTGCATCCGGAAGATGTGAAATTGAAGGTGACGATCAAGGAAATATATTTGTCGCCTATAGGGATGAAAGCAATTCAGGCAAAACTTCCGTTCAGAAATACGATGGTGAAGAGTGGTCTTTTGTCGGTAATCCCGGATTTACAGAGATAGCAAAAGAACAAAATTTGGTCATTGACCCAAAAGGTGTGCCTTATGTTGCATACACTGACGCATCTTTGAGCAATCAAGTCAATGTCAAAAAGTATGAAGCCGTAACATCAGCTATTCAGGTTGCTTCCAAAGCTGATTATAATCTGAAGATGTATCCCAATCCTACACACGGCAATTTGTTTATTCAGACTTCCAAAGCAGATTCCTATCAGGTATTCAACACCTTTGGGCAACAACTTAAGTCCGGTAGGTTAACAAGATTTAAAGATGTCGAATATTCTTCGGTTGACCTTTCAAATCTCCCATCCGGCGTGTATTATATTTTTATATCCGGACAATATGGCGTCCAGACGGGGAAAGTTATTCTGTTGAAATAATAGGATACCAATGTGATGACAATCGACTGTATAACCCAAATTCCTATTAAGGCAACTACCGGTTACTTTAATAGGAATTTGGGTTCTATGCCCATCACTGCTTGTGAAATAATCACTTACATTTAAAGTTTGATTGATTCCGGGCTTATCAATTGTTTTCTTAAAACTTGTTCAAAATTTGCTGAACAGGCAAAATAGTCCGCATGCCTCATCAAACAATCAAGGATTGAGGGTCTGCACCAAGGCTGACAAGCTCCGTTGTAACGTCTTCAACAAAATTAACCGGTCCGCAGACATAGAAACGTCCATCAAAGCTGCCAATCATATCTATGAGTAACTTCCTGTCAATCCACCTTTCCCGAAACCCAATGACGCCTTGCCTGGTGAAAACGTTGATATACGCTGCTCCCAACATCTTATATAACTCATTGCCGAGGATAATATCATCAGCACTTCGATTAGAATAAATCAGGCCTATTCCTCTTACATTATGGCTGTAATAAAGGGCTCTAAAAAAAGAAATAAATGGAGTGATTCCTGTTCCTGCTGCAAGGAAAATGCCTGCTCCCTTATACTCTATTGTGCCGAAAAGGTCGTGTATCCATAACTCAGCACCATTATGCAATAAAGCGAGCTGTTCGGTAAAGCCCTTCCTTTCATTGTATATCTTGATGATAAATTCTAGATATGGCCAATCATTGAGTGAGGTTGGCGTAAATGGCCTGATCTCATTTTCCCATCCGGGGATGTTCATGGATAGATGAACTGATTGACCGGGTCGATATATCATCCCGGCAGGCTTTTCAACCACAAATCGCTTGACATTATGTGTGATGTATTGACTACTTAATATTTTTATTTTATCCATAATGTCTGTCGAAGATTGAGCATTTTCTTTCTATTCTTTTAAACTTTGTTGAAAAGAAAGTAAAGTACGGAATTATTGGTAAAATAACAAATATATAAGGATGAAAAAGGGTTTGATTCTATATAACTCCTATTATAACAATATTTGATCATAATCAAATCCTGCTCTGTTGACAGCCCTCTTTGTAGCTTCTAAGGCATATTCCGCTTTGTTAAATGGATGGACAGGCACATCAGTAATATTTTTAAGCTGCTCTAATAAAAAATATACTTCGCCATGCGTTAGATTTTCACAGGCCTCATACATGCCACCTTTCTGCTCTTCAAGTTCATCGTGAATTTCTAAGATATGGCGTATTACGCGGATAACAGCTTCATTGGGCGGTACAACCATCAGAGAAGTGAGGGCGCCATGATCCAATCGTAATTTTGCCGCAAGGGGCAGTGGAACGCCACCATTGGCTTTTTGAGCCGCCGGAAAAAGAACCTTTTCTTCCATCTTGATGTGTTTCAAAAGCCCGGTTCTAAACTGATGATACAGCTCTTCATCAATATTGTCAATATCCTCAGTGGCACGGTCAAGTAAAACTTCAATGCGACGGTGATCAGCGGTAAAGAAATCATACAGTAATTTACTCATTCAGATTAACTCGTTTCTAATAGTGAAAAGTAAAGGTATCAAAATAAAAAAGGGATTTCATAATAAAATCTCAATATTATTCTAATTTGCTGATGAAAATAAGGATATTGGATAGAAAGTCAATGTATTGTAAAAAATATTTCGCCTTGTGAGGATGATATGCTATAAAGGACCAATTTATTATACCAAATTGATTTATTAATCAGTTCAACATTTTTGGGTATAATTTCTACTTTTAACAGTCATTTATCAAACATTTCGCATTTGTTTATGTGTAATTTGGGATTAAAATGAGAAAAAGAAAGTTTGGAGATAAATGAGGTCATTATTGGTAACTTTATCAATTTATTCATCTTATTTTTGTAAGTAATTTCAATAATTAAAAAATATAGGTATGTTATTTCAGTGGAAAGGTGTTATGCCGGCTTTAACAACAAAATTTACACAATCGGACGACTTAGATCTGGTATTATTTAAAAAGAATCTTGATGCTCAAATGCGAGCGGGTGTGACGGGCATAATTTTGGGTGGAACACTCGGAGAAGCCAGTGTGTTGACCACTGAAGAAAAGAAAAGGCTTGTGACATTTGCCGTAGAACAAGTTGAAGGTAGAATACCCATTATTTTGAATATAGCTGAGGGTAGCACACGGCTAGCAATGGAACAAGTTGCACTTGGAAAAGAGTGGGGAGTGAGTGGCCTGATGGTGCTGCCACCTATGCGTTATGTGCCTGACCACCGGGAATTGGTTACATATTTTAAAGCCATCGCCAATAGTACTGATCTTCCGATTATGTTGTACAATAATCCGGTAGATTATAAGACTTTAATTACACTTGATGCCTTTGAAGATTTAACACAATGTTCTAATATAATGGCAGTCAAGGAAAGCACACGCGATGTTACCAACCTTATCCGGATGCGGAATAGATTTGGTGACAGGTACAAAATTCTTTGTGGTGTCGATACATTGACTTATGAAGAATTGGCAGCCGGAGCGGATGGTTTGGTTGCCGGGTTAGTATGTGCCTTTCCGGATGAAACGGTAGCAATATACAACTTGATGAAGGCAGGCCGATATGTTGAAGCTTTAGAGATTTATCAATGGTTTATGCCTTTGCTTGAATTGGATATTCAACCCAAGCTGGTACAATATATTAAACTAGCGGAGCAGCAAGTCGGATTGGGAAGTGAGCATGTTCGGGCGCCTCGTTTGCCATTGGTGGGTGAAGAAAGGGAGCAAGTCCTAAGTATTATCGATAGGGGTATAGCAACACGTCCGGATGTTTCAAAGTTTATTTGAATTATATTTTCTGATAATCATTTGACCGTGTAAAATTTTCTGATTAATAATCCTTCTAAAACTTATATTGTTGGATGATTGGGAAGAAAAGAGTAATTTTATTCAAAATATTTATTCAAAAAAATGAATCAACCAAAGTGGGTCTTAGACCAAATAGTGGGTAAAGCCCAAGAGGCATATTCTTTTATGAAAAAGACGACAGTGAAGGAACGAATGCTGTTTATGCAGTCGGTGGCTGATTCCATTGAAGGCTTAGGACAAGAGTTGATAGATGCTGCACATGAAGAGACTGCATTGCCACATGCTCGGCTGGTAGGAGAAAAAGGGCGTACAGTGGGACAATGGAGAGCCTATGCCGGTGCGGTAGGGCAAGGAAGATACGTCGAAGCCTGTATTGATACGAAAAACACGGAAAAAGGGAAAAATGATATACGTAAATGTAATATAGGTATTGGTCCGGTACTTGTTTTTGGGGCGAGTAATTTTCCATTTGCGTTCTCTACGGCAGGTGGGGATACGGCGAGCGCTATCGGTGCCGGATGTCCTGTTATTGTCAAGGCTCATCCGGGGCATCCTCGTACCTCACAACTTATGGCCGATGCAATTACTAAGGTAGTTGGCGTATTTGGTTGGCCTCAAGGCGTTTTTTCTCATTTTGTAGGCGAATATATTGAGGGAAGTGATGAGAGGACGGGAAGCTATCTTACAGCGCATCCGGGCATCAAAGCAGTAGGATTTACGGGATCTTTCAGGGCGGGTAAGGCATTGTTTGATATTGCCAAACAGCGATCTGAACCCATTCCGGTATTTGCTGAAATGGGGAGTATCAATCCAGTATTTGCTTTTACAAATGCATTGGAACAAAGAGCAGAAGCTTTAGCAGTTGAATATGTATCATCTTTGACTTTGGGTGTTGGACAGTTTTGTACCAATCCGGGTGTCTTCATTGCAGTAAGAGGCGATGGTATGGATCGCTTCAAAATAGCCTTAACCAAAGCCATTGAACCTTTAGCGCCGGCAACGATGCTCAACAAAGGTATTTATGAACATTATCAAAAAAATAAGACATTACTACATCAGCAAGCCGGAGTTAATGTATTGGCAGAAGCAATAGATGAAGGAGTGGAAGGTCAAGGACGGCCAAAAGTATTGTTGGTGTCGGCACAAGTTATTTTAGGCAATACAGTTTTAAGTGAGGAGGTATTTGGGCCTTTTGGCATCGTCGTCGAAACCGAAAATTATGGAGAGGTGTATGACTTTGCCCGCCAGCTAAAAGGGCAATTGACGGTGACATTGGCAGCTACTGAAGACGACTTAAATGCCCACCCGGACATTATCGATAGTCTTAAAGATAAGGCCGGAAGGTTGTTGTTCAATGGTATGCCGACAGGAGTCGAAGTAGTCAATGCCATGCAACATGGCGGTCCATTTCCGGCAAGCACAGACATAAGGTTTACTTCGGTTGGACCCGATGCTATAAAACGCTTTGTAAGACCTATTTCATTCCAAAACTGGCCGGAACAAATGCTACCGGACGAATTAAAAGACAGCAATCCCTTGCATATATTGCGAATTGTCGATGGACAAAATACGCCACAACCATTGTAAATACTTATTTATTCACAACTATTTCTATGGATGAAAAAGACATTTTTTTGTATTGACTCTCATACATGTGGCTGTCCGGTGAGATTAATAGCCGGTGGCGGACCTTTGTTGGAAGGAAAATCCATGATGGAAAAGCGGCTTCATTTTATGGCTCACTATGACTGGATTAGAAAAGGATTGATGTTTGAACCCAGGGGACATGATATGATGAGTGGAAGTATATTATATCCACCTGCGGATCCTGCCAACGATATCGGCGTGTTGTATATAGAGACAAGTGGTTGCCTGCCGATGTGTGGTCATGGCACTATTGGAACAGTGACTATTGCCATTGAAGAGGGATTGGTAATTCCAAAGATACCGGGTAAGTTGCGACTTGAAACACCTGCCGGATTGATTTTGATAGATTATGTTCAAGAAGGCAAAAAGGTTAAGTCAGTCAAATTGACCAATGTAAAATCCTTTCTTTACAGTGAAGGGCTTGTTGTGCAATGTCCTGATCTTGGTGAAATAGTGGTGGATGTAGCTTATGGAGGCAATTTTTACGCCATTGTCGATCCACAGCAAAATTTTCCCGATATCAGTAGCTTTACCGCTTCACAATTGATACATTATGGCAAGCTGATTCGACGACTTTTGAATGAAAAGTACAATTTTGTCCATCCTACCGATGATAACATTTTTGGCCTTTCCCATATTCAATGGACAGGAAAACCTACCAAACCTGGTTCTACAGGACGTAATGCAGTATTGGTAGGTGAAAATGCGCTCGACAGAAGTCCTTGCGGTACCGGCACCTCGGCGAGGATGGCACAATGGTATGCACAGGGGAAATTAAAGCCGGGAGATGCATTTATTCATGAAAGCTATATTGGGTCACAGTTTGTAGGACGGATAGAAGATGAGACAAGTATCTTGGATAGGGCGGCAATTGTGCCTTCTATCGAAGGTTGGGCACGTATTTATGGGTACAATACAATCGAGATTGATCCGGATGACGACCCTTATGCTTATGGATTTCAGGTTATATAATGATTGAAAAAATATGAAATGAAAGTTGTAATAATAGGTGGAGGTATTATCGGATTAACGGGAGCTTATTATTTAAGCAAAGAAGGAATTGATGTTACTGTGGTGGATAATGGGGATATCACTGATGGCTGTTCCTTTGGCAACATGGGTTATATTTCTCCTTCCCATTTTATTCCATTGGCGACTCCCGGCATGATAAAACAAGGAATAAAGTGGATGATGAGTTCGACTTCTCCATTTTATATCAAACCAAGGTTAAGTATGGATTTAATCCAATGGGGCTTGGCGTTTAAAAAATCGGCCAATAAAAACCTTGTTGACAGAAATGCACCACTTCTCAATAACCTAATTCAACTATCGAGACACAAGATTAATGAACTTAGTGAAGAATTGTCCGATTTTCAATTGATAGAAAAAGGTGTTTTTATGTTGTATAAAAATGAAAGCACCGGAAAGCATGAACGAGAAATTGCAGATCAAGCCAATGTTTTTGGTTTAAAAACGGTTGTGTGTAATGGTCAAGAAGTTCAGGATTACGAAACAGAAACGGAGGTGGATGTAGCTGGTGGCGTTTTATATAAAGACGATTGCCATGTGAATCCGGCTATGTTGATGAAAAGCTTGTACAATAAGCTTAAAGAGATGGATGTTCGGTTTTTGTTAAATATGGAGGTTTCCGGATTCGAGACACACAATGGCACTATAACGGCAGTAAAGACCCATCAAGGTCTAATTGCCGGTGATGAAATTATCATTGCCAATGGCTCTTGGATGGGTGAATTGTCAAAGAGTCTCGGCATAAAATTATTGATGCAGCCGGGAAAAGGCTATAGTATGGTATATGAAGGGTTGCAGCATAATTTGTTATATCCATCCATCTTGGTGGATGATCGGGTAGCAACAACGCCCATTAATCAATGGTTGCGCATAGGCGGCACAATGGAGATGAGCGGGTTTAGCCAAAAAAGGCTGCCTCGACGTATAATAGCCATCCATGATGCATTTAAAAAATACTATCCCGGTATGAACTTACCAATACCGGATACCAATACCACTTGGTATGGTTATAGACCTGTTACACCGGATGGAATGCCATATATCGGGCGGCATAGTAAGTATAAAAACTTGATTTATGCAGGCGGCCATGCCATGTTGGGAGTAAGTACAGCATCCGGTACGGGACATTTGTTGGCAGAAATTGTACGGCATCAACCTACTACAATACCAATTCAAGCTTTTATGCCCGAGCGGTTTTGAAATTTTTTTTAATTGAAATTGATATATATTTGGACAAAGTGATAGGTCTTGATTTTTCAAACACTCAGACACATAGACACTCAGACATATTGCTATATTTTGAAACAAAGCTTTAGAAAATCTTAAAAAGCGTATAACTTTGGATAGTTTAGTTTATTGGTGTGATCAAAATTTTCAATAAATCTGTTGAGTCATTCCTTTCACCGGAATTGTACTCATAAGCAGCGCTCTTTGGTTTTTTTCAAAACCTTTCGTGGTGAATTTGGATTAAAAAAAGAGATCAATTCTTCTTTGGATTAAAACAAGATTTTGGCGACAGACTAAAACGAGAAACAGGAAACCAAGAATGTTGAAAAAAAATATCTTTCACCAAACTTTGTTTTTTCAAGAAAAAAGTAATTACTTTGTAATTACAAAAAAGATTTTATGGAAGTTCAAGTAATCAATATCGGAAATTCAAAAGGTATCAGGTTGTCAAAATCAATTTTAGAACAGTATAACATTAGCGATACACTTGAATTGATATTGGAAAAAGGCAGAATTATCCTGATACCAAAATCGGTACCAAGAAAAGGTTGGGAAGATTCGTTTAAACTTATGCACGTAAACGGAGACGACAAATTGCTAATTGACGACATTTTTGAAGACGAAACTTTTGAAGAATGGAAATAAAGCAATATGAATTGGTTTTGGTGAATCTTGACCCAACGATAGGAGGCGAAATGAAAAAAACTCGTCCTTGTGCAGTTATTTCGCCAAACGAGATGAACAAATATCTTCAAACGATAGTCGTTGCACCACTTACAAACAATTCAAAGCCATATCCGACAAGAGTTGAAATTAAACAAACCAAAACAAAAGGTTGGGTAGTTTTAGACCAAATCAGAACGGTGGACAGAACAAGCATTGTCAAAATGTTAGGCAATCTTACAACAGCAGAAATTAAAGCCGTAAAAAACGTGATAACTGAAACTTATGTTGAATAAAAAAGCTAGATATATATGTCGTTTAAGTGGAGGTGTTCTGTGAAGTGTTGACAATATAGGGCAATGCCGGGACAGACCTTGGTTGGTGTACCAAAGTGCATAGACCTGAATTCCGTTTTTTCTTATGAGAAATATGGGTTGAAATACATTTGAACCGAAATCACTGGCACAATTCGAACCGTAATATCCACTTGTCGGGGCTGATCGGCTTCTCAGGTCAAGAAAATGATGCTTTTAACTGTCAATCAATATTTCTTAATGTTATGAGCAAGTTTGACCGAGCACTACACAAAAATCTTACCTCCAAAAATACATAAAAAACACACAGAATATAGTTGTACTAAAGAGAAACTTTTGTATTTTTGTAAAGTGAATGAAAAACAGAAATATAGAACGATAATTTTTTACAAAGAGTATTTTCAAAACTTTTTTGACAAACAAAACAAAAAAGTAAAAGCAAAGATAGTTTGGATATTTGAATTGGTAGAAGATTTAGAAAGAGTTCCAGAAACATATCTCAAACACATAGATAACTCAGGCGGACTTTATGAAATTCGAGTACAATTAGGAAGTGATATTTTTCGCATTTTCAGTTTTTTCGACAAAGGTCATTTGGTTGTTTTGGCTAATGGCTTTCAGAAGAAAACTCAAAAGACACCGAAAAAAGAAATTGAAATGGCAATTAAAATAAAAGCAGAGTATGAGTTGGAAAGCACGAATTCCTTAAAGAATAAATAAAAAAGCAATGAGTAAAACGAAAAATAAAAACTTAATGACACTCGAAGATTTTAAAGAAAAAAACTACGGCAAGCGTGGAACAAAAAAGCGTGAAGAATTAGAAGTTGGCTACGAAAACTTTAAAATTGGAGTGATGCTTCAGCAAGCAAGACTTGAAAAAGGCTTGACACAAGAAGAACTTGCTGACAGAGTTGGTACGACCAAATCGTATATTTCAAAAATTGAAAACAATATAAAAGAAGCACGAATTTCGACTCTTCAAAAAATAGTTGAACTTGGTTTAGGTGGGCGTTTGGATTTATTAATAAAACTATAATGAATAGAATCACAGCCCATTCCATTATACCGAATAGAAAAATCCTATAATCTCTCTCACTAAATGAAACATCTGTAGAGAAGGATTTTGCTGATTAGCATTCTGTGATATCGGATTATATAGGGGAATTGTTAGGAACAAGCAGGATATATCTGTCGCTTGAGTGGAGACATTCTGTGAAGTGTTGACAATAGAGGGCAATGCCGGGACAGGTCTTGGATCGAGTACCTTAGTGTATAAACCTAAATTCGGTATTAAACATATACGGAATGTATAAGTGGCACGTAATCAATTTTTTTACAAACCTTTGAAACGTTCCTTTCACCGGAGTTGTACTCATAATGAGAATTCTGCAATTTTTTCCAAAACCTTTCCTGCTGAATTTGGAGTAAAAAGAACATCAATTCTTCTTTGGATTTATCAAAATAATGCTTACATTTACATGAAAGCTTTACGCACGATTGTGTAAATACAATTGTAATCACATATTCAAATACACAAATACATAGATTGATGGGAAACCTAAAAGAAGACATTAAAGGTGGAGCAGAATGGACAGTAAACGCATTCAAAGCTCTTGAAAAGAATCTTGACTACTCTGTTAAAAGTATTGAACATATTGAAAATCTGCTCGAAGATCAATTTAAAAACGGTCAACCAATTGAAGGTGGTTTGTTCTCAAATGGCTTAGGAGGCAAAGTATTCTCAATAGCCTCTTATGTTGGAGAGGTAATTATTAGAAATACCAAAAACACAGATTGGGAATTCGATCCTAAAGATCCAAATAACGAAATGAATATGATGGTATCATCAGCAAATGGATCTAAAGTTTGGCCTATGCAAAAAATAGGGAAGCGTATTAAAAATGGAAACGAAGACAATATCTATCATTATACGACAATAATTGTAAATAGGTTTAATGAGGAATTGGAAGACAATGTTGCAAAATCAAGTGAAAAGAATACAAAGAACCCTAATCCAACTGACAGCAAAGACATGAGCAAACCTTGGTGGAAATTTTGGTGAATAAATAAACATGTAACCAAGCATTGGACATACAGACTGCCTATCGGTCGTCCGTCGCCAATGCCAACGTTTACCTGCAAACTGATTAAAACAACGTCATAGATCCGCTCTTTGGAAAATTAAAGCGCCAAAAGCTAATGAAGTAAATAAAAAATGGATTCAATTTTTCAAATATGCTGTAATATAATTAGATATTTATCTGATATTTTCGGAATAACTTACGAGGAATTGAATACGTATTTATTCATTTATATCGAACCTCTACTAGTAATGATTTCATTTGCAATCGTAATAGGTATTATTATAACCAAACTGTTAAAAAAAGCTTCTATCCTTACATTTCTCCTTTTGGCATTTTTTGGAATTGGAGGGTTAGTATATATGGCGGCAACTTTGTTTGTATGGAAACGATATTCCGTTTTATCCGCGCACGACACTTGTGTTATGGCATACAATGATTTGGAAACTTTGGGAAAAACAACAGGAATGGGCTACGTTGGAATTAATTTATTTTTATTTATTATTTTATTTCTAACAATATTTGGATTTAATATGATTTCTGCTTTTTTAATCAAAAAACATGTAATACCAAATTGATTTATAAATTAGTTCAACATATTTTGGTGTTCCCGAAAAACGGGATTTCCTAAAATCAAAATGCTCCCTAAGCTATCGGGATGATAGTCGTTTAGGCCAGTGCAATTGGACTATTACGAATATCCAATCGGTATTATTCTTCAATTCATGTTGTTTTTCAATATTCTCCTCATCATAAAAAAGGAGGCAAGTGTTCACCTTTGCCTCCTTTTTTTGGTTTTGATGATGGATGAATCTTACTTCTTAATCGTTGTAATTACGGCATTTCCCATTGCAGGAACCACTTGAACCATCTTAGTGGCATCACCTGTATTTGGATTTATCCAAAGAGTGATTTTGTCTGCCGGATTATCCGTAGCTGTGATTTCTACCTTAGTATGGTTGACATCGTTGATTTTTTCTGTACCTACTACAGCCAGTTTTACCTGCTTTGCTTTCATTGTTGTCATATCGGGCATCTCTGCAATGACTGAATAGCCCTCTTCAAGAGGTAATCCGGCTACGATAATGTCCATTCCCGGGCCATCATTTAAAATGGCTCCTTTGACATCTAAATCTAACTTTTTACCTTGCATATCAACTTGGATTTTTCCGTCCGTGTAGTTCATTAGAACAACCTGTCCCATTTGTTCCACTTTTCGAGATATAGGCTGAAAATCAGAGTTATAGGTTATTTCATCCTTCATGTCACCCATTGCGCTGGTTGCTTTGTCAGCAACAATATAGTTGTCTCCATTTTGAAATATCTCACGTGTCATCTCCATTGGAATAGTCTGACCCTGAACTTCTAACTTGGCATCGTATTTTCCCGTGCCGACTTTAAAGGTATTATTGATCTCAGGAAGTGAAACCGCTGAATTAACATCTACTTTGGGAGTATAAGTTACTGTCTTGATGTCCACTTGAAGTTCGCCCAATCGCTTCTTGACATCTTCCGGCATAGAAGCCTGATATTGTCCACCTAAGAAGCCTGCGAGGAATTTTTCTATAGATGCAAACATCGCCATGTTATTGACCGGCTTGGCAAATCCATGACCTTCATCATCTGCGAGTAAATATTCAACATCCTTTCCTTTATCTCTGAGTGCAATAACAATCTGGTCGGCTTCAGCCTTCTTTACACGAGGGTCATTAGCACCTTGTACGATAAGGAGCGGCTTTGTTATTTTGTCAGCATGGAATAAAGGACTTGATTCTTTAATACGCTTTTTACCTTCTTCTGTATTAGGGTCACCCGTCATCCCATAAAGGAAGGCTCGCCCTGACTCCCAATATGCCGGTACGGACTCAAGTAAAGTAAATAAATTACTCGGTCCGACGATATCTATCCCACAAGCATATACATCGGGTGTAAAGGTTAAGCCGGCCAATGTCGCATAACCGCCATAGCTCCCACCCATAATAGCGATCTTTGAAGGATCGGAAAATCCTTGTTTGATCAGGTATTTTACACCCCAGGTGATGTCGTCCTGCATGAGTTTGCCCCATTGCAAATCTCCTGCATTTAAAAAAGCCTTACCATAGCCACCACTTGCCCTGAAGTTGGGTTGGAGCACAGCATAACCTCTGTTGGCTAAAAACTGAACAAATGAATTGTATCCCCAATAATCTCTTGGCCCTTTAGGTCCGCCATGAACTAAGATGACCGTAGGCAGATTTCTAATACCCTTTCCGACAGGTAATGTCAAATATCCCGGTATAAGCATTCCATCTGAACTGGGATAAGATACTGCCTTCATCGGCGCAAGATATTTTTCAAACTTTTTTAATTTGGGTCTTGGAGTGTATTGAAATATAAGTTTTTTAGTTTTGGCATCAAAGAAATATGAATCAGAAATATATCTATCGCCACCGACTGCTACAAGAAACTTAGAATAATCCTTTGTATAACTTTGAAAATCTACTTCTCTTCCCGGAAATTTTTGCTGCAAAAAATTATAATTTTCTTCCCAAGTCTTATCTCTCCAGAAATATACGGTCTTGTCCGCTGTATAGGACGTAGAGATGATTTTACGGGTATTCCTATCTAAACTAAGACCTCCAAAATCGACTTTTTTCTTGGGGTCACTTTCGATATAGGTCAACTCCTTTGTTACCGGATCCATTAGATAAAGAGTGGTTAAGTTGAGTTCACCTTTATTGGTAATCAAATAAAACTTGGAATTATCTTCATTCCATCCGGAAATACTTGCTTGCTCAGTGACTGAAGTTTCATATATAGGTGTTAAAGCATCACCGTTTTTATATAAAAATTGCGTATTTCCTTTTTCATCCGTTTGATATAATACGCGTAAGTTGTCATCCCAATCGAAGTCATATCCTGTAATCCGATCTTTATTTTCATACATCATCTCGAGCTTACCGGTGGATATAGTAAGGCGATATAGGTCGTGCCAAGCTTTATCCCTGTCGTTTATGCCTATCATCAGGACGTCCGGACTTTTCTTGCTGGTGGCATAAATCTGTGCCGCCACGTCCTTCATAGGTGTAAGATTACGAGACTTTGGCAATTTTCCGGCAGCAACTTTTTCATTGGGAGAAACGGCAAAGATATTCAAGTTTTCATCGCCATCTTTGTCCTTAGCATACAGTATATATTTACCATCCTCTGTCCAGTAATATCCGTAAAATGGACGCTTGCTATCAGTGAGAGGTCTGGCTTTTTCAAAAGGTTCATCAAATTTCTTGAGCCAGATATTCATGATACCTTTGTATTCTTTCATAAAAGAAATCCACTTGCCGTCTGGGCTAAGCTGACCACCGGATATTTCAGGATTACCAAAGAATAGATCCCTGTCAATAATTGGCGTTTTCTGTCCTTGCATAATATTACTTTGAATTATTAAAGCGAAGAAAATTAAATATAACTTATTCATATTCAATAGATTTGATAGGTTTTGTTGTTAGGCTTAATGCGTTAGTAAAGATTCCCCATTTCGTACAGTCTAGGACTTACATTGAATTAGGTTTTGCAAAGATGCCTTTTTCAATGTAATTTTACTATCAATTTCGACCAATGTGTAAGAATTTCCTACCAAAATGTTTTGAAAATTTTGGTTTAAAAATCTAAAATCGTTTTTAAATCTGATACAACTTGTGGTTTATCCACTGGCTTTACTTTAGAAACGATATTCCTGGCCAAATGTACAGTACATAGCTGTATTTTAGCTTCTGGATATACCCGGTTGATTACGTCTTCTATCCTATTTAAACCATCTACTACAATGAGCTCTATTTTTTCTACACCTCGTTGTTTTAGTTGATTTAAGGCGTCTTCCCAATTAGAGGCGCCCTCTGTAGGATGATTAACAATACTCAATACTTCTCTTGTTGTATCTTGTTTTACTCCTAATATAGTGTAATACGCTTCGTTACTAACTTCATTTTCTCTCTGTGTAGGCCAAAAGGTCGCATCTATATATATCACCGGGTAAATTGTATCTAAATATTTTCCATCTTCCCATTATGTACACATACCTTACTAAATCGATATCCATTGCCATAATCTGTGTTGACTTCATTGAATTGGCTTCGTTCTGCTCGCATAATTGCCTCAAGCGATTGTTGCAATAAAATTCGATATCCATCTTTTTTATTTGCTATTGTTGTAAATAACTCTGAAATTTGTTCTTGTGTAAAGTCCATATCTTTTTGTTTTTTTATTCAAGTACAAAAATCTTATTTTTTGGGCTTTACACACTTTTTTAATCAGTATCCTAAAAAGTAATTCCGACTAAACCAGAAAAACATAATTTTTTATATTAATCCCCCTACGAAAACCGGTCTCGCTGAACAACGAATACTCAAAAGCACGGATGTGTCTGCCTAAATTAATAAGGTGATAGATGTGCTTTTGTTTATTCGTCTTAATGTTATCCGAAATTGTTTGAACACTGGCAATACGAGGGTTTTCGGCCTTAGCAGACTTGGTTTAAGAAGAGCCGTATGAATCGAGAGGTTCACGTACGGTTCTGTGAGAGGCTTAGGGGTGAAATTCCCCTTTGCCTACTCGACGGTTATTTCTTTTTATGTTTTAAATAATATTCACGTGCATTCGTAGGACAATAATATGGTTCTATATCAAATGTGTTACTAATACCTGAATAACTAATTAAAAAACCTTTGTGATCATATCTAAACCTCATAACATTACATTCATTGGATTCTGACCCCGGGCATTTATTTCCTCCACAATTAAAGCCAAAATCTAAAATATAATTAGTAACAAATAAATTCTGTTCAATTCCGAATGGATACAATTTATTTGGTTGGCCTATAGTTTTAACAATTAATTTAGAATCAAAACCACACTTACATAGCGAATCATTATATAACACTGTTTTACAAAAATTTTGATATTCCAAGTCTCTGGGAGTTTCACTTAATGGTATAGTATCAGAAACTGGATGTTCAAACCTAAAAGTATAACCTCCTGTGTCATTTTTAATGATGCGATATTTCAATTCTAGAAGGAGTTGTTGACAGTGAGGAGGGTATGACCTTAACTGTCTTTGGTATGAATTACAAGATGCAAGAAAAATAATCATTAAACCGATATATATAAAACATCTGATCATAGTTTGATGATTTTTTGAACAGAAATCATTCCTTTATTTTCTAACGTGAGAAAATATAAACCAGGCGATAAATTACTTAAATCTAATGTCTGATCATTTAATCGTCCTCTGAAGATAATTTGACCTAAAGGGCTAATAAGTGAAACTATATCATTAGAATTTATTGGTTCTAAATATATCAAATTTGAAGTTGGATTAGGATAAGCATAAAGCTTTTTTGTTTCACTTAAAATATCTGTACTGCTTGATTCACAAGACCCCTGACCAATACCGTTGGTACATAAAGAACTTCTTAAGAAGACATTTAATGCGCCATCTTTATCAGCCTGACGAATAGCAGAAGTTTTCTCTGGGGGAAATAGAGAATAATACATCAAGTATTCTGCATCCCAGTTGTTATCGATAGGGTGTCGAGAATGGTTCAAGAGGTGTGCATGACCCAACTCGTGAAGGAATATACTTTTAAATCTATGGAATGTGGCAGTTGAATCCTCTTTAACTTTAACATCGAGATCTTTCATACTGACTGTATTAGTTGCACATTCATTATTATCACTATTGTAGTGGCCAGATATCACAAGACCAGCCAATGCATCTGCTGATAAATCACTCGAATATGTGATTATGTTAATATTATCGTTAGCATTTATTTCAACATTTGAAGCTGCATCATCTCCAATTGTAAAATTCACATTAGTGGCTGTACACCAATCCTCCAATGCAGACCTAAATGCACGTCGTAAAGTATCACCAACACCAATAGTAGGAATACTGGAGCTAAATCGGAACACCATACCATTATAATTAGGTTCATCTCCTTGAAGAACCAGTTTTTTAGGCATATTCAAATCAGAAGATCCAAATTGTACGTTTATTAAACTGTATGGTATTGTTAGGACTTCACTAGATGTATCCTCCTCGTTACAATGGTTCTTTACTATAAATTTGCCGGAAGCTGCCGGTTGGAGGTAAAAAGAATTATATGTCCGTGAAGGCACTTTGACTTTTATTTCTGTATCTGTCCAATGGACGATATTGTCCCACTTAAAATATGGAGGGGATGTAGCCATATAACCTTTATCAACATCGCCGTCTCTAAATTTTACCGTAGAAACAAATTGATTATATGCTCCAAAATTGCTGCCTGTGATGGTTAAAATTTCTTCTTTACCTGCGGGAATTGTTTTAGGATTGAAGTCAACAATAACAGGAGTGGAACAACCACATATTTTCGAATTTATAGTATTTGTTCCTATTACTGGAGAATAAAATTCAAATGAAAATGGCATAACACCTGTATAATAGGTACTAATCATTTGCATTTCATCTTCTAAGATAGTTAGACCTGCATTTTGTCCACAGCTTTTCACTCTAAGTGAGAGTGTTCCGTATTTCTTTGGAATTGTACCCAAAAGAAATAAATCATTTTCATCTGCATCAAAAGATGGTGTAGCATAGATTGTGAAGCCATTACTATTAAAATCAGAAAGTTCTACTTCGTAAGTATCTTCATCAGATAATACTTCTCCTCTATCAAAAATTAATGTTCCCTCAGCAACTTGATTGGGTTCAAAACCAAGTGAGTTATATGACATAATTAATTTGCTAACTGAAAATTTTTCAATGGCACTACTTGAAACCAATACATCAAACTTATAGTTTGTACTATCACCATCTGATCTGGTTTGAAGCGAATAAGTTAGGCTTACCTCATTACCTAATGTGGGGTGGGTGGCAATTATCGGTCCAGAAATACCTACCTGGTCAAACAAGTAATACTGACCCTGACACCAAAAGTAAACTTCACTATTCACGGTAATATCGTTGAAAGAAATGTTTGCCAGTTGGGCATAATCCTCTATTTTGACTTTTAGGTGAAGGATTGAAGCTTTTGCATTAGAAAAAGTGTAAAGATTATTTGAGCCCACTGATGAGTTGACAGATACTTTTATGGTTTGGGAAGTAGAGTCTTTGTACGTAATACTGTAGAGGTTATTTGATGTGATAACACCTTCAAAGACTTTGATTACTCCTTCATTGACTGCATTAGAGCCAAAAGTGTTATTATAAGTGATGTAAATGTCTCCTCTTGCAAATTTTAATCCGGGTGTGTTAACTCTCGCCATCACATCAAATTCTATATATTGGAAATTTTCGGTATAATATACACTATCGAAGGAAAATTCAATGGAGTTATCTGTTCTAGTTAAGATATTACAGGTATCGTCCCCAAAAAGTGATTTTTCCTGAAACAAACTCCAGTATTCATTAATAGACAACTTTGGAAACTTAGTTACTTGAATAATTTCGTTTTCAAAAAGTAGCTTTTTCTGATTTATACCATTAAAAGTAATCAAAGAAGGTTTATCTGTATTTTCACCAACATAACCAAATAGGGGGTCTGTTAATTTTAATTGACCATCTTGGTGTAACTTAAGAAAAAAATATGCTGGCTTGTTTAAGACAATTGCAGCATCATGAAATTCGAATTGAAATGATTCGCCTACTATTCCGCCATTTACTGACACTGTTAGAATAGTATCATGTAGTTCGCCTTTGAATAATGATTTTATTTTGACCTTAAAGTCTGTAAGAATTTTAGTTCTATTGCTATTCCAATAGGATTCTGATTCAAGAGGTTCGCCTTCGATAACTAAATTAGAAGAGTTTGTTAATCTCTCAATCTTATTTGAAAGTTCAAAAGCATTTTGTGCTGAAATTGACTCTAATGTACTCATACTTAATAGAATAAAAAGCAAATACATTAATCTTTGAAAGAGCGTCTTACCTGATACTGAAAATAAATTTACCATAATATTAAATTTTAGATGTTAGAAAATTAATTGTTTCAGATTTAAAATTCAACATCTCAGATGAGCCAAGTTGGTCTAAGAAGAAGGCTATTAATCCTTTGCTTGCCTTAATTCCATTGACTGCCGTTGGCTTTCAATCCGAGATAACGGTTAAGTATATCCGACGTGCCGACGTTTAGGAGGCATGTACGTGATACACAGTGTTATCTTGGGTTGGTCATTTTTTTCAGCTTATAAAAACCCTTTTAATAAGGTTGCAGTTTTACTGTTGTGAGGTATAATCATAATCAACACGGTATAACTTGTTGATCTTTCGCCTGATTGTAAAAACTAATTGTCGATGATCTTGCTTTTTGCTTTTAATCAATACGTCATAGATTAAAATGGTATTATCTGTGGTGATTTGAATACTTGTCGGAGTACCAAATAAAAAAACAACATTTGCTGAATCAATACTTGATAAGAAGTCGTATGTTGGAAGACTGTCGTAATACGCAGATGTTGTATAATATTTATTTTTCTTTTTTTCTTTTTTCCAATATTTATAAGTCTTTGATATAAATTCATCAAGATTCCAGTTTGATACATTCTGTTTCTTTACTTGTACCGGCATGGTTAGTGTAGAATGAGTTTCATACATTATTTCCATACGTATCATTGTACTATCTGGTATAAAAACTTTATATATGAGTAGAGACCACTTATCATATTCCTTTATATAACTTGGGTGGCCTAATAAGTAATCGATATTTTGCTTATTCCCTTTTCCAAGATAAGAAAATAAATAAATTTTATTATAAGTTTCCTTATCAGTAGAATATGCAATTTGATCTTTTCGATTATGCCAGTTACTCTCTATTTCCCTCTTCATAGAAATGATATCCAAACCAGATGAAATTCGCTGTATTCTTTCATATTTGTTATTGCAACTAAAGAATATTACAGTAGTGATTATATAAATCCACTTCATAACTTGACAAATTTGGAATAAATCTTATTATTATCTAAAACCACGAAGTAAACACCCGGAGTCAAATGCCCGATATTCATTTCAAAATTTTGATACTGAAGATTTAATTTAGAAATATATCCTACAACTCTTCCCAGGATGTCTAAGATCGTTACTTTGGTAAACCTCATATCATCAAAGTTACTTAGATTTATACGTTGTGTGCCTATTTGAGAAATAAATTTCTTTGAGTTCTTTAATTGTTTATTACTAAGAGAGCATCCTACTTCGGGTACAAAAATCATGGAGTTTAATATTGTGCAGTTATTAGCCAGTGATTTTAAATGATTTGTTGCCTTAATGTCATTCTCGCTTAGCTCTAATGTTGCATTGAACCCCAATTGTTCCTTATACATGACATCATCATCGTCTATCGTATGATTAAAACCCAATGCATGTCCAATTTCATGTAAGGCTGTGCTCTTAAAATTTGCCATGTTTGAGCCCGGATTCGTACTAGTAGTCCATAGATTTGCATCATTTTTAAATATCATTGAAATTTGAATCATACCACCTACTCTGATATCAGGAGGATTACAAAATATAAATGACGAATTATTGGTAACTGCATGAAGTTCCATGATTTTAGTTGACAACTTTTTCTAATCAGTAATTTAAATGTGGATAACTTTTTTTGATTAAATAATTTATTTCTTTCAATTTTACATTGCTCATTCGAAACGGAAGTATGACTGTT
>JAGPCT010000100.1 GCA_018057925.1 Saprospiraceae bacterium
ATCATCTGCCGATTGAGGTCCTTGAAGGTAAAATCATTTTGAAGCATCATGCGTACGCTGTCATGATATGGATGCTACAGGATTGACAGGGCCGTTGGAACAGGTATCCCTGGAAACTGGGTATTTCGCCGATGAGGATTGTAGTCAATTGAATGTTTGTATAAATTACCCAAAGGACAGGGATCAGCCGGCAATAGTTTGATCACGATTTAAACTGAATAAGTGACTTATTTAACTAGCAGATTCTATAACCAACCACTTTTTATCGCCTTTCCAATTAGTTCACCTGTATTATTTACTTTATGTTTACGCAGCATGTTTTTTCGATGTGTATCGACGGTCTGTTTACTTATGTGGAGGATACCTCCAATTTCCTTGCTGAGTTTCCCCTCGATTAAAAGATGCAGAATTTGTTTTTCCCTTTGAGTTAATTCTTCTTTACTTTCAATAAAAATGTTTTTAGAACCAAAGTCCAGGTAAGACGGCTCTCCCTCCATCCCTATTAAGGAAAGTACCGGTCTACCCTCGTTTTTTAAATACGTAATATCAGTAAAGACCCCCAATGTTCTTAATAATTTACCCTTATCATCATGTTCAAGCACCACCCCTTGATACATCAGCCTGGAATAATCACCATTTTTCTTTTTATACCTCAAATCATACCTTAGTTTGTATTTGGTCAATTTATCAAAAGGCACTTTAAAATAGATTTCTTTAGTCTTTACCGCTATGGTCAAGAGCCATGTTTGGTCTTCAGGATGAATATTATCCATCAAAAACTTCAGATCAAATTCAAAAGGCTCATATCCTGTAATGGCGCTTACCTCCTCACTTACATGATCGCATACCAGTGTTTTGTGGTTGAGAATAAACCAGAATGAGTCCCCAACAAGAAAAATATTCCACAGTTTTTTATATAGATCAAGCTCTAATTTTAATGAAGATGTTGGAGATTCATTGGCCAGCCAATTAAACATTTTATTAAACTCCTCCTTGAATACTTGTTTTTCCACAAAAACTGGTGTTACGGCATGCAAAATAATAGAATCTAATCATTTACATGCATGGAAAAATAGAGCAAATCCAAAAGATTCCGGCTACTACCTATAAATGGGTATACAAAATTTTGGCCAGCTGGGTGGACATTTTTTCCCTAAGCCACACTCCTATTTAAACAAAAAAAATGATCTATATCCTACGTACAAGCAATTCACTCAACAAGCTACACACCCTACACATTGTAGCATATGATTTGAAACAATTAATTCCTACAGTAAGTTAAAAATTTATCTAAACACAAATAATTATTCATATGGAAAATGACACCACATCTGGGATGCAATGCAGACTTACTTTATCCAATTCGGGTTGTAAAGTCAATGAAATAAGTGCCAGGGAATTATTAAATTATTATTATCAAGCAGGATTTATCTATGAAGCCAAATCAGCTCGAATTGAACCCTATCTACCTGAAATATTAAAGAATTGGGACAAGGCCATAGGCCAGGGTTTGGAAATTGCCAAGGTGGTTACCTATTCGCCGCAGCCCCAATATATGGCATCTACCATGATGTGGCGATATACCGACACGACCTGGGTAGGCCAACATTTGGTGTCAACGGGTACCAGAATTTCGCATATACCCATGCTGGCAATTCATGGAAGTATGATCGAGGACCAGACCATGGCCCGAATAAAACATATATGTTGCTGGTATAATCCGGATAATAAAATACCTCGATTATTTTTTGAAGGCTCTGTCAAATTTCTTGGAAGCAATGCTGCTTCATTAACACGATGGAATTATTTTGGAGGTATGGCCTCCGGACATTATTATTCCAGTGTATTCAAAGTAACAGAGGGCAACCAATCAAATTATCCTGTATTTAAAAATTTCATGGATCAGGTCATGGATCCGATCTGGTATGAAAGCCAGGAATTTAATATTGAAGATTTAGAAATGAATGAACTAAACAGTCTATATAAAAAGGCTGGATTGGAACGAACCAGAAAATTATTGCTCGCTTTTAAAAATAAAGAAGAATTGCCGGCTGCAGTAGCCATCTGTTACCGGGGACCAATAGGCCTAAATCTTAGTTTTTTAGAAAATAAAGTGCAGGTAATATTTAAAGACGGGCACCCCGAAGCGGATCAGTTAGATTTAATTAAATCGATGCTGTCAAAGGCAGGTCCCTATTATGAAGACCTGGGTCTGAATTATATTCCTGTCCTGATCCAACAGGAAGGTGTCCGGGTAATGGAACAAGGACTTCACTTACCCTTGCTGAATCGATACAATCAAAGTGTTTGGAGTCGATCAGCATTTCAGGATTGGTATGATTTTATAAAAATGACCACCGACAAGTATGGCGCTACCCAACCTGCTGTTCATACTTTGAGTTCACAGGAGGTATAAAATAATCTTTTTATTCAAGTTTAACTGACTAATTTATGAAATATTCTACTACTACATCTTATATCATGGAAGACGACCGGGAATCTGGCCGCCTGGCTATGAAAGTCGATGCACAAGACTTTTATACTAAATATTTGAGCCGACATATAGATCGTTACAGCAAACAAATATTGGATATTGGCTGTGGCCCTGGAGTAATTGCTGCACACCTGGCCAGGTGTTGTCCGGACTGCAATATAATAGGTATCGATAGTAGTGAGAGGCGAATTGAACAAGCGAAATCTCTCAACATACCGAACAATATGAGCATCCTGCTGACAAATGCCTATCACTTACAGGTTGAAAACAATCAGATCGATTTTGCGTATTGTCGATTTTTATTAGAATACTTAAAAGAACCTGATAAAGCATTAGGTGAAATGTACCGGGTGATTACTCGGGGAGGAAAATTACTCCTGCAAGATCTCGATGGGCAATTAATTACACTGTATCCGAAACCACCTTTTTCGGTTGAACTGGAAACTATCATTGACTATTTGATCAATACCGGATTTGATCCATTCATTGGCAGAAAATTATTCTCCCTGGCAATTCAGGCTGGTTTTGAAGTAGAAGATGTTACAGTAGAGCCTTACCATTTATATGCCGGCGTCATCCATGAAAAGGAATTTAAAAACTGGGAACTTAAATTGCAAATCGCAATGCCTCATATTGAAGCTGCCTTAGGCTCTTTTACCAAAGCAGTGAAATTTAAAAATGACTATCTGACATATTTAAAAGATCCCGGTACCTTTTGTTATTCCAATTTGATTACTGTCGTGTGTTTTAAGAAGTAAATATTGCTTGGGGTAATGTATATATCACCCTACTATATCCTCAAACCGCCATCCCATTTCTAAATTCAATTTCGCAACCAAAAATGTATTCTACCTGATAGGGGTTCAAATAAAGTCAATTTTAATCAGTCTAACATTAACAACAAAACTCTAAATCAATAAAAAACCTAAAATCAAAACATCATGAAAAACTCAAACATCCTTCTTGTAATAAGTTGCTTCGTTGCATCTTTACTTTGTAACTGTACCAAGGACAATCTAAGTATCTCTGTCACACCATCACCCTCGAATTCACTACAACCCTTAGTATACACCAGTATGTCTACTACCATAATGGGATCAAAGGTAAATACCTGGATTGAATATGATCAAGACAGAACGCCCCTGATTATAGCAATAAAGATTCCCGTTAAAATGATAGAGCCGCTTCCGATTTATAAATCAACAATTTATGGCAAACATGCCTTGCAGATATTTTATGTCGAATTGCCAACTTCGAAATACAATAATCAATTATTTAACCACGCCATGATCGTATACAGCCCCAGTGGATTTTCACCTGGTGTATTTCAATTTCCACATATGAGTTTCAATTTTTACATAAACGGAAAAGAAGAAGCACAATATTATAATGGTGACATCAGCGGACACATTGCATCCAGATTGCCTCAAGGATTTGAGCCGGTTTCACCCGTAAAATCTTTTGGGGAAATATGGGTCCCAACTAATTCCTCCATTAATAAAGAATGTTATATATCCCATGAAATCAGCGCCGGAGTGCTCAGCAATCAATTGGCCTTTTATGGACCATTAGCCTCCATAGAATTTCTAAAAAGTCACCCTGCTATATCTCAACCCATACCCTTGCCACAAGAATATTCCAGGTCAGGATATTACCCAACCCAGTATTCCATAAATCAAGTTGGAGAAGAAATTCATATTTCATTGGAGAAATTTGTTTTTCATCCTTAATCTTGGATGGCTTGGAGCATACTAATCAGTAGGTACTGCCT
>JAGPCT010000022.1 GCA_018057925.1 Saprospiraceae bacterium
TTTTTTATATTAATCCCCCTACGAAAACCGGTCTCGCTGAACAACGAATACTCAAAAGCACGGATGTGTCTGCCTTAATTAATAAGGTGGTAGATGTGCTTTTGTTTATTCGTCTTAATGTTAGCGGCTGCCCTTGCTTCCTTTTAATCGAACCATATTGGAATTGAAATTTGTAATGATATCTTGTCCATTTTCGTTTGTTGCACTTTTAATCGAACCATATTGGAATTGAAATTTAAACAGTCGTCCACCAGCGGCATTAATTGCAGTACTTTTAATCGAACCATATTGGAATTGAAATGCAATATAAACATTATTCTATATTTTCGTTACTAAACTTTTAATCGAACCATATTGGAATTGAAATAATCAAATCTAAATTGATTGAGGCATTAAAAATATATCTTTTAATCGAACCATATTGGAATTGAAATGAATTTGATGAGCATTCATGTACATGTCCTACATGTCTTTTAATCGAACCATATTGGAATTGAAATTGCCAATGTTTTTCAGGATCCAGGCATCTGACATTCCTTTTAATCGAACCATATTGGAATTGAAATCAAGATTTTGGTGACGGTGTATTAAAAGTATGGGCCTTTTAATCGAACCATATTGGAATTGAAATTTGATTAATAACTGGTGGAAGCCATACGTTGATAGTCTTTTAATCGAACCATATTGGAATTGAAATTTGAGCAATTAGAGCAAATGCGAGAGGTGATTTATCCTTTTAATCGAACCATATTGGAATTGAAATAAAGACATCACTTGAAAAACAACTGCATGATAAGCACTTTTAATCGAACCATATTGGAATTGAAATAATATCTTCATTATCTTCACCTTCGCCTTCTAATTCCTTTTAATCGAACCATATTGGAATTGAAATTAAATACAGCTACAGCTTTGCTTGTTGCATCTTTTACCTTTTAATCGAACCATATTGGAATTGAAATGTTGTTAGCGGTCATTTTGTGACAACTCCGAGTCTCTTTTAATCGAACCATATTGGAATTGAAATAAAATTGATTTATTGATAGGAGGGTCTCCATGCCAACTTTTAATCGAACCATATTGGAATTGAAATAAATTTTGGTAGAAAAATATTGCAAAAAAATTGGGCTTTTAATCGAACCATATTGGAATTGAAATTATTGTATATACTATACTCCTTATCTCCTGAATCTTCTTTTAATCGAACCATATTGGAATTGAAATCTGTCTCATCTAACAAAGCCCAAGCAGCATTCCTCCTTTTAATCGAACCATATTGGAATTGAAATAAGTCAATTTATGTGCCGTTGAATACATGGGTGACTTTTAATCGAACCATATTGGAATTGAAATTTGCAAAGGTGTTCCTGATGCTTTAGTAAATGGATCTTTTAATCGAACCATATTGGAATTGAAATATTAGTATCTGCACAAAAGAGGGCTTCGGGTGGTCTAAAATAACCTTTCACAAAAAAGTATAAAATGGATTATAAACGTAAAGTCATTTCAAGACTATATTCTGTGCATGCTCCCATGAAAGAGTACATGAAAAACAAAAGAAAATAGGTTACTTTCCTATACAAAAAGTGAAAAAAAATTGTAAGTTACTTATAAACAGTACAATAAAAGTGTTTAGTTGGTAAAAAAATGTAAATTAGCAACACAATTGAAAAAAAACTAACTTTTGAGAGGTTAATCTGCTTGACTTCCAAGTTTAGTATTTCAGTTTATCAAAAGGGGGTCAGGCAATATTTCGGCTGTCTTTATCTTTTTCATAATTCTTAAAAAACGCTTTGTTGGGTTGCCTTTGTATGAGTGCTTTAAATGCTTCGCCATTAATTGGTCGTATTCATTACCTTCATACATTGGTCTATATTTTTGGGCTATCTTTCTATCTCTTTTACTATGGGTTTGAATTTTATACATACAGCCTTTAAATGCTTCACGGTGTAAAAAGTAACCTTTTATTAAATACAGTTTACGGCAACGCTTCTTTGTCTGTGGACAAAGGAAATACCAAATAAGTCCCATACCTAAATTGGACGGCATAGAAACCAATCTTACTTTATAGTTTCGTGCTTCGCCCTTGTATTTGTAATCCAATTCAATGTAAGGTTGTTCGCTTTGGACATTTATCTTTATTAAAATACTGCCTGATTGGTTTCCGTTCCTGCTCCAGTTTAGTGTACCGCTTTTTATCTGTTCGGGGTCAATGTAGCCACATTCTTTTAGTTTAGAAATATGTATTTGTAAAACTTCGTCATATAAAGTTGGAAATGTACAAGGCTTTGCCATTTAATTTTTTTTTGAAAATACAAACCTAAATAATTAGAGAAATTTAATTTTAATTGTGCCACTGCTGTATTTTAAATTCATCCGGTTCGCCTTGCAAGTGTGTAACGGCTTCAACTTTTGGAAAAACAAACGGCATAAGTTTACAAATTACATTTATCCTTTCTTTTGGTTCTAATTGCTCTAATAGCTCCGGCAAAGCTTCAAATTCTCTTTGCATTAGCTCTTTTAAAAATAGTCTCAAATCGGTTGTTTTAACCTGTTCTTTTGTTTTCATATTAATTATAGTTTACAGTTAATATTTGTTTTAATTCTTGTAATCGCCTCAAATATGGTAAAAACCTTCGCTTGCCGTCGTTCGCTTTCACTGAAATAAAGTGGCTTTCAATGAATAGGGAACAATCGATTATTGTGCTACATTGATTCAGTTTTAAGGGCTGTTTAGGTAGTTCAATGCTTGAGAAAAAGTTTTCAAGTTCTGCAATATCATTGCTCCAGCTTTGAGGCTGGTCTCTAATAGGCTGTTTTATTTGTATAGTTTTTAATACCTCAATTTTATTATATTTTTCAGGTTCGGGTAAAGGTGGTATATTTTCATTATTTACCGTCTTCAAGAAAGATAAATTTGCATTTGCTAAATGTTCTATTAAAATATTACTTTTCATTTTAAAATAGGTTATGGTTATAGGTTATATCCTTTATAAGTATCTATAAAACAATTGTTTAAACTATAACAAGGATATAACCTACTATTTGTTATTCTCTTCTCTTAGGTTATATGGTGGTTATACCTCAAACCCTTACTGGTATTGCGTTTGATTGAATTATAACCTATAACCTTATAACCTATCTATTTTTTAAAATCTTATTTACATAAGGTTGGCTTACTTTTAATACATTTGCTATTTCATTTTGACTTGTTCCATTAGAATTGAGAAATTTAATAATATCTTTCTTATCTATATCAGTACTTCTATTTTCTTTAAATATTTTATGATATACTTTTAATGCTGTTGCTCTAAAATATTCTATTAAATCTATTGCTGTTTGCATAGAAGTAGCACTTATTTCCGTGTATGTGTTTTGTTCACAAACGGAATACATACCATGTACCACAATAGCAAGCCTTAAACTAATTACATCTAATTTACCGTACACTCCTTTTAAATATCCTGTTGGTTCATTATTGGTTTTTTCTGCATTATCATTATACCAATTAGCATAAATTTCTACTGCTTCATTACTTAGCTTTAAATCAACTATTTCGGGAATATTAGCCAGTATGTTTAAATAGTTATGATAGTTTGCTAAAGTATCTTTATTTAGCTGTTTATTGCTGTATAGCTGTTTATTAGATAAATCAGGATAAGCAAATATAAACCTACTCAAAAACCCGTTTTCTGCTCTATTATCTTTTGCTAAATCTTGTAAGATATCGGGTTGTATTCCTCCACTAACATAAATACAAGGCTTATGTATAAGAATAGGTTCTTTACTTGCTCTATTTATCTGCATGGGTTGGCGGTAAAATGTAGATAGCATTGTACTTTGTTCACCACTTTTATTATAACGTCCGAAATCATCCAACCATCCTTTTAATTCATCTCTGTAAATACATAGTCCCCTATCATTTGTTGTATGTACATTATAAAGGGCTTCGGGCGTGTAATCATTAAGTAAATATTGGAAATAGGTAGGTGGAGTAAAGGAATCATCACGCTCTTTTTTTGGCTTCTTTATTTCAGCATCAAATAGACTTTTTTGTATTTGATATTCTTTAAATTTTTCATTGTCCCTTTTTACAAAATAACTTAAACAAGCCTTTAGCGGTTCAGTTTTACCGCTTGAAACGTTACCAACAATCGCCAACCATAATAAGGGAATATTATCATATTTACCTTTTAACTCTAATTTGTTGCCTATTGCTACCGCTGTTGAAAATAATACACTTGATGCAATATAATCACGTGGTATATTATAAACATCTACATACTCATTAATAAAACTTTGTAAGTATTTAGGGAAACCATTTATAGGTAATAGCGGTAATTTTACTTCGGGCTTAACTTCAACTTCATTGACTATAAAATCATAAGGCTTGCTAATCTCAAAACTTGATGTATTATGGTATAAAATATTATTGTAAATACTTCTTACCGTTGCTAATATTTCACTTTCTTTAAAGTCATCTTGGGCATAAGAAATTAAATCATTTTCCGCATAGTGTTTTGGTATGCCGTAACGATTATAAGCTCCGGCTAATTGAGTAATGTAATTATTTCGGTTGCCATTGGTAAAACTTTCTTTTTTGTTAAGCCATGTTTTAAGATTATCTACAATAATATCATAGTTGGTTATGGTTTCTTTAATAGGTAGGACTTGTTCCTCTTCGATATAAAATGTATCAATAAAAGAATCATCTAATACTTGGGCTTCATTATTTATGTACGCTTCATTATCGTAACATAAAAAACAAGCCCTTGCAATATCTTTACATTTGTCATCGATAACCAACCTCATTTGCTCCTTAAAAAACTGTTCAAAGGCTTTAAAGTAATGAATATGTTTAGCCTTACTAATATCTACCTTATACACTAATTTAATACCGTTACCGCTTGGGCTAACAAACATTAAAGAGGGGGTTAATAATTCTAATATTTTATTCTTTGTACCTGCTACATTATTTAGATTATCTAAGTCAACGCAAAATAAATTAGAGTGATACTCCAATCCATTGTTGGCACGTTTTGAGAAAATGCCACTAAATGTAACATAATCGAGTTTAGAGGTTTTAAATTCATTCTGTTCTTTTTTATCTGGTATTTGCCTTAATTCGTGTGTAATAGCCTTGTATTTATCACTTGTAATAACTTTATACACGTCTTCCAATGATACGGCTTTTAATGGCTCAATGTTTTTAATAGGAGCATGATATACTGAAAATTTATTTAGTGTTCCCATAGTTTAAACATTTTTATTTGGTTCAACAATAGCCGGGAACAATTCGGGGTTGGTAGTAAGGAACTGAACGCCTTTACTTTTTGATAGTGGGCAAATTCCTAACTTTACTATTTTAATACAGTCTTGTTTTCGCCATTTCGCAATGTATCGGGTTATATTGCTTCGCATTATTCCCGTTTCAACACTTACCATTAACATAGTTTTTGGCTGCTTGTAGAGGGCTGCAAATACCCTTTTCATTTGTGCCTGAAATTGATTACCTTTGCTCTTATTCCCTCTCAAAAGAATATTCGAGCAATGTTTAATTTTTTTACTCATTGCTCTTTTTTTTAAGGGTTAAAATTGTGCTGGCTCTGCTTTCTATTTCTCTGGTAGTAGCTACCCTATTTTGTTTAAGCCATTGTATTATCTCCAACTTATCAAAATAATTTACTTTGCCAAAAGGCTTGTAAAATGGTATGCCTCCAGTACTACAAAGTTTGTAGATATGGCTTTTACTTAGCCCCGTGTATAGGCTAACTTCATTGAGGGTTAATACCTCTTTGTTTTCTAAATTCATTTTTCCAATTATTTAAAAGTTTAAAAATTGGTTTTGCAAAACCTTGTTATGTAATTACAAGGGCAAAAATGAATAGAAACAATAAGTATTAAAATTGACTGGGCTTTACTGTAAAGGGTATAAAGTTTTTATGGTTAGCCTATTTCTTTGGATAGTATTTTAAGTAATTCTACAAGCTCGGTTATTTCTGTATGTGCTTTTGGCTTTCCTTTCCTGCCATCGGGTGTTTGGTTATTCTCATAGTTTTTAACCATACTTGTAAAAGTTTGGGCTTTTATCGGGTTGCCTTTTTTATCTACAAACACTTGCTCACAAATAGCCCAAATATTACTCTCATCTATAAAGCCATAAGTTTTTAATTCATTAATGAGATAAGCAAGTAAAGTACTTTGTTTTTGCCATTTAATAGGCTTTAGTTCTTTTTGTGGAGGTGTGGGCTGGGTGGTGGTTTGGGTTTCTATATTATTTAATTTTCTTAACCTAAATATCTCATGTATTTTAATTAATGTTGTTATTATTTCATTTTTAATTTTATCAAAAAAATTATCTGCTGTAAAAAATTTATCTGCTGTAGAAAAATCGGGTAAGGGCTGTTTATAATTTCCATTCTCATCTAATTCAAACCCTAAACTATCTATAAATAAAAATAAGCCTTTAGGGGCATTATCATACATTGAATTTGTATGATAATATTTAGGGTTAAACCTTAATTTTCTAAACTCTAATAAATTATTTAATTTATTTGAAATAATATTATAGGCTTTTTGTAAACTTTCTAAATCATTCTCCAAAAAATAATCTTCTATAAATGATATAAATACACTTGATGTTATACTATATTTTACATCAAAAGCCTGTTTTAAACTTTGCTCAAAATTTTCATAAAAGGGTATTTCATTTTGAGAACTATCATTTTTATAATCATTTATTAAGCTGAAATAAGCAAATTTTAATTGATTAATGTGGCTTTCAAATAACCTAATTGCATCTTTAAGGTTATCAGGTATATTAAATAATAATTTCATATCTTAAAGGTTTATATCAGGTATTTTATTAACTGCCTCTTTTATTTTTTCATCTACTATTTTGGCATAAATTTGAGTAGTCTTTAACTCACTATGTCCTAACATTTTGGAGAGGGTGTATATTTCAGTACCTAAAGTAAGTTGCAATACTGCAAATGTGTGCCTTGCACAATGGAAAGTAATTTGCTTTGTAATACCTGCTTTGAGTATCCACATTTGTAGGGCTACATTCATGTAACTACTGTAATTTAAGCCTATAAATACCCTCTCATCGGGTTTGCCTATTCCCTGCATTAATTCCCTTGCTTGTTGGTTTATATCTAAATATTGTTGTCCTTTAGTTTTTTGTTGCTTAAAATGTATTCTGAAGCTGTTAGTGATTTGCTGTACATCATTCCATTTAAGGTTATTTATATCACTCCATCTTAAACCGGTTAAACAACTAAATAAAAAAGCTCTTTTTAATACATCATACCGACACTCGGTTTGTGCCAACTTTCTTACCTCGTCTAAGGTTAAGTACTCTCTTTGGCTTTCTACTGTATTAAAGTTCCCTGTTTCAACTGCTGGGTTTCCATAGATAATTTTTTCTTTTACTGCCTCATTTAATGAAGCTCTAAATTTAGCAAAGTAGGAGGCTTTACTATTATTTGCTAAAGGTTTACCATCTTTTCTTTTGACTTTGTTTAGGTACTCTTTAAAGCCCTCTGCAAACTGTAAATCAATATCTTTAAAGGTTACATTTCTACCTGCATAATTCTCTAAATGAATTTGAGTGCTGTACCAGTTTCCAAAATTTCCCTTACTTTCCTTTTTATTTACAAGGTTTCTAAAGTACTCTATAAAGTTGGTTTGTTTCTTAAATTCATTTGTAAAGCCATAAGTACCGTTTTTTATCTCCAGTTCCCTTTTGGCTTTTATACTTTCGGCAAGTTTTAAATTTTCTTTGTTTTGTTGTTTGTCAATCGGGTTGCTGGGCTTATCAATTAAGTATAAATCTAAATATTCATAATCTCTTATAGGTTTCCTTTTGCCGTCTTTTGTTTCTGCATATCCTTTATAAATCTCTAAATAAAGAGAAATTGTACCTTTTTTAGTTTGTTTCCTTTGTCTTAAAAATACTTTCATTGTGTTGCTATTATGTTGCTAAATAAAAAAAAATGAAATATAGCAACAAATATAAGGTAAATAACAACATAAAACAACAAATAAATGAAATATTGGAAAGTAAAGTTAAAAATTAAAAAACCTTTGTTTATATGACTTTTATTCACTTTTATTTGTTCTTGTTTTGTGTTGTTAAATATTGCTTTACTTTCCTATACAAAAACTACTGAATATCTTGCCAAGCACATCTCTATCCACGTCAATACGTCCGGTGATCAATCCTAAATAATACAAACAACTACGTATGTCTAAAGCCAGTAGGTCGCCTGTAAGCCCGGTATCGAGCCCTCGACTGATGGCTTCCAGGTTGTCGGCAATGTGTTTAAGCGCTTCATAGTGTCGTGCATTTGTTACGACGGTGTCTTCTCTGGAAAGACTAGAACCTATTGCTTTGTCGAAAAGCACATTGCTTAGATGTTCTATGCAGCCATGATAATCTGGTGGGTATAGTAAGATCTTGTTAGCGAAGAGATTCAATTGTTGTTGCGGGGCATTTAATTTGAACAAATCCCATTTAGTCCATACTTCAATCGTTTTTTCTTTGTAGTCTTCCATCCAGTCGATAGGTTCTTCGGAGTCGAGAATATCTCTGACATAAAGGATGATATCCGCTTTTTGGGCATTTGCTTTGGATCGTTCTATGCCCATTGATTCGATGATGTCATCGGTCTGGTGGCGTATGCCGGCTGTGTCGATAAGGCGGAAGAGGTAGCCTTTAATATGGAGGCTTTCTTCGATGGTATCTCGGGTTGTACCGGCTATATCGCTGACGATGGCTCTTTCTTCATTAAGTAGAGCATTGAGAAGGGTCGATTTGCCGGCGTTAGGGCGACCTATGATAGCCACTGCAATACCGTTTTTGATAGCATTTCCGAGTTTGAATGAGGCGAGAAGTCGATCGGTCTTCGTGCGAATATCGGCAAGATAGCTATAGAATTCCGCTCTATCTGCAAACTCTACATCTTCATCGGCAAAGTCGAGTTCGAGTTCTATCATTGCCGAGAAGTGAATCAGACGGTCTCTCAACTCGTTCAGGTCAGCAGAATATTTACCTTTGAGATGGTGTAGCGCCGATTGCTGGGATGCTTTACTGGTGGCGTGGATGAGGTCGCCTACAGCTTCAGCTTGGACGAGATCCATCTTGCCATTAAGGAAGGCACGTTGGGTAAACTCGCCCGGAAGAGCAAGCCGTGCGCCGGCATGGATACATGTTTCGAGGATCTGTGACAGGATGAGTGGCGAGCCATGGCCGCTTATTTCCACCATATTCTCACCGGTATAGCTTTTGGGCCCCAAGAATATACTAATGACGACTTCATCGACGACTTCCTTTTCTCGGTTGATGATGTGACCATAATGTAGTGTGTGACTTTGTTGAGTCAATAAATCCTTACCTTTAAAGATTGTGGATGCAATGTTTAAAGCTTCTGTACCACTGAGGCGGACAATTCCAATGGCGCCTATCCCCGGTGGAGTTGTCACGGCGGCTATAGTGTCATCTAATCCCGAATAATGTATCATTTCAAAAATTGAATAGGTAAAATTAAGTAAAGTTTGACGAATAAGCGTGGATGAATTGTTTTAATACCGTATGGATATTCGCAATAAGCCAATGTAAATGGATCCTGGCATCTATCCAACAGGCACAACGAGTCGTTTGTCTATGCAGTATTTGCTGGTACTGAATTTGTAATCAAAGCTAATTTTGGGTGACTTTAGTCTTTTGCGAATAAAATATTGACCATATCGTTTTGAAAAAGAATAAAATTTGGTGTTTTAGGAAAAATACTTTGAGGGAAAGAAAAGTATCCCGTAAAAAAGTTCATTAAATTAAATTGTAAGAGGATAAATAGGTAGAATTCAAGAATGAGGACATCGGGATTATGATATTGCATACATTATTATGAGTAGAGGCAATAAATACGAACAAAATGTTTATAAATTAATTTTGTTATCGTTAAATATTTAAAAAAACATTGATATCTCTATGGTTATACCTATTTTTGCCTGCGGGTTAGCCCTTTTAAGTGAATAATTTTTTGGTCAGACTTAACACATTCCGTGAGTCATGAGATGAAGAAGAAGCAGAACTAAATTTTGTTTATAAAATTCATGTGTATAAATCATTGTGTTACAAGGTGATTTGTTTTCGGAATGAAAAGATGATGGCTCTTAATAAGTAAAGTTACGTTATGACGTTTACCAACTTTTTAAAAGTAGCATTTCTTATATTATGGGTTATGCCTGCAAGCGCACAACCTTGGTTTAACTGGGACTATACGGGTCCCGATACGATTGCTGTAGGAAATTTATGCAAAGCCGGACTACAATGGGGCGGTGACAGTAAAATTATATGTACGCCGCGTAATCCACCCGGACAAGTTGTTATCTCTAAGACATTAAAGTCTATCAGCGACGGCTATTTTGAGGGAAGTCAGGTTCCCGGCGGCACCACCGTTACCGTTACCTATGAAGCTAAAGATAATCAAGGACATACTGAAGAGTTTAGTTTTACCATTTATTTTGCGGACAAGACACCACCCGTATTCAATCCGGCGAGCCTGCCACCCGATATTACGATCACCTGCAAAAATTCACTTCCTTCGGCGTCCATTACCGCTACCGACAATTGTACACCGGCCTTTCAGATTCAGATAACCCAAGAGGTCAACTTTCCATTGATAGCGTGTAGTGGCGAGTTTCAGCGTATCTTCACTGCCAAAGACCTCTCCGGCAACAGCACGACATATATTCAGAATATTACTTTGCAGCCTGAGAGTATTGCTCCCGTCATCACATCCGAGGCTGTCTCTATCGTCTATCACTGCGATACGACGGACGCTGCCTCTACCTTTCAACAGTGGATCGATACACAGGGTGGAGCCATCGCATCTGACAATTGTGGCATTGCAGGCTGGACGACTATTCCGACCAATCCCACCATTTCAGATGCTTGCAATACACCGACATCTGTGACGTTTGTTGTAAGCGACTTCTGTGGCAATACGGACAGTACGACGGCAACTTTTGAGATTATTGATCAAGAATCTCCGGAATTGATTAGTAGTTCAATTGATTTGCTGACAGATTGCCAGATTAGCCCGGATACTGCGCTCGTCACATGGCTTGAAGCATCAGGCAACTGTATTGTTGAAGACAATTGTATAGAACAACAATATATGGTCAAAACATATATTTATCAAGGCGAACCGGCAACTATAGATCAGTTGGTAGATGTTCTACACGATCAACTGAATAATCCTGCCCAGACGGTTGTCATAGGCGGAGTGTCATACAGTGGTGTACGAGCTGCACTTACAGTAGAGTTTCACCTTGCCGATTTCTGCAATGAAGGTGTTGCCACAACAGCGACATTTGCTATTTTAGACACTACAGCGCCGGTTATCATTTCGGCTGGAGACGATACCACCACGACTTCTTGCGCCATAGGTAATCTGGAAGTAGATTTTACGGAGTGGTACAATCATGGTGCAGGAGGCATAGGAAGCGATGATTGTGGTGCTGCAACATGGTACGGTACTCCGACCTTATCAGAGGCATTGGATTCACTGCAATCGGCGCCATCTCTTTGTAATCAATCGTTACAGGTGGTGTTTCACCTGAAAGATATCAGCGGTAATGTAAGTGTTGATAGCTTTGCTTCCGTGTATCATATTAAGGATATTTCAGGACCTAATTTTACCCAAGCAGCCCAAGATTATAATTTGGTGTGCTTAGGCGGAGCTGGTGTTCAAGATACGCTCCAGGCGTGGATCAACGCACAAGGTGGCGCACAGATCGAAGATTGTAATAATGCCACTTGGGATCACTTTGAATGGAAAGATAACGTAGGCGTTTCCGGAAATGGTATTTTTGGAGAGGGCCCATACCCACAATTGGATGGAATCAATTGCAACAATTATTTTACCGTATATTTTTATGCCAAAGATGGATGCAATAATATGTCAGTCGATAGTGCATTGTTCAACCTTTTAGACACATTAGCTCCTATTGCCACACAGGTTCCCAACGACACAACCATCACTTGTGATTCACCGATACCAAGCCAATCGCCAGTTTTCTCAGACAATTGCGGCATTGCAGGAGAAGTTATATTTCAAGTAGTCAGCACGCAAAGTACGGATCTTTTATCCTGTGCCCACTATACGTACCAGGTTACTAAAACATGGAGTGCAACGGACTTTTGCGGTAATATAACGACTGTAATTCAGACTATTTCGGTGGTAGATACCATCGCTCCTACACCAGATACTCCCTTGGAGGATTTATTCCTACAATGTACGGATGATGTTAGCAATTATTTAATTAATTTTTCTGACAATTGTTCTTTTGTACAGGTGGAGCAATTGGGCACCACGACGCAATCCGGTAATCCTGCCGATTGCAACTTCTACAATTATCTGATTGAACAATCCTATACAGTAAAAGACGTTTGTCTAAATCAAAAGACGTATAACAGGATTATCACCGTCACGGATGATGTTGCACCGGAAATAGATAATTCTGAGCCATTGGTACTCAACTGTGTAGATAGCATACATATAGCACAAGTAATCAGCACACTGGCAAGTGATAATTGCGCCAATGAGCTCAATATCTCCATTGATCGGATAGATACCGGAAACCCCTTGATTTGTTCATCTGATAACTACCAAAAATGGCTACTCACGGCGTCTGATCCGTGTGGTAATACGAAGGAAGATACGATATTGGTTAATTTAAAGGATGCTGTCCCGCCACAGTTGGTGCATGGCGCAGAAGATGTGAACTTAGCATGTGGCAACCAAGATGATGTAGCACAGTTATTTCAAGAATGGCTTGATAACAAAGCAGGGGCCGATGCAGTAGATGCGTGTGGACAGACCTTTTCATTTGCCGCCATACCCGGCAGTTATGATATACAGGATGCATCGACATTCCCGGGTCAGACACCACAGTTTTCCGACCTGCAATATTGCGACAGTGGAGCAGTAGCTCATTTGACAGTGGACTTTGTATTTTACGATCAATGCGCCAATACTGTGGTTAGTTCGGCTGAATTTATTATCAATGACACCATAGCTCCCCAGGTGGTGGCTTGCGCACCTGATGTTGAGATTATTGCGCCTGCCGGTCAATGTACCATGGATTATCAGCTTCAACCGCCCACTGTTTTTGATGCTTGTGCCAATACGGTTGCGGATTCAACGCTTACCATTGTATATCCACTTACATCGGTACAACCGGGCAACGGTATGACACCGGTGAGCGCTTTAGAAGCAGTATTTGATAATCTTGCCACTGGGGGATCTTTTGCCTCATTTGGAAGTGGAACTTTGCAGATAGGTATTGAAAATGGGGATATTGAGGCAGATCAGGAATTTTTACTCATTTATGATGAAGAGGGCGGACTTCTTGGGCAGACCAATCACTCTTCAGCACAATGTAGCTCTTCTTCGACACAAATAAGTTTTACTGAAAGCCAATTTGAACAGTGGGTTGCTGACGGCAAAATTGTGTTCTATCTAAAGCCCAATGATCCTACACCTTTAGACAATAGTTATACTGTCAATGATATATGTGGTGGTACAACAGTTCAACTTACCTTGGATATCAAGTGGAATCACAATCCTCAATTGAGATATACCTATCAGCTCGACACTTTGAGCGCAGAGGAATTTAGTATTGGCGCATTGCCGGTGCTTACCTTGAAAGAAGGTATTCATCATATAATTTATGAGGTCAAAGACTGTGGCGATAATGCTATAACCTGCATACAGGAAGTCTTTGTCAGAGATACCATATCTCCCATCATCACCTGTGGTGCAGATATTACAGTGACCTTGAGTCAGAATAAGTGTGATACACTTCTATCCATACCTTTGCCACTGACTATTAGTGACAATTGTGGGCTTTCTGATGCTTATAATTACACAATTCCATCTGATTCGGCAAGTGCTTGGTTGACTTTTGCATCTAATCCCAACTTGCAGAATTATATTGCCCAAGACAAGATTTATACCTTTCATCAGGTGAGTGGTCATGTCACCAATCCTGTGTTGCTCAACGTCTTCCTGCGCGGAGATATCGATAGTGGCGGAGAATACTTTACAGTTTTAGGGGAAGATGGAAGCATATTAGGAACAACAGAAGCCGGACAAGGAAACGTTCTTACCGGTAACTGTAATAAAGTGTCAACTGCATATTTCAACATACCTCCGGCTAAGTTCAATGCATGGGCACAAGATGGATCTATAACTTTTACGGCAATTTCCAATAAAGATTTTAATATACCGCCCGGTAATGCACAGAGTGGTATCAACCCTTGTAGCGGAATTATATTGAATCAGGATGGTCAAACAGATAGTATCAGCTTCATGTTTATGGAACTGAAATATACTACTTTTACACCACCTTCCTATTTTGCAACCGGTGCGACAGATATCCCTTTCCAAGAATTGGCTCCGCCTTATAGTCCGCCACAATTTAGCTTTAATGCGGGAATTACTCATTTTTCCTATACGATTGAAGACAGGTCGGGCAATACCGATACCTGCACAATAGTGATTGACGTTAAAGATATCATAGCGCCCAATGCAGTATGTAAAAATGCGACATTGCACGTACATCCGAGTGGGATTTTTCCGGGAGTATTGACGCCACAATTGATAGATGGAGGTAGTGTGGATAATTGCAGCATAGACAGTATGTATGTAAGCCGATCATTGTTTAGTTGTGTGGATATAGGAACACAGCCGGAAGTTGTACTCTATGTGGTAGATGGCGTCGGATTGATCGATTCTTGCCGGACACAGGTGCTCATCGACAAAGCCATCCTCAATCCGACATATAGCCTTGGCTTATGCGATAATGATAGTCTTAGGCTATTTGCCAATATGCCTGATTTGGATTTGTTTGACCAATATACGTACTCTTGGACTGGACCTAATAATTTCAGTTCTAATGAGGCCAATCCAATCATTCCTAATGCTACTTCAACCAACTCTGGGACATACAGACTTGAGGCTACCGGCTTTAATGGTTGTGGAGGAATAGGATTTGTCCAAGTATTTATCAATGATGAGATAAATACACCGATCATCGGCGCTAAGGATTCTATAGTTTGTCAAAATCAGACCATTGTCCTTTTTACCCAAACATATTCAGGCAATATCAAATATAAGTGGTATGAAGGCTTTGCACCCAATGGAGTCTTGTTAGACTCGACGGTTGTTCCTCAGTACACCATCAACCGGGCTCCCGGCGATTATTATTTCTATGTTATCGTATCGGAGAATGATTGTGTGAGCAATCCATCGGCAAGTGTTGAAATTCATTCTGTCCTCAATCCGATTGCTCTTGTTGACGAAGCCTTGATACAAGTATGCCAAGGGGGTAATATCATTCTTGGAAGTCCGATGGGCAGTAGCTTCGAGTATAGTTGGACAGGACCCAACGGCTTTGTTTCTTCACAACAATATCCACCTGCAATTAGCCCGGCAGAATTGGTTCATGCGGGAATATATTCTTTGATTGTAAGTGATGGAAACTGTAAGTCAGCACCCACACCGGTAATGGTAACAGTCTCCAAGAGGCCGGATAAGCCGACACCTACATCCAATTCACCCATCTGTTTAAATAGTGAATTGGTTCTTACTTCCAATATCTCCATTGGTGTGGATACTTTTATCTGGAAGCGACCGGATGGCTCCGTTGTTGTGTCTGATACCAATCCTTTGATAATAGCATCAGCCGGTGCTTTGGATAATGGACTTTGGACTTTGACCTTGCAATCCGGTGGGTGTCATTCAGTGGAATCAGAACCCATCAAAGTAGAAGTCAATCTGGACAATGTTGTGACAATTATATACAATAGTCCTGTATGTGAAGGCGATAGCGTGCAGCTTTCAACCAATCCTTTTGCCGGAGCGACCTATAAGTGGACGGGACCCGATGGATTTAACTCAAGCCTCCCTAAGCCTACTGTTAAAGCCGCAAAAGGTAGCTACAGTGTAACCGTGACAACGGTAGCAGGTTGTGTTTTGACAAATTCAGTAGAATTGGATATGAATACCAAGCCGAAATTTGTCGGACTCAATTCTACAGCCCACGATTGTCTTTATCCTGACGAAGTAGTAACGTTCAACTTTACTACCAATATTCCCGAAAGCGAATTAGGATTCTTATGGAAAGGTCCGGGTGGCTTTGCTTCTACAGAACCTCATCCAACCATCCTCGGCGCTAACCTGGTCAATGGCATTTATTCAGTGGTCGCAACATCAGCACAAGGTTGTTCTTCTGATACTATGAGACTGACCATCCAAAATACATTGGCGCCGGAACAGCCCATTATCAGCGGCTTGTCGAAGGTATGCTCCGGCGACACCCTCGTTCTGACAGCATCTAATCTACCTGCTATCGGCAAATATATTTGGACTACGCCGTCCGGCATTGTAAACACTACGACCAATACATTGAATGTTACAAATATTCAGGTGACGACCGGGACGGTTTATTCAGTGGTTTATGAGAGTGGCGGCTGTCAATCAAAGTCTTCATCCGGTTTTGACGTTTTAGTAGTGCAAAAACCTGCACGCCCTGTGATTATCGGTGATCCGACAGTATGTTTGGGCGATTCAATTATATTGGAAATAAGCAATCCTCCCAACTATGAATACAATTGGTCGGGACCGGGCGGCATCACATCCAGTCAGAAAAAATGGGTTATTTTTCCATCACAACCGGGAAATGCTGGCAACTACTTCTTGACTTTGACCAATGATGGCTGTGTCTCGAAGCCTTCTGATGCATTTGCCCTTATAATCAATCAGCCTCCACCGGCCCCTAATCTGGCCGATCTTCCGGAAGAGTTGTGCGTGAGCAATAGCGCAACCGTCCTGACACTTTGTGTGACGTCATCATCTGCGACACCCAATGCGAGTTACACTTTTTATAATACAGCTTTGACGACTCCGGTAGCCGGACCAACAAATGGTCTTTGTGCCAATGTCACCAACTTTAGTCAACTTAATGACGGGATAAATAATTTCTATGCTATCGCAACGCTCAATACGTGCCCTTCTGTATCCGGTATTCCGGCAGCTATCAAGTTGAATTATCCTCCGGAAGAAGTTGCGGAGACAGGTAAGATAACCTATGTTTGCTCGGGCGATGAAATTGCTCTTAAAGCAAAGACACCATTTTTCTCAAAAGGTAAGTGGACGTCACTCAACCCGGAAGTGATAGTGGTTGACCCTTTTGATCCAAATACCATTGTTAAGTCTTTAAAAAAGGGCAAAAATGTGTTTGTTTGGAGTCTTGATTATAATAATTGTTTTAATTTTTCCAGAGACTCCATGGTGGTGTGGGTTCCCGGCGATTTAAAGGCTCAGAATGATGTATATCGTTTCTTGTCAGGCTCTAACCTGCAAATGGAGGTTTTGGCTAATGATTCATACAACACACCTATCAGTTTGAATATCATTGGTGAACCTAAGTTTGGAATTGTCGAGATTCTAAATGGCGTATCCCTGAATTACACACCTTCTGTAGTGAGTGATTACGATAAGTTTACGTATGAAATATGTGTAGAAGGTTGTCCTGACTTATGCGCTAAGGCCGAAGTGGTTATAGATATTGACAGTAAAAATGATTGTGTTGTTCCCAATATTATCACACCAAATAGAGATGGAGTCAATGATTTCTTGAGAATTGCATGTCTCGAACAACAAGCCGTCAATCGATCGAAGATATCCATTTTCAATGAATGGGGTGGTCAAGTATATGAAGCTTCACCATATCTCAATAACTGGGATGGAAAATACAAGGGGTCGGATCTGCCTTCGGGGACTTATTTCTATGTATTTGATATGGGAGATCAAAGCCCCGTTCAGAAAGGATTTTTAATCATCAAAAGGTAAAGGTAAGTATCATGAAAGCAATATTTTCTAAATATATAGATAGTCCAATCATGCCGATTTTCCCTGAGGCGGCAATGGTAGTCCAATGCAGAAATAGTCGAACTATGTCCCACAGTGCAATTATTGTTTCCGTGCGCAAAGGACTATATTTGAGAGGTTGGATAATGTTGGTATTGATGTTTTTTTGTGTATGTTCAATGCTGGCACAACAAGAGAGGCAGTACAGTCAATTTATGTATAACAAACTTGCAATTAATCCTGCTTTTGCGGGCTCCTTGCCTTCAGCAACTTTTGCAGCATTGTATCGCAATCAATGGATGGGATTTGAAGGTGCACCGATAACACAAGCGCTGTCTGCCAATCTTCCCTTCTTCAACAATCGGGTAGGCGTAGGGGCCAACTTAATTAGAAGTACCATAGGGATTTCAGAGATGTGGACGTTGAGCGGTATGTACGCTTATAGGATTCCATTGGGCAATGGTTTTATTAGTGGCGGTATGGAAGGTAGTCTGCGATATTATGGTGTCAATTACAACAACCCTTCACTAAAAGCCGACCAAAATCTGGCTTCCGACAACGCTTTGATTGTCGAGAATACACAGGCAATAGCGCCCAATGTAGGACTTGGTCTCTATTATTCAGATCAGCAATTTTATATCGGGATATCAGTACCTCGAATACTGAAGGCGAAGATGGATTTTAAAAACGATTTGTTGGTGTCCAGAGAAGTGAATCACTTTTACGTCATGTCAGGATATTCCATTGAGGCATCGGAAGATTTTTATGTGACACCTCAAGTTAATTTGAAGTTCGTCCGGAACAGCCCCATTAGCGTTGATGCTAATATAATGCTGGATTTTGCAAAAAAATTCAATGCCGGCGTATCTTATCGCTCAGGTGGAATACATAGTGCATTGGGAGAATCATTAGATGTATTGTTTGGATTTAAAGTGGTCGAGCCATTGTTTTTTGGATTGGCATACGATATACAGTTAGGGTCATTGGGGAAGTATAGCAAAGGTAGCGTAGAGGCATTTTTGAGATATACTTTGCCGACAGTTGATAATGTGGAAGTGCAAAATCCAAGATTCTTTTAAAGTTTATTATGTATAAAAAACATTGTAAATACAACGTAATGGCCTTATTCTTTGGAATGGTGTTTACGTTATTTCAAGTAAATGCGGCACAGGCGCAGGTGTCTGATGTGTTGACGGATATAATGAATGGACAGTTGAGTCGATACGAAGTCATCAATCAGTCAAAGGTTAATACGGCGGAACTGGAGTTTTCACCCGCTATTTTTGATTCTTCTATTGTGTATCTTGCCAATGGAAGACGAATATCGGGTATGACGCGTACCGAGGCTAAGAAGTATTTTAAATTATTTATTTCAGATATCGCCAATGACGGTAGCTTGAATGAGGAAAGGCCTTTCGATGCTTTCCGCTCTGATTATAATGAGGGACCACTTTGTTTCAGTAAAGATGGAAATAAAGTCTATTTTACTCGAAACATAAAGGTTCAGGAGGCTGACGGGAAGATACGCTTGAATCTAAACATCTTTTATTCCGAAAAAGTAAATGGGTCATGGTCAGAGCCGATAGAGCTTTTGCAGTCAACTGAGAATGTCAATTATTGTCATCCTGCACTTAGTTCAAACGGAGATAGGTTGTATTTCTCATCCAATATGTATGGCGGCTACGGCGGCTATGACTTATATTGTATGGAACAAGTAGGTGGCAATTGGTCAACACCGATTAATCTTGGATCGGAAGTGAATACAGAAGGTAATGAATTATTTGCGACACTACTCTCTGATGGCTTATTGGCATTTAGTGCCAATCGTTCTACCGGATTGGGTGGCTATGATATCTATATAGCTCAAATGGATGGGACACACGTCATCAATAGTATGCATTTGACACAACCGGTAAATAGCGCCGGGGATGATATGGGATTGGTAGTTGAACCCGGCAATCGGTATGCCTTTTTCTCATCTTCACGTACCGGAGGAAAAGGACAAGATGACATATATTTACTCAAATCCCTACCCATGACAAAGCCGGTAATAGCCGAGCAGGACATCATAGTAATGGATAACTCAAAGATGCAAAGGCTGCAAGGGATTCCTTGTATAATCACCACTGTTGCAGGAAGTCCTTTGAATCATGGAGAAACGGATAAAAATGGCGTGTGGAAGGCTTCATTGACGATGGGCGAAAGCTATATTTTACGTATTACGACAAGTAAATATTTTCCATTGGAAATGCCTTTTATAAGCGGTGAAAAGATCCAAGCAAAGCTGATTCCATTGCCTTGTGTTGCATTGAGTGGTGTTGCTCTCGATCAGGAGACCAATCAACATTTGTTCAATGCAGAGATAAAATGGGTCAATGATTGTGGTGAGCCAGAGATGAGTGCGACTTCGGATAGCGCAGGATATTTCAACTTATGCATCCCCCAGGGTTGTTCGGGTTTGATAATAGGTAAGAAAAATGAATTTAGTACAGTGAGGATGCCTGTTAATGCGCTTGCCGGAGACCTCAATGTGAATATTAATTTCTCAAAGCTGATATTGTCTATCGTCAAAGGTCCACTCAAAAAAGGCGGTAAGCTAATTTTGGAAAATATATATTTTGATTTTAATGAATCAACCATGCGCCCTGCCACCGACCGCGAGTTGAATGAGCTGACGATCTTAATGAATCAATATCCGGAGATGCGTGTTAGAATCATTGCACATACCGATTCGAGAGGTGACAACAAGTTTAATTTGACCCTTTCACTTAATCGTGCACTTGAGATAAAAAAGTATCTGATGGGAAAAGGAATCAGCGAAGATAGGTTGGAAACTGAAGGTCGGGGTGAAAGCCAATTGCGCAATCGTTGTAAAGATGGTGTTAATTGTACAGAAGAGGAACACCAATTTAACAGGCGTGTTGAGATTCAGATTCTGGAAAAATAAGCTCAAGTCAACCAATAACCTAATACATATACTATTCGCCACTATGTCCAATAAAAATAAATTACAAAGATTTGCTGAAATAGCCGAATTGCCTAATGTTTTCGAAAATTTTGACTTTCATGATCCCCATATCACGAATTTTCAGGGCGAAAGGATGGAAGTAAAAGGCCATTGGAATGCTCTTGTTTTTAATGCAGAGCGACCTATTGTCCTTGAGTTGGCATGTGGTAAAGGTGAGTATACCACACACTTGGCACAGGCACATCCGGAGAATAATTATATCGGCATCGATATCAAAGGAGCCAGAATATGGAAAGGCGCTACAATGGCACAGCAGGAGGGATTGACCAATGTCGCTTTTTTGCGAACCAGGATTGAGCTGATTCAGTCCTTTTTTGCCAAAGATGAAGTATCAGAAATATGGATAACTTTCCCGGATCCATTTTTACGAGATTCTAAGTCTAATCGTCGCCTGACCTCGCATCCATTTCTTGATCGTTATACGGGTATTCTGAAGCCCGGGGCTATACTTCACTTAAAGACGGACGATCCAACGTTGTACGCTTTTACGTGTAAGGTTCTTGCTCAAAGAGAAGATTATGAGGTTATAGAAAGTACAGATGATTTTTATGGTGAAGTGACGCCGACTCCTGAGACCCACCTATTGACATTTTATGAGCAACAGCACCTTGCCGCCGGTAAAAAAATAACGTATATCAAATTTATGATGAAATAATGTAGGTGATATGATATGTCAAGCCATTTGGCTTAGTAGCGAAGAATAGATTTCCTATCAATGATAACAAATAGAAAAAGCCGGATAAATATGACACTCATCCGGCTTTTTTTATATAAGTGTGTATGTTTAAATCGTAGCTATATGCTTAGTTAAACTGCTCTTTAAGTTTGCTGCCTTGTTTTTGTGAATATTGTTGTTTTTAGCCAACTTGTCCACCATGCTAATAACCTTAGGCAACATTTTGGTAGCTTCCGACTTGTCAGTAAGCTCTCTAAGTTTTCTAATGAGGGTACGAGTAGATTTTTTGTAATATCTATTCTGGATGCGACGCTTAGCATCTTGTCTGATTCTTTTCAATGATGACTTGTGATGTGCCATATTAAAATTATGTTTTAGAATGTAATTTTTTACTTAATGGAGCGCAAAGATAGAACAATAATTTAAATAACAAAAATTATTTTTAAAAAGAAAAACATATATAGAAAAAGCCTATCTTACATATTGCCCGAATGTTAAGTGTTTGGGGCTGCATAAACGCCCTGTTTTGCGCTTCATAAGGCTTTGAAGTGTTAATATTTGCTTAAAGTTAGGTATAATGCGGCATTTAAACGAAAATAATTGATAAAAAAATTATGTAAAACAATTTAATGATTTATCTTTGCGCCATTAAAAATTACTAATAACTAAATCAATTTTAAAATGAACAAAGGAGATTTGATCAGCAAAATTGCAGAATCAGCTAAAATCAATAAGACTCAGGCTGGTAGCGCACTAGATGCAACTCTTAAAGCAATCACTACAGCTTTGAAAAAAGGTGATAAAGTTACCCTTATTGGTTTCGGTACTTTCTCTGTTTCTAAAAGAAATGCTAGAACAGGTAGAAACCCTCAAACCGGTAAGCCAATCAAAATCGCAGCTAAGAAAATTGCTCGATTTAAGCCAGGTAAGAGCCTTTCTGATACAGTTGCAGCTGGAAAATAATCCAGATTGTAAAAAGAAAAGAAGCAGTTCTCCGGAGCTGCTTTTTTTTTGTTAATAAGTGATAGGTTTGATAAAAAATGAGTAATTTTGCTACTCATTTTATGATTGATACCTTAATTTCGTCTAAGACAAGAGTTAAATTACTCTTTAAATTCTTTCTCAACAAGGATGCTAAGGCCTATTTGCGTGGTCTTGAGTCGGAAATGGGAGAATCTTCCAATGCGATAAGACTGGAATTAAATAAGTTTGAAAAAGCCGGTTTGCTCAACTCGGCTATCGATGGCAATAAAAAATACTTTTCTGCCAATACTACTCATCCACTATTTAGAGAGATTCACAATATTTTGCTCAAACATATCGGTATCGATCAAATTATCGACAATGTCATTGAACGGTTAGGCGATGTGGTGCGAGTGTATCTATCTGGTACCTTTGCTCGTGGAATTGATGGACCCATTATCGATTTGATTTTAATCGGTACCGTTGAAAGAGATTATCTGACCAGCCTAATAACAAAGGCTGAAAATATTATACAACGAAAAATACGCTATGTCATCTTTAATGAGATTGAATATGCTGATTTTTTAACTACTGTCAAAGGTGTCGAACCTTTGTTGTTATGGTCTTCACTTAATAATAACGAGGATGGAGATGCGAGATAAAAAATGGTATGCCATAAAGGTTAAGTTTAGAAGTGAGAAGCTTGTGATGTCGCAGCTCGCCAATAAAGGAATTGAAGCCTACACACCGATGCGCCCCATCGTACGGCGCTATGCACGTAAATTAGTAAGACGTAACTTGCCTATATTTTCGACTTATGTATTCGTACATATTGATTATAAAGACTATGTCCGTGTCTTGGAAACCGAATATGTGTATGGCTTTGTAAAGATAGGTCGTCAGTTAGAACCGGTGAAAGAGTCTGAAATGAGCCTTATTAGGCGAATCGAAGGCCTTGGCATAGATTATACGACGACAGAGATAGATTTTAAAGCCGGACAAAAGGTACGCATCAACAATGGTGCTTTGCTTGGAATGGAGGGAATTGTTAGTCAGATAAAATCCAAAGGTAAAATGATCGTTCATTTTGAAAGCTTTGGCATTGCTCTGATGATTGAAATCAATAAAAACCAATTGGAGGCAATAGCTTCATAATTTGGATATATATAACATTTCTGTATATCTAATATACAGAAATACAATAAGATAATTTTAATTTTGACAGACAATAAGTGCGACTTATTGAGGGCGAAGCCATGTTTTTTTTATACAATTAGCAGATTAGAAATACTATAATATGAATATTGCCGTCATTGGGACAGGTTATGTGGGTTTGGTTACCGGTACATGTTTTTCGGAAACGGGAAACTATGTCATGTGTGTCGATATAGATGAGGACAAGGTCAACAGGCTTAGTGCCGGAATTATCACCATTTATGAGCCCGGCTTAGAAGTGATGTTCCAGCGTTCTATTGAGAAAAAACGCTTAGAGTTTACCACGGATCTTGCTAAAGCGGTGCATTTTGCGGACATCGTCTTTTTGGCGCTTCCGACGCCTGAAGGAGAAGATGGATCTGCCGATCTTTCTTATGTCTTGGGCGTAGCCAATCAATTGGGTCAACTCATCGATTCATACAAAATCATTGTAGATAAGAGTACTGTTCCGGTAGGTACAGCGGAGTTGGTCCATGCTGCCATTGCACAGCATGTTTCTCCTGACTTATTTGATGTCGTTTCCAATCCCGAATTTCTCAGAGAGGGCGTCGCTGTAGATGACTTTATGAAGCCTGATCGCGTTGTTATAGGCACTTCTTCGGATAAAGCGCGTGAGATGATGCACCGATTGTATGAGCCCTTTGTCAAGCAAGGCAACCCTATATATATGATGGACGAGCGCTCAGCAGAACTTACCAAGTATGCAGCCAATTCCTTCCTTGCCACCAAGATTACTTTTATGAATGAGATTGCCAATCTATGTGAACGGGTAGGCGCTAATGTCGATATGGTTCGACTTGGCATGGGATCTGATTCCCGTATTGGAAAGCGTTTTTTATTTCCCGGAATCGGATATGGCGGCTCTTGCTTTCCCAAGGATGTCAAAGCTTTGGCTCATATAGCGGAACAAAACAAGTATGATTTCAGGATATTGGATTCTGTTATCAACATCAATGAATTACAACGCACTATTTTATTTGACAAAATAAATCGATTTTATTCCGAAAACCTCAAGGACAAAGTTATTGCCATCTGGGGACTTTCCTTCAAACCCAATACGGATGATATTCGTGAAGCACCTGCACTATACGTTATCGATAAATTATTAGAGGCCGGAGCTGAAGTGCGAGTATTTGATCCGGAGGCAATGAATCATGTAAGAAAGAGATATGACACCAGTCTTTATTATGGTGTCGATCAGTATGATGTCCTGAAAGGCTGCCATTCCCTAATGATTATGACTGAATGGAATGAGTTTAGGTCTCCTGATTTTGAAGAGATGAAAAGGCATATCCAGGATAAGGCAATCTTTGACGGTAGGAATATCTTTGACAATAATAATATCAAGAAGTATGGTTTCCATTATGAAAGTATTGGGAGGCCGTAGAAATACCGAAATTAAAAGATGATCACCTGAAAAATAATAAATAATAATAATAATAGGCTTTTAATTGGAGCTAAATAAAATCATTAAGAATTAGAATGAGTACTAAGATTGCCGTTATCGGCCTTGGATATGTTGGATTGCCACTGGCTGTGGAGTTTGGTAAAAAATATAAAGTAGTAGGTTTTGATGTCAATCAACAGAGATTGGCAGAATTAAGAAATGGTGAAGACCGTACGTTAGAAATTGAATCAGATCATCTTAAATCAGTACTTTCAACAAATAATATTGGTCTGACATTTTCCAATCAACCCGAAGATATTATGCACTTTGATTTTTACATCGTAACCGTACCTACTCCCGTGGATAAGAACAATTATCCTGATTTTACACCACTTATTAAAGCAAGTGAAACAGTCGGAAGAGTTATTAAGAAAGGCTCTACGGTTATCTATGAATCTACTGTATATCCAGGAGCGACAGAGGAAATATGTGTTCCAATTTTAGAACAATTTTCGGATTTGAAATTTAATTCAGACTTTTTTATAGGCTATTCACCTGAAAGGATAAATCCGGGTGATAAAGAGAGAACACTCACGAAGATTAAAAAAATTGTATCAGGGTCAACAGATGAAGTAGCTGTAAGCGTCCAAAATTTATACAATGACATTATAGAAGCAGGAACATTCAAAGCCTCATCCATCAAAGTTGCGGAGGCGGCTAAAGTGATTGAAAATGTGCAAAGGGATATTAATATTGCGGTTGCAAATGAATTGGCGCGTATATTTAATAAACTTAAAATTGATACAACTCAGGTTCTTGAGGCTGCCGGTACTAAATGGAATTTTATCCATGTTAAACCAGGTCTGGTAGGTGGCCATTGTATCGGAGTAGATCCTTATTATCTCATTCAGAAAGCTCAGGAAGCTGGTTACCATCCTGAGATTATGCTTGCATCCCGACGTTTAAACGAAAGCATGGGCGATTACGTAGCTCATGAACTCATTAAATTAATGATAGACAGGGAGATTCAAGTAAAAAATTCCAAAGTTTTAATACTGGGGGTTGCATTCAAAGAGAATTGCCCTGATTTAAGAAATACTAAGGTGGTGAATGTTGTGAAAATTTTAAGGGATTATCACATCAATGTCGATATTTACGATCCATGGGTTTCTTCTGAACAACTTGAGAAGGAATACGGTATGTCTTGTCTGAATGAAATGCCTACAGAAGCAAAGTATGATGGTATTCTACTTGCAGTTGCTCATAATGAGTTCAGGTCAATAGATATTTCTAAATGGACCAAGTCACCAAGTGTGGTTTATGATATAAAGAGTATCTTACCCATAACTGAAGTAGATAATAGGCTTTAAAATGTTCAAAAGATAGTAATGTCAAAAAAAAATATTATGATTACCGGAGGCGCCGGCTTCATCGGGTCACACGTGATACGTTGGTTTGTGAAAAATTATCCCGACTATACAATATACAATTTAGATGCTTTGACCTATGCCGGAAATCTTGAAAATGTGAGTGATTTAGAGCTAGAAAGCAATTATAACCTTGTCAATCTCGATATCAGAAACTTGACCGGTATCCGCTCTATATTTCAGCAATTTGATATAAGCCATGTTATCCATCTGGCTGCGGAAAGCCATGTTGACAGGTCGATAGAAGATCCATTTGTTTTTATCGAAACCAATGTCAATGGAACGGCCAATCTGCTTCAAGCAGCCCGGGAAGCGTGGCAGAACGATCCAGGAGAGCACTTGTTTTATCACGTCTCCACAGATGAAGTGTACGGTGCCTTAGGCGAAACCGGACTTTTTACAGAGGAAACAAGGTACGACCCGCACTCACCCTATAGCGCATCCAAGGCAGCATCTGACCATTTGGTGCGAGCTTATGGCGATACATACGGCTTACCGGTGGTTATATCCAACTGTTCCAATAACTATGGTCCGAATCAATTTCCTGAAAAACTAATCCCCCTCTTTATCCACAATATTATCGAAAACAAGCCACTGCCTGTGTATGGAGATGGTCTCTATACGCGAGATTGGCTGTATGTTCTCGATCACGCTCGCGCCATCGACCTTATTTTTCACAAAGGGAAGCAGGGTGAGACCTATAATATTGGAGGTTTTAATGAATGGAAAAATATCGACCTCATCCACGAATTGTGTCGCCTTATGGATCAGAAACTGGGTCGTGAAGCAGGTACAAGCAGCCGGCTTATTACTTTTATAAAAGATAGACCCGGCCATGATAGACGGTATGCTATCGATGCCAGTAAAATCAACAAAGAATTGGGTTGGAGCCCAACCGTTACCTTTGAACAGGGATTGGAAAAGACCATAGACTGGTACTTGTCTAATGACGAATGGTTGAAAAATGTCACTTGCGGTGAATATCTGAAATATTATGAAAAGAAGTATGTAACCCAAATTAATATTATGGGCAAAGATTTTGACTTTTTGAAATAGGAAGCTAACTTTTAACCCTTTTGATTTCAAAATTGTGCCCCAAAGAATAAATTACATTGTACGGATAATCAATAAAGTACGTTTTAGTTGGATGTCATTCGCAATAAATATTTTGTACAACTCCTATTGCTGAAATCGGGTTGCTACAATAAAATCCAACTTTTTAATGAATCTTATATTTCCTTAAGGATAAATCTTCATTTCTATTTTTTTGACCCAAATTATGCATTAGACAAATGCGGAATCGATTTACGACTCGTAATCAATGGTTTCTGTAAACCATTGATTACGAGTCGTACATCGGGATTAACCCTCATAATCAGCACTATACGGTTTTTCAAAACCTATACTGCTGAATTGGGGTTTAAGACAAAGCAAATGGAATCATTTTCGATTAAAATACTAAATTGAATGGATTTACCTATTCCATACGGACGACAACACATCACAGAAGAAGATATCGCGGCTGTAGTGGCTGCCCTCAAGTCTGACTACATGACTCAGGGGCCTCGAATCGGGGAGTTTGAGCGTGCTTTTGCAACCTATATCGGGTGTAAATATGCGGTGGCAGTAGCCAATGGAACGGCGGCTTTACATATTGCAGCGATGACAATGGAAGTAAAGCAGGGAGACAGGGTTATCACGACACCCATCACATTTTCTGCCTCTGCCAATTGCGTACGATATTGTGGTGGAGAGGTTGTCTTTGGAGATATTGATCCGGAGACATTTTTGTTGGATATTGAGTCTGTACGCCGAATATTAGAAGAGGATACCGAGAGGACAATTAAAGGAATCATACCGGTGGACTTTGCCGGTAGGGCGGTCAATTTGGAGGCTTACAGACAGTTAGCGGACGAATATGGCATCTGGATTATTGAAGACGCATGCCATGCACCGGGCGGCTTTTTTGTCGATAGCAATGGAGTAGAACAATGGTGCGGCAATAGCCAATATGCCGATCTCGCCATTTTTTCTTTTCATCCCGTCAAGCACATAGCTTGTGGTGAAGGAGGCATGGTGACTACCAATGATGAAGAACTGTATAAACAACTAAATAGGCTTAGGTCGCACGGAATTACAAAAGGTGATGATGTTTATACCAATGATAAAGAGTGGGCAGGGAGCGATGACGATAATTATCCGGGATGGTACATGGAGTTGCAACAATTGGGATACAACTATAGATTGACTGACTTGCAGTGTGCGCTGGGTATCAGTCAACTCAAAAGAGCCGATGAAGGCTTGATCAGAAGGAGGAGCATTGCTGCCAGATATGAATCCTACTTTGCCGATAAAGACTACATCATTCGGCAGGCAGGTGTGGTGGAAGGGCATGCTTACCATCTGTATGTGGTGGAAGTGAAAGATAGGTATGGATTGTATAAATATCTGCGGAGTCACAATATATTTGCCCAGATTCACTATATACCCGTCCACCTTATGCCTTATTACAAAAGTTTTGGCTGGAAAGAAGGCGACATGCCGCATGCTGAAGCATACTATCGACATTGCATTAGTCTGCCGATGTATCCGACATTGACGGACGAGCAACAAACGTTTGTGCTGAATACCATTGAACAATTCTATCAATAGATTAGCCATTATACCTGCCCGTGGCGGAAGTAAGCGCATCCCCCACAAGAATATCAGGTTGTTCCATGGCAAGCCCATCATCGGTTACTCCATTGAGGTCGCCATCCGGAGTGGATTGTTTGAAACCGTGATGGTATCGACGGACGATGTGGAGATTGCTCAAATTAGCAAAGAGTTTGGTGCCGAAGTACCCTTTTTCAGGACGGCTGCCAATAGCAATGACTACGCCACAACGCTGGAGGTTATCCGGGAAGTCCTTGAGCAATATAAGATGGCAGGACGAACATTTGACGAGGTGTGTTGTATTTATGCGACTGCTCCGTTTATCAGAAATATTGATCTGGTGAGAGGATTAAGCTCGTTACAAGGTGATGTAGCAAGTGTTTTTCCGGTGACAGCTTTTTCTTTTCCGATTTTACGGTCTTTAAAAGTGGACAAAGAACTTCGGGTATCGATGAATTGGCCAGAATACAGTCAAGCCAGAAGCCAAGACTTACCTGCGGCTTACCACGACGCCGGGCAGTGGTATTGGTTCAAGCCAAATCTCATCCAAAACAGCCTTTATATGGAGACCTCTAAGGTCATAGTATTGAGGGATGGCATGGTACAGGACATAGACAATGATACGGACTGGGCTATAGCCGAAATTAAATATGCGCTTCGCAAAAAAAGTATTGTAATACGTGCTGATGGGTCGGCACAGATGGGTATGGGTCACCTGTATCGCAGTTTGGCGCTGGCTGAATTGCTCCACCTTGATTCTGAAATAATATTGGTTTCAAAACATGAAATACCTTCCGGTACGCATTTGCCGGCTTTCGGAAAATATCAATATATCAAAATTGAGGATGAATCCGAATTTGTGCAAATGTGTAGCAGCGAATGTGTAGTCATCATCGATGGTCATCATTTTGAACCTGCATTGTATCGCCAAGTTAAGGCAAAGAAAAGTACTATTGTCTGTATAGACGATCTCCACGACAAAGATTACGAAGCCGATATCATCATCAACCAAGCTGTAGGTATCCAACCTAAAGACTATTCTACATCCTCGTGGACTTATTTCGCTCTGGGTCCTGATTATGCTCTCTTGCGCAAACCCTTTATGGATGCGGCAAAGCAGAAAAGAATACGAACAAACGTTAGTTCTTGTTTTATTTGCTTCGGTGGAGGTGATGTGCATAATCTAACCAAAAGAGCGCTGGATATCGCCAAGACGTTTTCGGCACTTGAAAAAATATATGTGGTCACAGGGGGGGCATATCCGTATTATAAGGAATTGTGCGAAGAAATAGCCCAAGATCTAAGAGTTGAACATCTCCATAATGCCTCGGATATGGAAATGGTAGATGTCATGTCTAAAGCTGATGTTGCCATCATACCGTGTAGCACGATATTGTTGGAAGTATTTGCAGTGGGCTGCATACCCATTGCCGGGCACTATGTTGAAAACCAGAAGTATTTTTACCATAACTTTTTGGCGCAGGGAGCATTTATAGATGCGGGAAATTTTTCTGAGGAAGCAATCAGAAATGCACTCTTCAATGTCATTGATGAACCCCAACAATTAAAAACCATCATCGATGGAAAGTCCACTGATCGGTTGAAAGGCTTATTTAAGTTGCTCGACGACTGTGAAGCAATCCACTTGAAGCATGCGCGTGGGGAAGATATCGGGACTACCTTTCGATGGGCTTGTGATGCAAGGGTGAGGCAGTTTTCTTTTCAGAAAGGTGAGATAAGCTATGAGGAGCACAAGTCTTGGTATATGGGTAAGTTAGCGGATGAAGCATGTAAATATTATTTGATAGACTATAAAGGGAAGGATATCGGCAGTATAAGGTTTGATAAGGATGAGGATAATGTGGTTATCTCCTATCTATTGGATCCGGCATTTCACGGTCAAGGGCTCGGTCAGGCATTGCTGATTGAAGGATGCAAGGCATATACACGGGAGGTATTGGTAAGACCCTTGAATATTGTCGGTTACGTAATGGTGGAGAATGTCGCATCGATGAAGATATTTGAGCACTTAGGTTTTATAAAAGAAGTCATGGCGGACAAAATAAAATATACGTATCCATGCAAATAGGAAAGCACGAGATAAGCCGTGATAGCAGGGCTTTCATCATCGCTGAATTGTCGGCCAACCACAATGGTAGCCTGGAGACAGCTATCGAAACGGTGCGGGCAGCCAAGCGTGCTGGAGCTGATGCCATCAAGTTGCAGACTTACACGGCAGATACCATCACTATAGATTCCCGTAAAGAAGACTTTATCATCAAAGGGACGATATGGGAAGGTCGCAATCTGCATGACTTGTATTCGGAAGCTTATACGCCATGGGAATGGCATGAGCGCCTGATGGAAGTGGCGAAGGAAGAGGGATTGGAGTGTTTTTCATCTCCCTTTGATCCCACGGCAGTTGAGTTTTTAGAAGGATTGAGTGTACCGGCTTACAAGGTTGCTTCCTTTGAGATTACCGATATACCGCTGATAGAATTGATTGCTTCTAAAGGAAAGCCTATCATCATTTCCACCGGCATTGCTACAGCAGAGGATATAACATGGGCATTAGAGGCCTGTCATCGGATGGGTAATAAAGATATTGCACTATTGAAGTGTACTTCGTCCTATCCGGCTCCTATAGAAGAGGCCAACTTAGTGATGATTCGGGACTTTGCTGAGAGGTATGGCGTCATCGTGGGTCTATCCGACCATACTTTGGGTGCGACGGCACCAATCGTGTCGGTGTGTATGGGTGCTAAGATTATCGAAAAACATTTTATTTTAGATCGCTCTATTGGTGGACCTGATGCGTCATTTTCTATGAATGAAGCTGAATTTACCGATATGGTGAGAGCAGTGCGCGATGCCGAAAAAGCAATAGGAGTGGTCGATTATAGGCTGACAGAAAAGCAGCAAAAAGGGAAGGATTTCAGCCGTTCTCTGTATATAGTAGCGGATATAGAAGAAGGAGAAGTGTTTACTGAGAAGAATGTCCGGTCGATCCGTCCGGGCTATGGGCTGCATCCTCGTTTTTATCGAGAAATTCTTGGGAAGAAGGCAAAACACAGAATGGAAGGTGGAGACCGCCTATCATTGGACGGCGTAGTGATATAAGGTAATGATTTTCCCCATATATGGAAAGCAGCCGAATTTAGTATGTCTGCTGCGTGAGGGATAGGAGCGGGCACGAGTGAGGGACGAACGAAGTAAAGCGGATAGCCCGACCCCGCCTCAAAAGCGGGGGCACGCCCTGATTAATATGTTGCAGTATGAAAAATAATAATGAATCCCTTTTTAAGAAGAAAGAAAATTGAACAATGTCATTGAATCTTGCAAATAAATCGATTTTAATTACGGGTGGAACCGGTTCATTGGGAAAAGCGCTAACGGAGCATATTGTGAAGCATTATCCCGATGTAAGGAGGTTGGTTATTTTCTCTCGGGATGAGCAGAAGCAGTTTCAGATGGCGCAGGATTATCCGAATAATCTGTTTCCCAATATACGATTTTTTATCGGGGATGTAAGGGATAGGGATAGGCTAATACGGGCAATGCAAGGGATTGATTATGTCATTCATGCAGCGGCGATGAAGCATGTCCCTATTGCCGAGTATAATCCGGATGAATGTATCGCTACGAATGTCGGTGGAGCCCAGAATGTCGTTCACGCTTGCCTTAGTGCAGGTGTAGAAAGGGTAGTGGCGCTTTCGACCGATAAGGCTTGTGCGCCAATAAATCTTTATGGTGCGACCAAGCTCACTTCTGACAAGTTATTTGTCGCCGCCAATAACATCAAAGGAAATAACCCGATTCGATTTTCTGTAGTGCGCTACGGCAATGTGATGGGGTCTAATGGTTCAGTGATTCCGTTTTTTATAAAAAAGAAAAAGGATGGAGTGTTGCCGATAACGGATCCGACGATGACGCGCTTTAACATCAGCCTGCAAGGCGGTGTGGACATGGTGGTGCATGCGCTTGAAAATGCTTGGGGTGGCGAGATATTTGTTCCTAAAATACCTTCCTACCACATCACGGATGTCGCTACGGCGATATGTGCGGAATGTGAACAAAAGGTGGTGGGCATTCGTCCCGGTGAAAAGATTCATGAGGAGATGATTACGCCTTCTGATTCGTTTAATACGTATGACTTGGGTAAATATTATGTCATCTTGCCGACGACACACAAGTGGAATTTACAAGAATTTGTCAATCGATTCAACGCAAAGCCGGTGCCGGTGGGCTTTTCCTACAATAGTGGCGACAATACGGAATGGGAAACGGTAGAGACATTGAGAGAATTGATCAAGATTCACGTTGAGTCCTAGAGACATGCGTCCATGATGTATAGTTTAATATTGGGATAGAATCGCGATATACCTTTTAACTGCTTATTTTACTATAAAATGAAAGGAATAATATTAGCCGGTGGATCCGGCACCCGACTTTACCCGATCACCAAGGCTATCAGCAAACAACTGATGCCGATCTATGATAAGCCGATGATCTATTATCCTTTATCTGTGCTGATGATGGCGGGCATTCGGGAGATTTTGATTATCACTACTCCGGACGATCAGTCTCAATTTATTCGATTATTGGGTGATGGTCATGAGTTGGGTTGCCGTTTTGAATATCAGGTTCAGGAAGTGCCCAATGGCTTGGCACAAGCTTTTGTGCTGGGAGCTGATTTTATAGGGGATGACAAGGTGGCTTTGGTGTTGGGAGATAACATATTCTATGGTGTCGGTCTGGGTGAGCAGTTGACTAAGTTGACTACTGTGTCGGGCGGCAATGTCTTTGCTTATGAGGTGGTTGATCCGCATCGGTATGGCGTTGTCGAGTTTGATGCGTCAAATAAAGCCATCAGCCTTGAAGAAAAGCCGGTCAATCCCCGCTCCAACTTTGCTGTACCGGGATTATATTTCTATGATAATCAGGTTGTGGAAATTGCAAAAAATCTGAAGCCTTCGCCCCGCGGCGAATATGAAATCACCGATGTCAATAAAGAATATCTAAGGTGCGGAGCGTTACATGTATCTATCCTTGGTCGAGGCACAGCCTGGTTGGATACCGGCACCTTTGAATCTTTGCATGACGCCACTGAATTTATCCGCGTCATCGAGAAGCGTCAGGGTTATAAGATAGGCTGTATCGAAGAAGTGGCTTACAGAAAAGGATTTATCAATCGCGAACAGTTGGATGTTCTGGCTGAAGGCTTGATAAAGAGCGGATATGGTGCGTATTTGAGGCAGTTGAAGTAGGCGTTTTAGGGCGCTTCGCTTTAGGGCGCTTCGCTTTTGGGACGCTACGCTTTTAGGGCGCTACGCTTTTAGCTATTAGGGCGCTGCGCTTTTAGGGCGCTACGCTTTTAGGGGCTATCTAAAACCTAAAATGCTAATATGCCAACTCGCTAACAAGCTAACAAGCTAACAAGCTAACACGCTAACACGCCAACATGCCAAAACGCTAACACGCTAACACGCCAACATGCTAAAACGCTAACATGCCAAAACGCCAACATGCCAAAACGCTAACACGCTAACACGCCACCACGCTAACATCCTAACCTTTAACCCCAATTACGCCGTGTTCAACATCTTCAAAAAACAACAACACTACGACCTCTCTTGGTTAAGGGTAGACATGCACTCCCATATCTTGCCTGGTATCGATGACGGTAGTCCGGATACAGAAAGTTCTATTCGATATATACGTGGATTACAGGATCTTGGCTTCGATCGGCTATTTATGACACCACATATATTTCACGGTGTACATCCCAATGATACACATAGTATAAGGGCTGCCTATGATAGGTTGATACATGCGGTGCCGGAGGATATATGCAGGGATATTGGTATGGAAACAGCTGCCGAACACATGGTAACGTTGGAATTTGATGGTAAAGCAGAAATAGCGGACAACTGTCTGTTGCCCGGTAAACGAATCCTGATAGAGATGTCTTACTTGGCAGCAAGTCCCAACATCGATACGGTTATATTTGACTTACAGATGAATGGCTATCAGCCCATATTGGCACATCCGGAACGTTATCCGTACTATTATCAGGATAAATCACATATAGAACAATTTAAAGACCAGGGCTGCTTATTGCAATGTAATTTGCTCTCGTTTACCGGATATTATGGGAAGAGTGTTCAGAAAATGGCGTACGATATAGCGTCCAAAGGTCTGATTGATTATGTCGGGACTGACCTTCACCACGACAGACACCTTAGTGCATTACAAGATTTTTATACAAAGAACGATGGAAGAAGTATTTTTGCAAAATGTTCTATCCAAAACAACCAGTTAAACTAAATAAAGCATGATAAAGCAAAAGAACCATTATCTCTGGGTTGTAGCCTTATTATTGATAGTATCGTCCTGTAGTTCTGTGAAGGAAATGACCTATATGCAGGACTTGCCGGAAGGGCAAAGTCGGACAGTTTTAGAGACAATAGGATATAAAGATCCAATGATTGAATCAGGCGACATCCTCAGTATTAATGTTTCTACTATCGATCCCACCACCTCTGAGGCGATCAATCAAAGCATGATGATTCCGGCCATCGGTTATTCTTCGACCAACTCTTCCGTATCCAGCCAACAGGTTATAGCAGGCTTCCCGGTTGATGAAGAGGGCAATATCACCATGAACTATACCGGAAAGATCCATGTAGGTGGGCTTACTCTGGCTCAAGCAAGAGAGAAAGTTGAATCGGAAGTGGCCAAATACTTTAAAAATGCAGTGGTCAACATCGCCTATACCAACTTCCGTGTTACCGTACTCGGTGAGGTGAATGCGCCGGGGATTGTTGTATTTCCACGGAAAAATGTTAATATATTGGAGGCAATCGGTATGTCGGGAGACCTGACTTTACAAGGGCGCAGAGACAATGTTCTTTTGATACGTAAGTTAGATGATACACACAATGAATACATCCGATTAAATCTCAATAAGTCCGATTTTATGACGAGTCCTTATTTCTATATGAAACAAGGAGATATTCTCTATGTCTCACCTTCAGATTCCCGGTCGGTAGTCAACAATGCAGATAGAATCCAGCTTATAAGCATCATCACTTCAATTGCCTCTACGGCAGCACTTATCACAACAGTGATCCTGAATGCCAGTAAAAAATAAATAACTGCAACGGTGAATTATCTTTTATTATATAGGTAAAACACTATTGTATTAGAAGAAACATTTAATTGAAACAAACACATTGTCTAATAGTATGGATAATCTAAATGAACCAAAGGAAGACAACAGCCAGGCGCTCTTTCTCTTTATCCGGCGCTTGCTTGCCAACTGGTATTGGTTTGCGCTCTCGGCCATAGTTTGCCTGATTGGAGCCTTCATCTATCTCCGCTATTCTACACCTGTCTATCAGGTCAATGCTGAGATACTGATTACTGATGACAATAAAAGGGGGAACAGCAATGCTCAGCTCACCATGCTCAATGATCTGATGGGTGGCAAGAGTAAGGTGGATAATGAAGTCCTCGTGCTGAATACTTTTGACTTAATGCGCTCTGTGGTATTGGAGCAAAAAGGTTATATTAGATATTACGCACAGGGCAAGGTAAAAACGAGTGAATTAGAATTTTCTGCCCAACCGGTAGAGGTATTGCTGCTATCCGATGTGGATTCTATAAGGCGTAATGTAACCTTTGAATTGACACGCGAAAAAAACAATGGCTTTACGCTCAATAGTGAAGATACCATCATCAAAGCCAGATTTAATGACACTTTCCAGATTAAAGACATTGGAAAGATATGTATTATACCAACCTCCAATTTTTCAAAGCCTATTGGTGGTGACCTTTTGATAAATTTTAATACCGTCAATAATATCACCGCTTCTTATCAAAACAATTTATCCCTTGATATTGCAAGTCAGAAATCCAGTGTGATTAACCTGAGTCTGAAATATCCATTGCCACATAAAGGCGAATATATTCTCAATGGTTTGATACTAAATTATATTCGGCAGAATATCAACGACAAAAATGAGGTAGCAGACAGTACCCTGGCATTTATAGCCGATCGTTTAGCTATGGTGACCAAAGAGTTGGCGGGTCTGGAGGACAATATCAGTGACTATAAACGCAATAATCGCCTGATTGACATACCGACACAAGCTGCTCAACTCATCGAAGGTAGTGATGAAGCCATCAAAGAGATGGCATCGACAGAGGTTCAGCTTCAGGCACTGCAGCAGATGGAGCGATACCTGAAGAATGACACAACTTCTCGAGTGGTGCCGGCATTGAGTATGTTGCAGGATCCGGTCATTGGAGCCTTGATAACGCAATACAATCAGCTTATTTTGGATTATGAACGGCTTCACGTCAGCAGCACACGGGCAAATCCGGCATTGAAAAATGTCGCTGCCCAGATAGAGCGATTGAAAGGCGATATGATTGCCAATATTTCCAACAATATCCGCCAGTTACAACTCGTCAAACAAAAATACACACAGCGCAATGCTCGTCTCGGCAGTGAAATCAACCGTATCCCTACTATGGAGCGTGGCTTCACCGACATGTCACGGATGCAACAGATCAAACAGGCTCAGTATGTATTCTTACAGCAAGCTTGGGAAGAGACGGCTATTGGTCGTACCTCCAATGTGTCAAACATTAAGATGATCGATAGTCCAAGGGCATCTAATTTGCCGGTTTCACCAAAAGGTAATATTATTTATTTAGCTGCGCTTTTATTAGGCTTTTTTATACCGGGAGGGGTCTTTTATCTTAGAGATTTGTTGAATACTCGTGTGCGAAGCCGTGAAGATGTAACCTCTGTGACTAGCATACCCATCTATGGCGAGATAGGTTCGGGAGGTAAAGAGGAAGTGGTTATCAACCGTACTGCCCGCACCGGGATTGCAGAGCAGTTCAGGGCATTACGGACCAATCTGGATTTTGTACAAAACACAAAAAACGCCAAAACCATCGTGGTCACGTCGAGCATCATGGGAGAAGGCAAGTCCTTTGTGGCATTGAATTTAGCAGTAACCATCGCCCTATTGGGTAAAAAGGTATTGTTATTGGAGTTGGACTTACGGAAACCTACTATCCTGAAAAAATTGGGACTTAGTGCAAAGAAAGGCTTCTCTACATACGTCAGTGGACAGGGAAAGGAGGAATTGGATCAAATCATTATTCCATCGGGAATAGAAGAAAACCTCTTCATCTTACCTTCGGGCATCATACCACCGAATCCTGCTGAACTGATATTATCTCAGGCGACAGAGGCTTTGTTTGAATCATTGAAACAAGAATACGACTATTTGGTCATCGACTCACCGCCGGTGGGTATGGTCACGGATGCCTTTCTCTTTTCAAAATATGCCGATCAGGCACTTTTCTTGGTCAAGCACAATTATTCATACAAAAATCAGGTGGCAGCCATACAACATTATGCCGACGAAGGCAAGTTTGCACGCATAGGCTTGGTGCTCAATGATATCAAGGCTAAAGATGGATATGGATATGGGTATGGATTTGGGTATGGGTATGGTGTCAGCTATGGAAGCTTTTCAAATGATGAAAAATTAAACCAAAAGCCTTGGTGGAAAGTTTGGTAACAAGTTTAAATTAAATGAAAAAATTTAAGGTGTTTTAATTCAATGAGGTAACAAAATAGTATTGGTAATATTTAGAAAACTATTAAAATTGCATAAAAGAAAATAGAATTGCATTTTAAGTTATATAAACCCTTTTTCTGGTTTAGGTATCCATCATTTCACGAAAAAACAAGTACGATACTTTAATTATAAAAGAAGATACATATTTGGTGCGCTTTCAGATTCTTGTTCATTTAAAAAGTAAACACAGCAATAACTTTTATAGACTATATATAAAGAGATGAAACAGATTGAAAAGCAACAATTGCATTGTAAGAATAAGTATGTAATATAAGAATTTCAAATCAATACAACAATTAGAATTGAAATAAATGTTAAAACAAATATAAGGATATGAAAGAATTAATGAGATCAAACATTTTTTACTTTTTGATATTCAAAAATTTTAAATGATGTAGCCATTTGACAGGATAAAATGTAAGGCAAAAGTAAATTTCAATGTTATTAAATAATAATTTTTAAATTAGATATTTTAAAGGTTGAACATAAAGGAAAAAACTATGAGTGGGCTTTTTTGGACATTTTCGCAACAGATTAGCGAGAAGTTCATCAATCTCATCATACAGATTCTGATAGCAAGATTGTTGCTTCCATCTGATTTTGGACTATTGGCAATGGTTATTGTATTTATTGCTATAGGAAATTCACTTAGCGACGGAGGTTTGACTTCTTCTCTTATTAGAACAACTGATGTTACTGAGAATGATTATTCTAGTGTATTTTACTTAAATATTATTGTAAGTATTTTTATATATTTTATTTTTTTCTTTATTGCTCCATTAATTTCTATTTTTTATAATGAACCAATCTTGATAAATGTAATAAGGGTATTTTCATTTAATTTTATAATCCGTGCTTTTGTGGGGGTACAAACTGCAATTTTAACAAAAAGTTTTCAATTTAGAAAAATAATGACTATACAAGTACCTTCGGTAATTGCTGGAGGTGCTATAGGTATTTTCTTAGGTTATGAAGGTTACGGAGTATGGAGTCTAGTGTGGTTAAACTTAGTACAATCTATATTTTTAGCTATTCAATATTGGATCAGAAGTGAGTGGCATCCAAGAATTATTATGAAGTGGAAATTAGTAAAAAAACACTTTAGTTTTGGATATAAATTAATGATAGCTAGTTTGTTAAATTCTATTTTCGAAAATATTTACAATCTATTGATTGGAAAATGGTATACTCCTTTGCAATTAGGATATTATAATAGGGCAGATTCTTTTCAAAGCTTTCCTTTAAGAATGATAATAACTGCATTGAAAAGCGTTGCATATCCAGTTTTATCATCGATTCAGAATGATGATGATCAATTACGAATTTATTATAGGAAAATGATTTTGCATGTAGTTTTTTTGGTAACACCACTTATGATTCTTTTAATTATTATTGCAAAACCTATGTTTAGTTTATTGTTGACTGATAAGTGGTTACCTGCTGTTCCATATTTTCAAGTATTATGTTTATCATCAATCTTTTACCCCCTACAAGAATACAATTTACAAATTTTAGACGTAAAAGGACGAAGTGATTTATATCTTAAGATTGAAATTGTTAAAAAAGTAATTATCATTTTAGCTATAGCCATAGCTTTTCAATTTGGAATTTATGGATTACTTTTTGCTCAAGTAATATTGTCAATATTCTTCTTTTTCATAGGAGCATTTGTTTGTGGAAAAATGATTCACCTTTATGTAATTGAGCAATTAAAAATAATTTTTCCTATTTTGATTTTGTCTATTGTTGTTGGTATTTTTATATGGAGCTCAATGTTTCTGTTGCAGAAGTTAGATATAAGTAATCTAGTTATGATATTTCTTTCAAGTCTTATCTATTTCTCTATCTATTTATTATTTAGCTCAATTTTTAGAATAGAAGCATTGTATGATTTAAAAAATATATTTAAAGATTATAAAACCTCTCATAGAATTAAATTTTAAAAACATTTGACTAATAATAGCAGAGAAAAACACAGAAATATTAAGAAATCATGGATTATAATTATTGTCATCCTTTCAATATTTCTTGTGCCAACCTTGAGTTTTTCTGAGATACCAATAAGAATTGAAGATTTCTTTTTTATATTTATAATTATTGGAGCATCCAAGGGTTCAATTAATAATATTCTTAGAAAAATCTTAATCGCTAAAAGATTAGTTCAGTTATTGGTTTTATTCTTTATAGCAGCTCTTATTAGTTTTTATATTTCTGTTTTTCAAGATTATATTCCAACGATCCAAGATTATAATTACCTAATTAGTTTACTAAGAAATATTATAATTCTAATTGCAGGATTATTAGTTGGTAGAGGTTTAATGGTACCCCCTAGTAAATTATTGTTCTTAATTTCATTAGGGATAATGGGGTCTAGTTTATTATCATTAGTACAATTTTTTGATATATTTAACATTGCTAAATCCGTTTCTTCTTTTTATGGCAAATTATACCACTCTGAATTTGGTGTTACTCGTGCTACTGGAACACTTGGGAATCCAAATTATGCTTCATTTTTTCAAATGATAGGATTTATTGTATTGTTAGTAACAAATCAACCAAAAGTTAAGGTACTGAGATTTATTAAATATGTTAGCTTAGTGTTGGTGGCGACTTCAGTTATAGTTACATTTTCAAGGACAGGTTTTTTTTCACTAGCCCTTATTATATTTCTTTATATCGTTTTAAATAAAAAAGGTAAATTGCTTTTATTTTCATTTTTTATTATTGGTTTTTCTATTTTCAAATATTCTGAAATTAAGGTTAATGCGAGGATGGCAGATATTTTCAATGAAAGACTTCAGGTTGATGCTACTTTAAATGGTAGGGTATCATTAATTTGGGTCGAAAGAATAGATCAATTCTATAAAAATCTTTTATTTGGTAATGGAACACAAAGAGGTTCCATTAGTACAACAATTTTTTCATCAACCACCTTTGATAATTCATTCTTATTTTTGTTATTGACTTCTGGTCTAATTGGTTTGATAATTTATTTGATATTTTTCTATTTAGAAATTGCATATTTTATTAAATTATGGAATTCAAGGTATAAGATTATTTATTTATTTATGATAATGCTAAACGCATTAATTTTAATATTTTTTTTAACAACAGATTTATTAGTAAACGTTTCCTTTACATCTTATTTTTATTTTATTATTGGTTTACTGATAACATATACAAATAAGGTAACTAGGAATATAACTTAAAAAATATGCAACCATTAATATCAATCCAGATACTAAATTGGAATAGAGCAGAAGAAACGCAGAGAGCCATTGCAAGTGCTTTAGATCAAAGTTATAATAATATAGAAGTGATTTTAGTTGATAATGGGTCAACTGATAATTCAATTGAAATTACAAGTAAAAATTACCCCGAAATTAAGATTGTTGAGCTTGATAAAAACTATGGATGTCCTGAAGGAAGGAATCGTGGGCTAAAATATTGTAATGGTGAATATATATTTTATCTGGATAATGATGGAGTCCTCCATCGGGATGCAGTATTGAATGCCTATAAAAGCATAAGTGAAAATGAAAATGTAGGTATAATAGGAGGAGTTATATATGACTTTATGTATCAATACGAAATTGATACAAAATGTTTGATTAAGAATAATATTAAATATTATTATAATAATTTCTCAGGAGGGATATGCTTGCATGATAAAAGAATTTATAAAAAGACAGGTTATTATCCGTCTCATTTTATATATGGCGCAGAAGAATTGTTTCTGTCATTAAAAGCGATTCAATTCGGGTACAAGATAATTATAGATGAATCTGTAATTCTCTGGCATAAAAAGAGTATTGTTGCACGTAATCATGTTAAAGAAATTTTACATAGTTATTATAATAAGTTATACATAGCAATAGCTCTATATCCAGTTTATCAAGCGATTAAATTTACTTTATTTTTTAGTCTTATGTATACGATTTATTCTATAAGGGATAAAATATTTAAAGAATTCTTGTTCTCATTTCCTAAAAATTATTTAAAAACTTTATATTTAGGTGCAAAGCATAGAGATGCTGTGGCCCTTAAAACATATAAGTTATTTAAAAGGAAATATCCAGTGTGTAACAATGTTGATAATTAAAAAGTATTTACATATAACTTTTCAACAATAGTTGAAATAATATAGTGCTTATTACCTCATTAAAAATTTATTAAACCCTTTCAATAATCAATATGTGTGGAATATTTGGGATTTATAATATAAAAGAGAAACATTATTTTGAGCAGGAAAAAATAAAATCATCCGTAGAAAGAATGCAACACCGAGGACCCGATTTTATGGGAATTCGGATTTTTGATAACAATGCAGCACTTGCTCATTTACGATTGGCAATCATTGATTTGGTTGCTGATAGTAACCAGCCTTTTGAAAGAGACGACAGGTATTTTGTATCTTATAATGGTGAGATATATAATTACATTGAATTAAGAGATGATTTAATTAAAATCGGTTATACTTTTAAAACTCAAAGTGATACAGAAGTACTTGTTGTTGCATACCAAGCATGGGGTGAAGACTGTGTAAATCATTTTAATGGGATGTGGGCTTTTGCTATTTATGATCAACTAGAAAACAAGCTCTTCTGTTCAAGAGATCGGTTTGGCGTAAAACCCTTTAACTATGCTACTGTCAATGGACAATTTATTTTCTCCTCTGAAATAAAGGCCATTTTAGAGTATTTTCCGGAAGAGAGAATCCCAAACTACAATGAAATATCTAATTTTTGTCGAAATAGTGTTGGTGCACAAATAAAAGAAACATGGTTTCAGAACATATTTAGGTTAGAGCCGGCGCATAATTTATCTGTTTCTAGTGAAGGAATTAACATTGAACGGTATTGGGATTACCCAAAGAAAACGAATCAGAACATTACTTTTGAAAATGCAGTAACGCATTATCGAGACTTGTTTAAAAATGCAGTAGATATCAGAATGAGAAGTGATGTCCCCGTTGGATTTACCTTGTCCTCAGGAATCGATTCTATGTCTATCGTTTCTGTATTAAAAGATCATTTGAATGGAAATAACAAAAGCTACACGGCTACATTTCCGGAAAATAAGTTTCTGAAATCAGAAAAACAAAACTATAAAAATGATATTGAAATTGATGAAGCTAAGATAGTTAAAGAAGTTTCAAAACAATTGGAATTAGACCCAACTTTAGTCGAAATTAATTTTACAAATTATGTCGAAGAATTGAGTAAAATTATTTTTAATATGGAGTCAGGGCATGGCTCTCCCGCAGTTTTTCCTTTAAATTCAATTTTTAAAAAAGCCACTGAAGATATTACTGTGGTGCTGGAAGGGCAAGGAGCAGATGAACTATTGGCTGGATATCTTAACAATGTTGAATCAATATATTTAATCGAATTGATTAGAAAATTTCGATTTAAAAAAGCCATAATTGAACTGAATGAATATTGCAAAGTATATTCTTTGTCATCGTTAGTGATGCTTTTTGTTCGTCAGTTAAACTCCGGATGGATACATAAATTATATTATAAAGTATCAGGAGTAAGTGCATTTTATATTGGCCATTTATCCAAATATAAACATATAAAAGATAGTCCAAGAAAAGCAAAGGGATTTGATTGCTCTGTAAATGCTCATCTTTTTAAATCACATACAGGAGGACTGGTAAATTTACTCCATTATGGTGATGCTATATCAATGGCGTATTCATTGGAAAGCAGACTTCCATTTATGGATTATAGACTAGTAGAATATGTTTTTTCTCTTCCTTCAGAATTTAAAATTTGTAATGGGCAAAGTAAATATATTCATAGGAAAGCTATGGAAGGAGTTGTGGCGGATGAAATACTGTCTCAAAAAGTAAAATTTGGATTTTCAACACCATTAACTAATATGTTTTTAGAAAAAGGGCATAATTCTGCTGCTTCTATATTACTTTCAAAAAGATGTATTGATCGAGGACTGTTTTCTGAAAAAGGAATTCAAAAATCACTTAAAGATTTAGAGCGAGGAACGAAAGATCGTTCGCGGTTTTTATATCGAATGTTGAATGTAGAATTGTGGTTTAGAGAATTTATTGATGATGCGGAAAATTAAAATCGCTATTTTTACCAATGTAATTCCCTCATACAGGGAAGGGTTTTATAGAGAAATATTAAAGGATAATAGATTTAAAATAGAAATATATTGTCATAAATTTATTCAAGGTTTAAATGTAAAAACTATAAATGAAAAATTTGATCAATCGATTGTTCCAATTAATTATAAATGGATTTTAAAAGGAAAAATATTATGGCAAAAATACCCGATACTAAAAATATTACGAAATGATTATGATTTAGTTATTTCTGATGGCAATCCGCGGCATTTCAGTCAAGCGTTACTAAGTATATTCTTAAAAATTAGAGGAACTAAGGTGGCGATATGGAGCACTGTTCATTCTCACCGAAATAGTTCAATTTCAAAAAAGTTTCGATTACTTTATTGGGGAATATTTGATTACTTTTTAATGTATGTAGAAAGAGATATTGAGCAGATGAAATCGTTAGGATTTAAAAGTAAATTGATTTCCAGTATCAATAACGGGTTAGACCAAAATAAAATAAGAGAAGAGATACAAAAATGGGATTATGGTAAGTTAGAAGATTGGAAAAAAGAAAATGGTTTAAATAATAGAAGAATTATTTTAGGAAGTTCGCGAGTTGTACCCGGTAAATTTGATGATTTGATTCTAGCTGTTGATATATTAAAAGATGATTTTCCGGATATCAAATGTGTGATTGTTGGAGATGGCCCTTATTTGGATGAATTGAAACAGAAGGCTTTTAAATTAGGAATAGATAAGTATATTTATTTTGTAGGTGAATTGTATGACGAAAGCAAGCTGGCTCCTTGGTTTCTTTCGGCTCTTGTTCTTGTGCATCCTGCGCCAATTGGATTAACACTAATGCATTCTTTGGGATATGGCTTGCCTGTAATAACTTATTCAGATTGGGAAACACATGGTCCTGAATTTTCAGTTTTTAAAGATGGTCATACTGGGTTTTTATATAATAGATATGATAATTGTGATTTGGCAAATAAAATCAAATTCTTTCTTAATAATGAATCATTAAAAAATGAAATGTCCACAAAATGTATAGATATTATTGATTCAAATTATAATACAGATAAAATGGCGAATAATTTTATTGATTTTTGTACTGCTATTATATAAATGAAACTAAATAATTAAATATGGAAGATTATTTTGATGGAAACAAGCTTTATGGGGATGATTTTAGTCTTATTGAAATTAAAAAATGGTTTGAAGAAGAATCTGAGGGATATGCAAATTTAGGGAGTAAAGATCGCTCTAAATATAAATACCCATATCATAACATGAATTTATTTTATGGATTTAACAGATTGCCTAAGGAGTATGTATTTAGCAATGCATTAGGGATTGGGAGCGCTTATGGTGATGAGTTCTTACCAATAAGTGATCGAATAAATGCAATTACAATAGTAGAGCCATCAGATCAGTTAGTTTCCGAAAGAATTGGAAATATTATTCCTATTTATTCAAAACCGTTAGAAAATGGGCATTTGAATTTTGAAAAAGACACATTCGATCTTATTACTTGTTTTGGAGTATTACATCATATTCCAAATGTTAGTTTCGTTTTGACAGAACTTAAACGAGTTTTAAAACCCAATGGATTCTTACTGATAAAGGAACCAATACATACAATGGGTGACTGGAGGAATTTTCGGAAAGGATTAACTAAAAATGAAAGAGGAATTCCTCTTAATTATTTTACTGAGTTTATTAGAAGTAACAACATGGTTGTTATAAGTAGTTCCCTTTGCGATTGTGCATTTATCTATAGGTTGTTTGGTAAAATAATCAAAAGAGATTCTAGAATGTTCCAAATGATTGATAGTTTTGTCGCTCGACTTCTCAAGTGGAATTACCGTTATCATCGTACAAGAATAATACACAAGTTAGCACCTGCCACAATATTTTTAATTTTATCAAAAAAATAAATGGCTATAATTTTTATTAATGGATTTAATTCAAAAGCAGGAGGAGGGAAAAGCATTCTTAATAACTATTTATCTTTGTTGTCTCAAAAAAGTTTAAACGATAATTATATTGTATTAACTCCGGATAAAGGAGATTATATTAAATATGAAAACAATGAAATAAGTATAATTCAATTACCCAAATTTTTAAATAACAGCTTAATGCAATTGGTCGTTTACAGCTTTTGTTTAAATAAAATTATAATCAAATTCAAGACAGATTTAGTTCTAAATTTAGCTGATGTCCCAATCAGAACGTCCCGGAAACAAATTTTTTTATTTGATTGGGCATATGCAGTTTATCCGGAAAGTACTGTTTGGAAATTAATGACATTAAGAGAATGGTTTCATCGAAAAACTAAAATATTAATTTTCAAAAAGTATAAGAAATATATAAAGGTGATTTTGGCTCAAACAGAAACTATAAAAAACAAATTAATCAAGATTTATGATTTCAAGTCCGTGACAATTTTACCAAATGCTGTTTCAATAGACAATTTGTCAAACGATTATTTTAAAGAATTTAATTTGCCAGATGGAGTTAAGTTATTGTATCTAACTCACTATTATTCTCATAAAAATATTGAAATATTTATTGATTTGGCGAAAGAAATTCGTTCAAAAGATTTGGACTATAAATTGATTGTAACTCTTGAAGTTGATCACAACAAAAAGGTTAGCACATTTTTTAATGATGTTAAAAAAGAGGGACTCGATTCCATTATTTATAATGTTGGCAGTGTTGAAATGAAGGATGTGCCTAGTCTTTATAGACAATGTGATGGTTTACTTATGCCAACTTTATTAGAATCTTTTTCAGGAACTTATGTAGAAGCAATGTTTCATAATATACCAATTTTTACGAGTAATTTTGATTTTGCAAGAGATGTTTGTAAGGATGGTGCAATGTATTTTGATCCGTTTGATGTCCAAGATATTATAGGTCAGCTGAATTTTATCTTTTGTAATGATAATGAAAAAAATGAATTGTTAAAAAGAGCGAAAACTGTATTGAGTGAATTACCTGATTGGCCAAAAGTAATTGCAATTTTAGATAATATAATCAAAAGTGAACTGAATCATTAATATGATCAATTTTGCTGTAAATTAACTTTCAAATATTTATATGAGGAGAACTTACCAAATATGCACCAATTGTGTCATGGACACATCGGATTCAAAGATCACCTTTGATGAGAAAGGTGTTTGCGACCACTGTAACACCTATTATAAAGATATAGAGCCTGTTTGGAATTATGGTAAAGGTAGAGAAAAGGAGCTTAACTCTATGGCGGATAAGATAAAAGCCTCCGGTAAATCAAAGGATTTTGATTGTATTTTAGGAATGAGTGGCGGTATTGATAGTTCTTATTTGTTATATTTAGCGAAAGAAAAACTGGGGCTAAGGCCGTTAGTTTTTCATGTGGATGCGGGATGGAACACACAGTTGGCGGTAAATAATATAGAACGATTAGTCGATAAATTAAACTTAGATTTATTTACTGAGGTTATCAATTGGGAAGAAATGAAGGATTTGCAACTCGCTTATTTTAAATCAGGTGTGCCACATATCGACGTACCACAGGATCATGCATTCTTCGCTACAATGTACCATTTTGCATCAAAATATAAGGTGAATTATATTCTAACAGGTGGAAATTATTCTACTGAGTGTGTTCGAAACCCGATAGAATGGATGTACTATCAGTCTGATTCGGTTCAGTTAAAGGATATACATAAAAAGTTTGGACAAATACCATTGGCAGATTATTTAGTAACAAATATTCTGTGGCATAAAGTGTATTTGCCTTATGTTAAAAAAATAAAAGTCCTGCGCCCATTGGATTATATGCAATATAATAAACAGGAAGCAATGGACTTACTTCAAAATGAGTTTGGGTGGCAACCGTATCCTCAAAAACATTTTGAATCCCGTTTTACCAGGTTTTATGAGAGTTATTGGTTGCCGGAAAGATTTGGTTATGATACACGAAGAGTGCAGTTCTCCAGCTTAATTCTTACAGGCCAGATGAGTAGAGAAGATGCTTTGAATCAATTAAAGTTACCGGCCTATGATTCGGAGGAAATAAAACATGAGTTTGAATTTGTTGCCAATAAACTTGGTATTTCTAAAGACGAACTCCAGACATATTTCAACATGCCCAAGAAAACACATCTAGATTACAAGTCTCAGGAAAATGTCTATAAATTAGGGTCAAAACTGATGCGTTTAATGGGGCTTGAAAGAGGAGGAAAGCGATGATTACAATAATCAATTATGGTTCCGGGAATATTAATGCAATTGGAAATATATACAATCGACTCAATATTCCATTCAAAATAGCAAATTGTCCACAGGACGTAATCGGGGCTGAAAAAATTATATTGCCGGGTGTTGGTGCTTTTGATGAGACAATTTCTATACTCGATAGTTCGGGCTTCAGGTCAGTTTTAGACAAGGAAGTTTTGGAAAAAAAAATCCCGGTTATCGGTGTATGTGTTGGAATGCAAATTTTAGCCGAAGGAAGTGAGGAAGGCAAACTTCCTGGCTTGGGATGGGTCAAAGGAATAGTGAAAAAGATTGATGTTAATTTATTGGAGTTGAAACCAAAAATTCCTCACCTTGGCTGGAACTCTGTCAAAGTTTCGAAACAATCCGAACTCTTTAATTCAATAGACGAAGAAATGGGTTTCTATTTTTTACACAGTTATTATTTTGAATGTGACAATCCAGGAGATATCATGTCAACAACCTTTTATGGAAAAGAATTTGCTTCATCCGTAAACCATGAAAATATATATGGTGTACAGTTTCACCCCGAGAAAAGTCATCAAAATGGAGTGACCCTCCTTAAAAATTTTGCAAATCTGAATGCTTAGATCGAGAATAACACCATGCCTGTTAGTACATAAAAAAGGTCTGGTCAAAACAGTGCAGTTTAAAGACCCAAAATATGTAGGTGATCCAATTAACGCCGTTAAAATATTCAATGAAAAAGAGGTGGATGAATTGATGGTATTGGATATTGATGCCACCGTAGAAGGGAGGGGTCCTGATTTCACGATGATAAAGAATCTTGCTATTGAATGCAGAATGCCTTTTTGTTACGGAGGTGGAGTTACGACAGTTGAACAGGCAAAAGAGATCATAAAGCTTGGCGCAGAAAAGGTGGCATTAAGTTCGGCAGCAATACATGATTTGTCGTTATTATCAAAAATCGGACAAGCAGTAGGTTTGCAAAGTGTTGTAGTCGTTATTGATGTTAAGAAAACGAAGAGCTTATTTAAAGCAACTAATTATGAAGTTTATTCAGGCAATGGCAAGATAAAGACGGGCATTAAATTAGATGATTTTTTAATTCAAATAAATCAAGTTGGAGTAGGCGAAATAGTAATAAATTCCATTGATAGGGATGGCACTATGGAAGGCTACGATTTGGAACTTGTACAATTAGTGCGGGAAAAAGTTGATGTGCCTTTGACAATTTTAGGAGGCGCCGGTTCGCACCAGGATATTAAAGAATTAATCAGCCGGTATAAAGTCATCGGTGCAGCAGCGGGGAGTCTTTTTGTTTTTAAAGGAAAATACCGAGCTGTCCTAATAAATTACCCTTCCAAAGAAGAAAGAAAAGCATTATTAAATAATTGATATGCATTTCAGAATACTACATTTACATTGTGCCTAAAAATTTGGACACAGAGTCTCACAGAGTTAATTTCACTGTGTAACCCAGTGTAAAACACTGTGTAACCCTGTGACCTAAAAAAATTGGACACAGAGTCTCCCAGAGTAGTTTTCACTGTGTAACACTGTGTAAAACACTGTGCAACCCTGTGACTTAAAAATATAGGACACAGAGTCTCCCAGAGTTGATTCACTGTGTAACACTGTGTAGTCCACTGTGTAACCCTGTGACCTAAAAAAATGGACACAGAGATTTCTATGTTAAAAAACAAATATTTTTTTTCATTTTAATAGAAAAACTTCTTGAGGCAGATAAGGTGTTTTACGACTTATAACTGCCATAATCCTGTGAACAAGTTTATTTCTAAC
>JAGPCT010000101.1 GCA_018057925.1 Saprospiraceae bacterium
CTTCTATATCATGGATTTATTTTATGTATCATGTGGCTCATCTGTGATGGTTATGGTTCAGGCTCCACAAAGGTGAAAATATTCCATTACAAATGTAAGGGAACTAACGAAATAGTATAATTTACATTGCTTAAAGTGTTTTTTTACTCATTATTTTCCTACTTTAAGATATCTGATGGCTTGATGTTCTAATTAACTTTTTTTAAAATTTCCAATGATTTCCCACTAATTGTATATCTTTGGTTGTTTAAGTCTGCATATTTACATCACTTATCTGTGCAAGCTATAGATTAGGTTTAGATTTTTTCTATGATGGGTTATGTTTCATAAACATTATTAAATATATTGTGCGTTAATATCTTGAGTGGTTACAAAGATGAAAAAATTTGGAGAATAAAGCATTAAATATAAGTTAAAATTATATAGGCTAAGCAGCGAAACCGACGCTATGAACTTTATATTAACAAATGAAAGTAAAAAAATTAAATATATGATCATAAAAATCAACATTGCAATTATTATTTTAATGGTAACCCAAATGGTCTTGGCCCAAAAGGTGACGATCTCAGGCTATGCAGAAGATGAAGACTCTGGAGAGAAACTGATTGGGTGTAATATATATTATAGAAAAAGCCAGAGTGGAACAGTATCAAATACCTACGGTTTTTATACCATAACTTTAGATAAAGCTGAAGAAATCGAACTCGAATATTCCTACGTAGGATATGCAAATCAAACAGTAAAGTTAAACGGCAACCTTACACAAAACTACAATGTAAAAATGAAGGCATCCTTTACTTTTGAAGAGATCGAAATTAAAGCATCGAAGGATAAAAAAATAGAAACGGAGACACAAATGAGTACTATTGACGTACCTATTCTTCAGATAAAAAAGATCCCTGCTTTGATGGGTGAAACCGATGTGCTAAAAGCTTTACAATTGTTGCCTGGAGTGCAGTCAGGTGGTGAAGGTCAAGCAGGCCTTTATGTACGTGGTGGAAGCCCTGATCAGAACCTAATTTTGCTCGATGGTGTACCTGTTTATAACGCTAACCACTTATTTGGATTTTTTTCAGTCTTTAATGCAGAAGCCATCAAAGATGTCACCCTGATCAAAGGTGGTTTTCCTGCTAGATATGGTGGAAGGCTTTCTAGTGTCCTAGAAATAAATCTCAAAGATGGACATCAACAAGAGTTTCATGGGGACGTGTCTATAGGATTAGTAGGTTCTAAACTGACATTAGAAGGACCGATAAATAAAGGCAAAACTTCCTTCCTTCTTTCTGGCAGAAGAACCTATATAGACCTATTAGCGAAGCCATTTATAAAGCAAAGTTTTAAGGATTCAGATTCGGAAGGTGATACTGGATACTATTTTTATGATGTAAATGCCAAAGTCAATCATACTTTTTCACAAAGAGATAGAATCTACCTGAGCGTGTATGGCGGCAACGACAAGTTTTATTTCAGACAAAAGGACACAGATTTTGGTAATAAAGATTTTACTGACAATGGTTTAGGATGGGGAAACCTCACTGGTGCACTTAGATGGAATCATGTCATCCATGATAAGCTTTTCATGAATACTACGCTTACCTATAGCAAATATAAACTCAATACTGAGATTTCTTTAGGCACCGAGTTCGAAGATAAATCTAGAGATGTTATCTCTTTAGGTTATTTATCAGGTATTAGGGATTATGCCGCCAAAATCGATTTTGACTACGTACCATCACCTAGGCACTTCATTAGATTTGGAACCAATGTTATCCTTCATGAGTTTAATCCTGGCCAGTTCAACTTAGAGCAAGTATCTGCATCGAGCGGTTTAAATTTTAAACAGACATTGGGCCAACCAATAAAAAACGCCACTGAATGGGCATTATATGGTGAAGATGACTATGAAATTACCAAAAAACTAAAAGTTAATGCTGGTCTACATCTCTCTGGATTCAGTGTAGATGATGCTTTTTATACTTCCTTACAGCCAAGGTTAAGTATGAGATATCTATTGCCAAAAGGGATAGGACTAAAGGCTTCATTTGCCACAATGCGCCAATATATCAATCTTTTGTCTTTTGAAGGGATCGGTTTGCCTACCGACTTATGGCTACCTACCACTTCTAGGGTAAAACCACAGGAATCCTGGCAAGCAGCCATCGGAGTAGCTAAGACGATTGGCCAAGACTATGAAATCTCCGTAGAAGGTTATTACAAACGAATGAAAAATCTCATAGCATATAAAGATGGCTCTGGACTGTTCGAACTCACCGACTGGCAAGACAGAATTACTCAAGGGGAAGGAAAAGCTTATGGACTAGAGTTTTTTCTGCAAAAGAAGACGGGTAAACTTTCTGGATGGATAGGATATACACTTGCGTGGAATAATAGACAATTTTCAGATCTCAATCAAGGCAAAGCATTCCCGTATCGGTATGACCGAAGACACGATATCTCTATCGTAGCCATTTATGAACTGTCCAAAAAAATCAATATTTCTAGTACTTGGGTCTATGGTACAGGAAATGCAGTCACATTGCCAAAATCAAGGTATGGTGTGGTAGAAACATACGGAAATCAGCAATATTCATACATAAATACTGTGGAACAATATGGCGATAGAAACAGTTACCGGATGAATTCTTATCACCGGATGGATATTGGGATCAATTTTATAAAAAACAAAAACAAGAGAACCAGAACTTGGTCTATAGGTGCATACAATACCTACGCCAATAAAAATCCATTTTTTGTTTATTTTGATGATGATTTTGATTCCAATCAGCGAGTACTAAAGCAAGTAAGTCTATTCCCATTGATACCATATGTCACCTATTCACTAAAATTCTAAATATCAGACTATTATGATTTCTAAATATATTTTTCCAATCAGCGCCCTATTGTTTTTTATTTCACTCACTTCTTGTGAAGATTTTTTTGAAACTACATTAGAGCTGGATCCGCCACCATTTGAAACGACATTGGTCATAGATTGCGTAGCGCACACAGGGCAAGACAGTATAGAAATGCGTATCTCTAGGAATGCTGGAATCCTCGAAAACATTGATGTGAATGAATTGGGTCTAAACGATGCAGATGTGGTATTGACAATCAACGGTGTGTCATCAAAAGCAGAATATTTTTTTGATGAATTTTCGTTTCATAACAGAAATAACTACCGAGCCGTACTTTCTTCTCTACTTAAAACCAATGATGAAGTACTCCTAGAAGTTACCCATAAAGAGTTTGGCAAAGCATCAGCGTCTGTTCGTATTTTACCCAATATAGAGATAATGTCTGCAGTATTTACAGAGGATGGAGGTTTAGACAGGGAAGGAGATGAGCGGAGCAAAGTAACTGTAACGTTTAAGGACCCGCAAGACAAAAACTTCTATGCTTTACAGATACTTGCCCCTGACTGGGACGATATGTTGTCTCCTATGTACATCAGCAGCCTCGACCCGTCAGTATTTGAGTCGTATGAAGGTACCACGCTTATATTGACCGACGATGGATATAATGGTAAAGAGAAATCCATAGATTTTCAGATTTATCGTTTGCCGAAAGAATGGGCAAAAGGAAAAATAAAATTGATTTGGTATAGTATTTCGGAAGATTACTACAAATACAGTCGATCACTACAAGCTCATAAAAATACAGCAGACAATCCTTTCGGTACTCCTGTGCCAGTATATAGTAATATCCTAGGAGGAGCGGGTATTTTTGCTTTACATAATTTTCAAATGATAGATGTTGATTAGCAAAATATCACCTGATATCTTTCAATAAATATTCCAGTCCGTGTGTCTTTATAATAAATGCGGTACTTAAGATCATACCGAGTCGCCCTGCGGGAAATCCCTGCGTGGACATCCATTCCAGATAGTACGTTGGCACATGTTTTATAAGTGTACCCTTATATTTGCCATAAGGCATCGGCATCCTGACGATATCGAGCAATATGCTGGTGTCTGGTTTTATAGTCGGGTCTTCCATCTTAGACTTCCTCTACATCTGCTGTTGCTAAATCCATGACTTCCTCTTCATCAGGAGCAACTTGATCCAGTTCTATTTTCAGATTGTCGATGATAAATACCTGCCTTTCTGGCGTATTTTTGCCCATATAATAACTAAGTAAGTCTTCGATCTTTGTTTTTTCGCCTAGGATGACCGGTTCCAGTCGGATATCTTCACCTATAAAATCTTCAAACTCATTGGGCGATATC
>JAGPCT010000102.1 GCA_018057925.1 Saprospiraceae bacterium
GTAAAAAAATGTTCAGGAGACCAAACACCTTCCAATCCTTTGGGAAATTGTGGTGGCGTAGCGACATCTATCTTATTCAACAATTCTGGTGAAGATGCTTCACCGATTCTATCTGCCATCCACTTTACATCTACTTGATATATATGTGATTCCATGGTTATTTTGGTTTAATGATTTCAAATTTGGGTTCTTCTTTTTCTGCTTTTATTTTGGTCTCTGATATATTACAACCACCTGAACCACAACATCCTGTATTTGTAATGGCTTGCAATAGCAATATAGATCCCAAAAAAGCAGAGAAATTGTCTTTTGAAAAGTAGGCTTGAAAAAGAATAAATAATCCCGCTGATAGCCTGAGCCATCTCATCCAATTCCATCCTGTCAAAATAAGATTGCTTATCATACTTAGTCTTGCATTGCCTTTGATTTATAATAATTTACAGTCATCCAAGATCCACCATTGACGCATTCAATGCCCTGAGCTGCAAGATATCCTTCTGCCTGACCACTACGATTGCCTGATGCACAACACAAAATGAGTGGTGATGCCAATGTTTTTATTTCTTCCAATCGGTATGGAATTTCATTGAGTGGAATATTGAATGATCCCAATACATTTCCACCCATAAATTCTCCTTGTGTACGCACATCGATTATAGTGCCGCTGTTATTGACAATTAATTGTTCTGCATCCATATTTCATTTATTTTTTGCAAAGGTACGACCTGCCAGACTAATGCTGTGCTACTTTAGTTACTGACTACATTATTCCTCTTCGCTACGATGTCGAAATTGACGAGAAAAATGTTGTAAAAATTTGATAAATTCTACCGGGTTATTAAAATTTTCTGTGCTCAAAAAATCTTTGAACGTGTCCATAAACATGTTTATTTCCTTCAGTTTTCCAGTAAGTTTTTCTGGATTTCGTGTGTTCCAATATTCACAATCATCATTCAGTTCAAAATCCGTTAGGTACTTTTCACTAAGATATCTAATAAGCTCTAACACATTGATATACAGCCCGGTATCTTCATCTTGTAAATTGACAGATACTTGATATACCATTTTATTGATGTCAATAGGTTTTAATTCTTCTGATATCTCCGGCTTAGAATTATCATCATCTAGATTGAGTTTTACCGTTATTACTTTTACTTCGCCTGATTGGTGTTTTTGGATCATATCCTTAAAAAAATAATTGTAGATACGCCCTTCACTATCGAACACCAAACTCACAGAATCACAACCTTTTGGTTTGAATGTCAAGCCATATGCCTGATCATTTGCCGGGTTTACAAATTGATGGTCTGGAAACGCACTCTTATAAATAGTACATTCCCAACCTAGAGTATTGCAGATATCCTCCACTTCGTGCACGAATTGCGGCAAAGTTTTTGCATCAAGCAATCTACCACTATAACTGAAAGATAATCTCATAATTTTAAGATTTCAAGATAAAATAAATACAAATTTATTGCAAAAATTGCTGAAATTTAATCATTGTTCATATAAAGTTGGAATATTTCTGAAAGAATGCAAATATTGAACCTAACTTTACATAGCCATCGTTTATAATTTACATAAAACATAAGTCAAACCTGTGGCATATAAAGAATTGAACTGTGTTTGAGTCAGAATTTAACAGCAAGGTGAAATTCAATAATTTAGGTATAAAATGAAAGTTAGAGCTATAAATTTCTTACATTTGCGCAACTTTACAAAGATTCTGGTCATACGGATGCATTCACTAAAAGAAAAAATAAATATAGCCAAACTTCCTGCTCATGTTGCTATCATTATGGATGGCAATGGTCGGTGGGCCAAATCTCAGGGAAAACCGAGGGTATTCGGTCATAAGAGTGGCGTTGTCTCAGTGAGGGAAGTCACAGAAGGTGCAGCAGAGCTTGGTGTTCATTACTTGACATTATATGCATTTTCGACTGAAAACTGGTCGAGACCAACCTTTGAAGTAAATGCACTCATGACATTACTGGTCGAAACTGTCCGTAAAGAAGTATCAACACTCAATAAAAACAATATCCGTTTGCAGGCTATTGGAAATCTCGATGGGCTTCCAGAAAAGACAAGATTGACATTACTTGAAGGCATTGACTTGACCAAAGATAACACCCGAATGACACTTATTTTGGCTTTAAATTATTCCTCACGTTGGGAAATAGTAGAAGCCACCAAAAGAATCGCGCAAAAAGTAGCGGAAGGTCAATTATCTCCGGAAGATATTGACACCACATTATTTACACAATATTTGACAACAAAGGATATACCAGACCCAGAGTTATTAATCAGGACTGGCGGCGAACATAGGATCAGCAATTACCTACTTTGGCAAGCTGCTTATGCGGAATTATTTTTTACATCGGTCATGTGGCCTGACTTCCGTAAGGAACATTTTTATTCTGCTATTCTCGATTATCAAAATAGGGAAAGGAGATTTGGAATGACAAGTGAGCAACTTTCTGCTTCAAACGTCATAAATCATTAATAAAACGTTAAAAGAAATAATAAAAACAGCGGACTCAAGCAATCAAGCGTTAGTCACTGCATAATCAGACACCAAATACATATGAAGAATAATATTTTTAAATATTTAGTTAATTTATTGGTCTTTTGTTGGCTAATACTGCCAGCCTATGGTCAGAATGAAGATGTAATTAACTATTCTGATAAAAAAACTTATGAAATCGGTGGTATTAATATCACAGGTGCAGAAACCAGAGATAGAAATGCCATAAAATCCATAGCAAATCTGAAAGAAGGAAATAAAATTCAAATACCTGGACCAGCTATTCCTGCGGCTATCAAAGCATTGTTGAAGCTACGTCTTTTTGATGATGTTCAGATATTTCAAGAAAAAGTTGAAGGCGAAGTGGTGTTTTTAAAAGTTGTCTTAGTAGAAAGACCGATACTTTCCAGATGGTCTTACAAAGGCATCCGAACATCTCAGCACGAAGACCTTAATGACATTTTAAAGAATATATTGACTAAAGGTGGTATAGTGACCGATGATCAAAAAGATCTTGCAAAAGCTAAAATCAAAGAATTTTATGTAGAAAAGGGTAAGTTGGATGTTAGCATTAAGGTGAATGAAATACCTGAAGAAACAAAAAATACGAGTGTCAGACTAGAGTTTGTGATAGATCCTAAAGATAGAGTCAAAGTGGAAGATATCGTCATCGATGGCAATCAGACCTTTACAGATAGAAAGCTGCGCAAACAAATGAAGAAAACAAAACGGAAGGGCACCTTACTCAGAAAGTCAAAATTTATAGAAAAAGAATATCAAGAAGATATAAAAACGCTGACTAAGTTTTATCAGAATGAAGGTTTCAAAAACATGTCAATCGTCTCGGACACCACTTACCGTACCAAGGATGGCAATGTGATGGTCAAATTAAATATCGAAGAAGGCAAACGCCATTTTTTCAGAAACATAAAATGGAAAGGCAATACACTCTACTCCAATGATTATTTGTCCACAGTCTTAGGTATTTCCAAAGGTGACATCTACAATCCTGAGTTACTTCAAAACAGGTTAAAATTCAGTTTGGATGGAAGAGATATTTCTTCTCAATATTTGGATGATGGATACCTTGCATTTGACATTACTCCAGTAGAAACTTCAGTAGAAAATGACTCTGTGGACATCGAAATGAGAATATTTGAAGGTCCGCAATTTACGGTGGACAATATTGTGATCAAAGGAAATGATCGAACCAATGAAGATATCGTACGTCGAGAAATTAGGACTAGACCAGGACAAAAATTTAGCCGTTCGGCAATCATTCGTTCACAGCGAGAAATCATCAATCTTGGCTACTTTAACCCAGAATCTTTAAATATCGAAAATCCAGTAAATCAGGCTAGAGGTACTGTAACCATAGAATATCAATTGGAAGAAAAGCCATCAGACCAACTTGAATTATCAGCAGGATATGGTGGATTCAGTGGACTAATTGGAACGCTTGGTGTAGTTTTCAATAACTTTTCGCTTGCAAACGTCAAGGACAGATCCACATGGAGTCCATTACCACAAGGTGATGGTCAAAAATTATCCGTCAGATTACAATCAAATAGCCGTTTCTTCAAGTCATATAACTTTTCATTTACCGAGCCTTGGTTGGGTGGCAAGAAGCCAAGATCATTGACCGTAGGAGCTGTGCAAACTTCATTTGATTATTCTCTAAA
>JAGPCT010000103.1 GCA_018057925.1 Saprospiraceae bacterium
GCCTTGAACTGCTCCTGGTAAGGCCCGAAGCCTACGCCGCCGTGCATATAGACGGATGCGTGGGGCCAGACCTCCTGCATATTGCTTTTGCCGGTGAGCTCGAGCATGCGGCGGAAGAGCACCAGGGTCCAGGTAGGGACGCCGGCGAATACCCCCACATTTTCACGGCTGCAGACGTCGGCCATGATCTCGATCTTCTTGTCCCACTCGGGGAGCAGGGAGGTATTGAAATCAGGCGTAAAAAACGGCCGGCCGATCCATGGCAAGTGGTGAAGCATGATCGCGGATACGTCACCGTAGCGGATGTCGGGGTGTGGGGTGCGGGAGATGCTCCCGGTCATCACGAGGTTTTTATCGGCAAATACGCGGACCTCCGGATTGCGGTGGTAGAGCAGGGCCAGGGTATACCAGCCTGAGCGGGTATGCGTATGATTGAGGTGCTCGGTGGTGACGGGGATAAACTTGCTCTTGTCGGCGGTCGTGCCTGATGATTTGGCAAACCATGTGACCAGGCCAGGCCAGAGCACATTGGTCTCGCCCTGCATCATACGCTGGATGTGGTCGCGGATGGCGTCATAGTTGCGTACGGGCACCTGGCTGGCGTAGTCTTGTGCATTGCGGATGGTGCGGAAGCCAAATTCCCTGCCGATCTCGGTCCGTTTGGCCTTTTGGATCAGTGACTTGAGCATGGAGTCTTGCAGGGCGTGAATGCGTTTTTCCCTGTACTGGAGCCGCGCATGGAGATACGAAAGGTAGTAAGATATGGAGGAGTTAAAGAGGCTTCTTGGTCTCATCTTAGCTTTCGGTTGGAATGCCTGTCTCCGGGGCCAGCCGGGGATAGTTCCACTAAATTATCAAAAAACCCGAAAGGGAGGGTATTTAAAAAGGTTTGTCTGCAGTCCTCAGTCTGCAATCGGCAGTCTCCAATTGGCAGTCTACGGTTTTAAGTCGGCAGCGGTTGGTGAGCTGCGGCACTGAGCGGGAGGACAAGGATGAGCGAATGGCAGTCGAAGTGTAGCACGAGGTTGAGCATAGCAGGTCGAACCATCTGGTCAGAGGGCTTTGGTCATGATGTCCCAGAGGACTTCGAAGGGGATAATTTCGACTTCGATGTTTTCTCCGGATCCGGCCAGGGTGACGTGGCTGAGTTGTTTGCGCAGGTCAGCGGTGTATCGTGCTGTACGTACGGGATGAAAATCTGCCTTGGTCATCTGGATCACCATCTTGATCATGCAGTTGCTGCGGAAGGAGTCATCCTTACGGAGATACCGGTAAGCGTATTGGTTTAGCGAGTCTGTGCGGTCGATGATGGCGTTGTAGTCTTTGCGTTGTAGCAAGAAGGCGATATGCATGAGGAGGATGCTGACGTTGATACCGCGTTTGTCTTTGCTGAAGACAGGTGTTGTATTAAGAAATCTACCAAGTTTGAATTCGGGAACCTTTTTACTGATCTCTTTAGAATCTCCTGCTATACCTGAATCAACAACGATATGTATATAGCCTAGGGTTGTGAAAAATATTTCTTTAAAATTTTCCTGAAGTTTTGGAAACCTTGGGTTCTCGAGCATAAGGCTAATTAGCTCGATAGCTTTTATATAATTTTCAGAATAAAGATGGGCTTTTAATGTGTAGTGTGCAATTAAGTACCATCCTAAAGATCCATTTATAAGTTTACTCAGATCTTTTGTTCCAATGGAAATAACTTCATTGTATCTACCTGCTTGAATCAGAGCAAAAGCTCTCCTCAAGTTAATACCTGCTAATATTGTATTAGAATTATTCTCTGGTGTGTTAAAATCCTTAAACGCTTTATTCGAGATTTCAAGCAATTCAGTATAATTCTTGGTATATTCAAGGTAAGCTGATTTTACACGATACCTAAAGAGTATAAATTGGAATGTAGGAACATTTACAACACTCTCAAGCTCTTCAACATAATCCCTTGCTTTTGAAATTGTGTCTTCACTTGGATTTGCAAGAGACTGAAGCTGTCCTCTTTGAAGGTCTGCGTAATACCTTTCTGCTTTTACCTCCCAAGTATAATATAAAAAGTACTTCTCTTGGATTGCCGTATATTTTTGAAATTTATATTTATTAAACTCTGATTGGCCATAATAACTAACAAGTAATCTAGCTTGGAACAACACACTTTCAGCCGAATGATATTTCATAGATTTAACGATGGCCTTTTCCATCATATCAATGCCAAGATTAGATCTTTTAAAAATCAATAACCTTGCGATAACAATTTGCCTGTAACCAAGAATTGATTCATTATTTCTCGAATCTATAGACTCATGGTTATTGTGTTGAAGAAGAAACACATGAAGTAGGATATCCTTAAGTCTTGTTTTTAATCTTGAAAATGCAGAAATATTTTTCCTCCCATATATTTCATCCATGCACTCACTTTCTTCCATTTCCTCATCGGCAAAAACTATTTCGCATAACTTCTTTAGCGGACTTTCTTCTGTAGGGGGCACCAAAGCGTCAATGATTCTTTTTTGCCTCCCGGTAAGTTTTGCAAGTTCATATAAAGTTTTCATTCATCTTAGAATTTATATTGCTGATATTCTGATACTTACATTATTTCGATTTTAATTTTTTAGGTGAATAGTATGTAATAATACGCCTCTTTTACTCTTTTATTATCAAAAAGATACCCTGATCTTTGTTTCACAATACAACTAAATGATTTTTAAAGACTTATATGGATTTTGAAGCTATTAGTTGTTCACTTTAATTAGATTTCAGGCGCTTATTTTCTTTTGTCATTGCCCTTCATTTCATCCGAATGAGGAATGTCACAGTTATGTTATGGTTGAATATGACGTCAAAAGCTTAAATGATCATTCATCTATAATTGCTGATCTGATTTAGTTTAATTCAGGGGAAACTACCTTAACAGGACCAATACATTCAGTTGTATCTCCTTATAAATATCTAATAATCAGTCGAATACTTATTTTAATTCTAACAAATCTACTGCCATATGAAAGCTATACTTGTCGCAGCAATTTTATTCCCGATTACTTTTTTGATTTTTTCATATCTGTTCGATGACCCGCCAACTCCAATCAAAGGAAAGAAGAACCATGATTCCGTTTTGGCATATACTATTGAATGTCAATATAATAAATATGAAAAGTCCACCTCTTTTGAGGTTTGCCCTCCCTCAACAATCGAACTTAAATAACCTTAGTCCGACCACCAATTCCACCAGTTCCACCAGTTCTATTTGAAAACATTTTAATTCTATATTTTCTATTTAAGATGGGTAGCTTAAGTTTAATAACTGGACTAACTTCATTGCCGCTTGATAGACAATGCCTATCAGTGAACCTAACGCCACTTGCCTAATCACAATATTCCTATGAAGAAACAGGTAACTAATTCGGGAAAAATGGACCTAATTGACTATTTATCATTGAATTATAAATTATTCTCTTCCTGTAAAGGCTGCTGAAATCAAATCCGCTATCAATACTATGGATCTTCTTTAATAACTGGTTGTCAAAACCCTTAACATTCAAAACAAAATTACCAGGTTAGACAATATCGCTTTAAAGTTCAGACCTTAAACTGTAATTCATTTTGTGAAATAGGGGATTTTGATTAAATATTACGTAAATAATTTTCTGCTTTGTGACAACATCAATACTCTCATTATCTGTAATTTACATATCTATTATTTAGAATTATTAGCAATAAGCTTTGTAGAACATTTGTCATTATTTTATTGAATTTCCTTTTAAATGCCCACATCTTTACACTGCTAAAGAGACATTTGTAGTTTACAGAGGTTTTCGACCTATAAGAGGTTGAAAGACAGTATTTTGACATGTGAAATTGATTCTATTTTGGTATTTTACCATGTATAATTCTTGTTGTTTTTGTTACTGGATTAAGTAGTTGGTGGCGGTAGTTTTGCATCAACAAAAACACAAACTGTCATGGAAGCTATTCAAATTGTACTCTGTCTTCTCGGTATCATCGGTGATGATTTCGAAGGCTTATAAAGAAAATAACATTCTTGTACTTATTAAGAATGTCTATATAAAGATTCATTAGTTCTTTTTTGGGTGTTATGCAATGACCACCTGCTTCTTCTTATGCGGATCCCTTCTTGTGTAAGTAGTAGGTGGTTTTTTTTTGACTTTACGA
>JAGPCT010000104.1 GCA_018057925.1 Saprospiraceae bacterium
CCTGATCCGTCGATATACATCTTGATCGCTTTTTGACGGAAAGCTTGGCTGTACCCTTGGGCTTTTTTCTCAGGTGTATAACTGTACCCGCAGTCTCCACAACGATACCTTTGGCTGTCTGCTTTGGTTTTGCCATTCTTGTATTGTCGTTCTTTATTTTCACACTTTGGACATTTCATCCCTATATTTTACACACTCTCTTCGACACTCCCGATTTTGAGAGCCTCTGATGTTTGGCATTGTCTTGTGATAAAATTAAAATTAAAGCCCAATACAAGACGTTAAAATTTAGTGGGTTTTCTTAGTCAAGGTTTTGATTGTGTATACCAACAAGAACCGTTTTGTGATCTAGTACTGGTATATAAAATACCTGTCACCTTTTGCAACGTTTATCTATTGAGGAACGCACCGTTGGAAAAAAAAGTTCTTGTAATTGATGACGATCCCGATCTCCAAAATCTTATCAAGGCAATCCTCGACCCTACAGAGTTTACAGTTTATGTAGCGTCATCGGGGGAAGACGGGTTAAAAAAGGCTTACGCGATTCATCCGGACTTGGCAATTCTCGATGTCAATATGTCTGGAATGGATGGCTTTGAAGTTTGTTCGCGTATACGCGAATTTTCCAATTTTCCAATCATGATGCTAACTGCCCGTGCTCAAGAAAAGGATTTATTACACGGCTTCAATGTGGGTGTAGATGATTTTCTAGGAAAACCTTTTAGCAGGAATGAACTTTTAGCACGCGTGCGCGCCTTACTCAGGCGTTCTATAGACAATCAAAAAAATAATGATGCCTCTTACATAACCGTCTATACCGACCCTGTTTTAGAAATAAACCTTTCAACAAAAATTGTTAAACTCTTAAATAACACCGTGGAGCTATCTCCAAAAGAATATGATCTGCTGGCGTTTCTGGTGCGCGAACAGGGAAAAATCATTTCCCATCGCGAGCTTTTGCGAAGAGCCTGGGGGGAAATGCATATCAACGACCCGGCCACACTATCTCTTTACATTCATTATTTGAGAAATAAATTATCGGATGGTCAGCATGGGCATCATTATATTCGTACACATTGGGGGCGAGGCTACTGGTTTGCACCACGTAATTCAGACGAACAATCGTAAGAAACTTAAACAGATTATTTCAAAATATTTTCAGAAAAATTAGCCCCAATAAAAATCTACCAAAATAGAAATACAGCATCTTTTTGCCGCTCAAAAATTGATAAAGCCTGAAAACCTAAGATTTTCTAAATTCAATATCTTTGCACCAATATGCCTTTCATAATACCTAAAGCACCTATTTAGTTCAAAGAAATTCAAAGAAATTTCATATTTTCAAAAAGAATTAAGGGGGTAAAGTATGTCTATGCCAACTTTCAATTAGCTTTCAAAATGAAATATTATGTGAAAATTTTCTGAAATTTTATTTTCTAATACTAATCTTTTTTATATTACTGCTTATAAATAAAACAACTTAAGAAAAAAATATAGGTGAGTTTGTTGGGGGAATATAAAACGAGGTTGTAATGAGTCCGCCGTCCTACAAACTGGAGTGGTGGATATAAGAAATTTGATAACTTCAGCAACAATGTTCTTTCTCGAAGCAGTCTTTGCAAGGTGGCTGACATAAAGTAGAAATCAGAACACTTTCGCCAAAAACAAATGGGAATAAATATTATGGATAAGTGGTATGTTGCTCGTAGTAAACCAAGAAATGAAGAGTTACTTTGGAAGCAGTTTTGTTTGCGCAACCTTGAGGCTTATTATCCTAGTATTAAGGTACAAACCATCAATCCTCGTTCTCGACAGTCGCAATCGTATTTTCCTTGTTATTTATTCGTCCACGTTGATTTAAATCTGATAAGCAAATCATCTCTTGAGTGGATACCAGGCAGTGCTGGACTTGTTTCATTTGGTGATGAGCCCGCCTGTATCCCAGACAGCTTGGTGCATGAAATAAAACAGCGAATTAACAATTTAGGCAATGGTTTAGACACAACTCACCACTCTCTATGTAAAGGCGATAAAGTTGTTATCCATAACGGCACATTTAAAGGCTATGAAGGGGTTTTTGATGTTCAACTTTCGGGGACCGATCGTGTACGTGTACTATTGTCACTACTAAATAATCGCTTCATGAATGTTGAGATGTCTGCGGAGCAAATCCGGTTGTCCAATTAATAACTTAGATACAGGGGGTAACAATTTAATATGAATACAAAACAAGGTTTTGACAATTTTCATTGTCGATAGGGCGGAGCATGTTCAAAGCAAGGTCAAAACTTAGTGATTTACTCCAAATATATCGACATTACACATGATTAGTTTAGTTTAATTAAGCATCGAAAGAATGAAGAATCTTAAAGGAACTACAATGAGCATCTATCTTTTCGGAAGCAAGTCTAGTGTTAATTGTCCTCAACATATGAGTCACAATAATAATTCCTTTAGCAAACAGCAAGTCGGAATTGTTATTGTAATTTTGGCTTTTGTCTGCTCGCTAATTGGAACAAATTTTACCCATGCTTTTGCAGCAGGCGCAACTACCTACTATGTAGACAAGACCAACGCATCATGCTCCGATACTGGGATTGGTACAACCGCAACATTGCCATTCTGTAAAATTAGTAAAGGAGCAAGTTCGGCAGTTGCCGGTGATACCGTGAGAGTTCTGGCCGGCAGTTATGCCGAAACCGTGACTATACCTAAATCTGGCAGTGCAGGGCTTCCAATTACTTATTCCGCGGCGCCTGGGGTCATAATAACTGGTAACGGTTTGGCCAGTGGTGGCAGTGCTTTTCGGATATCTACCAAGAGTTATATTATTGTGGATGGTTTTAATGTTAACAGCACTGCAGATAATGGCATATACGTAAGTACATCCAACCATATAACCATTTCCAACAACCATGTCAGCTACTCCGGCAAGACAGTATCAGGATTTACCAGAGCTGGCATTTACCTAAGCAGCACAACTAATTCTTCTATCATAAACAACATAGTAGATCATAACAGCCAAGATGGCATTCGGCTGACGACTGGCGCCGTCAACAATGTTGTCAGCAACAATATCTCGTTTGCTAATGCAGAGAAATGGCAACGTAATGCAACTGGAATCCAAGTCTATGGGAGTAGTAGCTACAACAACTATATTACATATAACACAACCTATGCCAATGAAGATTCTGGCTTGCAATTTTACAATATGACCCATAACAATTTTGTGATCGGGAACCTAACCTACGGTAATGGCGATCACGGTATTGATTTTGTCAATTCGCCAAACAATACTGTAATTAGTAATACGGTTCAGGGGAATCACACTGCCGGAATAAACCTTGAAGGAAGCGCGACACCTGGATCAAGTGGTGCAAAGGTTATTAATAACATTAGTGTCGATAATGGCATTGCACCGATAACTGGTCAGAAATCAAACATTCGCGTTGACACCAGTTCAGTACCTGGAACAACAATCGACTACAACCTCGTCTACTTAACCAGTTCTGGTACTGTCCAGATTCAATGGGACCGGATTAACTATTCTTCATTGGCAGCTTTCAAAGCCGCAGTGCCCGGCCAGGAATTACATGGCATACAAGCAAACCCTCTTTTTATTTTACCGGTTGCGCCCGCAACAAGGCCCCCTGCTTTAGTTGTAGGTAACTACCACCTGCAAGCCGGGTCACCAGTAATTGATAGTGCAAATGCAGACGCTGCTAGCGAGTCCGTCACAGACCTTGATGGGCACTTCCGAATTGACGATCCTGCAACCATAAATACTGGCCTCGGAGTGCGCACGTACGATGACCGTGGTGCTTATGAGTTCCAACTTGTAAATGAAACACCTACATATACACCAACGATGATATTACCGCAAACAAGCACCAACACACCCACAGCTACTTTTACCCTGACTCATACCCCAAATAACACACCAACAGCAACCGTCACCAATACATCTACACCTGTTTCATCATTGACTCCAACATCTACTTTCACGCCGGTTAATACCTCACTACCACCAACGGAGACAGCAACACAACTGCCAACAGCAACCTCTACGACTGTCCCTAGTGGATCTGTGCTCACATTTATTACAGACGATTCTTACGTTCGGGAAAATGCACCTAACTCGAATTACGGCTCAAATGTACAAC
>JAGPCT010000058.1 GCA_018057925.1 Saprospiraceae bacterium
TAATTCCCGATCCATTGTACGAAAATTTGGAACCTATTCTGGAGGGATCTTATCCTTTTTCAGCGAAAGGGTGGGGCCCATCTTTGTCAGTACATTTCAGGAAGGAAAAATGGAGAGCCAGAATTGGCCTGGGTATGTTTGATCTGCGTGATCAGGAGTATACATCAAGTTCCCGCATTTCCGGAGTAACCATCTGGCAATCCGGAGGTGAGGTGCTTGTTGATATCCTCAGGGAAGAAAAGGCATATTGGCATACAGCCCCTAATTCGTATGAATTTCTTCAATTGGAGGGGCAGTACAATATTTTAGATAATTTTTTCATCAAGTGCGGTTTTGAAACCACGATAAATAGTCCATATCCATATCCATACACGCTTGTTATTTCAGGCTTTACACCAGACACACCACCACAATCTCAGGTGCTGAATGACTATACCATGAAGAATACGCTCACTTCTTTTTCATTTGGTATCGGCTATGTACTTGGCTTTGGAAGATACAACCATGATTGAAATGAAGATAGGATGTAGCATCGTGAATGCCTATAACATCGGATGCTCATAAGCAGGGCTATCAACATTGAGAATGAAGACGTAAATTTGGACAAAGGAGCCCTAGAGACAGCCTCAAACCAGTCGGCCTGCCTACGAGTATCCTTTGGCGTTATCTATATTGTTTAATGCATTTAAGTCAAAACGCTGTTGGCCTCAGCTTCTTTAAATTTCGAATTTGCTCATATTCGGATCTTTGCCGGCTATTCGATTACTGAAGGCAACTTAAACCGCACGTTTTTCGCAAAATAAACCTTCCCTCCTTGATCGATCAAGGTATAGCAAGTGTGGCCTCGCGTTGTACTCACGAAATCCAGATTGCTATGCTCATAGACATTGATGGGACGCTGGGCATTTTGCATCCAATCCTGAAGCGCATTTTCCCGGGATGCACGGGCTGAAGCGCAAGAAGATAGATAAAACATCATGGAGACAATTACGGTCAGTAGTATGTAGCGCATAAAATACCATTTTGCCGGAAAACAAATTTTGCCAGCTCTTGTTCACACTCTTTACACTGAAATAATTGAAAATTATTCCTTGTGGCAGGGGTTTTTAGATCAGCGACGGCAGGATCCGTTCAAGGGTGGACCATTCACCTAGTGCCCTCAGATGGTTTGTGAGCATCCAACGGCGATGCAGCACCACAAGGTTGCTTATGCTTACCAGTGATTACCCATGATAAGGATTCCTTGAAACAGATTATCTTGCTTTTGAAATTGAAGGCCTATGGGGACTAACAACTTATTTTTATGTCACAGATCCATTGACCGTCACTGCACAGAGTCCTGTTCACTATCAACAATTCTAAAGACGCATATACCGAACAAGATTGCTGTCTGCTTTGCCGCACAAGCAAAGAGTCAATGTGGCAAATACCTAAATTAATAAAATAGAAAGATGAAAATAGTTTCTCCCTTTATGCTTGTTTGTTCACTGATCACACTTGCTTCCACCCAAAAGTCACAAGCCCAGTGTTCACCAGGCTACGTACAGATCATTGTCCATATTATTCCTGACGACTACCCAAATGAGACAAGCTGGGATCTAAAGGATGCAGCCAATACGATTGTTGCAAGTGGTACGACCAATAATGATACTCTTTGCTATCCCACCGGCGATATACTTCATTTTACTATCTATGATTCATATGGAGATGGAATGTGTTGCGGGTATGGAGATGGTTCTTACAACGTCTATATCGATGGTCTTTTGATTGCATCTGGAGGTAAGTTTACATTTGACCAAACCACCTATTTTAATTTTCCTCCCGGGCATATTACCGCAAAGCTTTTGACCGCTTATCAGCAGCTGATGAATCATTGTAATAACATCACCCTCCTTTCTCCTGCTCAATTAAATGCGCTGGCCGATAGTATTCATCAGTACCATTTTTATCTCGCCGATACGCTGCCGGTGATTTCAGCAGCCTTCGACCTTATAGATTGTTATGAGACCACTGCAGGTCCTATGTTTCTGAATATGGCTACAACGGGTGGTTACCCAAACACCCCGGGGGCCCTTGATGGACTTGAATATGACCGGGCGATTTTTACAATACAACAGGAATTATTTGAAGCCTTGTATACCAAAGATAAAATTGCTGAATACCGTTCCTATATTCAAGGCAGGAAGTATCTGACTTCCGACTATTTTCCCGGAGCTTGTCCAACACCCGTTGACTCCGCCCAGGTATACACTGCCACAGTCAATGCTTCGATGCCAACGCATTGGGGGAAGCGCACGGCATGGTCCTCCACACCTGCACGGAGGCCAACAGGATATTACCTCGCCGCGGGGAGTATCGGGAGTGTGAAAGTTCCGGCATCGATGGTCAATAAGGGTTTCAGGATATTAGTCGGCGCGCATTCCTATGATCACTCCATCAGGAATAATGTCAGGAGATTTTTCAGAGTGACCAATACCTTTCCCATCACGGATACCATTACAGAGATTGCCAATCCGTTTGGCGGGGGCATCTATATCCTCACCCCCTATGAGGCGGATCTTGGCATCGTGGAGGTGCAACTGACCAATGTCGTTCCTGCGCCGTTCTTTTCAGCCAAGACATTTAGCCAGACTTCGCTGCAGGAATGGAAAGATGAGCAGCGCCACCATCTGGCGCCCTGGGCGGATTTTGAATCCGATAAATATATGATGCAGGTACCCACGAGCTGGATCTATAATTATGATGACCCGGTCACGCTGATGCAGGACTGGGATGATCGCATGGATGTGGTGTCAAACATGCTGGGCTATCCATTGATCAGAAACAATACCATTCTCTACCTGCAGGTTGACGTAGATATCATGTATGGTTTTTATGGCATTGGCAATCCACAGATCAATAACACTTATAACCCGCTGCAACCTGAAAATGGAAATAAGAACCATTGGTTTTTAAGACCGGGTGATTCCTTCTGGGAGACCGAGTTCCATGAAATGGGGCATGCCCAGTTGTTCAGCAAATTCCCGGGGGAGACAGAGGCGGCAGTCAACGTGCCGGCTGCGGCTATCTACAACAGGTTGTATGGCATGGATATCGATACGGCTCTCGGTGAATCTTTTGGCAATAATCCACAGATCACGCGCGACCAGGCTGCACTCAACTGGATGGTGACCCCAAATTTCAGGGCCGGTAATCCGATGGATATTTCCAATACCACCAAAGATGAAGTCCGTTATCAACAACGCGGTTATGCAAAATATATAGAGATGGCCGCGCTCTTTGGCTGGGAGCTGATCGATTCATTTTATAAACAGGAAAATTTAGATTTTATCAACCAGGTGCCCGCTGACAGCCTCGATGAAGTGGACAGCAGGATACTGCGCTTTTCCAGGATTGCCGGTGCAGATTTGCGGCCGCTTATTCATTTCTGGGGTGTTCATCCCGCAGACTCAGCAACACTCAGGATGCTGATCAGTGCGGATAACCTTGAGCCTTCAAAATTAATTTGCGACCGGCTGACCCATTATCAATCAATCATACCCCTTGACAATGCTGAGTTTACTCAGCATGCCAATGCCTTCTTTGGTGGCAGTGTGCCGGCCGGAGGTGATCCTGATTATGGTTCCGGATGGTACAATGTGTGGTTGCCATTGTATGATGAGACCCATGGTACCCAGGCCTTACAAGCCATGCAGGATATCATTGATTTGTATTTTCCGGAGGGTTGTCCCACCATCGAACCCATCCCTGTCGTTACCGTAGAGAGTCCAACCATTTGTGCCGGAGACTCCGTGACATTGATGGTGAGCGGAGCGTCAACGTATCGCTGGAGCAATGGAGCTACGGGCAGCAGTATCACTGTAAGTCCAACCACAACGACTACGTATACAGTTACCGGAAAAACTGCAGGATATGTTTCTGATACTGTTTTCGTCATTGTCACGGTCCAGCCATTACCAGACCTGATTGTAAATAGCCCATCGATATGTGAGGGTCAATCCGCTACACTGATCGCAAGCGGAGCTGATACGTACGCCTGGAGCAACGGCGCGATAGGCGATAGCATTGAAGTGAGCCCGAAGTCGGACACCAGCTATACAGTGACCGGCACGAGCCTGGGCTGCAGTGCAACAACTGAAACTATGGTATCGGTATATGATTTGCCTGTCCTGGACCTGGGCAGTGATATTGATTTGCTGCCAGGTCAGGATACCATCCTCAATGCAGCGGGTGCTGATCTAAGTTACCTGTGGTCAACAGGCGAAGTGACAGCCGCTATTCTTATAAATGCAGCGGGAACGTACATAGTGACGGTAACCAATAGTGCCGGTTGCACCGCAACAGATACTGTCGTGGTCACGATCATCACGTCCGTCGCGGATATGGGTGAAACATATACCATAAAAGCATCACCCAATCCGGCGCATGATTTTATTGATATTTTATGTATTGGAGCATCCATGTCTGCTGTTCAGATTATCGATTCCCCGGGCAAGGTGCGCATGAGTGAGAAGGTTTTGGCATATGACGGAACGTCTCATCGGATGAGTTTGACAAGCTTGTCACCAGGTATATATTTTATCAGGATAACGATCGCGGCGGGTTATGTAAAAATCATTCCGTTCATAAAGCAGTAGATTGGTTTTGGGATATTAGAAATTACCTGAGGGATGAGTTGCATACATGATATCTGTATTCTTACATCCCAATGCGCATCTCATCACCGGCCTCATCTGTGGTTACCGCATAGAAGAGCTTGAAAATCCCGTAACACGGCAGACCCGATACCTGGACAAGTTGGTCGATGAACTGGCGAAGGGGAAGAAGATGGAGAAAATATTGAGGGGGTAGAATGTTATAGAAAGGGTGAGGGATATGAAGGCTAAGGCGGAGGCTAATGCTAAGCAACCTGGTGTTTATGACGTAGCCAATACAAACGTAAGTAAATGTAGATAGTGGATTTTTAAAGAGCATGGTTGTATTCCCGCAATGAGGATATGGGAAAACGTGCTATTAAACCTTTGGTTTTCAGCAGTAAGCCTTATATTTGACTGCGTAGATATACGTGTTATGCGTCATGCAAAAGACAATGCTGCCCATGCTTTATTCCATTACACCATTCGAAAAAACATAAAATGAATAATAAATATTTATTAATTATTGCCTTTTTAGTAAGCATACATGTTGACGTAACAGCGCAATCCTTAAAGCGAATTGAGTATCTTCAGTTGATAAACGAAGGCGATATAGCATTACGCTTTGGTAAATGGGACCAAGCAATATTGCATTACACCAATGCAGTAGATATAGACCAAAACATTGCAGATGCTTATATGAAAAGAGCAGTATTGCTTCGCAAAATGGGTAGACTCCAAGAATCCTTACGCGATTATAATCAAGCTATTAACCTTAATCCGTATTCGATATACTTATACGATCAAAGAGCGAAGCTTAAAATATTAGCAATGGATTACAAGGGTGCAATAGATGACATAAATCAAGCTATTTCTATTAACCCGGATAACAAGGAACTAGTGGAACACCGAGCAGATGATTATATTTTAATGGGGGACTATCAAAAAGCAATTGCTGATTTGGATACACTGATAGCCCTTAATTATAATAGAGAATTTGAATATCTAAAAAAGGCTACCATTTATTTATTGGATAATAATATTCAATCATGTAGAGAAAACCTAAACAGGGTATTTGAAATAAATCAAAACAATTCTGTAGCGTACGATTTGGAAGGGCTTATTTACCTTAAAGAAGGTAATTATTCTCAAGCTATTCAATCATTTGATAAAGCAATTGCTTTAAATCCCGAATTCGCTATACTGTATTATAACCGAAGTCTGGCCAATCGCTTTTTAAAACAAACCGAATTAGCACAAATGGATTTAGATCAAGCAATAGAAAAAAGTCGTGACAATCCTAATATATACTTTGCCAGAGCTCTTGTAAAAAAAGAATTAGGTGATTTAACTGGATCGCTTAGCGATTATAATCAGGCAATCGGATTTGATAGTAGTTTTCAGGAAGCAATATATAATCGGGCATTTGTTAAAAAGTTATTGGGTAATTATTACAGTGCGCTTGAAGATGCCAACCAATTAATAGAAAGCGATGAAATGAATCCTGAAAATTGGAATTTAAGTGGCAACATTAAATTACTTTTTGGTGACTATGACGATGCCATAAATGACTTTGATAGGGCCATACGTATCCGTAACGATTATGCTATGTGCTTTTATAATCGGGGCCTGGCTTATTTAATGAGTGGCAATACAATATCGGGATGCAATGATATTGACCTGAGCATTGAGTTGGGCTATGAACCTGCTCGAAATATTAAGATCAATTTTTGTCAAAAGTAACCACGAAGTCCCTAGAAATATGATACTCTTTCCATTTGCTGATTATTGGTGGTTCTATTTAGCATTTACGGTTTTCGTTCTTGCCATTCTCGCTTTGGATCTAGGTGTCTTTCACAGGAAAGCTCATGAGGTTAAGTTTAAAGAAGCTGCAATTTGGACAGGGGTGTGGTTCGCACTGGCATTATTATTTAACTATCTATTCTACCTTTTTGCACGCTTTCGATTTTCAACTGACGACCGTTATTTATCAATACCTGATTTTGTCCCAGCCGCGCAAGCTAAAACATCTGCCTTAGAGTTTCTGACGGGTTTTGTGGTAGAGAAATCATTAGCCATTGATAACATCTTTGTGTTTGTAGTTGTTTTTGCTTACTTCGGCATACCAAAGATGTATCAGCATCGTGTGTTGTTTTGGGGAATACTTGGGGCAGTGGTATTTCGAATCATTTTTATCGCATTGGGTTCGGTGTTATTGCAATATCAGTGGGTGGTGTTTTTCTTTGGAGCACTTTTAATAATTACCGGTGTCAAAATGTTTTTTACAGGCACCAAACAGCAAGACCTCAATACCAATTTTATTATTAAACAACTCAAGAAAGTTTTCAGAATTCATCCACAAATCGAAGGACAAAAATTTCTTATTAAGAAAAATGGCATCACGTATGTAACACCTTTGTTTTTAGCCCTGATTTTTCTGGAACTCAGCGATATCATTTTTGCAGTGGACTCGGTACCGGCCATTTTTGCATTGACGAAGGAACCGCTCATTGTATTTACATCAAATGTATTTGCTATTCTTGGATTAAGATCCATGTATTTCATGCTTGCCGGAGTCATAGATAAATTCATATTTATCAAATACGGACTTGCTTTAGTCTTGGTATTTGTTGGCTTGAAAATGGTATGGCTCAATGAAGCCTTTGGTGGAAAATTTCCCATTACCTGGTCGTTAGGTATTATTGCTGGGATTATTGGACTTTCGATATTAATATCTCTTGTTTTAGGCAAAAAAAAGACGGATGCATGACATGGTGCAATGCAAGAGTAATACCATGCCAAGCCGCTAACAAGCAAGCCTGCCAGACGATACAACAACGAACAATCGGACTACTATAAACATGAAATGAAACAATAATTTTGACAGGTAACCAACATACAGACCATATTTTAAACGGACAACGAGAAAGCCAACGCTCATTGGCGACCATTCTGCATTATTTAAGTTCCACCACCGCGCAATCTCACCTTAACAATAAACCCCAAAGAGCCAATCTCCTAATACAGCTCATACCAACTAAATTTGTCGTGTACGATTTGTAATTTTTCTTTTTTTACATACGCTAAATATGACATAGCAACTGGAGAATGTTTCTTTCGTTTTAACCATATTAAACTCCAAGTTGTTTTAATGGGAAGCCCTTTGATTGATATAATTTGTAATTCATGGTTGTGTAATTCATTTTTAATTCCAATTAATGGCATTATTGAATATCCCAAACCAGCTAGTAAGGCTTGTTTAACGGCTTCATTAGAGGTTAACTCCATCTTTTTTAAAACGGATAAGTTATTCCGTTCAATAAAACTTTCCATTGTTTGTCTTGTCCCTGAACCTTTTTCTCTAAATATTAAAGGCAACGCTTTAAATATTTCTTTTGTGCTAGTAGTCTTTTTAAATTTTCTTTCGGCACTGCCTACCAAATACAACTTATTTTGAAGTAAATCCAGTTTCTCAATATTTAAGTTATTTGGTAAAACCGAAACAAGTGCAAAATCAACTTCATTATTTTCCAAACTCTCAACAACTTTATTTTTATTGGTAACATCCATCATTAATTCTATTCCAGAATTTTGTTCCATAAAATTAGTTAGAAAGTAAGGCATTACATACTTTCCGGTTGATACTACTGAAATCTTTAAGCGCCCTGTTAATTGTCCTTTGTAGGCCAGGGTTTTATAGTTTATGGCATACACTTGGTTGATGATGTTCTCCGCCGCCTCCGCAATCTCTAATCCAAAATCAGTGATGTAAATCTTTCTCCCGATCACTTCCGTTAAGGGTATATCAAACTGGTCCTGGAAATTTCTCAACTGAATAGAAACTGCTGGCTGCGTAAGGTGCAATTCTTCCGAAGCCTTTGTTACGCTTTGTGTTTGTACGATTTTCAAAAATATCTGTAATTGATTTAATGTATAGTACATAAAATATATTTATGGATTACATTACAAAGATAAATAAAAACTTATGAATGGATACCCCTACTTTTGCAGTGTTAAATAAACTATACCATGAAAAATATTAAAATTATTTTTGCCGTTAGTACGGCCATAGCCTTCACAAGTTGTGCTATAATAAGGCCCGGAGAAGTTGGCGTAAAACAAAAGCTCGGTAAGCTATCGGAGAAAAGTCATACGCAAGGGGCTGTTTGGTTCAACCCATTTACGACTAAAGTTTTAAAAACAAATGTTCAGATAAACGACATTGAATTGTCGCTGAGTTTGCCGAGCAAGGAAGGGCTAAGTGTTACTGCTCAAATATCTATTCTATATAGAATTGATCAACATAGCGTGCCAAAAGTAATCAGAAGCATTGGTCTGGGATATGAAGCTATCATATCTAATGTATTTAGATCGGCATCTGCAGATGTGTGTTCTAAATATTATGCAAAAGACATGCATTCAGGGATGAGAGCAGAAATAGAGAATGCAATTAAAATTAAAATGGAAGAAACGCTTTCTGACCAGGGAATATTTGTTCAGGCTGTGCTGATGAAAAGTATTCAGTTGCCAACGGGTCTGGCAAGTTCAATCGAACAAAAATTGCAAGCAGAACAAGATGCAATGAGAATGGTTTTTATTTTGCAACAAGAAACATTGGATGCTGAACGAAAAACCATTGAGGCAACTGGAACAAGAGATGCACAAAAAATTCTTTCAGAGGGTCTGACAGATCAGATTATTAAGATTAGAAGTATTGAAGCTTTTGTAGAACTTGCAAAATCTACAAATAGTAAAGTAATAATTACGGACGGCAAAGTACCCTACCTCATAGAGTAATTTGAAAAAATACAAACCAAATATGATGATAGAAATATCGGTAGCCAAAGGAAACGGAATTGTCTCCTAGATAATGGACGCCACAGTAGAAATATTTTTATCAGCAGGTGCTAAATTTGAATTGGATGCAATTGAAGTAGATGAAAAAGTTCATCTTGCTGGCAATACTTCTGAGTCGCAACTGAATCAGTCGCAACAATCAGGCGAAGCAAAATATTTCTAAAAGTTCCAAGCTCAACACCCCAGGGTAACGACTACAAAAGCTTAAATAGTACCACTCGTAAATTTCTTCGCTTGTATTCTGACGTAAGACCTTGCTGGAGTTTGCATCCTTTTGTAAGTGCTAAGAACCCGGAGGCTTTCCCTCTAATACTAAAGACATGAATATACAACTTATACAAGGAGATTGTAGCGCCAACGAGGCTACAGAAATTGTAGCCCATATGGTACACTTGATCATAAAGTATCATGAGCATAAAATACATAGCCACAGTGATGAAGAGGATATTAAAACAAGGGAAGCAAAAATACGGCGATTGCAAAAAGAATTATTTGAATGGGGAAAGACGATCAATTCAAAAACCAATCGTGTAAAAGTCGAGGCAATACTTAAAATTGAATTGGAATGGATTTAATCGTAAGGAAATCGATTTTCTCCAAATTAATGATTGCCTTTGTAATAATGCCTTTCTGCATAGTTCTAAAATAAGTTGCTCAACGATAGCATACAATAAAGTGTAAACGGACAAGCCGAACACCGTTTCAAGAAGTAGGCAACAAAAAAACAAAGAAGATGAACGGAATAAAAATGATTTGCGGAGTGCTTTTGACTGCAGGTGTTATGTCCTCTTGCGACCAGGCACAACAGCAAGCAAAAGAACAAACGGACAAAATTGTTGCACAAACTAACGAACAAGTGCAAAAAGTAATTGACGATTTGGGTTTAGTGTATGTGGAAGAAGGTGCTCAAACTATTATTACATATGACGAAGTAAATGCAGCCCAACAAGCATGGTGTGACGCTTTGGTAAAAATAGGAAAATTGAAAGAAGACGGAGGCGATTACAGATCCTTTGCAAGTGATGTACTTTCTTCTGCTTACAATTACGACAATGGTAAGGTATTTTTCAAACCAACATTGGCCTATGGCGACAAAACTTTTAGAAACGATAAAAAGGGAGCCTTAGCATATTTTATAGGTGGCGACCCTGATTATCCAAGTGATCAAGGTTTTGCATTGACACCTTGGGTTAAAGCGCGATACGACAATGCAGGTGACCAAAACGAAGGCATCCAAATTTATGGTTCTGTAGCTATTACAATGGGCAATGTATGGGTTACAGGAAAAGACGGAAAAGAGGTCATGGTTGATAAAACCTGGGTTTTCAAGAAAGGTAAAGATGGAAAACTGAGAATTATCGTTCACAAATCGGCACTTCCGTTTGATCCAGGTAAATAGAGATTAAATAAGGCTATAAAAAGATTATAGCCTTATTTAATTTAATCGTCTTATGTTGTAAATTAAATAAAATCATGATAAAATACTTAGGTATGCTTTTTTGGCTTTTCACACTTATAGTGCAAAATGTAAAAGCACAAACACCAATTGATTCAGCAATACTTAACAAAGAATTTAGTAGTTTAGATGAAGCTCTTAAAAATCCTGAGAATGTTTTTAGACTAAATTTGAGTAATCAAAATATTCAATTGGCAGACTCTATTTGGTCAAAGTTTCATAATCTGCAATATTTGAGTTTAAAAAACGATCATTTAAAACAAATACCAGAAGGTATAGGCGAACTTAAAAATCTTAAAGTTCTTGATTTAAGTGGTAATGATTTTAAAGTATTACCTACTAACTTTATCGGATTAGCAAATCTGGAAGAGTTGTATTTAAATGATGATAAGTATCTTCAATTGGACAAAAACATATCTATTTTAAGTAATTTGCCTAATCTTAAATCGCTTCACATTGAAAATGATGGTTTAAAGAAGTTACCTAAGAATATTCTTCAACTGAATAATTTGGAATCATTGTACCTTAATCATAATAAATTTAGACAAGTGCCTGTAGAAATTCTGAGTTTAAATAACCTGAAATATTTGGACTTGCACGATAACAAGGTCAGGCTTCCGAATCAATTTATTCGAGAGCGAGGATTTGGACCAAAAGTTAGATTTTGAAGTGATGTAGTATTTATGGGTGAAATCAAAAGTAATTGCGGCTATTCTTTTGTCTGGTTTTCAAAAAGCTCAATTGCCCAGAAATGTTTGTTTAATAGAAGTAACAATAGGTGCTATATACTTTCATCACGAGTAAATTCGGATACACCCTTTTGAGAAGGGGAATGTAGGGGTAACACGAAGGTCGATAAACTCAATGTTTATGTACGATTTATATCTATCAATGATTATGAGGGATGCCCGTTAAATAATATGAATATCTTACTGCACTTGCGTGTGGCTTTAGAGCGCTTATGAAGCACCTAACTATATGGAGTAAGTGCACCGAAAAGGTTTTAACAAGTATTAATTGCTTACTAATCAACTCCTTGTTACTTTGTGAAAGCATTATCCTAATTGTGTAATACAGAGAAAATCAACTAATCAACAAATCTTCAGGGAAAGCATTGAGCATTCAAGTTAGCGAAACTATAATGCTATTGGCTTGCTATATCATTTAATATTTTATATTTAGATCAGATATCAATAATATTCTAAAAAGACTAAGTTGGAAGGAAGTAGAAGAGGAAAGGCAAAAACATAAAGAGCTTATTTCATGAGAGTAGTATTGTTAACATTAATGATGGTGTATTTTTCTATACATACACTATCTGCACAGAATTTCGAACTTGGTAGTTGGAACATTCTGAATTTGAAATATAATCATGACGAAAAGTGGAGCGTATTTGGCGAAGCACAATTGCGTTCACTAAAATTTTACAGCAACTTTCACTATTACGAATATAAGGGCGGTATGAACTACAAAGTTCACAAAAGCGTTATGCTGACTTTGGGGGCAGGTAGTTACCAAACCTATAGAGAAGGAGGAAATTTTGTTTTGCCAAAAAATAATGATGAATTTAGACTTTGGCCTCAGATTATACTTTTTCAATCAATCGGTAAGTTGAAAATAGAACAGCGTTATCGTGCAGAGTTTAGATTTACAAGTTTTGGGTACCGCAATCGTTTTCGATACAGACTTGGTGTTTCTTACCCTTTTGGAAAAGAAGTCAATGGATACAAGCCTTTTCAAATGAGTGCAAGTGATGAATTATTTTTTACAGACAAAGAACCTTATTTTGAACGAAACAGAATGTTACTTGCATTTAATTACAAACCATCAAAAGCATCAACTATACAAATTGGTTATTTGCATCAGTTCGACTACAAAATAAATGATGAGACAGGTCGTGACTTTTTTCTAATAGGTTGTTTTATAGAATTGTCCCGAAAGACAGCACCAATCACTTCTATGGACACCGACATCAAAGACAATTAAATGAAATGAACGACAAGACAAGTTGATAATATCCTATGTTTAACCAGAACGTAAGCACCTAAAGCCGGTTTGACAAAAGTGGCGGTTCAGTACTCCGTCTCGGCTCAGCCGAGAGGGTTAATCAAACATTCGTTCTCCGCATCAAGATTAGTGGTAAAAATCGCGACCTTCGCTAAGCCCGAAGCCTTTTGTGGCTTGAATCGATCCCCAAAAGAAACATGAACTGTCGAATGTTCTTTTACTGATGGAAGAACGGAATAGGAATTTATTCCGGGGGCATTCCAGTGACGACCTTCCGGGAAAGTTGCCAAAACACCACATGATGCTGTGTTCGGAAACGAGGCGGTGGTGAGTGATGTGGAAAAGTATGGACCAGGATCTATACATTTACGACTTGAATGAGCTGAACGAATGTGAACCCATGATTAAGCCCCAAACAGCCCCCGCAAGTAATACATCACAGGTTGTGTAAAGGGAGGGGGTAATGCACAGTGCTGCGGGAACGTTCAGGTATAACTCGCCTGTATGACCACACTATGTGAATAATTGAAAAATGAAATTTCTGCGCAACAACTGGTTTGACTTAGGTGCTGTCCTGGCAGTTATTGTGCTTGTTTATGTATTCTTCAGCCACCATGTTATGACAGATTATCAAATCCTGATGTGGCTAAGTTTGGTATCACTGTTTTTACACCAGTTGGAGGAGTATCGGATCGTAGGGACTTTTCCGGGGATGATTAACTCCTTGATGTTTAAGAGCAAGATGCCTGACCGGTATCCATTGAACACCAATTCAGCATTCTATGTCAATGTAGTGGTGGGTTGGACATCCTATTTTTTGGCGGCTGTGTTGGCTGAAAAGGCCATTTGGCTGGGGATCGCAACCATGGTGGTTTCAGTGGGCAATGTAATGGCTCATACTTTTTTGTTCAATATAAAAGGCAAGACACTATACAACCCAGGCATGGCGACCAGTTGGTTGTTTTTTGCACCGGGGGCTTATTTTTTTATTTCAATAGTGTACACCCAACACCTGGCGACGAATACGGATTATGTTATCGGTATTGGGCTCGGATTGGTCATGAATATTGTTGGCGTATTTAAACTTATTCAATGGCTGGCGGATGAGCATACCAGCTATATTTTTAGTGAGAGGCATATGTTACCACAAGGCCGGAGGAAAGGAAATGCGTAAAGTGTAGGATCGAATCTGCGTAAATATTTTTTAAAATACATCAGCGTTATTCTTGTCATTAAGCCGAAACGACACCCCCAGAATCCGGTCGTGTGAGGGAGCCAAAAAGACCACTCCAAGATGTTGTTTCAGTTACCTCAACTCCACAGTTGTTGAGCTACAGCAGGAGATTGAATATAGTGGATTGAAATACAACACAAGTGTTTAGCGCTGACCAGGCAACCATACACCTTGCTTGCGATGTAACGCAGTAAAAATCATGTTTCTTTCAACGTAAACATCCACATCCCCAATTTTCTCCAAGTGCCACCCAACCATTGCCATCAATTTCTCGTATACGTAATTAGTGTTTCCAAAACCATTACCCTATGCGTTCATTCCTGCTCCAGGCCCTCTTCCTCT
>JAGPCT010000059.1 GCA_018057925.1 Saprospiraceae bacterium
TCATTATGCCATACCACATGCTACGGTTGCGTTTTTAGCCAAACAAATTTTGGCGAGAATTGGGGTGCACATTCCGGTGATAACTACTTTGCTTGGTACGGATATAACCTTGGTGGGGATCAATAAGACCTTTACGCCGGTTATTGAGTTTAGTATCGATGCCAGTGATGGCGTCACAGCAGTGTCTCAAGACTTGTGCCGACAGACAAAAAGCAATTTTAATATCAAACACGACATTAGAGTCATACACAACTTCATCAATTTTGACCGATTTAGAAAGAGCAACAAAGACCATTTTAGAAAGGCGATAGCTCCCAATGGTGAAAAAATTATTACACACACTTCCAATTTTAGACCGGTTAAGCGGGTGGGCGATGTTGTCGATATCTTTAGGAGAATAGCCGACACGCTTCCTGCCAAACTCTTATTGGTTGGAGATGGACCTATGAGGAGTGAGTTGGAGGAGCGAGCACGAAAGTGTCCTCATTTTGAAAGCATACGGTTTTTGGGAAAGCAAGATGCAGTAGAAGAAATTCTTGCTATTAGTGACTTGTTTTTGATGCCCTCTGAGAAAGAAAGTTTTGGATTGGCAGCACTTGAAGCTATGGCGTGTGAAGTGCCGGTAATTAGTTCCAATGCAGGTGGAATACCGGAGGTAAACATCGATGGAGTAACCGGATTTATGAGTGATATCGGAGATGTGGATTCTATGGCAAAGAATGCGTTGAAATTGTTGCAAAATCCTGAACTGTTGCAACAATTTAGGGAAAATGCTTTCCATCAGGCAAAGAAGTTTGATATTAACAACATTCTTCCAAATTATGTAGAGTATTATGAAGAAATGATTGAAAAAGTCAAAAGTGAATATCCTGTTAATCAGGTGTAGTATGTATCTAAGCATTTTTCTCGAATAGACAGTTGGGGAAGTGGACTTCATATCATCAATTATATTTATTTACTGTGAAGGGTTAGCCCATATTCATATTAAAGGTACAATAGTTTCATTAAGAAATATATTGCTAACTGATTGTTGTGTTGATATTCAAATAGTCACGATTCAACATATTTCCAAATGTTTGATAATCTACTTGTTGCGATTTAGTTAGATGTAATTCAGTAGTAAAGGTTGTAAAGCCGTATAGTGCTGATTATGAGTCGTGAATGGATTCTGCCTTTGTCTAATGTGGAATTTGGGTTAAAAGGTTCAATTCTTACAGATGATTTTTTTGTGTTCAAATTATAACTGCAATGCAAATTGTTATACCAAATTGGTTTATAAATCAGTCCAACATTTTTTGGTATAAATTTTTGTGAATTGTAGTTTGATAGAAAAGGGCGTGCAAGGAGCAGAGTTCTGCAATCTTCGTAGCAAAATGTATAGTAGGGTCAGTTAGGGGCGTTAGCCCTGTAATCTAAAAACAAATTGAATGTACAATTGCGTAAAAGTATTTGCCATGATTAATTTATGTCAGGTCTAACGCCCCTTTGTAATTGCCTTTTTATTCTACGAAGATTTTGAGGGCTAACGCCCCTACTTCTTTTCCTATTTTTCATTCATCTGTTTCTTTGAACATTGCAACTATTATCTTTTATGCTGCTTTGATAATTTTAACTTCGTAATTGCGGTCCATAAAAATAACGAAAATATGAAAACATCATCTTCCTAATCGGCTACGATATACAAGTTGGTATCCTCATCAGAAATGTAATAGATATCCCCATCACACATGAATTCCCTATCGCAAATTTATTAAAAAATATCCATATCTTTTTTGATTGAGATGAATCGTTACTGAACTCGGCTTTCAGGTAGAATGAGCCATTTCAGTCTTGATAGCCTATTTGAATCAAGGTAGATATTATCGTGGTAATACATTCGATTCATCCCGAATCATATTAAAGACAATATTGTACCTTTAATATTAATTCGGGTTTAAAAAACCTAGGGTAAAAAAAATGTTTTTCCAAAACATTGCGTAAGTTGGTTGAACCCAAATTCCGCATTAGACAAATGCGTAATCGATTTACGACTCGTAATCAATGGTTTACAGAAACCATTGATTACGAGTCGTAAATCGGGATTAACCCTCATAATCAGCACTATACGGTTTTTCAAAACCTTTATTGCTGAATTCGGGTTTAATTTACTACATTTATGAGTGAATACCTATTGGATATAGGGTTATACCGAAATAATGTGCATGACACTCCATTGTGTTGGATTCAAGGACTATTGTTTTGGCATTAAAGTAGATACGAATAGATATAATTCACATTGCTATAAAATGTGTATGATTCGGATTAAGTGTTATCTGTATTAGTATGTATAAAAGTCCTGAAGGAACGAAAGTACATTTGTGTGATACATGCCTTACGTGTAAAGTTAGGGGCAATTCTATACTCAAGCCTTGTTCAGAGGCCACCTTGCTTGCTATAAGCCACTTCAAAGCGAAGACCAAATATAAAAAAGGCGAGTCGATATTTCAGACAGGTGAGCCATATCGTGGTGTTTTTTTAATCAAATATGGCGTAGTTAAATTAGAGAGAGTCTCTGCCGGTGGGCGACCTTTTATTGTAAAGATCGTGGGGAATGGAGGTATTATCGGTCATAGAGAGCGCAACAACAAGTTTATTCAGCATTATTCGGCGACTGCCCTTTCGGAGGTAGAATGTTGTTTTATTCCTGCCGAATCATTTAAGGAAATATTGAAAAATTCTCCTGATTTAGAAAATCAAATAGGTGAAGAGCACTTGAAGGATTTGGCGATGTTGGAACAAAAGACGATGAATTTGGCGTATCAGAGTGTGCGTGAAAAGATAGCTGATGCTTTATTGTTGATTACAGAAGTGTACAATTATTCACAGACCCATAAAAGTTTTTGCATTGACCTTTCCCGGCAAGACATTGCTAATTTAACAGGCACTACTAAGGAGCAAGTTTCTGCCACATTGAAGGATTTTGCCAGAAGTGGGATTATCAAATATTCCGGAAAAAGTTTTTACTTTATTCAGATCGACGCCTTAAAGGAAATCATTGGAGAGCGCTAAAAAACACCCATTTTACCCTATTTAGAACTCAAAAACGGACAAAAAAGTACGGAAATGTATTTTTCTGATATTTTCATGTTCATTTCCTTCATTTTGTTTTTTTCCAAATATAGATTTGTCCATTGGAGATAATACCAATTAATTTTAAATAAAACGATATGGATACAAAACAAAATCGGAGTCGTGAGAAGACGCCTTTTTATCGGATGATAATGGATGACTATATGCTGTTGTTGTTTTTAGGCACCACCATCTATGCGATATTTTATTTGCTTTGGGGAGTAATGGAATTGTCCAACCTGCCTGCTATTCCGGATGAGATCAAGAAATCTCTTCTCAAATAATTTTTCTTAACAAAATAAACGATTATTTATGAGTCTGCTAAGTCCTGCCGAAGGCTGGTATTATAAAAAAGTGTCTAAAGATGAGAAAATGTGGATGATCATCGCATTGATTCTCTGTATAATGCTTTTTGTGTGGATGGTGATGTGGCACGTATATGGAAAGCAAAACCCTTCCAGCACGACATACAAAACAAGTACCATTGAGTTTGCCGAGCTCACTGAAGCTTTTATCAAAAAGAATATGATTGGGGTAGATAATGGTATTCCGGTAGTGCGTCCGGAGCCCAATAGTGATGTCTTTGTTATGGGTGAAATGTGGCGTTGGAGTCCTGTACTTGTATTGGAAGTCAATCAGTTTTACAAGTTGCACATTTCGTCAAAAGATGTTGTACATGGGCTGTCTATTCAACCTGTCAATATGAATTTTCAGGTATATCCATCCTATGATTATCTATTGGAATTCAAGCCAACCGAACCCGGAGAGTACAAAGTTCTCTGCAATGAGTTCTGTGGTATAGGTCATGCCGGTATGATTGGCAAGATAGTGGTCATTGAGAAGGAAGAAGATTTAAAGAAATATGGGTACGAGAACTTTAAAAAAGCTCCGGCTCCTATTGTAGTGGAAGAAGGGAAGGTTTTGTCTGAAGCCGAAAAGGTGTTGATGGGAGAGCAGGTATATACGCTCAAGGGTTGTGGCGCTTGTCATAAGACTGATGGTACGTCGCCTATCGGCCCAACATGGAAAGGCCTATACGGGAAAGAAGAGCATGTCAAAGTCGATGGAAAACCAAGTACAGTAGTCGTCGATGATGCCTATATTCGAGAATCTATCTTAGACCCTTCAAAAAAGATTACAGTTGGTTTTGAGAAAACCCTGATGCCAACAATGCCAATGAAAGATGATGAAATAGATTATATCATCTCATTTATTAAATCATTAAAAGATTAATCCTAAAGCTTATCAAATATGTCAAGTACTATACAGGAAGATATTGAATATACTGAATCACCGCAAGAACCCACTCAATCCGGATTCCTTCATAGGATATGTGATATTACCGGATTTAAAGTGGACTTAAGTTCAGAAAAACTTATCAGAGCCAATGCTGTAATGGCGGTAATCTCGTTGCTACTTGCTGTGGTTGCCGCTATACTATTGGTTTTCACACGATATCAGCCGGTCCATCTATTGAATGCTGAGTGGTATTATAGATTGGTTACATTTCATGGATTGAATGCGTTAATTTTTTGGATTATTTTCTTTGAAATTGCGGGTTTATACTTTGGTTCAACCGTCATATTAAACACAAAATTCTGTGCACCCAAATGGGGCTGGGTTAGTTTTGGGTTGATGGTCGCTGGTTTGCTTATTTCCAATTATATTATACTTATAGGCCAAGCAGACGTCATGCTTACATCATACACGCCATTGAAGGCGCATCCACTTTATTATCTCGGCATCATTTTATTTGCTGTCGGGGCTTTGTTGGGGGTGGTTCTATTTTTTGGCAACTTGATGATAGCTCGGCGGGATAATACGTATGGCGAATCGCTGCCATTATTTACCTATGGGTTGATGACGGCAGCCATCATTGCGGTGATAACGCTTGCCTCCGGTGCATTGATATATATACCGACCTTTTTGTGGTCATTGGGTTTGATTGACAATATAGATCCGGCTATGTATAAGTTGATATGGTGGGGATTGGGTCACTCATCGCAGCAGATCAATGTAGCTGCCATGGTGTCCATTTGGTACATGGTCTCCTTCCTTACTGTCGGCGGGACGTCTATCAATGAAAAGGTATCAAGGACAGCCTTTGTACTTTATATATTGTTTATTTGTCTTGCTTCAGCACACCATCTACTAACGGATCCAGGTGTCAGCAGTGCCTGGAAGGTGTGGAATACGAGCTATGCGATGTATCTTGCTGTATTAGCATCGATGATACATGCTTTTGCGGTGCCCTCTTCTTATGAATCAGCGCAGCGACGGTGGGGATATAACAAGGGATTATTTGAATGGATATCCAAGGCGCCTTGGAGCAATCCCGCCTTTTCCTCAACGATATTGGCCATAATAGGATTTGGCTTCATTGGAGGGACAACGGGAGTGATATTTGGAATGGAGCAGACCAATATCATTGTACATAATACGATAGCTATTCCGGGCCACTTTAAAGGAACAGTAGTTATTGGCACGACACTGACCTTTATGGGCATAACATATTATCTGATTCCACTGATATTTAGGAGAAAAATTATAGGTATGGGCTGGGCGAGGTGGCAACCATGGCTTTTCTTTATCGGTCTTGCCCTTCTCTCTATATCCATGATCGTTCTCGGGCAATTAGGTGTTCCACGTCGCCACTGGGATTCTTCATTCTCAGGCGGCCCATTTACCTATAATTTTAATCCTGCAGTGGACTTCTTCTGGACTTTGATGATGTTAGGTGGCAGTATAGCCTTTATCTCTGTCATCATCTGGATAGTAATAGTGGTGTCATCGGTGTTTTTCGGTCCACGACTCACCGGCCCAAAAGATATGCAATTGACAATATCTCCACTTGCACCTCCTGCTAAGTCCCACAAAGGATTTGAAGCGCCGGGAACATTGGTGCTGACATTTGTCTTCTTGCTGGTTTTCTTGGCACTTTTCTTCCTCAACTGGAAGTGGCTTGCAGCGACTTGGTATGTTAAATAACTAAACAACGGCGGTCTGTATGTAGGGATATAGAATGCAGACCGCTGTAATTTTTAAAAATGAGAACGAAGGATATATTTTTTGGAACGATCATATTGTTATTATTTTATGGATATAGATTTCCTGAAGAGAAGAAGTTTCTTGGAAAGAAGATACCTGATGTGACATTGATTGATGCGTCTGGAAGTTTTATACAGCTTCATAGTCTTATTCGGGATAAGCCATTAATTATTACTCCTATCTATACAAAGTGCCCTTCCTATTGTGGTTTGGTCATTAATGGAACACGTGAGGCCATCACCCGACTGGGTGGGCTTGGTGAGGATTATAATGTATTGAGTTTTTCATTTGATACAACAGATAAGGTTGTTGACTTATTCAACTACGAAAAGCGGTGGGAGATGGATGGAAATCACTGGAAGACGGTATCAGCGGATAGTCAAGGAGTGGCTGCATTACTTTCAGCGATAGGATTTGAATACGATGTAGATACGGTATTCCGGCAATATAATCACCCTTCTATGTTGGTTGTCTTAACACCTGAAGGTCGAATTTCCAGATACATATACGGTGTAAATCCTTCAAAACGAGATATTCGTCTTGCAGTAATTGGTGCCCAAGCAGAACAAACAACGCCCGGTTTATTCGCCGGAATTTATTTACGGTGCTTTGGATATGATCCCAATCTAAAGACTTACAAAGTAGATTGGAGATTTATCATTTCGACCTCGTCGGGCATCATCATGATATGCATTATGGTTACCCTATTTTTTAAAACATTTATTTTAAACAAACCGGAATATGACACAGAGCAATAATACAGCATCTAACGTAGTTGTGAGAAATAAAGGACATCAGATGTATCAGAAATTTTCTTCCTGGCTGGGAAGAATATATTCTACTGAACTCAATCCGATGTATCATTTAGGCGGCATCACCGTTCTTATGTTTACTATAGCTTGCATATCTGGTATTTATGTATTTATATTTTACGATATAAATCCACGACAGGCATGGGAATCGGTAGAGGCGATGTCTTCCAATTATTTCAATGGTTGGATGCGCAATATTCATCGATATTCATCTGATTTATTAGTTGTTTTTACGCTCATTCACTTGGTGCACACCCTTATCACGTCCAAATTTAAAAGGCTTCTATCATGGATAAGCGGAGTAATGTCTTTTTTGATCGTAATAACCATTGGTGTAACGGGATTTATATTGGTATGGGATCAGAAAGCCAAGTTAACAGGGTATCTGACAGCGAAACTGTTTTCAGGACTGCCGATATTTGATCCATCAATAATGGGTGCATTCCTGATGAATGACATTTCTGTTGTTGGCGGATTTTTCAAAGTGGCGCTATTTGGTCACATTGCACTATCTCTCATTACTGTAATTATAATTTGGATACATGTATTGCGGATATCTAAGCCAAAGATATTTCCACCGCGCAAGCTCATAATTTATGTATCAATTGCACTTGGAATTATTTCCCTTCTTTTTCCGGTGAAGAGCGATCCACCTGCACAAATAACGAATCTGCCAACGGAGACTACCTTTGACTGGTTTTACTACTTTGGTTATTATCTGATGAAGGTATTCAGTGTAGGGCAAAACTGGGCAATTATGATAGGATCCGGTATTATCCTGAGTGTTATTCCATTGGTGTTGAGGAGAAAGGATCGTCCACCTGTTCACATCGATTTAGATATATGTAATGCATGCAATCTTTGTTCCTATGATTGTCCTTATGGGGCCATTGATATGTTGATCTACAATGGTGAAAGAAAAGCTATTTTATCATCTGACAAATGTGTGGGATGCACTATATGCATCGGGTCCTGTACGGATCATGCTATCACTCATCCGGAATTTCCGGTATTTGACTTAATGCCGGCACCAAAACAAAAGATGACGGTCTTTTCATGCAGTTTTTTTCCGGAGGTGGATTTTCCTAAAGAGCTCAATGTAGTACAATATAAGGTGCCATGTTTAGGAAGCGTGATGGCCAAGGATGTTCAAAAAATATTGGATAATAATAGTGAGAAGGTGGCATTGTTGGGGTGTGAAGACTGTTATTACAGATTGGGTAAAACATGGTCAAGGGATAGGCTGTTGCACAAGAGACCGCCGATATTCTCAAAAAGGTATGATGCTTCAATATTGAGACAATTTACCCTCAATAGTTATTCTGAAAGTGGTCTTTTAGAGTTTTCAAAAGAAACACAGGACACCAAGGAAAAACAACTGGTAGATCATAAAAAGTCGAAACCTTTTTTTGCTACCTTACTGTTGACTGCATTTTTCGGACTATTTATTCCCTTTACCAATACGAAGGTTCATTTTTACAATGCAAAGGATAAGACCTTGGTGGTTAATTTTAAATACATTTCAAGCCCAATAGCGTGGGAAGACAATACTTCTACCATGAAGCACATGAGGTCGGCGACTCCTGTGGTTAAGCAGAGAAGCAGTGTCGAGTTAAAGATCTTTGATTCGGCCAATAAGAAACTTATTTATGAAAAACAGTATAAACCTCGAGGGCTACGCAATGATATCGCTATGTTTATATTCACAGAGCAAGTTGTGGATGCTGATGCAGTGGATGTAGAACTCACTGAAACCGACATTGAGGGCAAGAAAATGCGTTTGGAAAATGTTGCACTTACCTCCGGAGATGGCACATTTGTTATTCTAAAAGACGGAAAACTGACGGTTTCAGAGAAAGGAGAATAAAATATTGGTATTTTAACCCAAAGGCTGAAAAAATACAGCATCGATAAACGGTTTGTACCTCAGGACATCCCCATAATCAGTATAATATGGTTTTTTCAAAGCCTTTATTGCTGAATTACATCTAACTAAATCATAACAAGTTGATTATCATGTATTTGAAAACATATTGATTCGTGACTATTTTGAATGCACCAGGCTATAAGTTAGCTTCATATTTCTTAAGGACAATATTTTGCCTCTAATATGAATTCGGATTTAATTGAATAAATACAAAAAATAACAAAAAAATAGTAAATTATATCAGAAAAGTGTAACTTTGATGACTATTTATCCCAAATTCAGTATTACGAAATGCTGAATCTTTTATTGAGGCTACCTTTATAACTGGGAGAATACAGTTTTTCAAAACTTGTATTAAATTCAGACTTCGTGTGCATCCCTTAATTGTATGAAAGCTTGAAGGATCGATATTAAGTATCAGAAATTATTTATTCCGAATTGTAATTGAAAAAGTATTTTAAAATTTACAGTCGAACCAGCAGAGTTTATGTTTGAACTAAGCAAAAGGCCAAAATTGAAATTGAATTCATTGTTTATTCGGTATAGGTTATTCTTGAAGTATATTAAAAATTAGAATATGAATTGTTTTATAATGCACAAGTTCTGGTTAAAATCTAAGATGATTTTTCTTTTATCTTTTTTGACTTTTACGGTTTTAAGAAGTCAGGAAAACATTCATTTTGTAGCAGAAAATGGGACAGACGTAAGAAGTAGTATGTTTAAATATTTTACGAAAGCTAATGTTGATTTGCAGGGAATTTATTCGAATACCCTTACAAAACAAAAAATACGTTTGTCCACTGAAGGAAAAGAGTATGAATTTTACCTTATCCCGACTGCACTGCTTTCTGAAGATTATTTTGTTACTGTTTCAGGAGAAAAGGGAGTTGAAAAAATAACAGATTATTCTGTCAGAACCTATACAGGATGGACGGAAGACGGTAAAACATCTATCGTATTGACCATAGATAAAGATTTTTTTTCTGCCATGATAGAATCCAACGGTAAACTATCTTTTATTGAACAGTTGGATATAAATGGGAAGTTTACCAATGAGGGTCAATTGATATTTTATCGAGCGGAAGATTTTATTTATACAGGCAATTACACTTGTGGTGTGACCGACCTTAATGACAAGTCAAAAGAATTTGGTTCACCACTTGAGCAACGCACCAATTCTTGCCGTGTTGTGGAATTGGCCATTGCATCAGACAATACTATGTACACTAAATATCAAAGCAATGTAACCAATGTCGCCAATCACAATATAGCAGTGATGAATAATGTTGCTTTTAATTATCGTCACGAGTTCTCTGATAATGTGGAATATACCATTAAGACACAATATATAAGTACAGCCTATAGCAATGACCCATTGACCCCTAATAATGCTTCGACAGACGCAACAATTCTTCTCCCCGCATTTAGGACATGGGGAAATGGGGGCGGCTTTGGGACGAGTTTCGATATCGGTCAATTTTGGACTAATCGGGATTTTGATGGTAGCACAGTTGGTTTAGCTTATGTAGGCGTAGTGTGCAATAATTGGCCTTACCATATATTACAAGATTTTACCACTGATCCAAATTCTCTTAGAGTAATGACGGCACATGAGATGGGGCATAATTTTAACGCTACACATGATGACTCCGGAAGTGGTTATATTATGGCTCCTTCAGTCAACAACACAAATACATGGTCGCCAACATCCGTGTCAGTTATATCAAATTATATCAATGGGCACAACTCCTGCCTGACTACATGTAGTGGTATCCAGAAAGCCAACTTTGTGTGGTCACCTTCTTTTTTGTGTAATTCCGGAACTGTACAATTCAAGGATAAATCTTCCAATAACTATTCAAGAACATGGTCTTTTCCTTCCGGTAATCCAACATCTTCCACTGCTCAGCAACCAAGTATAAACTATTCTTCCCCGGGTAGTTATCAAGTATCTTTGACAACCGGAAATGGGCAGTCCACCCGTACCATTCAAAATGCCGTCATTGTCGGAGCAACACCTCCTCTTAATACCAACACATGCCCTGTTCCTACCGGTACACCGGGATCATTGGGGCCTAAGTATTTTAGTTTGAATAATATTTCAAAAACATCCGGCAATGCCGCTACCGATGGATCACGGTATATGGATTTTTCATGCAGTGATGCGACATTACTTAAAGAAGGGACACAATATACTTTTTATATCAATGTGGGTAATTGTAGCGGACCTCAATATGAATCCTTTGAAATATACATTGATTATAACAACGATGGAGATTTCTCGGATTCAAATGAAAAGGTTTATGATTATGGATCGGGTGGTATTTGTGGACAGCCTTCAGGGAGCTTTACAACACTTACTACTGTGCCCGAAAAGAATACTTTGTTGAGAATGAGGGTTATTTCCGATTCTTATACCAACAATATAACCGGGCCTTGTTATAACCCTATTCAAGGTCAAATAGAAGATTATGGCGTTATTTTTCAAGAGATAACTGTTCTGCCTTTGGATTTAATTTCTTTTACCGGAGAAAGGAATGGTAGAACAAATATATTGAAATGGGAAACATTGAACGAAAGAGATGTGGCTTATTTTGACGTACAACGTAGTAATGACGGAAAGGCATTTAAAACGATAGCTACTATTCCAATACCATTTTCATTTCAACAAGAGGGGCATTATAGTTATAATGATGCTGCTGACGACAATGAGGGGTATTATCGGTTAAAGATTCATGAATCGGATGGTTCTTCCTCCTTTAGTAAGATTGTTTATATCAAACCCATTAGTTCACTCAGCGTAAATGCCTACTACAATAGAAGTGGCTCCACGTTAGATCTTAGAATATCCAACAGCAAATCTGGAAGATATACCATAAATGTCTTTGATATGGATGGCAACACTTTGTATATGGATGTGGTGTCGTCGGGTGAGGGAGAGAACGCCTATACATATCCGATGGGCAATCTTCTATCCGGAATGTATTTTGTCAGAATAGAGGATGGAAAAGGAGAGATGGTTGTTCAAAAGTTTATAATATATTAAGAACAATGTCAAAGAATTGTATTTGGTTGTGTAGCCTATGGATTTGACAATTGTAGCAAAGCTTGATTGGCACGTCTAAATGCCATGCGTTCTTTAATATTACGCCATCTTGCTCCCAAGACCTTGTTCATACCTTTGTCTATTATAAAATGGGTGGCTATATTCGTTGCGCCTCGTAGTCTCCTTCTAAGGCTCTCATTGGCACGTAGGCTGATGCTATAGCCGCCATCTATGTATTCAATGTAGTGCCAATATCCGGATGGAATAAAAAGGGATTCGCCCGGATGTAGGATAACTTCATCGCCTTGGGCATATTTTAAAGCCGGGAATTTAAGATAATCCGGATTGTTGATATCCACATAACTTGCAACAGAATAGGGGAGTTGATAGATTAGTTTACTTTGTTCGGGGGAGAATAGTACAATGCGTTTTGTACCGTATATCTGATTCAAAAAAACATGGCTCATGTCTATATCAAAGTGCATGGCCACCTTGCTGCCACGACCCCCAAAAAACATAAATGGAAAGTCATTGTAAAATCCATCCATAATGTCGGGAATATGGAAATCAGCTTTCATCTCCGGTGCTTCCTTAAAGATATTAAACAAAAATAAACGAAGGTCACAGGGTTCAGCACCTACCAGCAAGTCGAGGAAGTCACCGAAAGGCATGTGTTTGTCGGGCTCCATATATCCTTTTCCCGGCTTGGAATAGTTGTTTGAATAAATGGGTACTGAAAGCCTACCATATTGAGACTTTAGCCTTTCAATAGTCCAATTTGTCAATGCCGGCCAATCCTTTGTAAGGTCAGTAAATATGACAGGCTTCAAAGGCTTAAGAAAATTTTCTGTAAATTCTTTTCGTTTTAGACCCGTTACTTTGTCCAGTTTTCTAATTTCCACGACGACGCAATTATGTTACCCTATATTATCTCACACCTTGGTTTTTGTAAGACATCAATGCAGCAATTAAGCCGGAAATACTTCCTGCCAGCGCAATACACCTCCTTTGACATTCGTCACATTGGTAAAGCCTGCCTGATTCAGGATATCTACAGCCATGCCACTGCGCTTGCCACTTCGACAATGCACGATTATTTCATCATTTTTGTGACCATCCAGTAAGTGTAAATTGTCCATAATCTCACCCAATGGTATCAATCTGGCTCCCAGATTAAATTCCTCATATTCGTACGGTTCTCTGACATCAATAAAAATAAAATCTTCCCGATTGTCAAGCTTTGCTTTTAAGGCTTCTACGCTAATTTCTTTCATATAAAACACTTTGAATTACTTTATATTGGGGACGATATATTTTTTCATCCCATTATCCATAGTGACAAATTTACTATTTTGAATGGATTCTTTTTGAAAGTGTAAACACATTTTTTTTGCGAAAGTTTTATCCTTTAAATTGAGTTTTGTTCAAATCCAGAATACGGTTATAATTAATTTTTCAAATGATAAAATAAAGTTCAATAACTTGACACATGTTGTATAATGGGATTTGTTATAACCCAAATTCATATTAAAGACAATATTTTTGCCTCTAATATGAATTCGGGATGAATCGAATATATTACCACGATAATATCAACCTTGATTCAAATAGGCTATCAAAACTGACATGGCTCATTTTACCTGAAAGCCGAATTCAGTAACGATTCATCTCAATCAAAAAAGATATGGATATTTTTTAATAAATTTGCGAAAGGGAATTCATGTGTGATGGGGATATCTATTACCTTTCTGATGAGGATACCAACTCGTATATTGTATCCGGATAGGAAGAAGGTGTTTTCATATTTTCGTTATTTTTATGGACCGCAATTACGAAATTAAAATTATCAAAGCAGCATAAAAGATAATGGTTTGCTATGATCAAAGAAACAGAAGTATGAAAAATAGGAAAAGAAAAAGGGGCGTTAGCCCTCAAAATCTTCGTAGAATAAAATAAAAAGGCAATTACAAAGGGGCATTAGCCCTGACATAAATTAATCATGGCAAATACTTTTACGCAATTGTACATTCAATTTGTTTTTAGTATTAAAGGTAGAGAAAACCTCATCAAAGAGTCATTCCGTGAAGAACTGGAGAAAGTAATGTGCGGCATTGATGTATCATGAAATAGGTTGACAACAAAAATGTGGAAAACTTTTCTAAAATTTGTAAAATGAGACCAAAAGAGCGAAAAGTTTTTTCAGAAAATTTCAAAAGAGAGCAGGTTTCCCGTATAGAAAAGGGGGAAATAACAGTTACCCAATTAGTCGTCCCTTAAGAACAAATAAATAATTGAATATCAAACAAATAAATACAAATAAATTATGAAAATAATGCAAGAAATCGTATATTTATGACTAGAATCTTGCAAATTAAAAAAAATGATAC
>JAGPCT010000105.1 GCA_018057925.1 Saprospiraceae bacterium
GTACGTCACGCACCTCGAATCCAGCTCTTTCTCTGGATAGCCCCCCAGGTCCTAATGCAGAAATCCTACGTTTGTGGGTAATTTCAGCCAATGGATTTGTCTGATCCAAAAATTGAGAAAGCTGTGAAGTTCCAAAGAAAGAATTGATAACAGAAGATAAAGTCCTTGCATTAATTAAATCGATAGGAGTAAATACTTCATTATCACGGACGTTCATCCTTTCACGAATGGTACGAGCCATACGAGCAAGTCCGACACCGAATTGAGCAAATAACTGTTCACCCACGGTACGAACTCTACGATTGCTCAAGTGGTCGATATCATCGAGTTCCGCCTTTTGGTTCATTAAAGAAACCAGGTATTTAACAATCATAATGATATCTTCCTTGGTCAAGACCATGGTCGATGGATCAGTAGAAAGTCCCAATTTACGGTTTAACTTATATCGTCCAACTTCCCCTAAATTGTATCTTTTATCTGAAAAGAATAATTTATCAATAATACTTCTTGCAGTTTCTTCATCAGGTGGTTCTGCACCTCTTAACTGTCTATAAATATACTCAACGGCCTCGATTTCACTACTAGCAGTATCTTTTTGTAAAGTATTGTAAATGATAGAATAATCTTCCGTAATATCTTCCTTTTGAAGGATAACGGTTTCAATTCCAGTATCTAAAATAAGATCAAAATGTGATTCTTCTAAAACAACATCTCTTTCTAAAATAATTTCATTTCTTTCAACGGTAACAACTTCTCCAGTATCTTCATCGACGAAGTCTTCTGTCCATTTACGTAAGACACGTGCAGCTAATTTTCTTCCTACTGCCTTCTGTAAATCTTTTTTCTTTGCCGGAATTTCTTCTGAAAGACCGAATATCTCTAAAATATCTTTATCAGAATCGAAACCAATAGCTCTCAATAAAGTAGTAACAGGAAATTTTTTCTTTCTATCGATATATGCATACATTACAGTATTAATATCGGTAGCAAATTCCATCCAGGCTCCTTTAAAAGGAATTACTCTGGCAGAATATATTTTAGTCCCATTAGGGTGAAAAGTTTGACTAAAAAATACACCCGGTGATCTATGCAATTGGGAAACAACGACTCGCTGTGCTCCGTTAATAACAAAGGTACCCTTAGGTGTCATATATGGAATATTCCCTAAGAACACATCTTGTACAATGGTTTGAAAATCGACATGCTCCTCATCATTACAAGATAATCGTAATTTAGCTTTAAGTGGTAAGCTATAAGTAAGCCCTCTCTGCATACATTCTTCGATATCATATCTCGGAGGGTCGATGTAATAATCCAAAAACTCTAACAAGAAAATATTTCTTGCGTCATTGATGGGGAAATTCTCTTGAAAAACGCGGTATAAACCTTCATTGATACGGTTTTCAGGAGTAGTTTCCAATTGGAAAAATTCTTTAAAAGACTTCAACTGAATTTCTAGCAAATCCGGTTGGTATTCAGCAAGTTTAATTTTTCCAAAATTGTGTCTATTTAATTCGCTATTAAGGGAGGCTACGTTTGAATTCATCGGACCGATCTATTTTTATGAAAGTAGGTATAATCTAAGGATTACACGGGTAAAAGAATAATTTTCAAAAAAGGATTCACAAAATATAATAAAACTATAAAAGATATATACAACCATAGGCTTAGTAGGGTTATGTTATAACCTTACTAAGCCTAATCGATATAGAATATTACTTTAATTAGTCACACTATATTTGTACCAACAGCAAACTATTGCTTTTGGTTTAAAATTAAATATTACTTAATTTCCACCTCTGCGCCAGCAGCATCAAGTGCAGCTTTGATTGAGTCAGCCTCATCTTTAGAAACACCGTTCTTCAATGGAGCTGGTGCAGCATCTACGATGTCTTTAGCTTCTTTCAAGCCAAGGTTCAACAAGTTTTTAACTTCTTTAACCACTGCAAGTTTATTTCCACCTGCTGACTTAAGAATAACATCAAATTCAGTTTGAACTGCTGCTGCTGCTTCACCGCCGCCTGCTGCAGGTCCTGCAACTGCAACTGCTGCTGCTGCTGCCGGTTCGATACCGTATTCTTCTTTAAGGATAGTAGCTAATTCGTTAACTTCTTTAACTGTTAAGTTAACCAATTGTTCTGCGAAAGATTTTAAATCCGCCATTGTTATAATTTTTAAATTTTAGTCAATAAATATATTATTGCGTAAAGCTTGGAAGCCGTATTTGCATGGATGAAATAGAAATAATCTTTGTAAATCTCTTAATTACCTCTTTCCTCGAGGGTCTTAAGTAGGCCTGCAATTGTCGATCCACCTGATTTAAGAGCAGATATAACATTCTTGGCAGGAGATTGCAACAATCCAATGATTTCACCAACAAGTTCTTCTTTAGATTTCAACTTAGTCAGGACTTCAATTTGGTCATCACCGACGTACACAGAAGAATCAATATATGCCGCTTTTAGAATTGGCTTGCTATTGGTTTTTCTAAACTTTTCGATAATACGAGCTGGAATATTTGCTGTTTCGCAAAATAATACTGCTGTTGGGCCTTCCAAAGAACCGTATAGGTCTGAAAAGTTTTTAGCTTCATCACCAGCTTCAAGTGCCTTTTTAATTAAAGTATTTTTTACTACCTGCATCTGAACATTTTGTTCAAAGCAAAGCTTTCTAAAGCTATTCACCTGCATTACGGTCAGTGAAGAAGCATCAGCAAGGTAGAAAAAGGTAGAATTTGCAAATCTTTCTTTAAGATTTTCTATTACCTGTGTTTTTTGTGCTTTATTCATTTCTGTCAGTCTTGATAGTAAATTATTTAATTGATTTGATATCCACTTTTACACCCGGACTCATCGTTGAAGCAACAGTAATTGTCTTCATATAAGCACCTTTAGCAGAAGCAGGTTTCATTTTATTCAATGTTTGCAGTAATTCATTGGTATTGTCAGCAAGCTGTGCCGGAGAAAAAGAAATTCTCCCTACCGATGAATGGATAATTCCATATTTATCAACCCTGAAAGAGATTTTACCTTTCTTCACCTCACCCACGGCTCCAGCAACATCATTTGTCACAGTACCTGTTTTAGGGTTTGGCATAAGACCACGAGGACCTAAAACGCGAGCTATTTTACCCATTTTAGCCATTACACCCGGCATAGCAATAACAACATCAACATCAGTCCATCCAGCAGCTACTTTTTCAATAAGCTCATCAAGACCAACATATTCTGCACCGGCAGCTTTAGCTTCATCTTCCTTTTCAGGAGTACAAAACACCGCAACAGTTTTCGTTTTTCCGGTTCCGTGTGGTAGAGAAACCGTACCTCTAATTGCCTGATCAGCTTTACGAGGATCTACACCTAATTTAACGTGAACATCGACAGATGCGTCAAATTTAGCATAGTTAGCTTCTTTAACTGTAGCCATTGCATCTTCCAAAGAATACAACTTGTTAGGATCAACCTTTCCTACAGAAGCTTTTTGTTTTTTAGTTAATTTAGACATCTCAAAATGTTATAAGGTCATACATTGATTATCAATCAACTCCCTTAGTTATACAATAAAAAAATTATTTATTCACTCCATGGAGCAGTGCCTTCAACACTAATTCCCAATGAGCGAGCTGTTCCAGCTACCATTTTCATAGCGCTTTCGATAGAAAGGGCATTTAAGTCTGGCATTTTGTCTTCTGCTACTTGGCGTACTTGATCCCAAGTGACCTTACCAACTTTGTTACGATTGGGTTCAGCTGATCCTTTTTTAGCACCAGATAACTCCATCAATTGAATAGATGCAGGAGCAGTTTTAATAACAAAGTCAAATGACTTATCTTTATAAACTGTGATTAAAACTGGGCAAACTTTCCCCATTTTATCCTGAGTCTCAGCGTTAAATCGCTTACAGAATTCCATGATATTAACCCCTTTTGCACCTAATGCAGGTCCAACAGGAGGTGCGGGATTGGCTTGACCGCCTTTAACTTGCAATTTAATCTTTACTTCTACCTCTTTTGCCATAATATTAGTTTAATTTATGTTGTTGTGACAGACTGCTGTCTTATGCATTATTTTTTTTCTACTTGGATAAAGTTAAGTTCAACTTCGGC
>JAGPCT010000060.1 GCA_018057925.1 Saprospiraceae bacterium
CACAGGCATCAACTGCATTCACACATATCTCATACATCCCCGGTACATCATACTTCAAACTAATATTATCTTGATTACCTCCTCCTGTAACATTTCCACCTGTATGCTCCCAACTATACGACGTAGCCCCTAATTGTATGTCCGTCTGAAATGTACCAGATACTCCCGCACACAATACCGTCGGCCCCGTCGCAACAGGTGCAGTTAAGACTGAATTCTCCGCCGGTATCGTTATGTCAAATAACTTCTCGCATGAGACCATTTGAGGTGTTATATTGGGATTTTCCGGAATAATATTACTCATTACAGTAGTCACCACCGCATAATAATACCCCGGAGTATTGATTTGAACTGAATTCACGCCACTACCAATAAGATTGTTACTTCCGTCATACCAGTCAATACTGTATGAAAAAGGAGGAAAGTCCCAACTAGGGCTCAACGCCAAAGTAGAAGTTGAGGATCCACCACAAGGTAGTGAGGCAGGTACAGCAACAATATTGCCGGTCAATTTAACATTATTGACATAATAATTGACCAAACTGTCGCAACCTCTTGAATTGACATAAGTCACCACATTGGCTGCCTGACTTGCAGAATATGGTACGCCATCAATAAAAGCATATAAATCTTCCGGACAAATATATACATTCAGGTCAGGTCCATAGGTGGGATAAAGTGGATCAACTATTAACTGTATCGTTGTATCACAACTGGTGCCCGGTGGACCATTGGAGGTAAAATTGTAACTTCCGGGAGGATAATCAGAGCCTCTAAATCGATATGTTTTCCCTTGACATGCTTCGCCAACAAAAGAAAGTTCAGGCTTAGGATTGACAGTAATTGGCCAACATAGATTTTGCCCAACCGGATCACATTCATTGGTTCCGGTCACACATATCTGGTAGTCTCCCGGTGCAATGCCGGAATAATTAACCGTAACCGATGGTCCAGAACTTGTAACTGTTGCACCTGATGGCAAAGTCCAAGTATATTCAGTAGCAAAGCCAAATCCGGGAAAGGAATAATTAACGGAAGCACCAACACATATTTCAGCATTTCCGGATAAATCAGTGATAACAGCCGGAGCAACGAGCGTTGTTCCAATGCCTGAATTTACATTGACTTCATAATGGCATATCGCTCCTGATGTACCATCTAAAACAATATAATACACAGTTCCCGGAACAGCATTCGGATAAATTATACTTATCACGCCTCCACTGCCTACTCCAGACCCATTACATTGCAATGCACTCAACAAGTTGGTACACTGATTATAAAGCCCCCATTGAACACTTAATTGTCCACCTGTACAATCACTTAATGCGACTTCTATGTCTATTGTTGTACTATTTGCTACAAAAGCAAACCAATTGGGGTTTTGCAATGTCCAACTTCCATTACAAAAAACTTGGTTGCCGCCCCAATTTCCCATTTGCATATTTGCACAATATCCATCTAAATCACAAACAAATGGCGCTGTCGCACATTCTTGCCCTGGCGTAATATCTAAATCCGGATTACATTGAGAGTATATTTCAATAGAGAAGATAAAAAAAGCGAAGAATATTAATATTATTTTTTGCATTATATTATATTTCTGTAAGGCTGAAAGAGTTATGTAAAAAACTGTTTAAGTATATCTATGCTATGAACTGAGTTTTCCCTCTTGTAATAATATATAAAAAAGAGGAAAGAACAAGTAAGTTTAAGCTCTTTCCTCCTATTAAAATTTTTATCTTACGACGGTGATATCGCCTTTATAGACTATTTCTCTTCCGTCTCGCATCAGCAATACTACCTGATACACAAAGACTCCCGGCGTATTGGCCCGCTGCTCTCCATATCTGCCATTCCAGCCATACCCCTCCTCATTTGGCGGTACATCCTTAATAGAATACTGGACATCCCCCCACCTATTGTATATCGTCATGCTTTTCACTCGCTGTACATTCCTATCTGACTGTACATAAAACACATCATTCACCCCATCATTATTCGGACTGATTACATTTGGCATGAACACTCGTATCACACTCTTTACTCGTACCTCCAACGAGTCTGTCGAACTACAGCCATTCTTGTCACTTACCGTAGCTATATAGGTCGTCGTATATAATGGTTTTACCGTCAACTCATCACAATTATTACAATTCGTCCCCGGTGGATTGGATATCCAGTTTATCACCCCGCCATTAACGCCTATCTCAACATCTGGTACTATCGTCACAACATCCCCCTCCGGTATCACCGTATTTTGTCCCAACTCTATTGTTACCTCCTTCGGATTATCCAAATATATCGGCACCTCATACTTACAGCCATTCACGTCCGTGACCCGCAGTATGTGATTGCCCGGCCCTACATTGCTATAATCTGTCTGTGTACTATAATTACTGCCATCTAATGCATAACTGAAGGCTGGCGTACCCCCATCTATCCCCACTATCTGTATCTGTCCATCCCCCTTATTATAACAACTAATGCTATCTACCGTATAGTTTATCGCACTTATCGCCGCATTGTCCTTCGTTACTACAACCTCATCTCGCTGTTCACATCCCGTCTTCGTATTCGTAACTATCAATTCATACGTGCCTGCATCCTGCAATCCCGATATCGTTGATGTCGTGCCCAATACCGTTCCCGTTACTTTATTTATCCATTCGTATGTATAGTCAGTTCCCGATGATGTCCCGCTACCACCTATACTGACCGTGGTCGTAACACAATCTATATATCCATCTGTGCCCGCATCCGACTGCGGTAATACATTCTTATCTACCGTTATCGTTGACTTATCATCCGGACACAACTTCAATGGACTGCTTACTGTATAATTAAATGTATATCCCAATCCCTGCGGAAGCCCCCCCATATTCAACTGCCCCGTCGTCGCATTAAATGAACTGCCTATGCCCACTGACCCTGTATATACCCATACTCCGCCACCCTGCTGCTGTGTCAACACCGTATCCAAATCAATACTGCCTTGATAATCCTCACACAACCCTATCGTCCCATCTATCCCCGCATTTGCCGTACTATCCAATCTTATTATCATCTGCGACGTATCCTCACATCCCAACGGTACTGCTTCATCCAACTTATAATATACCACATACGTCCCATACGCACTTCCCGTACCATTGAACATCTTATCCCCTGTTATTGTAGCTGTGCTCCCCACCGGACCACTCTCAAAATGCCACTTCCCTGGCTTTGTCGTTACCTTATATGTTGTTAAATCAATTACTCCTGTCGTATTACAAAATGAGGCAAACGGCGTTATCGCTACTGATGGACACTTACAATCCTCTACAACTATGTTGATCTTATACGTCACCGGATCACAACTCGCATCCCCACTTACCGTATAACTATACTCATATGTCCCCGGTGTCGCCCCATTGAAGTCTTTCGGATGAAATGACCCACTCCCCGGATCTACTCCGCTTCCACTATATGCCCATACTCCATTGGTCAATCCACTCACTATCAACGTATCAAAGTCCACCTCATTCACATAATCCGGTGAAAAATTGCTATTGCATGCCTGCTCTGCCGGCTTTAATTGAGCCTGTGGTGCAGGTACTACATTGACCGTCGTTATTGCCTTGCTTGGACATCCCGCTAACGTATCTTGTAACTTATATGTAAATACATACGAACCCATCGGCTGACTACCAAAATCCACTACTCCCCCAGCTATACTCGCACTGCCGCCACCCGGCTGGCTCGTTACAGACCAACTGCCAGCTCCCGTGCCGCCCTGTATCAATGTATTCAGATTTACACTACCATTATCATTACACGTCGTCCCGCCATCGCTATTGATGCTCAACGGTGGACATATACAATTTGTCAAATCTATCTTTACCTCTACTGTATCGGGCTCACACACGCCCGTCTTATTCGATACATACTGATACGTATATACTCCCGTCTGCGTCATCCCTGTATAATCCTGTATAGGCAATACTCCACCCGGTGTCCCAGGTCCCCCTTTAAACGTCCACGTCCCCGTATAACTCACCCCATTACTCGTCAACAACGTATCCAAACTGATTACACTCGGCAATGGCTGATTTACATCATTACATGCCTGTATGTCTTGTGACGTCAACTCCAACGCCTTCTCAAATGTTACCTTTATCGAATCCGTCTCTCCACAGCCCTGTCCATTATAATCCGCCGAAAAATAAAACGTATATAATCCCGGCTGAACCACCGTAACCGCTGTCTTCGGCTTGTTGCCAGCACTAAATACTACCCCACTAACATCAGGTCCCGATACTACCGTCCACAAATACTGCATCAATGGATCATTGACATTCGGTACCTGTCCAATTACCGCACGAAGACTATCGCCAACTCCACACACCGCATGATTGCTCTCCATACTCACTACCGCTGATGGCACCACCTGTATCTGAAAACAACTCTGTGGCCCCGGACCACAGGCATCAACTGCATTCACACATATCTCATACATCCCCGGTACATCATACTTCAAACTAATATTATCTTGATTACCTCCTCCTGTAACATTTCCACCTGTATGCTCCCAACTATACGACGTAGCACCTAATTGTATGTCCGTCTGAAATGTACCCGATACTCCCGCACACAATACCGTCGGCCCCGTCGCAACAGGCGCAGTTAAGACTGAATTCTCCGCCGGTATCGTTATGTCAAATAACTTCTCGCATAGTATTGTTGTCGGCATGACATCCGTTCCCGGCAATAAATTGTTAACCTTATACCATGTTACCTTTGCATAATAATAACCGGGGTTATTGATATTAACTGAATTTCCGGTACCCAGAGACATATTATTAACATCAAACCATTCGACTCCATAAGAATCAACTGTAAAGAATCCCCAATCAGGACTTAATGTCAAGGTTGAAAATGCATTCCCTCCACATGGCAAAGACGCAGGGACCGCTCCTATTGCACCATACGCTTCTAACTCATTGACATAATAGTTGACTAAACTATCACAACCGTTTTTATCCGTAAAAGTAAGTGGATTGGCGTTTGTCCCTACTTGTACAGGAATACCAGAAATAAAAGCAAACTGTTCACCAGGGCAGACAAAAATCTGCTGATCGGGTGTTGTTGTCAATGTAAAATTTGTAACGTGTAAATTGATAGTGGTATCACAACTTGTCCCTGTGGGTCCCAAATAATTAAAAGAATAGTCACCTGCCGGATAACTTCCGCCTCTAAAGTAATATGTATCTCCCGGGCACACTTCACCGTACTCATCCAATATTGGTTCTTCACCTATTGTTATATCCCAACAAATTGGCACTGCATCCGTATTTGGATCGCAGTCATTCGATGCCGTCACACATAGTTGATATACTCCGGGGGTCATACCTTCCGGAAATGTTACTGAAGTACTTGGCCCCTCAGAATCTTTCGTTGAACCATCAGGCAATACCCAATGATAATCTGTCCCATATTGGATACCGGGAAAAGAATAATTGACTGTAGCACCTCCACAAATATTTGTATTGCCTGTAAGATTTGTTCCTATAGGATTTCCAACTTCAATCGGAGAAATACCGTCATTAACATGAAATTCATAATTACAAGATGCACCATTAGCACCATCTATGACTAAATAATAAGTTCCACCCGGATTGGTAGGAGAAACAAAAATATTAAACGGTTGATCGGCAGGCAAAACCGGATTACTTTGACAAGCCACGGCAGACATATAATTTCCACACTGATCATATAAAGCCCATTGAATACCTCCTGAACATCCACTTGGCAACACATCAATATCTAAAATACCCGTCGCATCAGCAATAAAAGAAAACCATATTGGGTTGTTGAGTACTGAATTAGAAGAACAGAAAGGAATCGGTGGATTTAATTGTGGCACATCGCCAGTGTTTATACAAAATCCTTCTAAATCACATACAAATCCAGTTCCGGTACCATTAACAGCAGATTGAGCAGCCGTAAAACAATCAAATGCCGGCTCAATGGTAAGTGCCGGATTACATCCTGCTCTAGCGTGTTTTCTTTCAGTAGGATCGATCTTCTTAGCATAAGGATCTATCTCGGTAATGGCGTGTTGTGAAAAAGCACAAAAGGAAGTTAACAAAAAAACACTTAGTAAAATTCTTCTCAACGTCAAAAGTAATTAGTAAATAAATAAAATGAAAACAAAGATATATATTTTATACCTTAACAAGTTATAAATTGCAAATATTCTTTAATATAGAGTCATAACAATTTAATTTCGCTGCATTAACCAAACAATATTTTGAAAATTTATTTATATTCTTTTCTATTTCTCACATAGTTTAATGCATTCTGCTAATTATGGTTAACACTCAAATAATATTTTTTAAAGGGAAAAACACAATATTATCAAAATGCTCTTTCTTATGGTTTTAAATACTTTTTAAGTACTTATTTATTGGTATTTTGTCTTTAAAGTACATTCATTTATCTAAAATCAAATTAACTTGCAATCTTATCACGAATTAATATGTTGTAGTTTTAAGAAATAAATGTCATGCAAAAATCATTTTCTTTTAAAATTCCCTCGATTTTTAGTTTATTATTACTTATAATATTTGGATACTTCTTGTTTTCTTTGGTGAAATACATATATATATTCCTCCTTTGCCTGATTCCGTTTCTGGCATTGGCAATATTATATTATAAAAAAGAAGTTTTATTCCAATACTTTCGGAATATTTGGATTAACATTAAGCAACAACCGTTAACCGGAACGCTGAGTGCGGCAATATCTTTGTTATTGCTTCCTTTTTCAATGGTCGGAATGCTATTCAATGCAATTTTGTCAAAAAGGATAGAAACAATGCAACAAGGCGGACAAACATTTGAATCTCAATCGGGTATTACTCAAGAATATGCTGAATTTGAGGATATTTCAGATGAACTAAAACAACCACAATCAAAAGAAAGTATCGAAGATTGGAATATTGAAAAATGGGAAAAAAGGTTTTGACCCAAATTATATAAAAGTATGATGCGGTAACGATTCTCAAATGGGGACATCCCTAGTCAATAAAAACTATTCTTTTGGCAAAACTTATACTGCTGAACTCGGGTTAACCTAAATCTTATTTTGCAAAAGTTCCTCCTTTAAATAACGGCCTGTTATACTATTTGGATTGACTGAAACTTCTTCGGGAGTCCCTACAGCTACTATCTGACCACCTCCTGAGCCACCTTCGGGACCAATATCTATCACATAGTCCGCTGATTTGATCATATCCATGTTATGTTCGATTATGACCACAGAGTTACCTTTATTTACAAGTGAATTCAATACGGAAAGCAATTGCTTGATATCACTAAAATGAAGACCTGTAGTCGGTTCGTCCAAAATATACATCGTCTTTCCGGTATCTTTTTTGGAAAGTTCTTCGGCAAGCTTTATTCTTTGGGCTTCACCACCACTCAAGGTCGTACTTTGCTGACCAAGGGATATATAACCCAAGCCTACATCTTGGAGTGTTTTTAATTTGCGAAATATTTTGGGAACATGCTGAAAGAATTCAACACTTTCCTCTACTGTCATCTGTAGGACATCACCGATGGATTTACCTTTATACAAAACCTCAAGTGTCTCTTTATTATAGCGCATTCCTCGACATCCTTCACACTGTACATGAACATCGGGAAGAAAGTTCATTTCAATAACTTTAGTTCCTGCCCCTTCACATACAGGGCATCTACCTCCAGCTACATTAAATGAGAATCGTCCTACTTTGTAACCTCTGATTTTGGATTCCGGTAAGCCTGCAAAAATATTCCTAATTTCAGTGAAGACGTTGATGTATGTTACCGGATTGGACCGAGGAGAACGACCGATGGGCGCTTGATCTATTTCAATTACTTTATCTAAATGCTCCAGACCTTCTATCGACTTATATGGCAGTGGCTTACCATAGCTATGATAAAAATGTTTTCTTAAGATAGGATACAGTGTTTCTGTTATCAAAGAGCTCTTTCCACTCCCCGAGACTCCTGTTATCATGATTAATTTACCCAACGGTATGGATAGGTCAATATTTTTCAAATTATTACCTGTAGCACCAAAAAGAGAGAGTATTTTCCCTGTTCCCGGTCTTCTTGATGCCGGGACTTCAATATTTTCTCGTCCTGACAAATAATTAGAGGTTGTACTATTTAGTTTAATAAATTCTTGTAAATTGCCAGAACCGGTTATTTCTCCGCCCATTTTTCCTGCGCCCGGACCTATATCTATGATATAATCAGAGGCAAGCATGATATCTTTATCGTGTTCGACCACCATAACGGTATTGCCTATTTTCACGAGCTCCTGCAAAGCCGTTATCAGTTGATGGTTGTCTCTTTGGTGTAAGCCAATACTGGGTTCATCCAGAATATACAACACGCCGGAAAGCTGTGTGCCTATTTGGTTTGCCAGCCGGGCACGCTGAGACTCGCCACCTGACAACGTACGTGCGCTTCTGTCGAGAGATAGGTAACCCAAACCTACATGGTTGAGAAAATGGATTCTCATTGAAATTTCTTTGACTACATCTTTACCGATAAGCCTTTGTCGTTCGTCCAATAAGGGATCAAGATCAGCAAACCATTGTCCTAACTCTGTCAGAGACATTCGACTTAATTCAGAAATATTTCTATCCGCAATTTTATAATTTAAAGAAATAGTTTTAAGTCTGTCACCATGGCACGAGTTACATTCCCGCATAGACATAAAATCTTCAGCCCACAACCTCATCCTTTCATTTGTAGGCTCTAAGTAGCAAGAACGAATCATTTCTATCAGCCCCGCACCTTTCAAATCATAATTACTTTGTCCAGGAGCAAAGAAGGAGGCATTCGAATCACTACCTTTTAAGCCATAAAGTATCTCGTGCATCGCTGCTTCCGGAATATTATGGATTGAACTTGCGAAAGTAAATTTATATTTTTTAGCAATATCTTGTAACTGATCGAAATAACTAGTATTGCGAGGCAAACCCAACGGTGCAATCCCGCCTTTATTGATTGTCACTGACTTGTCAGGAAATATTTTTTCCAGATCCACTTCAATCATTTGACCAAGCCCCAGGCAATCCGGGCATGCGCCGTATGGCGAATTGAATGAAAAGGTGTTTGGATTAGGCTCTTCATAGGACAGTTTATTCTCCGGATCAGCTAAATGCCTGCTAAATAACCGAATGACGTTATTCTCCGAATTTAGTATAAACACAATACCATCACCCATTTTAAGGGCCAAACGCACAGAAGAAATCAAACGTTGCAAATTCTCGTCTGAAACGGTGAGTTTATCAATTACCAGCTCGATATCATGGATTTTGTACCTATCCACCTGCATTCCTGGAGTAATCGGTGTAATTACATCATCAATACGAACCTTGGAATATCCTTGTTTTCTAACTTGATCAAAAACTTCTTTATAATGACCCTTACGCCCTTTGACAATAGGAGCTAATACAAGAACTGAATTCCCTTTCATCTCCTGAACGATCGCATCAATAATTTCATCTTCGGAAAATTTCACCATTTTTTTTCCACTGATATACGAGTATGCATCGGCAGTACGGGCAAACAGCAAGCGAAGCAAGTCATACACTTCTGTCACTGTGCCAAGGGTAGAACGAGGATTCCAACCGGTTGTTTTTTGTTCAATAGATATAACAGGAGAAAGACCATTGATCTTTTCAACTGCAGGCCTCTCAAGCCCACCAACCATCATGCGTGTATAATTATCAAAAGTCTCTATATAACGTCTTTGACCTTCAGCAAAGATTGTGTCGAAGGCTAAGCTCGATTTTCCACTTCCACTTATACCCGTCACAACAACCAACTTATCACGCGGAATAGAAACGTCAATATGCTTCAAATTATGCTCATAAGCATCAATCACCTCAATACAATCCGGCATTGATGTAATATTATTGGAATTATGATTATTTGATGAATGAGACACTCAACAATCCTCCTTATTTAAATTTTATGATCTTGACTCAAGATATGTAATAATTCGATCGGCCAGCTCAATACCTATTTTAGATTGAGCTTCCTGTGTTGAACCTCCAATATGTGGCGATACAGAAACCATTGGATGCTCCAAAAGATCTTTGCGAGGATTTGGTTCATTTTCAAATACATCCAAACCAGCACCGTATATTTTTCCGGATAATAAACCTTCTAATAAGGCATCTTCGTCAATAGCGCCACCTCTTGCACAATTGATTAACATTACACCATCTTTCATGTTGGATATTTCTTCAGCACCGATAATGGGTTTTCCGTCAGAGAAAGGCAAATGAAGTGTAATAAAATCACTATTTCTTATTAAATAATCTTTGTCAATGGTTCGGATTTTAAGCGCAAGATTTAGATTATCATTGCCAAAAATATTAAAATTCAAGGTAGTCTCTTCAACAAAGGGGTCATACGGTAATATGCGCATATTGGCACCCATTGCCAACTTTGCAACTTCTTGACCAATGCGTCCGAATCCGATAATACCCATTGTTTTACCAGCCAATTCGCGACCTTTAGAAAAAGAAGATTTTAGCTTTTTAAAATCACTTTTACCACTAACCATTTCAGCCTTAGAATGGTGGATATGTCTGGATAATGCATAAATATGCGACATTGCTAATTCAGCAACTGATCGAGTTGATGCAGCAGGCGTGTTTATTACAGCTATGCCTTTGCTCCGGGCATAATCAACGTCGATATTATCCATGCCGACACCGCCACGAGCTATGACTTTCAAATTAGGGCATTGGTCAATGAGATCCTTGCGAACTTGGGTTGCACTTCGTACAATAATCACATCATATTGAGGGAGAACTTTGGGTAAATCAGCTTGATCTACTCTATTGGTATCCACTTCATATTCCGCCTCTTCCAAAAGCATTTTGCCATCGGCTTCAATACCGTCATTAACAAGAATCCTAATCATCTTTTATTATTTTGCGTGCAAAGTTAAGCAATTCTTTTGTTACTATTTAATAATACCGATTGGATATTCGTAATAATCCAATTACATTGCCCTATATGGCTATCATCCCGAGAACTATTGGGAGCATTTTGATTTTAAGAAATCCAGACTTTTCGGGAATACCAAAATATGTTGGACTAATTTATAAATCAATTTGGTATAAGATATTAAAAACTTTCAATCGATTAACTGAAACAAAGGCATAAGATGCATACATAACAACAACATATCGGATTGATATTCATATGATTAAAACAATATTTAAAAATAGGATATAAATGTAATAAACTTCAGTGTGCAAATGAAATTAACAAGATGATACAATTACATAGAAAAAATATCTAAATATATTAAAGAAAAGTCTTTTTTTATCCAAAAACTAATCATACCTTTGCACTCTGAAAAAAATCAGAGGCTTCGTAGCTCAATTGGATAGAGCATCTGACTACGGATCAGAAGGTTGCAGGTTCGAATCCTGCCGAGGTCACGAATAATAAACAAGAACGAATATAAACATAAAAAGTCATGTCAAAAGTTTGCCAACTTACAGGAAAAAGGCCAATAACGGGCAACAATGTGTCACACTCTAACAGAAAGACCAAACGTAGATTCCTTCCGAATCTTCAGAAAAAGAAATTTTATATCCCTGAAGATGATGCATGGATTACATTGAAAGTATCTACCAGTGCAATACGCTCCATCAACAAGCTTGGAATTTCAACTTATCTTAAAAAGTTGGGCAACACAGGCGATACGATTAACATTTATTATTGATTCATTCCAAAATTAATTGAACTATGGCAAAGAAAAGCAAAGGTAACAGAATACAAATAATTCTGGAATGTACTGAGCATAAAGCAACCGGTCTTCCAGGAACTTCTCGTTATGTAACCGAAAAAAACAGGAAAAACACTCCTGACCGTATGGAATTAAAGAAATTTAATCCTGTACTTAAAAAAATGACTATCCACAAAGAAATAAAATAATTTATCATGGCTAAGAAGGTATCAAAAAACGCTAAAACTTCACAACGTGCGGCCAACATGGGATCTGGTCGTGACTTTGTGAAAGTTATCAAATCAGTTAAAGACCCTGTCACCGGTGTATATTCTTACAAAGAAACTATGTTACACAAAGACAAGGCTAAGGACTTCTTTAATTAATCGTTCTTTCTGATTTTAAATAAAAAGGCTTTTTCCCGTTTATAGGAGGAAGCCTTTTTGTTTTTTATCCTTATCTTCATTTTTTTTACTTAAAACCTGATTATTTTTACATTTCAATAGCTTCTCAATTGATTATATTATGAGTTTTTTTAATAAGTTTTTTTCAAAAGATAAAGAACAAGATTTAGATAACAGTCTGACCAAGACCAAGGAATCTTTTTTTTCTAAGATCACCAAAGCCGTTGCCGGTAAGTCAAAGGTGGATGAAGAAGTATTAGATGAATTGGAATCCATTCTTATTAGCTCAGATGTCGGAATAGATACCACGGTTAAAATTATCAATCGGTTAGAAGAGAGAGTAGCCAGAGATAAATACCTCAATAGTAATGAATTAGAAGAAATCCTTCGTCAGGAAATCATGCAGCTGTTGACGGACAACAATACGGTCGAGCTGGATGACTTTGAATTGCCGTCAGTCCGACCTTATGTTATCTTTGTCGTAGGAGTTAATGGAGTCGGAAAGACTACAACCATAGGCAAACTTGCTTACCAGTTTAAAAACAAGGGTTATAAAGTGGTGCTTGGAGCAGGTGACACATTTCGGGCGGCAGCAGTAGATCAGCTAAAAATATGGGCAGACCGTGTAGGATGTGATTTCTATTCCAAAGGTATGAATGCAGACCCAGCGGCAGTCGCTTACGAATCTGTTGATTATGCCGTAAAGAACCAATGCGATGTGTGTATTATTGATACTGCTGGTCGCCTCCACACCAAAGTAAACCTTATGAATGAATTGTCCAAAATTAAAAAATCAGCCGGCAAAAGATTAGAAGGCGCACCTCATGATGTTCTACTTGTTTTGGATGCTTCAACCGGACAAAATGCTATTGAACAAGCAACACATTTTACCCAAAGTAGCGATGTCACTGCGCTTGCACTTACTAAATTAGATGGAACTGCCAAAGGTGGTGTCGCTATCGGCATCTCCGATCAATTCAAAATACCAATTCGCTATTTAGGCGTTGGTGAAAGAATTGACCAATTACAAGTCTTTAATAAAAGAGCCTTTGTAGATTCCTTGTTTAAAAAATAGTAGAAAGACGATTACTACAAGTTTTGTCAGATCTTTTGTTATTTTTTTTATTGATTTAACTTATATAAAAATAATAGGCAAAGATATTGTCTTTAAGTGGAATTACATCTAACTTAATCGTAACAAGTTGTTTATCAAATATTTGTAAATATATTAATTCGTGATTATTTGAATTTCAACACAATAAACAGTTAGCAATATATTTCTTAACAACAATATTTTGCCTTTAATATGAATTCGAGTTTAACGATGCTTACATCGGGATGCCCATTAAAACCAGTACTTATCGGTATTGAAAAACCTATATTGCTGAATTCAAGTTAAAATAATATCCTTAAAATATGCTAAAATAGAATAGGTACGGTTATATTTATCCCAAATTCCGCATTAGAAAATGCTGAATCGACAAACGATAAGCGAATAAGGATTCCCTCAAAATCAGCACTATACAGTTTTTCAAAACTTTTAATGCCGAATCCGGGCATATCCTGAATGAAAGAAATTTATTGATTTTTACAAAAATATTAGTTATAAAATGAAGCTATTAGAAGGAAAAACAGCTATCATCACGGGAGGATCAAGAGGCATTGGTAGTTCCATAGTCAGGTTATTTGCAGATCACGGAGCTGAAATTGCATTCACTTATGCATCTTCTGCATCCAGTTCAGAAAAACTCGTATCGGAGTTATCATCTAAGACAAAGATTAAAGCCTATCAGTCTGATGCCGCTTCCATCACAGCTGCCGAGCAGTTGATTAAAGATGTGTTAACGGATTTCGGCAAAATAGATATTTTAGTCAACAATGCCGGAATAACAAAGGATGGATTACTATTAAGAATGACAGAAGAAATGTGGGACAGTGTCATGGATGTTAATCTAAAATCAGTATTTAACCTAACTAAATTTGCTATTAAACCCATGTTACGAACAGGTGGGAGTATCATCAACATGAGTTCTGTAGTTGGGGTATTCGGCAATACAGGTCAAGCCAATTACGCTGCATCC
>JAGPCT010000023.1 GCA_018057925.1 Saprospiraceae bacterium
TGAACCCATTCTGGTAAATACATAAGCAACTTATTTAGGTAGCTCAAATATAGATAAAAAAAACGACACAGTATGCATCCGTGCCACTTTTTTTAAAAATTAAGCAGGAAATTAAGCGGAGTTTGGGATTAAACTCAATGGTTGCAAACTGTTGGCTATAATAGACTCCAAAGTCAGATGATTGTGTGCCTCGCGGATACAAGACACCTTTCCACTTAGGTACAGACCAGCCGGGAGCGCCCAGCAATATTTGGATGGATTCTTCCTCTTTTCCCTCGAAATAAAACCGATCTTCTTGAGGCAAGGAAAAGTCAACTTTACTTATGTCTGAAAGTTTGCCGAAATCCATTTTAATACCTTCCCATATACTTACGCAATGCCCACTCGGTCGATAAGAGCAATGCCAAAAGACCAAAAATCCATTTAATGTTGATCAGAGGGTCGGTCTTTCGATTGTTTTTGAGGATTGGTTTTATACTGTCATTGGATTGAATGAGATCAACCAACTTATCCAAGTCGGCAACTTTCAAAAATTTACCTTTAGAATCTTCGCTTATTTGCCTTAATGTACCGAAGTCAGCCACCAAATCATACATCTCTTTATCTGCTGCTTTCACTGTAAAACTACCATCTGAAACCATATCTTTTCCTTGATAATGGACTTTGCCCCGATAAGTATATTCGCCGGCGGGCAATCGTCCGATATCCAACTTGTACGCCTTTTCTGTGCGGTCAAGTATATAGGTAAATTCCTTGCCGGATGCATTTTTTACCGATAAATTGACTTCGGGCGTATTAATAAGCTCGTAATTGTCATTGTAAAGCTCACCACTAAACAAAATATTGCTATTGATCTCATAAGAGCGTTCATTTGTCGCCAATTTAAACTTTCTCTTATCTTCTCTTGTCGCTAGCAAGCGCATCGTATTATTCAACAAGTCATCAAAAACGTCAGACTTTCCGGTTTTTGCTGTTTCATTCAATTTCCAGCGCCACAGACCTTCTCCGGCGATGACGCCAACTTTATTTTGGCCGTTTTGACCGATGAGCCATAGAGGATACTTCGTCTCTACCCTACCAATACGCTGGTTCATTAATATCTGTGTATTGACGCCGGCTATGAAACTTCCAAATGGCACTTGTAAGGGTGGAAATGAGAGGATACCTGACTTCCAGCTATCTTTTACCTCAAAAGAAAGGAAATTGGGTTGAAGGATAGGATATACATCATTGATGCTACCTTGTCCGCCCGAAATATTCAGTTCTTTCTGAATTCTGTTAAAACCAACGACATCACTTTGCCCACCCAGAAAAAACAAGGTCGGCAAAGGCTTGTTTTGAATAGTTTTCCAAAGGGTATTAAAAGCCTGATTAAAGCTATTGGTTGTAGGGACTTGAAAGAGAATGAGCAAGTCTATTTTCTCACGAAGTTTAACCGGTTGATAGAGATAATGTATTTGGAGGTCATAATTTTTATTTTTTTCTATCACTGATTTAATAGCGGCGATATCCGGGTGTGGTGAAGCGGCAATCATTTCAATATTGAGCTTACTATTGATGACATCAATATAAAATTCCCGAATATTATTGGTAAATGTAGCTTCACCGGGAAGGTTGGTAATTTGGACAACATACTTTGTCAAACCGGCTTTTTTAAGTGGCAGTTCAAATTCTACTGTTTTAAAAAAATCACTACCCTGAATGGATAAGGGTTTTGATTGGATGACTTGACCACTTTGGCTTATGTTTACAATAGCGGAGCGGCCTTCCAGATGAAAAGCCTGAACATCCACTTGAACCTTGGAGATATCGTCCAAAAAGCCTATTTCATTGTGGAGGACATTGCGTATTGTGAGGTCACGCGGTGGCGTAGTGTCACCCACAGCAACGGTATATATGGGAGCCTTTATACGTGAAGCTTCAAACAGAGGGCTGGCACCGGTATTAAAAATACCATCCGACAAGAGCACCACTGCTCCTAAAGACTGGATTCCGCCACCATCATTGATTCCCTGAAAAAATTGATTTAGGTTGGTCGCCGGACGATTAAAGGTATCCGATATCTCTCCTTTGATGTCATCCCCTATGGATTGATACAACACATGGTAGTCATTGCCCAACTTTTCTCCTATGTCATTCACCCTTTGGGCAATATCTTTCTGCTTGTCACCCAAGGCATAGCCTACTGACATAGACTGGTCAACACCTATGACTATGGTAGGAAGGACTTTCTCATAACTAAAGTGCTTTAAGACCGGTGTGAGTAACAAAAAGCAAATGATAGCTACAGCAAGCGCCCTCAATAAGAACAACAAGGGTCGAGCCCATCGAGACCATGGGTGATCAAAGTTGAAATTACGATACAATAAAGTTGCAAATACAATGCCGGTAAGCAAGCATAATGCAATATACCACCAGGGTGTACCAATAGAAAGTTGCAAGTCAGTCATGAAGCCGGTTGTCAAAAATTAGCCCAAAAGTAGGATTATTATTTCAGAATAAGGAACGAAGAAATTTGAATTAGGTTGTGTGAGTCGTCCTATTTATTTCGGATTTTACTGATTATCCCTAAAAATAAAAGAAGTTATCTATAGAAAAACATGTACTTATTTTGTTCATTTACAATGCGTCATCAAATCAATGGAAGGGCAGTAAAGAAAAGGCTTTTCAGCATTATTAATTTCAAAAATACGGATATAAAAACAACCAAAATACTGTATTCTTCGTAATTCTTTCGATCGCATGGGACAATGTCATAATCAACCCAAATTCCGCATTAGACAAATGCGGAATCGATTTATGACTCGAAATCAATGGTTTACAGAATCCATTGAAACGGTTCGCACATCGGGATTAACCATCATAATCAGCACTATACGGTTTTTCAAAACCTATACTGCAGAATTTGGGATTAACGTTATGTCATATTCTGAAAAAAAATATGGTGATAAATCATTGAATGATAAAAAACTACTACCTTTGTTCTCAGTAATGGAACTAAAGGACGGTATCTATACGTTTGAGGGTACATTACAAAGACAAAACGAAATCATATATTTTTAAACATTATTTTTAAATTTGGCAAAAAGAGAAAGAGTAGAAAGGGTGGCAGAAAAGCCCCTATTTCGCATCAATGAACAAATCAGAGTACCCGAGGTGAGATTGATCGGTGATGACTTTACCGAAATAAGTGAAGTAGCAGGGCATGAAGTCGAAACTGGTATTTATTCTACATCCTTGTTACTGGATTGGGCGCTAAAAACAGGCATGGATTTAGTGGAGATATCTCCAAATGCTGTCCCTCCGGTGGTTAAGATAATAGATTATCAAAAGTTTTTATATAATAAGAAGAAAAAAGACCGGGAGCTCAAGGCAAAGACGGTAAAGACTGTCATTAAAGAAATAAGATTTGGACCTAATACGGATGAGCACGACTTTGAATTTAAGGTAAAACATGCTCGTAACTTCTTAGGTGAAGGCGCCAAAGTTAGGGCTTATGTCCAGTTTAGAGGCCGAAGTATCGTCTTTCAGGATCGTGGCGAATTGCTCCTTTTGAAATTTATGAAGGAATTAGAAGAATTTGGGACTGCCGAAGCATTACCCAAATTAGAAGGAAAGCGGATGGGTGTACTTATTTCGCCTAAAAAGAAGAAATAATTGCATTTTACTGCAAAAGCTCCAAATAGATCGATACTACTTGGAGCTTTTTTTAAGTTAGGACGGATAAAAGACAATCAAACATCCTGACTTCTACACATCTAACACGGATTGGATATTCGTAATAGTCCAATTATTCCAAAAAGGATGTACTGATATATCAATCAATTTGGTCTAACAAATAAGGCTTTTGCTTAAATGTCTTCCAAAGAAACTCTCCAAATAATGTGTTAGCCCAAGCAAACCACTTTCGGGTAAAGTGGCTTGCATCATCCTTGTGGAACGATTCATGCATAAAACCCGTACCTCCATGGGTATTCATCAATTGAACGATACAAGATCGAATTTCTTTGTCATCAGTACTCGTCAAGCCTCTCATTGCAAGTCCTATCGGCCATATCATATCCATGCCGGTATGTGGACCGCCTATGCCATAACCAGCCTTCCCCTCAAAGAAAAACGGATTGTCGGTCGAAAGGATATAACGCCGTGTACTCTGATACGTCGCATCATCCGCCGATACCGCATCCAGATATGGCAATGACAACAAACTGGGGACATTGGCATCATCCATCAGATTGTAGCTTCCATAAGCGTTGGTTTCAAAGGCATATACCTTGCCGTATTTCACGTGTTGCGTTGTTGCATAGGTATTAAGCGCAGCCTGAACCTCGTCAGCCAATGTCAAACAGGATGCAGCAAGGACTTTGTCAGAAAAAATAGCGGAAACCATCTCGGCAGCGTATCGCAATACCTTTACAGCGAAGTAATTGGATGGAATCAAGAAAGGAAAAATAGTCGCATCGTCACTGGGACGGAACATAGAATGAATCAATCCAACTTTGTTGCATGGATAACCATAACCAGCTATAGGAACACCATCTGTTGCCCATGCAGTAGTGCGCTGGAACTTATATGGCCCATCGCCTTCCTTCCGCTGTTGTTCTTTAAAAGTCTGTACTGTAAGACGAATACCTTCCTTCCAACCTTGGTCAAAAGGTGAAATATCACCACTTTCTTTCCAATATGAATATGCTAAGCGAATGGGATAACAAAGGCTATCAATCTCCCATTTGCGCTCATGCACGCCGGGGCGCATTACAGTAAGATCATCTTTCCATTCACCCACTTTTGATGGATCTTTATAGAAAGCATTGGCATAGGGATCGATGTGAATAAACTTAGTTTGCCTTCGGATGACGCCCGCAATCAACAGTTGAAGATTCTTGTCATTTTTCATCAAGGTAAGATAAGGCCATACCTGAGCAGTACTATCTCTGAGCCACATGGCATCAATATCGCCGGTGATAATGTATGTATCGGATTTGCCGTCGATCATTTCAAAGTCAACCGTAGTATCAAGGGTATTGGGAAAGCAATTTTCAAATAGCCATGCCAATTCTTTATTTTTTACGCCGGCATGAAATGATTTTATGGCGGATTCCACTTCTTCACTCGTGAAATTGCGGCTTTTCTGCGGTGGTCGATTAGACACAAAAGTATCCCTAAAGATATTGGAGTTGAATAATTCAGGGCTTGACAAAGCGACTGAGGCCATCGCCATATTTTTTATAAAATTTCTTCTTTGTACCATAATACAGACGGTATTTTCGTTAAAAAAGTATCGTAATGACGGATAATAGGAAGATAAATGAAAAAATAATACAATATTTATTACTTATGCACTTTAAATTCATCATTGGAGGCTCAAGGTATTATTTTTATAATTCAAATTTTACTTATTTTTTTCGTTTTAAATTTGTTGCCTTATTTATAACATTCAGTTTTATATGCGAAAGTCTTTTTTTATACATTTATTTATAGTAATCAACCTTTCCCTGCATGCCCAAGACCTTGGTATATATGACTGGGCAAGTCTGCAAAGTTATCGTTCGGGATATGATGTCACTGAAACGCCCAATTATATTGTTTATAATGCCAAATCCGGTTTGGTATTTATCAACAAATCCAACCCTGATGACGTACAACATTTGACGACCATAGATGGATTATCCGGTTCCAACATCAGCAAAATCAGATATATCGACCAAGCCGGACAATTGTTGATTTACTACAATGATGGAAGCTTTGACTTGATGGACGGCAATCGAGATATTGTCAACTTTCAGGATATAAAAAACAACAATGTTTTGGTTCCGAATAAAGAAATTAAAGCGGCTGTCGTCAATGGCTCTCATATATATTTGTGTTTTTCATTCGGAATGACAGAATTTGACGCCGCCAATCAAGTTTTTACCAATACGCTCTCAACAGAAGGCGGCGTGGAGGCGCTTACCGCTGCGGGCGACCGCCTGTATATCGTCAGCAATAAAAGGCTTTATAGCATTCAGCAAAAAGACAATATTAATATTTCTTATATAGGTAACTGGTCAGAGATCAGTTCCCCATCGGGAAACACTCCAAACTTCAAAGGTTTGGCGACTTTCCAGGGCAACGTATATAGTACATTTAATAAAAAATTATACAGAATCAATAACGATGGCACAACCGCAAAAATCGACACTTTAAAGACAATTCAAAGTGTAGCTTATCTCAATGCCGGTAATGGCTTTCTGATGATAGGCGGCAGTTGTAATGCGGACGAGCTGGAAAATAAAAATTGTATTGGCGAAATAGCTTTATATAATGCAGACTTACAAAGTGTGGATTACGATCGAAGTAAAAATGCCAACTTACAATACGCCATTGAGGTGGGAAACAAGCTTTGGCTGGCAGACAGTTATCACGGATTCAGGTATATTAATCTCCCGGAGATGACGGCCGGAATAATTGATCTCAACCGATATTCCCCATGGTCTGATGACGTAGAAGCCATGTTAAAAAACAAAGAAGCCCTGTATGTATCACCTGGAGCGCATAGTCCGATCTACCAAGGAGTGAACAACAATCAAGGGCTTTTCACCTATAAAGATGGCTTCTGGACGATACAAAACCAATACAACGACCCGTTTTTTGCATTTCCAAAACCGATATCAGACATGTCTTCATTTGCTTATCAAGAAAATACCGGCGAACTGGCTATCGGCTCATATATCAATGGGCTGATATCCATCAAGGGTGACGAGCGAAGGATTTACGACGCCTCTAACTCAGCACTCCAAACAGCTCCGGGAGACCCCTATGCCACCCGCGTGAGTGACGTGGCTTTCGATAGCAAGGGAAACCTTTGGGCTACCAATGTATTGAGTCCCACTTGTATCTATGTCCGTGGTGAAGACGGCACGGATAAAGGCTTTGCCAACAATTACGGCGTCATCAAGTTAATTCAATTTGCTATAGATCCTATCAACGAATACTTGTGGTGTGTAGAACCATCGCGCGGCATCATCGTCTATGATCCCGGAAAAAACACCTTTGTCTCTTCCGATGATCGTTGGACTTTATTACCTATTTATTCGAGTTTTGAAAAACAAAATATTCTTCCCAAGTGTATTTATTCCGATACCAATGGCAGGATATGGGTCGGCACAGTTTCCGGATTATTTGTCATAGATTGTGGATCGGAGGTTTTCGAAGGCGGAAGCAATTGTGAAACAAAATTTCCCATTATCCAAGATGAGGGAGACTTAGGACCATTTCTATATGGACAACAAGTCAATGTCATCACTGAAGATGGAGCCGGTAGAAAGTGGATAGGCACCAACAATGGTATTTATGTAACAAATCCCTCTGTCGATGAAGTAGTTCTCCATCTGACAAGGGAAAATTCACCGCTTTCAGACAACAATGTAAGGGTATTGGAAATAGATAAAGAAAAAGGAATTGTGTATATCGGTACCAGTGCCGGAATACAGATGTACCGTACCGATGCATCAATCGGCAAGCCCTATCACGAAGCCTCACTTACCATATATCCCAATCCTGTACGCCCTGGCTATGAAGGTCCTGTGGTAATCCAAGGACTTGCGCATGACTCCAATGTTAAAATAGCAGACATCAATGGCAAGTTACTTTTTGAAACTATGTCACAAGGGGGGCAAGCAATATGGTATGGTAAGGATTTCAATGGTCGCCGTGTCGCTTCAGGCGTATATTATGTCCTTGGCACGACAACACTCAACAAAGAGAATCCACAAGGCATCATAGGAAAGATCATTTTTATAAAATAAAAGTCTTCGATAGCAAAATGAAGGCTTTACAATAGTTTTTGATGGTCTTTTTGGCGAAAATGGAATACCTTTTGTCTTAAAAAAATTGGGCTTGACATGAAAATCTTATAAGTTATTCGTTATTTTACCTCATAATTTGCCGATATGTCGAGCCAACCGGGCTTATTTAAACAGTTTATCAAAGAGAAACCAAGAACTATAGCTCTGGGATTTATTCTTTTTTGTACTGTATTAGCGACCTTTGCATACCTCTTTACGGGAGACAAGACGCCTGATATCAATGAGCAAATTACCGGTATTGGATTAAAAAAACCGGGCTTTGCCATCGATCTCGTCGCCATCCCCAAGCCACAAGATATTCCGCCAACATCTTTTTTTAATTTTCTATTAAATGGGCGCACAAACAAGTATTTTTTTATTCCGGTGGACAAATACCATATCAGCCGAGACAGCCTGACATATTATCCGTATGATGGGGAAACTCCTACTTCAAAAGTTGCACCCATCACGATCCACAAGGCCAAATGGCTCTTAGGTGACAAAGCCATTCAAATAGCTCAGCATGAAAACGTGTATCAAATAACTCTTGAAGACGGCAATCAGGTCGATCTTAATAGAAACGATGTAGATCAACAACTCAAAAAGACTGGAATCCAACATCGTACTTTTTGGCTGGGCACTGATTTATTTGGCCGATCCCTTCTCGACCGCATCATCTTGGGCATCCGATACAGCCTATTTGTCGGATTGCTTGCTGTGCTGATATCCATCACCATAGGTGCTGTCATTGGCATGGTGAGTGGTTATTTTGGAGGCCGGACAGATGACATCATCAGTTATATCATGAATGTATTTTGGAGTATTCCGACACTGATATTGGTTTTTGCCATCGTATTGGTCTCCGGTCGAGGCATTCAAAACATCTTTATAGCAGTGGGATTGACTATGTGGGTTGACACAGCGAGGCTGGTGCGTGGGCAGACCCTTGCTCTTAAAAAAGAAAAATATGTTGAGGCGGTGCGTTCTATGGGGATGAGCACAGCGCGTATTTTACGCAAGCATATATTACCCAACATGCTTGGCCCATTGATCGTCATAGCCGTATCTAATTTTGCCTCAGCTATCATTGTGGAAAGTGGTTTAAGTTATCTTGGATTTGGTATTCAGCCGCCTACACCATCCTTAGGATCGATATTGAGTGAAAACTATGGATTTATATTGAGCAACAAACCGATATTGGCAATAGCGCCTGTTGTCGTATTATTATTATTGGTTTTAGCATTTAACTTGGTTGGTAACGGTGTAAGAGATATCTTTGATGTCAAATCCAACTCACAAACCTGAAATATGCTGGAAGACGTATATACTCAAACCAAAGTCAAGAAGCTGGAAGAAAAGCTATATTACAAGGAAATTCAGGTCAATTCCTTGTCACAGATTACCCGTGAGATCAACGAAAACGCTTCTGCGGAGACACTTTTCCTTCGTTTTAATTCATATCTGAAATTACAAATGGGAGTTGACAAAATGCTCCTTCTCTTTAAAGAGGCCGACAATTGTTGGCATATCAAGTCCAATATCGGTTTTGAAACATTGCCCCAACTGGACTACGAAGCGATATTAAAGCCTTATACGCATGCGGAATTTTTAAATAAAAAAGATAAAAAACAGCTTGCCGACATGGAATATATTATTCCTATTCGTCATAAAGAAATCCCTATTGCCTATGTCATCTTGGGTCACTTCGGCTCAAAGCTCAAAGTTCATGACAACTACGAATTTGTCGCCACTTTGGCCAATATTATTGCAGTAGCCATCGAGAACAAAAGACTATTTAACCGACAATTGCAACAAGAAAAGTTCAATAATGAAATACGCCTTGCGACTGAAGTTCAGAGGATGCTCATTCCGGAAAAGTGGCCGCAAGGTATCGGATTTGAAGTATCTTCAATCTATCGACCATTGTGGAATATAGGCGGAGATTATCTGGATTGTATCCCCATAGATCACAACCGGACGGCTTTCTGTATCGCTGACGTGTCGGGCAAAGGGATTGCCGCTGCAATGCTAATGGCCAACTTTCAGGCTATTCTCCATCAGGTCATCAAGTCAAGTATTCGATTAGAAGACCTTGTATGTGAGTTGAATAAAGCCGTGGTACGCATCACTAACAGCGAAAAAATCATTACTTTCTTCATCGGCGAATTTAACAACAAATCCAAAACGCTTACATACATCAATGCCGGGCATGTTCCTCCCCTATATTACAGTCAAGGTAAATTACATTTTCTCGACCAGGGTACGACGTTGCTTGGAGCTGTAGAAAACCTACCTACACCCAAAGCAACAACAATTGACATCTGTGCTAATTCAATGATTGTGCTTTATACGGATGGGATAACAGATTTGAAAAACACCAATGATTGCTCATTTGAAGAGGAAGTTTTGTACCCTTTTATTTGCGACCATTGTGATATATCGCCCATCCAATTCAATACCTTACTCTTACAGCAATTAGAAAGTTTCAATACTTCAGATAACTTCCCGGACGATATCGCTGTTTTGACTTGCAAGTTGACGATTTAAACCCCAATTTAACTTAAAGACAATAATATGAATTCGATTGAATAAAAATAAAAGGGTTTCGACTATTTATTTTTACAATTCGTATAACTTTGCCGAATGTCCATCATGAAAAAATTGGCAGGAGAGACCCTTTATTATGGGATAAGCAGCATCTTTGGCCGCTTCATCAACTTTTTCCTGACACCGATATACACCTATTCAGTCATCATTGACAAGACAAAGATGGGACATTTGACGGAATTGATGGCTTATACGGCAATATTCCTCATTCTGTTTACGTGTAGGATGGAAGCCGCTTACTTTCGTTTTGGGAAGGATAGGGAGCATCAAGAAACAGCCTATCGGAATTCCATTACGACGGTTGTTTTCTTTTCTATAGTGCTCGGTTTGATATTATTTTTTCTTTCACCCATCATAGCGCCTGCACTTGATTATGGCGGAGAGCATATATATTTCCAGTTATTAGCCATCATCATGACCATTGATGCGCTGTGTGAATTGCCGTTATCTAAGCTTAGATTTGAAGGCAAGGCCAGAAAATTTGCATCGATACGCATCGTCAACATTTTGGTCAATGTGTGCTTCAACATTTTTTTTGTTGTGGCTTGTCCATACCTTTATACCAAGGGTTATACCATCGTAACATTCTGGTTTAACCCTGATAATATCATTGCGTATATCTTCTTGAGTCAGGTATTTGGATCATTATCTTCCTTAATACTATTGCGTAAGAATCTCAAGGGATTGGGAGAAATTGACTGGACAATGTGGCGAAAGATGATCAAATATTCGTTGCCCCTCATCATTGTTAGCTTAGTCGCCATGTTTAATGAGATGTTTGGTCGAATCATCCTAAAATGGTTTTTACATGGGTCGATGGCCGACAATGAAGCCCAACTGGGTGTTTATGGAGCCAATTATCGACTTGCCACCATAATCGCCTTATTTACACAAGCCTTTCGTTATGCTGCGGAGCCATTTTTCTTCAGAGAAGCCAATAATAAAGACTCTTTAAGAACCTATTCCAATGTAACGAAGTATTATCTAATATTCAGTATTTTCGGGTTTTTGGCTGTCAGTTTGTACATTGATATTTTTAAATATTTTATAGGTCCAAAATATTTTGAAGGTCTTAGTGTGGTGCCGATACTTTTGCTGGCTAATGTCTTCAACGGCTTATATTTCAATATTTCAATATGGTATCGTTTAAAAGACCGGACGATGACAGGTGCATTAATAGCTCTTTGTGGTGCTGTGCTTACACTTTTCTTCAATTGGTTGTTAATACCGATATTGGGCTATATTGGTTCGGCGTATGCGACGTTGATATGTTATTTTACCATGACCGGTCTATGCTACTTCTTAGGCAAAAAGCACATGCCGGTACCTTATGCAGTTAAAACAATGACGATTTGGCTATTTACCGCCATTTTATTACAAGTCTTTATATGGTACCTCAGGAGCCTGGATATTTCGGTTTATCTCATACTAACCTGTTCCACACTTGCTATGGGATTATTCATGTTGCTCATTTGGTCGTATGAAAAGACTAATATTAAGGTTATGATAGCCTCATTTTCAGGAAAAAAATAATCTGATTATTTCAACCCAAATTCCGCATTAGACAAATACGGAATCGATTTACGACTCGTAATCAATGGTTTATAGAAACCATTGAAACGATTCGTACATCGGGATTAACCCTCATAATCAGCACTATACGGTTTTTTAAAAACCTATACAGCTGATTTCGGGTTCAATGAAGCCATATCAATGACAAAGCGATAGCGCACATCACCCTTCATCATCCTTTCATAAGCTTCGTTGATATAGGAGATATCGATTACTTCAACTTCGCTGACAATTTGGTGAGCAGCACAAAAGTCCAGCATTTCTTGCGTCTCAGCAATACCGCCTATGAGTGATCCCGCCAATGATGCACGCCTTCCAATCAACTTAAAAGACTCAATACCGGGACCGGGAGGCGGACCTCCGAGGCAAACCATCGTCCCATCACGCTTCAACAAATCCAAATACTTATTATAATCGTGCTCAGCTGAAACGGTATCCAACATCAAGTCAAATGAATTTCTCGCCGCTTTCATACTGCTTGCATCACTACTCAAAATAAAATGATGACCACCCAAGTGCTTCAAATCTTTCTCTTTATCTTGCGAACGACTGATTAAGGTAACCTCACACCCCATTGCCACCCCAAGCTTAACAGCCATGTGCCCCAATCCGCCTAGACCTATCACAGCTAATTTGGTATTCTTACCCGCCTTCCAATGTCGAAGCGGCGAATAAGTAGTTATTCCGGCGCAAAGCAATGGTGCCACCGCTTGCAAGGGTAAGTTATCTGGAATTCGAAGTACAAAGTCTTCCTTTACAGTAATCATACCGCTATAACCACCGTAGCTCATACCACTTCCATCCCTCAATTTACTATTATAAGTTCCGGTTGAACCTTCTTCACAATATTGCTCCAGTCCATCTCTACAACTTTGACAATGTTGGCAGGAGTCCACCATACAGCCCACACCAACGATATCATCGGTTCTATATTTTACTACTCTATCCCCTACTGCCAATACTCTACCTATGATCTCATGTCCCGGAACAACCGGATATACTGTATTGTGCCATTCATTCCGTGCGGTATGCAAATCACTATGACACACACCACAATATAAAATCTCAATCTGAACATCGAATGCGCCGGGCAGTGGACGTTCTATTGTCCATGGCTCTAACTGGCTTGTTGCTGACATGGCCGCAAATGCTTTAACTTCCATTCTGTTTTTTATTTTTGAACAAATGTCGAAGGAAAAAAGTTACGAAATTTCTAAATATTCGGGGCGAATAAAGGGAAGATAATGAATATGAAAATCTTATTTATCGCTTTTCCTTGTAGTCAGTGACTAAAAGTGAATGATTAGCGAGAGAGAGATCGCTTTCATCGTTGGAGGCAATGATGACGATGTGGTCATAGATTTTTGGTCTAAGAAGTTCTTCAAACCAGCTCTTTCCTGCATCATCTAAGTTTGTGCCGGGTTCATCCAACAAGATAATGGAGGTATTGGTTTTAATTGCCAGGATAAGTTTAATTCTTTGTTTCATCCCGGAAGACAATTCACCAATTTTTTTATCCAACATACCTTTAAATGGAAGAGAAGCAATTAAATCAACTACTTCAATCAAATTATCAACCGGTCGAAGGCCATGGTGTAGATGTATCAGCTCATTGACAGTCAACTCATCGATCAATTCAATGTATGGAGCTGCATAGGTTACATAATTGAAAACATCGGAAATCGGAATTACTTTACTGTTGTTACCAAAAATTATACTCCCTTGAGAAGGAGTAGCATGGCCACTCAACATTTTTAGTAGGGTGGATTTACCGCTACCATTGGGGCCTTTTATGGCGTAACATTGACCGGAACGAAAGGAATAGTCAAAGCTTCTAATAACCCATTCGAACATGTATCTTTTACCCACATTGCTACAGTCAATAGTATCTATCTTCATGCGTGTAAGGGTCAGATACCTTTAATGATGCCCCGAGTGGATTGGTTAAGAAAGTCGAGTATCAATGTTTTATCCTCTGATTCGGGGATGGTTTCTTTGATTTGTTCAATGGATTTATTGAAATTTTTCCCAAAGACAAAAAGGATTCTATAAATATCCTGAATATGGTGTACTCTTTCCTGAGAAAAACCTCTTCTCTTTAATCCAATAGAATTGACGCCTTCATAAGCCAAAGGATCCCTATCGGCCTTGACATAGGGTGGCACATCAGTACGCACCTTGCTATAACCGCCAATCATGGTATGAGCGCCGACACGGGAGAATTGATGCACTGCCGACATACCGCCGAGTATAGCATAATCTTCGAGGGTTACGTGACCGGCAAGTGTTGCGTTATTGGACATGATACAATGGTCGCCTATGATACAGTCATGGGCTATGTGGCAGTATGCCTGAATGAGACAATTCTGGCCAATATGGGTAGTGCCGGCGGCTGCTGTACCTCGGTTAATGGTAACATACTCCCTAATTGTAGTGTTATCACCTATTTCAACCAATGACTCTTCGCCGTCAAACTTCAAATCTTGTGGAATACCTGCAATAATAGCGCCGGGAAAAATTTTTACATTGTCTCCCAATCGAGCACCATTCATGATGACTGCGCCTGATCCAATCCAGCAATTTTTACCTATAACAACATTTTCTTCGATGGTAACGAAGTTCTGAATGTTAACTCCTGTATCAATCCTGGCATTCGGATGAATGTCGGTATATTTTTGGATCATTTTTTTAGTGTTGTCCTATTAACAATTTGGGCTGTCATATCGGCTTCGGAGACGATTTTATTGCCCACATAAGCAATGCCATACATGTGACAAATACCGCGACGGATAGGCTCCATAAGCTCCATCTTAATGACAAGGGTATCGCCGGGCATTACCTTTTGTTTAAATTTAGCATTGGTGATTTTGACAAAGTAGGTATCCCAATTTTCAGGATCGGGCATCTTGGACAAGCAAAGGATACCGCCTGTCTGTGCCATTGCTTCAACCTGGAGTACACCCGGATATACAGGGTTTCCGGGAAAATGTCCAAGAAAGCAGGATTCAGTAAAAGAGATATTTTTTATTCCGACAACGTGATTTTCCTCCATTTCGATAACTTTGTCCACCAAGAGAAATGGGTATCGGTGTGGCAGCATGGTCATCACCTGATCGGTTGTCAGGATGGGCTCTTTATCCGGATCATATACAGGCTTACCTCTGAGCTTTTTCTGCTCGATTGCTGCTTTGTTAAGAACCTTAGTAAATTCTATATTGACGGAGTGCCCCGGCTTGGTAGCAACAATTTTGCCTTTGATAGGACGACCCAAAAGGGTAAGGTCTCCCACTACGTCAAGTAATTTGTGTCGAGCCGGTTCATTTTTAAAGTGAAGTTTGATGGTATTCAGGACGCCTTCTTTTTCGACTTTTATACTGGGTTTATTCAGCTTTTTAGCGAGGTCGTCCAATTCTTCTTGGCTCACGATCCGATCGGCTATGACAATGGCATTATCCAAATCTCCCCCTTTGATAAGTCCCTGATTGAGTAGTTTTTCAACCTCGTGTAGAAAAACAAAGGTTCGGCAGCCGGAAATATCTTTTTGAAAATCCTCAATCCGCTCTAATTTAGCAAATTGCTGACCGAGTATAGGTGAGCCAAAGTCAATGAGCGTTGTTATTTCAAAGTTGTCGGATGGCAAAGCGATCATCTCACTACCGCTCGTTTCATCTTTGTATGAAATGGGTTCTGTGATGACAAAATAGTCTCTTTCTTCAGACTGCTCGACAAAGCCGGCTGCTTCAATAGCCTGAACAAAGGGCTTGGCGCTACCGTCCAAAATAGGCACTTCCGGCCCATCAATCTCGATGAGGACATTGTCAATACCCATTCCGGTCAATGCGGCGAGTGCGTGCTCTACCGTGTGGACGGTTATTTCTCCTGAACTGATGGCAGTGCCTCTATTGGTTGAGACCACTCTGGAAATATCAGCAGGAATAACAACCTTTTCGGGAGTATCTACTCTTTGAAATTTAATACCGTGGTTTTCTGATGCCGGAAGGAATGACATTTCAACCGTCTTACCGGTGTGAAGTCCTATTCCCTTTAAGGTTATCTTACTTTTAATCGTTCTCTGCAACATGAAATGTTGTTTGCCCTAATAAATTATTCAATAAATTTTGGCAAAAGTAAGTATAATCTATGATATACAGATAGTTTATTGAGCGTCTTGTTCGTTGATTCTGCTTAAAATAGCTTTATTCAATTTTTCTAATTTCTCAGATAGCAAGGGTAAATTTTTAAAAATGGCATAGGAACGCAAATAATTATTGTATTCTAAAGCCGGAGAACCAAATAATTTACTATTTTTTATTTTAACCGCAGATTGAACTCCGGACTGTGCTTGTATCTGTGTGCCATCCGCGATATGTATATGTCCAACGATACCGACCTGACCGCCTATTTTGCAGCCTTCTCCTACCTTGGTGCTGCCTGCAATGCCCGTCTGAGCGGCTATAACAGTGTTACTTCCTATCTCCACATTATGGGCAATCTGGATTAAGTTGTCTAATTTAGCTCCTTTACGGATGATTGTACTGCCAAATGTTGCTCTGTCAATACTGCAATTAGAGCCTATTTCAACATCATCTTCAATGACAACATTGCCCAACTGCTGAATCTTGACATAATTGCCTTCACCGGTTGGCGCAAAACCAAAGCCATCACTCCCTATGACCGTATTGCTGTGAATAATGACTTTGTCGCCCACGATACAGTCATCCAATATTTTTACACCCGACTTAATCACACAATTGGCACCAATACGAACATTATTACCGATACACACTTGCTTTTGGATTTCCGTATTATCTCCGATAGTTACATTTTTCTCTAACACTGAAAATGTCCCAATGCCGACATTGTTACCAAGCACGACAGAAGAGTCGATATCAGCCTTATTGCTGACTTCTCTTGTTACAACAACCGGTGCATTGAATTTATCCAATAACTTCGCAAGGGATTCATACACATTGTCCACACATATCAACGCAGCTTTGACCGGAAAGGCAGGCTCAAATGACTTGTCAACCAATATTGCAGAGGCATCGGATGTATAGATAAATTCTTCGTATTTCAAATTGGAAAGGAAGCTGATAGAGCCAACCTTCCCATTTTCAATAGGGCTCGCCCCTGTAATAACCGTATTTCGGTCTCCCTTAATAGTGCCACCCAAAAAATCAGTAATAAATCCTGCCGTAATCTCCATCCAATGAAATGTTGAATTAAAGTGCAAAGAAACAAAGTTTTTTCGATTATTTTGTAAAAGCATCCGAATAACGCTTATTACAAAATAATAAATGCCATTAAATTCCCATGTTTTGAAATAGTCACTCTATTAAGGAACTTATAATATAGACGTCTTTTTTCATTAAAAGATTGATCAGTTTTTGAAATAAATAATTATAAATTATTTATAATATATTATAGATTATATATCTTGATTATATACATTATATAAATATTTTATTTAATACTACACCTAAAATGCCCTTGCACATTCCTGCAATCATCAATTCATACGATCCCGATAATCCTCATACTCAAATCTTCGTTGAAGGATAAGCCTACCATCCTTAGTAAATAAAAATATATCCGGATGATGTACTCCATTGAACATCGTGGTCTTGACGATGGTATAATGAATCATATCCTGAAATACGAGGGTATCGCCTATGTTGACTTCCTTTTCGAAGTTGTATTCATACATAAAATCACCGCTAAGGCAGGATGTCCCGCCTATTCGATAGCGATATGGAGTGACAGCATCGACAGTGCCTGTTATAGCCGGGCGGTAAGGCATCTCAAGAGTATCCGGCATGTGAGCGGTAAAGGAGACGTCTGTCATGAGTGTTTTGATAGCGTGGTTATCCACGATATCGACCACATGTGCCACGAGGTCACCGGTTTGCCATGCAATAGCACTGCCGGGTTCTAAGATAATATCAACCCGGTATTTTTCTTTGAACTTTTTGAGAATAGAAATCAGGTGCGGAATATCATATCCGGCACGTGTCATGAGGTGTCCTCCGCCCATATTAACCCATTTAACGTGTGGAAGGAGGTGACGATACTTGTCTTCAAAGGCAGCCAACGTTTCTTCGAGGTCGTATGAGTTGTTTTCACAAAGTGCGTGAAAATGCAACCCTTCAATGCCATCAGGAAGTCCATCCATCAGGTGAGAGGCATCAATGCCAAGCCGTGAACCCGGAGCCGTGGGATTATACATATCCACAGTGACTTTAGAGAAGCCGGGGTTGACGCGTAAACCACAGCTCAAGTGTGGATAATTGGCTTTTATTTTATCTTTAAAGTGCAAGTATTGTCCCACTGAATTAAACACCATGTGATGGCTGATTGCAGCTATTTGATCGAAGTCGGAATCGGTATAAGCTGCGCAATAAGTATGCGCCTTACACCCCATCTCTTCATGGATGAGGCGGGCTTCAAAGAGTGAGCTGGCTGTTGCACCATCTAAATATTGACCAACCAAAGGGAACATTTTCCACATTGCAAAGCCCTTTAGTGCAAGTATGATGGAAATTCCGGCTTCCTCTTTAACCGAATTGATTAATTTCAGATTGGAGATGAGCTTTTCCTCATGCAATACGTAAGCAGCTCTTGTGAGAGACTGATAATCGGGAGTAACGGCCATAAGTTTATGTTATACTAAAATAAAATTGTCAAATGAAGGGTAAATTTCTATATTATTCCAACTTAAACCAGAATTCCGCATTTGTCTAAAGCAAATTTTGGATTAAAAGTAATCCTCATTGCATCAGATTCATTGATTGCAATGAGGATTATACACGTATCTCACTGTCCCGGTTGTCTAGTCCATTTCCAGATCAATATCCAACTTCTCATGCCAAGGAAGGCCGTTGAGATTGAGTTGTTCTAAAAATGGATCCGGGTTAAATTCTTCTACATTGGATACTCCTGACTTGTTCCATTCTCCCTTTAAGTACATCATAGCGCCTATCATTGCCGGAACGCCGGTGGTATAGCTAACGCCTTGTGTGCCTGTCTCTTTGTAAGCTGCTTCGTGGCTACAATTGTTCCAAATGTAGTAAGTACGGCTTTTCCCATCCTTAATACCTTTGATGCGGCAGCCGATAGAGGTCATGCCGGTATAGTTTTCGCCCAAGTCCCCGGGATTGGGCAGTACCGCTTTGAGAAATTGAAGGGGGACGATGTCCATGCCCATGTAGTTGACGGGCTCAATGCCGGCCATACCAATATTCTGAATGACGCGTAGGTGCGTGAGATATTCTTCACTGAATGTCATCCAGAATCTGGCTCTTTTGATAGTGGGGAAGTTTTTAACAAGAGATTCCAGCTCTTCATGATAAATCAGGTAAGAGCGCTTCGGTCCAATGTCCGGGTAATTGATATCTTTATATATTTCGTGTGGCTCGGTTTCGACCCATTGGCCTTCTTGATAGTATTTACCCTTTTGTGTAACTTCACGGATATTGATTTCCGGGTTAAAGTTGGTAGCAAAGGCTTTTCCATGGCTACCGGCATTGGCGTCAATGATATCGAGTTCGTGTATTTCATCAAAATAGTGCTTGGCGGCATAAGCAGTAAATACGCCTGTTACACCGGGGTCAAAGCCGCAACCTAAGATGGCCGTCAAACCTTGATTGACAAATCTATCGTGAAAAGCCCACTGCCACTTATATTCAAACTTAGCCTCTTCTTTCGGCTCATAATTGGCTGTATCCAGATAAGCAATATTGGATTGAAGGCATGCTTCCATGATGGTCAGATCCTGATAAGGCAAGGCTACATTGATCACGATAGCAGGCTGAAAACTACCGAATAAAGCATTCAGCTCAGCCACATTATCCGCATCAACCTGAGCTGTGGTAATGTGGTCAGCACCGATAGCAGCTGCAATGGCGTCACATTTGGACTTGGTGCGGCTTGCAATCATAATTTCAGAAAAGACATCTTTGTGTTGTGCGCATTTGTGAGCGACAACTGTGCCTACTCCACCGGCACCGATGATCAATACTTTAGACATATTTCACTTTTATTATGTTTCTAATTTTGTTTGCAAAGATAGTTACAACAAAGTGTTATCAAATAATTACTTGCTTTTTTTTATATTGCAGCCACAAATAGTATTATGCGTGACAAAATATTAATAATCGGTGCCGGTGGGCAAATAGGTACTGAGTTGACGGAAGCATTGCGTCAGATATACGGAGAAGATTGGGTTATAGCTAGTGACATACGTGAGAATTTAGACATTGCAAATTATCAGAAAGTAGATGTCACGGACAAAGACTCATTATTTGAATGTATCAAGAGTCATGGAATAACCCAAATATACCACTTGGCGGCTATTTTGTCCGCTCGTGGCGAGCAGAATCCATTGTGGGCGTGGGATATCAATATGACCGGTCTTATCAATGTCCTGGAAGCGGGAAGAGAATTGAAGCTGGATCGGATATTTGTTCCATCTACGATAGCGGTCTTTGGAATAGAATATGACCAAGAGAATACCGGGCAGTTTGCTCCATTGATTCCTGAAACGGTGTATGGAATATCGAAGGTTGCCGGCGAGAGTTGGTGCAATTACTACTATAAGAAATACGGATTGGACGTGCGGTCGGTGAGATATCCGGGCATTATAGGATATAAAAGTATGCCGGGAGGTGGCACTACCGATTACGCTGTCGATATATACCATCAGGCGGTGCAGGGATTTAACTTTGTATCTTTTTTAAATAAAGGCACCATGTTACCGATGATGTATATGGATGATGCCATCAGAGCGACGATTGAGTTGATGCAGGCTTCGACAGAGAAGGTTAAAATCAGAACGAGCTACAATATTGCCGGCTGCTCCTTTGCACCGGAGGATGTGACGGAGGCCATTCAACAGTTTTATCCGCATTTTCAGACATCGTATTCACCGGATTATCGACAAAGTATTGCCGACTTGTGGCCCAAGAGGATTGATGACAACAGAGCGAGAGAAGACTGGCAATGGCAACCAAAATATGACTTAAAGTTGATGACAGAAGACATGATTAAGCATTTGGCCGTAAAATATCAACATTAAGCCAGCATTCAGCAGTATAGGTTTTGAAAAACCGTATTGTGCTGATTAGGTGGGTTAATCCCGATGTACGAATCGTTTCAATGGCTTCTGTAAACCATTGATTACGAGTCGTAAATCGATTCCACATTTGTCTAATGCGGAATTTGGGTTAAATTTTGAAGAAAAAACGATTGACTTTTTAATTTTAAAATAATCTATAAATAAAATAAAATATGTTTGACAGTGTAAAATCATCCTTGCAAGCTGAGTTGCAGGATTTGGATTCTAAAGGTTTATATAAAAGAGAACGTGTCATAACTACGCCACAATCAGCCGTAATCCACACAACAAGCGGAGAGGATGTGCTCAATTTTTGTGCCAATAATTATCTTGGATTATCGTCTCATCCGGAGGTTATCCAAGCCGCCAAAGATGCGATAGACTCCCATGGCTATGGCATGTCGAGTGTTCGATTTATCTGTGGAACGCAGGATATCCACAAAGAGCTGGAGGAAAAAACAGCCAAATTCTTAGGACAGGAAGATTGTATATTGTATGCAGCCGCCTTTGATGCCAATGGTGGGGTATTCGAACCACTTTTAAATGAAGAAGATGCCATCATTTCAGACGCCATGAACCACGCCTCCATCATAGACGGAATTCGATTGTGTAAGGCAAAGCGCTTCCGTTATAACAACAACGACATGGATGATTTAGAGACGCAATTAAAGGCGGCAGCCGGGAGTCGCAGGAAGTTGATCGTCACCGATGGAGTATTCTCCATGGATGGTTATATTGCTCAGTTGAACCATGTTACCGACCTTGCAGCCAAATACGATGCCATGGTCATGATAGATGAATGTCATGCTACCGGCTTTATGGGCAAGACAGGTCGCGGGACGCATGAATACCACCAGGTGATGGATAAAATAGACATCATCACGGGAACGTATGGAAAAGCCTTAGGAGGCGCTTCCGGAGGTTTTACGGCTGCCAGAAAAGAAATAGTGGATATGCTAAGACAGAAGTCGAGACCTTATCTGTTTTCCAATAGCTTAGCCCCAGCCATTGCCGGTGCATCTATCAAAGTTTTGGACTTATTGTCGTCATCGACACACCTGATAGAAAAGCTACAAGCCAACACCAAACATTTCCGGAAAGGGATGGAAGGTGCGGGATTCGATATCTTACCCGGAGAACATCCGATTACACCAATAATGCTGTACGATGCACCTCTGGCACAACAGTTTGCCAACAAGCTATTAGCTGAAGGAGTGTATGTCATAGGGTTCTTTTATCCTGTCGTCCCACAAGGTAAAGCCCGAATCCGTGTTCAGATATCGGCAGGACATGAGACAGAGCATATAGACCGTGCCATAGAAGCATTTACCAAGGTAGGTAAGGAATTGGGGGTGATACCGATTGGATATTCGTAATAGGCCAATTACATTGTCCTAAACGACTATCTCATCGGCATTATACCAAAATATGTTGGACTAATTTATAAATCAATTTGGTATAATATAATGCCAAATAAAGCCTCCGGAAATAATCAATACAATTCCGGAGACTTTATATTTTCTAGTGGTTAGATTGAATAGTGTTTTTCTGCGGACATCCTTACAGCCCGTCTTACTTTTCCAATTCAATTGGATTGTTGACCAAAAGATAAGGATGCAGGAACTTGTTTCTTAATTCAGGATTGAGTTTATCAACATCAATTAATTTTTCATTGTTATAATAATAAATCTTATGCTTATGGTCTCCTGTATTTAGAACATTTGCCAAGTAATATTTTTTTAAATCGAGAGCATGCAGTCTTTCCTGATTGTAAAACTCTGCATTGCTAACAATAGGGCCCATACTTAAATCAATATCGGTATAAGATCCATAGTTAAATATATCTACTGCTTCAAACTTTACTTCATTCCGGCTATCAACTATTTCCATAATTACACCGGGCAAGTCACCAAATTTCCAAGGAACATAAGAAAACGGCAGGTCGGGTGCATACCACGCTGTATAGCTCCTACCTTTGTATTTTCCTGTGGCTTTTCGGCATAAGAGATTAGCAATTGTTTTTTCACCATTTTCTAATTTCCAAGCCATAATCGGCAACTGGTACTGCGTATAATATATTTTAAAGCTCCGGTTACCCAATATCGTCAATTTATTCTGTTTTAGGCTGCGATATATCATGTCTGTGCTCATTATTCCGGATGATTGTAGAACTTCCGTAAAAGCAATATTATTTATGGGTGCATTAACGACATCCGGTGGTGGTGGCGGAAAAAACTGCTCGAAATCTCTCATAGCTTCAAAATTATAAAAAGAGCGAAACTCACTGTATGTCGCACCTACTCCCAGTATATAATAACTAATTGAAGGGGAATCAACTCGTGTTGTATCAGCCAAATACGTTAGCTTGTATTTGATATTTATTATTGCAGTGTCTTCTCGTTGGCTATATCCAAATATGTTGAAAAAACCTAGAATAGCAATGACAATAAACCATCGTGAATTAAATTTTCTGAACATATCTAAGATAATTATAAACTAAAATAAAAGATACCTTTTACAACAAAATATCTCCCTCGCAGATTGAATCGAGTAAAGTCGGAATATCCATCTTTGTATTCCATAAAATTGATGGATTTCATATTCAATAAATTATAGCATTCCAATTTTAAGTCAAAACGCCCCACCTGATAAGTAGCACCTACATCCCATAAATAAGTATTGAACTTCGTTTTTTCATTGGATGAGGTCATCATAAAGCCATTGATTGTGCCATAAACACTGAGATCCTTCCAAATTAATTTTGATGAGATACTATGTTTTAGGGAAATTGTATTTTGAGAAGAGTTGACCTCTAAGCGATTGTCAATGACACCATAATTGATTAAATGTAAAGATGCTTGATACTTCACCTGAATTATTTTATTAAATTGCTTATCTAAGGTAAATCCGGGACTATAAATAAGCATTTTTGTTTTGTGCAACTCTTCATTGAGCAAGATTTTGTCCGGCAAATAACCAAAGTTGAAGTCAGCTTTTAACCTAAAGGAACCTTCATAGAAATATTTATCCATACTAATTCCTGCGCTATAACTACTTTGATTGCGTCTAAGATTTTTAAAGGATGTGACTATGCCGGATCCTTCCAAAGTTGAATTTACCATAGAGTTTGCGGTAAGTAGTGAATAGGAAGCGTGGAAATTAGCAAAGAAAAATTGAATGGAGCGTTCAAGCCTATAATTTAAAGAAACGGTATTGTTAAAAGCATAGTAAAATTGATTCCGGCCGGAACTCAGATACCGATATGAGTGTAAAAAATCTGTTTCTCTGAATGAATAAGGATTACTGATATCAAACTTTCTAAATATATCAATATAAATCCTATCTTCAGCGAAGACCGTTTTGTTAAAGTCAGCATTACCCGTTAAATAAACTTTTTTTAAATCTGTATGTCGATTCAATTGGTTATCAAAGAAATCAATGTTTATAAAGTTTACAGGAGCCGTGACAGATACCGTAAATCCAGGTATTTGATACGTATAATCCGGGGTAAAGGTCACTTTATCACTATTCCAAGTTGTATAATTTACTTCTTCATCTAAAAAAGAAGTTGCCAATTCTCCATTAAATGTAGTAATGCCGGAAGGGAATGTGAGATTTTGTTTGTCATAAGAGATGGAATAGCTTTGATGGAATGGGTTTCGGCTAATAGCATAGCGTGCTGAAAAACTCCCCATCCGGTTTTTGGGGCTTGCAGACTGATACAACGAATCATAACTTCTACCTTGATTCAATTGTTCTTTAAAAATTCCTTCGCCGACGCCTAAGCCTGAATCATAAGATTCAGCCTTTAAACCGACTAAAAATGCAAGGTATTGGTCACCGTGTAATTTTGGGAAAATTTGAAACTTATTGACAACTCGATTATTAAATTGTTGGAGACTTTGAGGAATGAGTGTTTGATTTTCCATAAAATCAGAATGGGAATTCACTTTACCCAATGCCACAGAGAGATTGTTGGAAAGATACAATTTGGAAGAGTTGTTTCTATACCGCAAGCTACCATTTAAGACACCAGTTTTATCATGAATCTCCTGCGATTCATTGTATGCTTGCAATACATTATCACTTACCTTAAATTCTCTTTGATTGGCGTATGAAAATCTGGTTTTGTCGTAGTTACCACGTAAGTTTAAATTAATTGTATTCACTTTATCTATTCTGAAAAAGTTGTCCAAGCTGGCACTTGTAGATTGATTGATATTGGATTGATTGGACGGCAATGGATTGGAAGGGCTTTCAAAAGATACAATATCACGTGGATTGAATTCAAAGGGTCTATAGTCATCACTTTTATTTTCAAAGACATAGTTGGAAGCTAAGTTATAGCCGACGTTGTTATAATTGAGTACATTGACTGCTTTGACAATTTGGTTAAAAATCACCGATTTTATATTGGCATCTACCACATCAGGCAATCCCACTCCGGCATTTAACTCACCGGATATGATGAGCTTATCGGGATTGGCTAATTTCAAGTTAAGCACGATGACATCCGATTTATACTTTCCTTGCAACAATTTGATACCTTGATAATTTTTTATTACTTCTACTTCCTTGATATACTTATGGTGAACTGCCTTGGATAGAATACCATAAGCGCCTTGCGTTACGTCTTCGCCATCAATTATTATATTTTTAACCAGCTTGCCATTGAAATATATAGAGCCATCTTCCATGACGGACATTCCCGGCATCTTATCAATGACTTCGCCGATACTTCTATCTTTTTCACTTATAAAATCTGATGTATAATATCTCAACGTATCGTTTGCGACTTCTATACGGGGTTTAGCGGTGATGACAACATTGGGCAACATCTCTACCGATTCCTCTAATACTATATCAATCGGATTATGTAGCTGTTTTACTGATAGTTGTTTTTTGATAAATCCAACACTTGTAACAGTAATCAATAGTGAATCTTTCGGTTTTTCTGCTAATTTCAAAGCTAGAAAACCTTTTTCATCGGTATATCCGTAGGACAGTATATTTTCTGAATCTTCCACAATGATACTGGCACTTGCCACCGGCTTCAACTGTCCATCTTTAACATAAATAGCCATTGCAACACCTTGTCCATTGACGATTGGAGGCACCATGACCATCCCAATCAACCCGATAATTACCACTTTTATAAAACTACTCATCAGAAAGCTCAATTGGATTGTTGATGAGATAATAGGGGTGGCTATATTTTTGCCGTAAATGTTCAGGCAACTTTTTAAAATGTATTAACTCATTCCCATCATAAAAGTCAAGTTCATATAAATCATATCCGGTCCCTCCAAATCTAGACTTACGAAACTCTAAGGGATCTTTTTCATATATCATTTTAAACTTAATCAATTCTTTTTCCTTAATAGGCACACAATAGGATAAATCATCTGATATTTCTGATTGCTTACCATCATTGAAAATCCTTTGGGCTATCCATTCTACTTCATGTTTAGAATCATGGATATATAAAGGGAGTCCGGGAAGGCCACTAATCTTCCATGGACCTGTATTGAACGGTAGCTCCGGATTATACCACGCTACATATTGTCTTCCCCGATAATCCCCGGTTGCTTTTTTACACACCATGCCTAATATATGCAAAGTATCTTTACTCAATCTCCAGTTAAAATCAGGCTTTGTAATCTCTGTTATATACACTTGACCTACACCCCCATAGGTATATCTCAAAAAAGGCTTATTAAAATATTGATACACTTGTTCATAATTGACGAATCCTCTTTTATCCACAATAGAAAAGCCTATTGTATTATAAATGTTCACCGTTTCAACTGAAACAGTTTTAGGTGCTGTAGATGCTATTGCGATGTCATATAATGAATCACAATCTGAACGACTATACCTTGTCATTTTTTTGCCAATCCTTAAATCGTACTTCCCTATAAAAGTGTCATTGGCGGTCAAGTCAAAAACATGTGTGTGCAAATAATCTACTTGCAGCATGGTGACATCTTCCGTATCTTCCTGTGCCATAACTGAAAAAAACAGGGAGCTCAAAATAAAAATAAAAAATACTCTCATAATGCTTTTAATTCGTCAAAAGGAATATCACTTTGATTATAACCCCTAATAACCCTGTTTTTATTGTCCAAAAGAAGAATTTCTGATTGAAAATCAATCTTTGGATTTAATTTCCCTAACGATTCCTTGTTATCAAAATAAAAAGGGAATGCCATCTGCCGAAAATAACCCCGCTCCCTATAAAACTTAAAGGATTCAAAAATATTGTCAGAAAAGCACATAACAATTATCTGAATCTTCTTTTGTAATAAAGAATCCGAATTCTTTCCCAGCTCATTAATAACTGCCAAACAAGATGGACACGTTGCATTGGCATAATAAAAGAGTTTGTAAGAAAAAGAGGAATCATACGGAGAATATTCATTCACTTGATAAGGATTATAGATTTCAATTGTATCCGGCAATATGAGCTGAACATTCGCAGAAGAATGCAAAGCATCAAAATTTTGCTTACCTCCCTTTGTATAGTCGGTATTGCAAGAGCAAAGCATCCATATCAAAGCAAAAGTAACAATATACTTCATAGGATATCAATGTAAATCATATATTTCAAGACTATTGGTTATTTGATCATACATGTACATCTTATGCTCTTCCTCTGAAACGATGAGTTCCTCCGGGAATCCGGGAACTAAATAGCATTTTTTAAAATTTCCATTCCAATCAAATACCATAATCTTACGATGCTGCTCCTCTCTTGAAAGATAGTGAAAGTCGCCCAGATAAATCAGATATAAGTACTTTGATGACGCATATCCGGAGAGATAGGCTCTTTTGGTCATGTTGGTATAAATCAAGTTTACACTTTCGCCAACACTCATTTTATACTGAGCCTCATAACCGTCCGGCCCTCTCAAAACCTTTGATGTACCTGAATGCAGGTCAAAAAACTCGATTTTATCCGTAAATCGGCAAGCCAAAGCGGCATATCTTTGATCCGGCCTTATAAAAAGAAAAGCTTGTTGTGACAATCTCCATTCTATCGGAGCTTCCTTCAACCGTGTTGGGATATCATTAAAATTGCCTATCTCAACTATTTCACCTTGTGTGGAAGGAACAAATTTATCTATTTTGGCATATTGTGTATCATTACCACTCGCATAGACAGTAGAAGTGTCGCCCATAACAACCCAATAATATGACTTATCCAAAGGGTAAGTGTGATATCGACTACTATCTGCTGTATGTGGCTTTACGTTCAAATCATACGTAACTATTTTATTGCCTATCAAATCATAACCCCAGAGATGATTATTCACAAAACCTGCTGAGAAAGTAGAAAGCAATTGATTCTTTTTACGACCGTACGGCATGAAACTTCCTACAATCTTCCGACTTTTCAAATCCATGACGAGAGCCAGATTTTTACGACCGTCATAATTGGTGATTATTATGATACTGTCTCCGGTTTTAAAAAAGTATCGCGGATGAATACTGTCCAATGCAATAGAATTTACAGATTGTAAGCTATCACATTTCACAATCTTAAAATCAGCATAACTTCCTTGTGCCATACGTGAACATATGCCGAGCATTACAATCAAAAAACAAATTAACTTACCCATCATATACTATTAACATTATGCAGTTAGAACACAAATGAAGACAAAGCCAAAGAGACTACTTACAAAAATGCTCATTAATCTATTGTCCAACACACATAGTCTATTCGGTATCCCTTGAATTTCTTTGAAATTCTCCTTTACCCTCTTTCTTTCGCTATCAGAATAGTTCATTTAAAATGTTTCCAAGAATCTTGAAATCACTTACTTTATGAAATAATATGAAGCAATAATAATAAATCTCGTGTTAACATAACTTTAACGTAATTAGTACAAAAGATATTTTGTTATTTTTAGTTCTAAACATAATAATTCTCACCGTTCTATGTACAATTCAAGAAATATTTTATAATTTTGTTGATGCAGAAAATGACCTTACATTTAGGTAAAGAAGTGAAGTAAACACCATATAGATTTAGGTTGATTAATAAGGCTATCGCAGTTTTTTTGGAATAAAAAAATTGAATAATCTTTCAAATCGATCAATCATGAGTTCAGGAAGAACCGCCATTGTAGTCGTCCATGGGATGGGCAATCAGACACCTCTATCGACTATCAGCGAATTTGTAGAGAAATTTGAAAAAAGAGAGTCTTGAGATACTTGCATGAAAAAACCAATAGACGTTGTTAATAGATTTTGTTCAAACCAACAATTGAAAATCCGCATCCACATAATAGCCCGATTTCACAGGTTGTGGTCGGGCTATGGTATATTCTTTTCGTCAAAACAACTGCTTATTCCTCCGCAAGCCGAACAACCAAGCCGTCAAAGTTCTCATTTATTTTCAATTGGCAACTTAGCCGGCTGTTATCCGCCATATTGGGCAACTGGTCGAGCATCATGGCTTCGTCATCCTGCATATCAGGAAGGAGTGTGTCACTTTCGACCAAAACATGACAGGTAGCACACAATGCCATACCGCCACAGGTGGCTAATATGGGTAAGTCATTGGCTTTACACAACTCCATTACCGAAATGCCGATATCGTGTGGTATCTCATACACATGTTGTTTGTCTTCGCGGTCAAAAACCGTAATTTTAATTAATTCGTCCATGCTTATCGAAAAAATAACAGAATTTAATGTCAATATTGAATATCGAATATCGAATATTGAACAAGATACAATTTTGTCTTCAAATATTTTACAAACACACAAATTTATTCTCAAAAGTCAATGTAAGCGGCTTTTCCAAAGACTTTTCATTGTAATACTTATAAGCCAAAAGAGATTAATCCTTCCAAATTAAAAACTATTTTTTACATTGTGGATTAAGATAATATACAGAAGGTTTTCTGATTTTATCATATTCAACCAAAAGTGGTTGTGATTGAATAGAATCCATCGCTTTTATGCATGGTGACTTCTCGTCAATGTACATGAATTATTTTTTTAAATTAATGCAAATGCTATGTCATTATCAACAATAAATCCCACCCATACCGCTGCCTGGGCGGCATTGTCTAAGTCAGCTCTGCGTGGAGCAAGTCAAACCATCAAACAACATTTTAATTCGGATATTGGACGATTTGACAAGTATTCTATTCGCTTTGAAGATATATTATTTGATTTTTCAAAAAATAATTTTGACAGTCAGACACTTTCTGAACTCTTGGCTCTTGCTCAGGAATGTCGTGTTAAGGAAGGTATTGAAGCGATGTATTCGGGCGACATCATCAACAAAACAGAGAACCGCAGTGTTCTGCATACCGCCCTCCGCAACCAGTCAGATCGACCTATCTATAGCAATGGGCAGGATGTCATGCCCGAAGTACACCGAGTGCTTCATCAGATGGAAAGCTTCTGCAACAAGGTTCATGAGGGGAAACACGTTGGTTTTACCGGCAAGAAAATCAGACACATCGTCAATATCGGAATAGGCGGCAGTGACCTCGGTCCTGTCATGGTCACGGAGGCTTTGCGTCCATATTGGAAGGATGGGATTCAGGCACACTTTGTTTCCAATATTGATGGAACACATATTGCGGAGGTATTTAAAAAAATAGATCCGGAAACAACGCTATTCTTGATTGCATCCAAGACTTTTACCACCCAAGAAACGATGACCAATGCGACCACAGCCCGTACTTGGTTTCTTTCCAATGGGGGCTCGGAGACAGACATACCACTCCACTTTGTCGCCCTTTCCACCAATGAAAAAGCGGTAAAAGCCTTTGGTATTGACGCTGCCAACATGTTTGAGTTTTGGGATTGGGTCGGAGGCAGATATAGCCTATGGAGTGCTATCGGCTTGTCAATCGCATTGACCATCGGATTTGACCATTTTCATGAACTCTTAAAAGGCGGCTACGCTACAGATCAGCACTTCCAAAATACAGATTTTGAGCACAATATCCCTGTTATCATGGCGCTCATGGGCATCTGGAACTGCAATTTCTTAGGTGCGCATACCGAAGCAATTTTACCTTATGACCAATACATGCACCGCTTCCCTGCTTATTTTCAACAAGGCAATATGGAGAGCAATGGAAAGTCAGTAGGGAGAGATGGCAATCACGTCACAACCGAAACCGGGCCAATCATCTGGGGAGAGCCCGGCACCAATGGTCAACACGCATTTTATCAGCTTATCCACCAAGGAACAAGACTTATCCCGTGTGATTTTATAGCTCCTGCTACATCACACAATCCACTTCCGGGACATCACGACAAGCTCTTGAGCAATTTCTTTGCACAGACCCAGGCATTGGCATTTGGAAAGACCATAGAACAGGTGCGAGAGGAAATGAAAGCTGCAGGCGACAGCCCCCAACGAATTGAAGAAATAGCGCCATTCAGAGTGTTTACGGGTAATCGACCCACCAATAGCTTTCTCGTAAAATCAATCAACCCCTATACACTCGGCCAGCTTATAGCATTGTACGAACATAAAATCTTCGTCCAAGGTGTAATATGGAATATTTTCAGCTTTGACCAATGGGGTGTGGAATATGGAAAACAATTGGCCAACAAAATCTTGCCTATTCTGAATAGCGAAAGGGATAGTTTAGATTTCGACTCTTCTACCAATGGCCTAATCAACGCCTGGAAGCGCATGAAATAAGGAATACTATGAGTTACCTTGAGATCAACCCTTTATAAAGGACAATATGGGTATATTGTGTTGTATCAACAATTACCAATCTCGCTTTTTAAGGATTACGTAGGACAAGATAACAAATACTATTGCGTAACCAGCTGATGCAAGCACAAATTCCCATGGAACACGCTGAATCACATCACTGCCGGGCTGCAGGATTGTTTTGACGATATTCAATCGACCAATCGGTGCAGGAATGGAGTTGGACATAGCACTGAGGGGTAGATAGTCAGTAACAAATTGTATTGATTTGCCATCGTCAGCCAATACATCTTTGAGACGCATCCATTTTTCAATGCCTCCCAAAATGCCTTCGACAAACCACCATAAGAAAAGCAATACAAAGGTAAATGCTGACTTTCGTATCAGAATAGAAAACAGCAAACAGAGCATTAGGAATGCAACTAATTTAAAAAAGTATGCCACAATAAGTCCCACTTCGGCAAATTTATATTCCGGATTAGGCACGGTATTGTATTTTGCGCCAAATATTAAGCTGAAAATAAAAACTAATATAGTGGATACTGCACTCAAAATCACAATTGTCAACACCTTGGATGCCAAAAACTCCTTCTTTGTCAAGCCGTCTATAATATTCTGCTTGAAGGTTCTGTTTTGAAACTCATTGACTACCGTTGTAATGATGATAAATGCCAAAAATATTTTAATGATTGCCGTAAAATAGGTTGTGAAATTCCACAACTGAGGGTAATTAAAAATACCTTGCCCCACTAAATCTACTTCCATTGTGCCCAACTTAAACTTTTGAGTTCCCAACAATATAAGACCGAAAAGGAAGAAGCAATATAGGATAATAAAGATGCGGGCCGTTTTATAATTGTATATTTTTAACCATTCTAATTGCAATAATTTTTTCATAGAATTGATCTTTTATTCTTTTAATGATGAAATGGGTTTATTTTTTGACCAATTCAAGGAATTGTGTTTCTAAGCTATTCTTTTTCTTAATCAAGTGTGATAAGACGACACCTTTGTCAAAGAGCATTCTATTGAGAGATTCAGGAGTCATGTTACCTTCGTAATCAACACGGACGACATCTCCATGTTGTGTCCCAATAGTCATGCCGCCTATCTGTTGCAATGCTGCCTTAAGGCTGGTCATATCGGCAGCTGAGAGTTCGAAATAGGGTTTACTATTCGTCATTCCATTCACTTCTCCTGAATACAACGACTTACCATTGCGCAATACGATGACATGAGAGCATACTTTTTCTACTTCATCGAGGAGATGACTAGCGAGGATAATGGTTGTTCCTTTTGTCGCAATACTTGAGATAATGTCTCTAATTTGAATGATACCCATTGGGTCAAGGCCGTTAGTGGGTTCATCCAGTATGAGCACTTCAGGGTCATTGAGCATGGCGCTTGCGATGGCGAGGCGTTGTTTCATACCAAGAGAATAGGTAGAAAACTTATCTTTTTTCCGATCCAATAGACCGACCAACTCCAAATTCTTGTCAATATTGGATGCCGGGACACCTTTTATCTTGGCGGTAATAAGCAAGTTTTGGGTTGCATTGAGATAAGGATAAAAGTTAGGGCGTTCTATTGTTGCACCGATGCGTTTAAGGGCATCTTCATGGGAAGTATTGTCAAACCACTTCCAGTCTCCTGAGGTGGGATTGATAGAAGTGAGTAGCATCCCCAATGTCGTTGACTTACCACTGCCATTGGGACCCAGAAGGCCATAAACATTTCCTTTTTGGACTTGAAAAGAAAGGTTATCCACAGCCGTCAGACTGCCGAATCTCTTGGTAAGGTTAAAGATCTCAAGAACATTATTCATACATCCTACATTTACATTGGCGAAGATAAACATAAATGTCAAAGGATTGGATTCTTTCCGACCAAGTCATTGTTACATCCGACGAAATAGTATGTAGATTTTATCGGGTGATGGATGATGAGTGATCGAGTTCAGAATGAGACTAAACTCGAATTTTATATATGACAAATACCGAATCTATTTACGTCATATAATCAATGTTTTATGAAATTCGTTGAAACGATTCAAACATAGGCACACCCCTCATAATCAGCACTCTTCGGGCTTTAGCACACTACATTTAAAAAAAAGGGCCACCTCTCGGCAACCCTCTTTTTTTCAATTAATTGAGAATTGAAAACTTCTTTTTAATTGAGAATTGAAAATTGAAAATTGAAAACTTATTTAATTGAAAATTGAAAATTATTTTTCATTCTCAATTCTCAATTCTCCATTCTCCATTCTCCATTCTCCATTCTCCATTCTCCATTCTCCATTTTCCATTCTCTACATTTTCACCACTCTGGTCGTATATACTGTCGTACCGTCGATATACTGTACCACATATACACCTGTAGGGAGGCTTGTCATATCGACCGTGACCTTTCCGGCAGGAATTGCCACAGTACGCACTTTATTGCCTGTATAATCGATGATATCTATCACTGCTTGCTTACCTACCTCGCCTTTCACTTCTACGGTCAAGTCGCCTGTAACAGGGTTAGGAGACGCGTGCAATGCCTTGCCGTCATTGATATTGATTGCAACGATGTGGCTGTAATTGGTCAGACCGTTGGATTCTACCATGGACAAGCGATAGTAGTTGATACCTTGTTCCGGCTTCGGATCTATGAGTGTATAGACTTCTTTGCCCAGATTGCCCACAGTCCCGATTGTCGTGAAGTTCTTGCCGTCAACACTTCGCTGTACGTCATATTGCTTCATATTCACTTCGTCTTTTACCCTCCAGTCAAGCAATACTTCGCCTCGCTTCACCTGCTGTGCCTTGAAGGAAAGCAGTGTCAAAGGCAGGGCGGTAGAACCATTGTTGCCGATGGTAAAGGAAGTACCATTGCCCCCAATATCTGTAACCCTAAGGAAATACACTTTATTGGCTCTTACTTCTATTCCACCATCCCATAAAGGCAGTGTATATACCATATTTTCAGCTACTCCGGCAGAATTTGCATTGGAACATGCGACCGCATTGAGTGTACCGCAGGTACCATCAAACAGGGTCAATGCCACATCCATACTTGCATCCGGTGTAACCGTCAGGTTAAGAACAGAACCGTTGTCACCGTTGGTCGTTATCTTGTACCACATGTCTTTGGATGACGGGCTTGTGGTAAAGCATGAACCATCCGGCACACTGCTTTTACTGGTATATGACATATATTGCGTACCCGGGTCAATGAAATCTGTTATAGGGTCGGAAGATATGCTGATAGCTCCGGCACAATCATCGTTCACTTTCATGATTGTCACTGTATAGTCCCGTGTAGTTCCGTAATCGACCTGGGCACAGGCGTCATCGGCATCAAAGGCTTCCCAGTCATATTTTGTCCTCACGCGCATCTTCACGTCTCCGGCATAGGTGCCGGCAGGGATTGTGATATTGCCGGTTACGGTCTCTTCATTACCACTTCCCAAGTCTGTAAATTCAGCATTTTCAAAAGCACCATCTCCATCCGAGTCAATCCATACACCCACCTCTATAACACCGTTACCTACACCGACAGACATCGAAATCGGCATCTCTCTTTTTAGCTCGGGTTTTGCATTTTGTGAACCGGTTCTATCTTCGTATTGCGGTGTACAAGTCTGATCCGGATCACTTAATGTCAACAATGTCACAGATGTGATATTTTCACTATAGCATCCAAAATTTGAATCCGGTGGTACGCAGTTGGTATTGTCAATGGTGAAAGTATTGACGTTTGAGTATCCTGTCCAGCCGGACGATGTACAGCTCACAGCATAGCGTATCTGAAACTCAGTACCATGTGGCCCATCCATGGTAAATACCTTAATGTCACCTGCTCCTGTACTTGTCCAGGTAATACCACCATCGGTGGAGTACTGCCAGTCATAGGTCAATCCGGAACTACCCGTCTCATAGCCGACAACTGTCCATGTAGCATCGGAACCTGATTGACCCGAACTCGGTGTGACCGAAGCCGTACCGCCTATAGGTGTGCCATTGCAGGGTGATGCAACCCCAGTGACCGAAAGGGTATAATCTTCATATTCTCCTTCATCTGCATTAGAACAAGCATCGCTTGGATCAACAGGTGAGGGGGTGGCCAGAATACGCATGCGCTTATTTCCAATGGATGCAGACAGTGGAATGGTAAAGCTACCTGTCAATGGCGATGATGAATACGATGAGCTCGAACCCAACTGTTCTGATGCTTGAAAGATTCCATCTTCATCCAAATCTACCCATATCGCTCGTCCATAGATATTTCCTCCGGCTACTGTCATTGAGTAGTTGATGGTTATTCCGGCATCCGCAGACATTGTCGCAGTAGTATGAAAATCTTGATATCCGGTCGATGATCCTCCTGATGTATTATTGATATTGGTCGTTCCACATGTCGTGGTGAAATTACTAATATAGTGGGTACTTCCATCCCATGTAGAAGGAGGACAATATAGCTCTGTCGTAAAACTATTCGGGTTATCGGTAGCCGTTGATATATTGTAGTAATAATCATAAGGTCCACTACCACAACGGACATAGTCATATACCCGGACATAATACGTCGTCGTTGGGGAAAGATTGGTAATGTCAACTGTATTCCATGTATCATCATAGATAATTTGCTGTCCGGCATTTTGCCATTCGGAATTTGCTACTAATTCTGGTCCGGATCCATTTACCGGATCAGTAAACGAGTTAGTATTGTTAATATATACTACTCTTCTATCACCACTACCATTGGTCCAGGAGACTGTCGCCGTGGTATTGCTTACATTGGATGGCAAAATATCGCTTGCCTGAGTTGTAGGAGCAACAGGGTCAGTTACTTGAACAACTACATCGGAATAATCAGACAAGCCGGAATTAGTACATGTGATTTTCATCCGGTAGAATTCTATTTGCCCTGAGGTATGGGTGGGCAGGATATAAGATGCTGTTGTGGCAGAAGGCCCCGAAGCGTCTGTGTAAGTATTATTATCCGTGGACACTTCCCACTGAAAGCTAATACCATTCACTCCAGTAGTATAACCTGTTGCCGCTGCTATAGCGGGCGTAGGTGTAGTACCACCACATGTCTGACGAACAAGAGGCGCTGTAATGGTTCCTGCATTTGGTGTACCAGTGCAGAGTGGCAACGCTGTGACTATAATTGTATAATCTTCATATTCTCCTGGACCTGTATTAGAACAAGCATTGCTTGGGTTATTAGGTGAGTAGGTGGCGACAATACGCATGCGCTTATTTCCACTGGTTGTTGATGGTGGAATGGTAAAACTACCGTTTAATGGCGATGATGAATACGATGAGCTGGAAACCAGTTGTTCTGATGCTTGGAAGATACCATCTTCATCCAAATCTACCCATATTGCCCGTCCATAGGTATCGTTTCCGGCTACTGTCATTGAGTAGTTGATGGTTGTTCCGGCATCCGCAGACATTATCGCAGTTGTATGAAAATCCTGATATCCTGTCGTTGACCCTCCCGATGTATTGTTGATATTGGTCGTTCCACCTGTCGTAGTGAAATTACTGACATAGTAGGTATTTCCACCGCCTGTAGAAGGAGTACAATAGCAATTACTCAAATCTTCCATCGTCACCAGTAGTGCAGTAGAATATGCCGACAATCCGGAGTTGGCACATGTCACAATGCAGCGATAGTACTTAGCTGCAGTCTGCGACGTCGTCTGGGTAGGGGATGTACCTAAGCTGGTAACACCCATTGTAAAAGCAGCGTCATCGGCGCTCTGCCACTGGTATGTAACATCCGCACCAGATGCAGGGTTCTGTAACGACAAGGTGAAGTTCACACTTGGACATACTGAATTATCACTGGAATTGGTGCTACCAGGGGCTGGTGTGCCGGAGCAGCCTATGACCGTAAGTGTATAATCTTCGTATTCTCCTTCACCGAGTTTATAACAAGCATCGTTTGAGTTAAGAAGTTCGAGGGAAGCAATAATACGCATGCGCTTATTTCCACTGGATACTGATAGCGGAATGGTAAAACTACCTGTCAATGGCGATGGATCATACGTTGAGCTGGAAACCAGTTGTTCTGATGCCTGAAATATTCCATCTTCATTCAAATCCACCCATATCGCTCGCCCATAGGTTCCTCCTCCGGCTACCGTCATTGAGTAGTTGATGGATGGACCGACTTCAGCAGACATTGTTGCGGTAGTATGAAAATCCTGATATCCTGTTGCTGATCCTCCTGATGTATTGTTGATATTGGTCGTTCCACCTGTCGTAGTGAAATTACTGACATAATAGGTACTTCCACTCCATGTAGAAGGAAGACAATATAGCTCTGTCGTAAAACTATTTGGGTTGCCGGTAGCCGTTGATGTATTGTAGTAATAGTCATAATAAGGTCCACTACCACAACGGATATAATCATATACTCGGACATAATACGTCGTCGTTGGGGAAAGGTTGGTAATGTTGACTGAATTCGACCAATCATCAAAGATAATCTGCTGTCCGGCGTTTTGCCATGCGGCATTGGCTACTAATGCCGGACCCGATCCATTTACGGGATCAATAAATGAATTAGTATTGTTTAAATATACCACTCTTCTTGTACCGCTACCATTGGTCCAGGAGACTGTCGCAGTGGTACTGTTCACATTGGATGGCGTAATATTGCTTGCTTGTGTACCGGGAGCTGCCGGATCAGTTACTTGAACTACCACATCGGAATAATCAGACAAGCCGGAATAAGCACAAGTGATCTTCAACCGATAATATTCTGTTTGCCCTCCTGTATGAGCGGGCAGTGTATAAGTCGCTGTTGTCGCAGATGGGCCCGAAGCGTTAGTGTAATTAACATTATCCGTGGACACTTCCCACTGTAAGCTAATTCCAGTCACTCCCGTCGTATAACCTGTTGCAGCGGCTGTCGCCGGTGTCGGCGTCATGCCATTACATGTCAGACGGACAAGTGGCGCTGTAATGGTTCCAGCATCCGGTGTGCCGGCACAGGATGGCAATAAAGCCAAACTCACATTATCCACTGCCGACGGAGGGTTTGTTCCCCCACTTAAATTATTACTCCATTCAAATGCCAATCGCATTGTTTGCCCGGCGAATGAACTGACATCCAATGTGCTATAAGAATAGGTTTGCCAAGTACTTTGTTGAAAAAAATCTGCCACCCATATTCTTCCTGATCCGGAATAAGTTTGCATTCCTGCTGTAGGAACAAAGGATGCAGGTAGCAACCAAACTCTTAAATAATCCAAATTGTTTCCCATTCCTTTCCAGTCAAAACTAAACGTAGCGAGGGTCGAACCTGAAGGAATCGCTATATCCCGATAGGCATGAACTACCGAAGCTGCATTAAATGTATAAGCATTTGATGTACCGCCATCATTGGAAACATAGATAGCATTGGCAGCATTGCCGGTAGCAGCGCCGTAAGCCCATTTATTTGTTTGTGTTCCATTGACGAAGGCAAAATCATTACTATCAAAGTTCTGATTATAAGGTAATGAAGCCGGGATTTGAGTTGTAGCAAACGTTATCACATTACTATTGGCACTGTATCCATTGCCGTCGCCGCTACAGTCCTGACGTACGACGTAGCTGTACCAGGTCGTAGGAGTCAGCCCAGTTAGTCCGATAGTGCTAGCATTGGATGCTGTTACTACCGTATTATTGACGTTGCCTGCTGTGGAGCCCGTACCCGGTGTACCGAAGGTCGCTGTAGGGCCGTACTCTATGATCCAAGAGCCCGGAGAAATAGACCAATTGGCACTCGCTGTGGTTGCTCCTATATTGGATGCCTCTGTGGCTGTGGTACGGAGACAAGCCGGCCCCGGTTCTAACTTCAACTTATCGATACCGATATCTGAATAAGCAGGATAACTGGTCGCCTCCAGCTTAATAACCGTAGTGGCTGAGGTGGAATTAAAGTCAAAAGTCTTATTAGTCCATGTCGCAGACACACCAACATCAAGTCCCACTTGAGAGAATGTAACACCTCCATCCGTAGATATTAATACCTTCAGCACATCTGTGCCACTTGTGTTTATGTGGTCAAAGGACAATCTGGTATTGCCGGTAGCTGCCGTCATGTTGATATATAGACTTAAAGAGCCTTTTGTGTCGCTTATCAATTCACTTGAGTGAAACCGGGCAGAATAAGTGCCATCGGTGGAGACCGGTGTATAATTACCTAACCCAATAGATGTCCATGCTGCCGTGCCTCCTTGATCATTCCGCCGCCAACTGGCATTGCCTGTATTAGGAGAGTTCAGCCAAGATGTTGATGGTTGTCCAAATGTGCTACACCCACTAACCCAAGACTCAAAACTTTCGGTATAGCTCACGTTATTGTAGGTAGCATAGGTAGGGCTCATCGTCACCTGCAGCGCAGTAGAATATGCCGACAGCCCGGTGTTGGTACAGGTCACAAGGCAGCGATAGTACTTTGCTGCGGTCTGTGAAGTTATCTGGTCAGAGGATGTGCCTAAGTTGGTAACACCTATTGTAAAAGCAGCGTCATCGGCGCTCTGCCATTGGTAGGTAAGACCCAAGGCAGATGGAGAGTTCTGAAGCGATAACATAAAGTTCACACCTGAACATACCGTATTGTCACTGGAAATGGTGTTCCCAGAGGCTGGTGTGCCCGTACATGGGAGTATTTGGTCAAGGCTGATATCATCCAAAGATATATACCATGTATTAGCATTAATCGTACCTTTTATACCTATGTAATAAGTGCCGGAGGATGCCGGAGTGAATATACCTGAGACCAATTGGTAAAAACCATTGGTCAGGCCTACATTGGCAACCGTATTTGTCATCCCTGCATTGGTGGGAGTTGAACCATAAGCTAAGGTAAGGCTGGCATTAGTAGTGTTAGAACCATCCTGACGCGCATGCGCTTTAAATTCATACGTAGTACCTCCTGTCAAAGCCACCGGGTAAAACAACCAGGTCGTATTACTATAACTAAGATAAGCGTTCCATCCTCCTGTCCTCGGTAATCGGTTATAGTCATTCGCGGTATTATTTGCAGTCCACCAGAATGAACCAGCAATAATCTGTTTTAACCAACAGCCTCCGACTGTAGTCTGATCAATATATCCACTTTCAAAGCCTTCACTAAATGGAATAGATGCAGGTGAACACAGCGTCTTAAACGTCCCAGAAGCATTATAACCACCGTAACCATATTCACTAGGAATATGTGACCACAATCCATTTACTGAACCATTACCAGACTGGACCCTTATTTGATAGGTAGTTGTAGGGCTCAGACCTGTTAGTGTGGCTGATGTACCAATTACCGGGTTGCCGCTGAAGTTTGTCCACGTACAAGAACCCACTGCACGGTATTGTATATTATACTGAGTAGCTCCTGTAGGTGCAGTCCAACTCAAATCGGCACTGCTAGATGTGATATTTGCCACAGCGTTAAATGTGCGCACCGGCTTAGGATCAGTCGCATTGGGCTTTGTCCAAGTATAGGTAAGACCATTGGCTGGTACTACCCCGGAGTTAGCACTGTTGAAGTAACAATAACTATTATCATAACTATCGCCAGTCACGACATTACTCCAGTTACAGGTGTTTGGTGAACCGGTAACATTGATCATCACATTGTTGATGTCAGTACTCCAGTTTGAGGCTACGGTACCATTGGTTTTCCAACCTACTTGTGGGTAAGTGGTGTTTGCAGCCGGTGTCATGGTGCCATATACAAATTTTATATCACCTGTACTGGTATTAAGTCTAATCTGAAAATTTAATACTTCAATGTAACCATATCGATTGAAGTTTTTCCATTCAAATACCAACTCATTTCCCACTTGTTGCCTCCAAGCAGTACCTCCATTATTATTATTAAGGTCACGCCCAAAAGGTGCAAATATTACCGCACCATTGGTCATGGCGGTGCTTAGTGGATTGTAACTGGTATTAGTTGTCGGAGCAGAACTAGTATATAGTGCCAACCACCCATTGGAACCCATACGGGCATTGGTATAAGTCACACCATTCACAGTAAAGCCAGGCAATCCTGTAATGTTTGTCCCCACGTCATTACCCGTGGCCACTGATGTCCCTGTTCCACTTATAGACGAGTACGTGCCTGTACTAATTGTAAGCGGGTACTGAGGAGCTAACTGGGCATGTACTCCTCCTGTACTCATGAGTATAGCCAAGGCGACAAGCCAGATAATAGACAAAAAATTGTAAATTTTCTTCATGATGGATAATATTGTAATTGTGTGCCTACTCTTTCTGGATTTTCGGCTTCGTCCTATATCTCATGTAGGAAATGGATACCTATCGATGTTTTTATTTTATTGTAGCTACTTATCTTGTATGGTGTATGGTGTTAGGTGTTAGGCATTAGGCATTAGGTGTTAGGTATTAGGTGTTAGGTATTAGATGTTAGATGTTAGATGTTATATATTAGATTTTATATATTAGATGTTAGATGTTAGATGTTAGATGTTAGATGTTAGATGTTAGATGTTAGATGTTAGATGTTATCTCTAAGTCACCAAACTTTACCTATTTATTTTTATTCATGTGTTTTTTTTAAAATAAAGTTTTAAGTTATTCTTTTATTACGTTACAAATTTACGTTTTGTTTCATTATTCCAAAATTAATTTATTTATTTTTTTGTTAATGAGGAAGGATGGGATTATCGGATTATCGGGTGATGGGTGATGTGGTGATCGAGTGATTGGATTATCGGGTGATGAGTGATTGAGTGATCGAGTGATTGAGTGATTGGGTAATGGGATTCAGAATGAGGCTAATCTCAAATTTAATACCGAATGGATATTCGTAATAGTCCAATTACATTGGCCTAAACGACTATCGCATCGGCATTATACCAAAAATGTTGGACTAATTTATAAATCAATTTGGTATAATATATGACAAATACCGAATCTATTTATACCACATATTCAATGTTTTATGAAATTAACTGAAACTATTCGTACATAGATGCGCCCCTCACAACCAGCACTCTGCGGGCTTTAGCACACTACATTTAAAAAAAAGGGTCACCTCCCGGCAACCCTCTTTTTTTTAATTAAACGTCAGTTTTTAATTGAAAATTGAAAATTGAAAACTTATTTAATTGAAAATTGAAAATTATTTTTCATTCTCCATTCTCATTCTTCCATTCTCCATTCTCCATTCTCCATTCTCCATTTTCCATTCTCCATTCTCCATTCTCTACATTTTCACCACTCTTGTCGTATATACTGTCGTACCGTCGATATACTGTACCACATATACACCTGTAGGGAGGCTTGTCATATCGACTGTGACCTTTCCGGCAGGAATTGCCACTGTACGCACTTTATTGCCTGTATAATCGATGATATCTATCACTGCCTGCTTACCTACTTCGCCTTTCACTTCTACGGTCAAGTCGCCTGTAACAGGGTTAGGAGACGCGTGTAATGCTTTGCCGTCATTGATATTGATTGCAACGATGTGGCTGTAATTGGTCAGACCGTTGGCTTCTACCATGGACAAGCGATAGTAGTTGATACCTTGTGCCGGCTTCGGATCTATGAGTGTATAAACTTCTTTGCCCAGATTGCCCACAGTCCCGATTGTCGTGAAGTTCTTGCCGTCAACACTGCGCTGTACGTCATATTGCTTCATATTCACTTCGTCTTTTACCCTCCAGTCAAGCAATACTTCGCCTCGCTTCACCTGCTGTGCCTTGAAGGAAACGAGGTTGACCGGTAAAGGTGCATTGCCTTTGTGCAAGTAGAAAGTAGAGAATGATGTAGGGCTGAATGCTACCGAATGAGCATTATCGGCAGTTCTGGTCAGATCATCGAAATTTGCAAGCAGTGTGCCTATAGTACCAGGAGCTTTACCACAACGGTTAGCAAATTTAGAGGCGCTTAAATCAGCTGCGCCGGTTACAGAAGGATCTGCCGTTTTAAGAGCAGTTAATTCAGCATCTGTAAAATAAAAATAGATATCACAAGCTAAACTTGGTTGATTTGCAACAGTTACTGTAAAGTCTCTATCTAAGTAATATACCCCTGCTCCATCTTGTCTTACATTTCCGGTGTTAATATTGACTGAAGCTGATACATTTCCGAGGTTTTGTCCTTTTGGAAAAATCTCTGCTATCAAATTACCGGCATTATCAAAAAGTGGGACCCATCGATATCCGTTACCAACTGCCGTTGAGATATTGACTGTACCCGGTGAGCAATTACTACTTGCCAAAGGATTCAAATCACTTGGGTCATACGCAGCAATAGCAAAAGTACTTCGAGAGGTTGAGGCCTTACGAATTCTAATATATAATACACTATTAGGTGTCTGACCGGTTAACACTATAGCCGGCATAAAATTAGTAGGTGTACCATATAAATTTGCATCTTCATTACAATTTAGATAAGTAAGATTTCCGCATGTACCGGTATATACTTGCATGGAATAATCATTCTCAGAACTGCTTGTACCACCTGTGACAAAAGTCTCAATATTGACGTTGCCGGATGCCGGCACTGTAACTTTATACCATACATCAAAAATATCACTAAAAGAATTACATGAAGAACCTGAAAAATTTTCGTTGGATGCGGTTGCACCTACCATTGTACCTAATGTCAATTGAGAAGCCACTTCTTTGGTAACGGTGAGATTAATCGCACCACTACAGTCATCGTTGGCAAGTGAGTTTACTGTTAATACACCACTCACATAGGTAGTGCCATCCCAGAATCCGCCGCCGCCACTTGAGTATCCACCATATTTGAATGGGCCACCATTGAGCTGCCATCTACTTGCATAGTAGTATGTACCAGGTGCAAGGTTAGAGCCTATTGCAGCCTGGTATTCATCATTGTTTAAAGCATCTACATTGTACGTCGCTGCCGTCCAAGTCCATCCACCTCCGGCAGGATCAGAATTGGTAGAGCTGGTACCTACCCATACGGTAATACCTGCACCCTGACCACCAGCATCGGTCACGCCGGGCTCATAGCCCCTGGTATAAACAGTCAAGTCTTGCCCTGCATCGATGTTACCTGTAGCCGGGAACTGGAGGTTGCACCAGTCCATGGCGTCAGTAGGTGCCAATGTAACTGAAATGTCATCCAGCGAAATATACCATGGACTACCATTAATGACTCCTTTAATCCCTATATAATAAGTGCCGCTTGCTGATGGTGTAAAAACTCCGGCGACTTCCTGATAATTACCATTTACTATACCTTGTGCATTGACTACTGTATTCGTCATGCCGGCATCCGAAGCAGAAGATCCATAGGCCAGTGTAATGCTGGCATTAGTAGCTGTTGCGCCATCCTGACGTGCATATACCGAGAATTTATAAGCTGTACCGCCTGCAAGCGTCACCGGATAAAATAGCCAATCCGTATTACTATATTGTAAATAAGCGTTCCATCCTCCTGTCCTTGGTGCTCGGTTATATGTAGTCAATGTATTGTTTGCAGTCCACACTGCTGCACCAGCCATGCTCTGTTGTGACCAACAGCCTCCGACAGCCGTCTGATCAGTATATCCACTTTCAAAGCCTTCGCTAAATGGAATAGATGCCGGCAAGCATGCCGTCGTAAACGTAATCACATTGCTATTTGCACTATATCCATTACCGCCGCCGCTACAATCCTGGCGTACTACATAGCTGTATCCGGTACTTGCAGTCAGTCCTGTCAGGCCGATGGTGCTCACGTTAGATGCTGTCACAACGGTATTATTGACATTACCCGCTGTCGCACCTGTACCCGGTGTGCCGAAGGTCGCTGTAGGACCGTATTCTATGATCCAAGAGCCTGTAGCCGTGGACCAGTTGGCACTCGCTGTGGTAGCTGTTATGTTGGTCGCTACTGTGGCGGTGGTGGCAAGGCAAGTTGGAATATCAAAATAAATATTATCCACAGCTGCCGGCGGGTTTGTCCCGGCGCTTGCATCATTGCGCCATTCAAATACCAAACGCATAGTTTGCCCTGCAAAGGTGCTGACGTCTAATGAACTATTAGAATATGTTTGCCATGAAGATTGTTGATTCAAATTACCCCCTACCTGTATTCTGCCTGAACCGGCAGTAATTTGCGTTCCTGCCGTAGGAATAAAGGATGTCGGGACTAACCATACTCTTAAATAATCATAGCTTGATTCTCCAAATCCCTTCCAATCAAAATTAAAGGTAGCATTAGTCGAACCGGAAGGAATCGCAATATCCCGATAGGCATGAACTACTGAAGCAGAGGTAACTGTATAAGCATTTGTAGTACCTCCATCATTGGAAACATAGATGGCATTGGCAGGATTGCCGGTGGCAGTGCCATAAGCCCATTTATTTGTCTGTGATCCATTGACGAAACCAAAATCATTACTTGCGAAGTTTTGGGTATAAGGTAGTGTAGCCGGAATTTGACTAGTCGTAAACGTAATCACATTGCTATTTGCACTATATCCATTACCGCCGCCGCTACAATCCTGACGTACTACATAGCTGTACCCGGTACTTGCAGTCAGTCCTGTCAGACCGATGGTGCTTACATTAGATGCTGTCACGACGGTATTATTGACATTACCCGCTGTCGCACCTGTACCCGGTGTACCGAAGGTCGCTGTAGGGCCGTATTCTATGATCCAAGAGCCTGTAGCCGTGGACCAGTTGGCACTCGCTGTGGTGCCTGTTATGTTGGATGCTGCTGTTGCGGTAGTCGCAGGGCAAGCTGCCGCAGTCGTAAACGTAATCACATTGCTATTGGCACTGTATCCATTGCCGCTTCCGCTACAATCCTGACGTACTACATAGCTGTATCCGGTACTTGCAGTGAGTCCTGTCAGGCCGATGGTGCTCACGCCAGATGCTGTCACAACGGTATTATTGCCATTACCTGCAGTCGCACCCGTACCCGGTGTACCGAAGGTCGCTGTAGGACCGTATTCTATGATCCAAGAGCCAGTAGCAGTGGACCAGTTGGCACTCGCGGTGGTAGCTGTTATGTTGGTCGCTGCTGTGGCGGTGGTTGCAAGGCAAGAAGGTGCTTCAGCAATACTGACATCATCCAAGTCGAGACCTCTAGCATAATTAGAAGTACCTTCAAAAGCAACCATATAAGTACTATTCGGGCTCGGAAGTATAACTTTTACTTCTTGCCACGTTGCATGTTCTGTGGTATAGGTTTGCCCCGGTATTAAAGTCCAATTGCTACCTCCATCTGTACTGTAATAGACTCGTAGTTCATCAATATCCCCTAACCAATTAACATTTGCAAAGTAAAAGGTCAATTCAGGATTGGTAAGTGAAGTCAAATCCAATAATGGCGTAACGAGGCGGGTTGCGGAACCGGTTGTTGTATTTCTAAATTCAGCCATTCTTGCACCGGAATGTGGCGTAATAGTAGAATTACCATTGGTGGTAACTGTAGCCCAGTTCAAAGTCCCAGATACATATTGTTGTGTCCAACATGTTGGCAAACTGGCATTATCAAAACTTTCTGCCCAAGGAAAAGAAGTAACTGCATTACATGCCGTCGTAAACGTCCCAGCAGCTACATATCCACTGCCTGTTCCTGCTTCATTAGGAATATGTGACCACAATCCATTTACTAAACTATTGCCCGACTGAACTCGTATTTGATAAGTAGTAGCAGGGCTAAGGCCAGTCAAAGTGGCAGTAGCACTACTTACGGGGTTGCCACTGAAGTTTGTCCAGGTACAAGAACCAATTGCACGGTACTGTACATTGTATTGGGTAGCTCCTGTAGGTGCCGTCCAAGTAAGGGTTGCAGTACTAGTAGTAATGCCACTTACTGCACTGAAAGTACGTACCGGATTAGGGTCTGTCCCATTGGGCTTCGTCCAGGAATAGGTAAGTCCACTTGCAGGTAATACACCTGAGTTAGCACTGTTGAAGTAACAAGTACTTGTATTGGCGTTGCCGGTCACTACATTGCTCCAGTTACAGGTGTTTGGTGAGCCTGTAACATCTATCATCACATTACTGATGTCCGTACTCCAGTTTGAAGCTACGGTACCATTGGTTTTCCATCCTACTTGTGGGTAGGAGGTGCTTGCAGCCGGTGTCATGGTGCCATATACAAATTTTATCTCACCGGTACTGGTATTAAGTCTAATCTGAAAATTTAACACATCAGTGTAACTTTTTCTATTAAAGTTTTTCCATTCAAATACCAACTCATTTCCCACTTGTTGCCACCAAGCAGTACCACTATTAGCATTAGTGTTCAAGTCACGCCCGTAAGGCGCAAATATTACCGCACCATTGGTCATGGCAGTGCTTAGTGCTGTGTAATTTGCAGTAGCAGTAGGGGCAGTGGCTCCATAAAGTGCTAACCAGCCATTGGAGCACATACGGGCATTGGTATAAGTCACACTATTCACAGTAAAACCGGTAAAACCGGTAATATTAGTTCCTACATCATCACCAGAAGCAACTGAAGTTCCGGTGCCGCTTATAGACGAGTAAGTGCCCGTGCTAATAGTAAGCGGGTACTGTGGTGCCAGCTGTGCCTGTACTCCTCCTGTACTCAGGAGAATAGCCAAGGCGACGAGCCAGGTAAAAGATAAAAAATTGTAAAATTTCTTCATATTAGATAATATTTAAATTATTTGCCTACTCTTTCAGGATTTTCGGCTTCGTCCTGTATCAGCAAAGGGGCTGAATTCCCATAGATTGATTACTTAATGTAGGTAGCTGCTTATCGTGTTAGTTAGGTAGTAAGCCGTACAATACACAATATTCTTTTCTATATCTCGTATAATTAGGAATAAAGTGTGTCTTAATGACTTAATTTAATGAGCAAAAATAAGGCAATTTTAAAAATATCAAAATTTTTTGACGATTATTTTTGATCATTAACACTTGTTTTTTTTAATTGAAAATTGAGAAATGAGAATTGAAAATTGAGAATTGAAAATTGAGAATTACTTTTTAATTGAAAATCAACCAGTTAATTGAAAATTGAGAATTGAAAATTGAAAATTGAGAATTGAAAATTGAAGTTTCATGATTTTAGTTGACAACTTTTTCTAATCAGTAATTTAAATGTGGATAACTTTTTTTGATTAAATAATTTATTCCTTTCAATTTTACATTGCTCATTCGAAACGGAAG
>JAGPCT010000061.1 GCA_018057925.1 Saprospiraceae bacterium
TGTTGATGCAGTAGAATTCAGTTTTATTTGGCCCGACATCCTACTTTTGTTCATTAGCTCATTACTTATAGCTGGAGTATACCCTATGACTCAGATATACCAACATGAAGCTGACAGAAATGACGGTGTCAATACGATTAGTATGGCCTTAGGCATCAGAGGAACTTTTGTTTTTTCATCGGGAATGTTTGCTGTTGCTTCAGCTTTATTCTATTGGTATCACTCCGTAAATGATACTTTATTATTTTTCTGGTATTATCTTCTGTTTCTTAGTCCTGTGCTGATTTATTTCACTTCCTGGTTTTTGAAAGTAATTAAGAATGAGTCTGCGGCTGACTTTACCAATACCATGAGACTTAATTTAATCGCATCTACTTGTTTAAACGTATATTTCATTTTAAAAATCTTATTGAATAATAATATTATATGAGTAGAATTATAAATATCGCAACTGCAGTGCCTGAATATTGCCATGATCAGTCTAAAATTGCGGAATTTATGAGTCATATTTACCAGGAGGAAAGTGGAGAGGACAACATAGATAGAAAAATAAAATTATTATATGAACGGAGCGGTATAAAAACCCGCTATTCTGTGTTGCCGGATTTTTCCTGTGATAAAGATGAAAGGAAATTTATGCCAAAAGATGCCAAAAGTCAACCATGGCCGGAGGTTCAGGATAGGATGGATTATTATAATAAATCTGCTATCGGACTTGCTAAAGAAAGTTTAATGCGATCTCTGGCTTCAAACGTCAGCAAAAATCAAATAACCCATCTAATTACCGTATCATGCACCGGCATGTCCGCCCCCGGTATTGATATTGAACTTATCGAGGCGCTGGATCTGAACAGCAATATTGATCGTACCTCAGTCAATTTTATGGGATGTTATGCAGCGATACATGGATTGAAACAAGCTGACTATATATGTAGGGCTGATAAAGATGCAGTTGTAGCCCTGGTGTGTGTAGAAATATGTACCCTTCATTTTCAGAATTCCATGGACAAGGATCATCAAACTGCAAATATGATATTTGCCGATGGAGCAGCATCATGCCTGATTATCGGGGATGATGTCAATGCGGGAAATTCCCGTGCATTGCATATAAATGGATTTTATTCTGATCTCGCATTCGAAGGAAAAAGTGACATGGCGTGGAATATCACCTCGAAAGGTTTCCAAATGGTGCTTTCGTCCCACATCCCTGATTTGATAAAAGCAGATATCAAAAAGCTGGTAAATGCTGCTTTGGACAAGTTTAATCTGAACCAAAATTCAATAAATCATTGGGCAGTCCATCCAGGTGGGAAGAAAATCCTGGAAGTAATAAGTAGTGAATTAGAATTGGATCAAGGTGAACTTGAAAGTAGTTATAATATTCTAAAGAATTATGGTAACATGTCTTCCTCCACAATTCTTTATGTGCTTAAAGACATATTTGAAAATAAGTCTGAATTGGGAGATAAATCTTTTGGTGTAGCTTTTGGGCCAGGGCTGACGCTGGAGTCAATGATATTAACACATGTTTAGATCCAGATCTCACCGGAAGGAATTGCTTGATCTCACTGACATTGACCAGGAGGATCTTTTTTGTAACCTTAGAGAACTCGATACTATCAATCAAATTTTGGGAGGGCATAAAGTTTCTATCGATGGGCTCAATAGTATTTTGAAAAGTGCCAAGGTTGATAAACTCCATATTGTAGACATTGGCTGTGGGGGAGGAGATTCACTAAGAGCATTTGAAAAATGGTCCAATAAAAGTGATGTCAATATAGAATTGTCCGGTATAGATCTGAAAAAGGATTGTATAGATTTTTGTCGCAACCATGCCTCAGAGGATTCTAAGATTAGATTCTATTGTGATGATTACAGGAATATAGGTAATCATATCCAGGACGCTGATATCGTGCATGCAGCGCTATTCTGTCATCATCTGAATGAAAATCAAATAGTTGAACTTATAAGATTTTGTTCTGAACATAACCTTATACTTTTGATAAATGATTTGGAAAGAAATAGAATTGCTTATTATTCAATAAAAGTGTTGACAAAGCTGTTTTCCAAATCTTATCTGGTTCGGAATGACGCACCATTATCTGTTTTGCGGGGTTTTAAAAAGAAAGAATGGATTCAAATGATCTTAAACAGTGGTGCTAAAAATTATGTAATCAAAAATAAATGGGCTTTCAGACATTTGTTGATAATCTACCCGAATGGATAAGGAGACTTATGATTGTGGCATCATTGGAGCCGGATTGGCAGGATTGTCTACCGCAATTTTGCTTTCCAGGCTTGGCTACAAGGTTTTAGTCCTTGAACAGAAAAAGTTCCCTATGCACAAGGTCTGTGGTGAATATGTATCAATGGAAAGTTATGATTTTCTTGAGAATTTAGGTTTGCCTTTATCTAAAATGAATTTACCCATGATCAGGAAAGTAAATATTTCTGCGCCGAATGGTTCTATGTTGAGTGAGGAGTTGGATCTGGGTGGCTTTGGTATAAGTCGTTATTGGATGGATGACCTTCTTGCAAAAAAGTCTGTTGAATTCGGGACGACACTTAAAGAAAACACGAAAGTATTTGATGTAAAATATAAAGATGAAGGGTTTGAAATATTTACAAATAATGGAAATTATGCGACTAAACTATGCATTGGATCATTTGGGAAATATCCATTATTCTCCATGAAGCATATCAAAAAAAGTATTAATTACATAGGAGTAAAATACCATATAAAGTCTGATTACATCAAAAGAGATGTCATAGAATTGCACAATTTTAAGGACGGTTATTGTGGAGTATCTGCTATAGAGGACGGTATGGCATGTCTATGTTACCTTACCACGGCTGAGAATTTGAAAATTCATGGTAATTCAATTCAAGAATTAGAAAAGAAGGTCCTTATGAAAAATAAATATCTGAAACGCATTTTCGAGCGATCAGTTTTTTTGTTTGATAGGCCATTGGTGATTTCCAATGTCACTTTCGAGTCAAAGAGGCCTGTTTGGAATAATATTTTAATGGTCGGAGATGCTTCAGGTTCTATTGCTCCATTGTGTGGTAATGGCATGAGCATGGCATTTCGCGGTGCGAGTATTCTATCAGAATTGTTAATTAAGTTCCTAAATGGACAAATAGATCGGAATGAATTACACAAAATATATAATGAGAAATGGCAAGAAAATTTTAAAACAAGGATCAAAGCAGGTTTTTATTTACAGAAGTTATTTGGCAGGAATTTACTGACGAATTTTTCAATTTCTGCATTAAAATATCTACCAAACCTTAGTAAGAAGATCATCCGGCTCACGCATGGTGATAGATTTTAGAATGATTTATATAACAACAAATTCAATTTAATATTTTGAAAAAGAACATTATAAGCGTTGCAATAATATTTTCTGTGAATGTTTTGCTCTGCACATTTACACATGCACAGTCTGTAAAATACGCAGACCTTTCCTTTTCTGGTGGAACGACATATGCCTTTTCAGCTTCATACATTCACAATTGGAAGTTGGGATTAGGGAAGAATAATCGTTGGGAAGCAGGCTTAGGCCTTAGATATAGCGGTGCTTTTGCCTCCGATGCTGAATTTATTACTTCCGGTCCCGCTAAATATACTCGTGGAAATACTACTCCTTTTGTCATTGTGTTTGCAGAGCAACTGGACAAAAACTGGGACACATTGACTGTGCGGAATCCTGTTATAAACGCTATAAATATAAGTGCAAATCTTGCAGTCGATATTACAGAAAAATTTGGGATCGGTTTGAATATTGATTTGGTAGGATTTTCTTTTGGACCTGAAAAGCAAGGTCAGCTGGAAAGTAATAAAATGGTCAGAAATGATGTTGTTAAGCCTACTTCCTTCAATGTCTTGCTGACAGGTGACCATGACTTAGGATCTTTAAATTCAGAATTTTTCATTAAATATAGATTTAATGACCATTGGGGAGCACGAGCCATCTACCAGTTTTTGTTTACTGAATATGAGACACTGAATATTGAACAGACTTTCTACGATGGAGAGACTAATAAGCGATTCAGGAATAAGGGTAATAATTTTGGGTTGGCGGTGTTTTATGCTTTTTAGGTCGCTTCGCTTTAGTCTTTAGTAGCGCATTGGCGTTTTGGCATATTAGCGTATTAGCTTGTTTTGTAAAAATGAAAATTCTGTGTTCCGGTTCGCAGTTTAGGGTTTGCCCTTAAAAAACTAAAGTACTCTAACTCAAGTTTCTGGGTTGATTATTGCATTGGTATTCAATACTATAGATATTCAATATTTAGTAAATATAACTTGTTAAATTATTGTATTTCAAATAGTTATATGAATTTATAAATTTTTTAAATTTATTTAAATGGTTTCATTTGTTGGACTCAATCATCGAAGTCTCATTTTAACTTTTAATTTCTAATTTCTAACTTAGATTATGTAATATCAATACTTTTAGAGTTTATCTATACCTCCGAAACTAAAGTACTCTAATTCTATGCAAACTGGTTAACTATAATACTGGTTAACTATAATACTGGTCACCTGGCTAACTGTATAGATGCTCAGCTATTCCGCTATTTACCCCGTTTTCAATAAAATATTCAGCCAAAAAGGTAATTATTGTAAAAAGTACACTAATTTTACCTTTTAATCTCTTTATTATATTTTACACATGTCTCAACGAACTTTCCAGAATACGAAAATTGTGGCCACTTTGGGTCCAGCCAGTGACTCTTACGAAACGATGTTTGAACTCATCAAAGCCGGAGTCGATGTATTTCGTATCAATATGTCCCACGGATCACACGATGTCGCCCAAAAACAAATAGAAACAATCGGTAGGATCAATGCCGATCACAAGATCAATGTCGGCATTCTCGCTGACTTACAAGGTCCTAAACTCAGAGTTGGTCAGATCGAAAATAACAGATTGGAATTAGCTCCCGGTGATATCCTGACCTTCGTCAATGAAAAATGTGTAGGCACCAGAGAAAGGATCTACATGTCATATCAGAGCTTTGCAGCAGATGTGGAAGTCGGCGAACAGGTTTTGATCGATGATGGTAAGGTGGGAATGGAAGTGGTGGAAACGAATAACGTTGATACAGTTAAACTTAAAGTACTTTTTGGAAAAGAATTGTCTTCCAATAAAGGAGTAAACCTACCGGATACAAATGTCTCTCTTCCTGCATTAACAGTGAAAGATCTGGAAGATTTCGACTTCCTGATGACGCAACCGGTCAACTGGATCGCATTATCCTTCGTCCGTTCTGCAAAGGAGATCAAACAACTTAAAGCTAAGATCAAATCCCATGGCCACCATGCAAGGGTAATCGCCAAAATAGAAAAGCCACAGGCAGTAGAAAGAATCGAAAAGATCATCAAAGCTTCTGATGGCATCATGATCGCCAGAGGTGACCTTGGTGTAGAAATGCCGATTGAGAAACTGCCTGGTATCCAGAAAAAAATAGTCGCACTTTGTATCCAATACGGAACCCCGTGCATCGTAGCCACTCAGATGATGGACAGTATGATCGTCAACCCTTCTCCTACCCGAGCTGAGGTAACTGACGTAGCAAACGCTGTATTGGACGGAACAGATGCCGTAATGCTATCAGGAGAGACGTCTGTAGGTGCTTATCCGATCGAAACTGTAAGAGCGATGAACAGGATCATTGCAGAAGCGGAAACCAATTTCCCTGTTAATCACCTCAGGCCATATCCTTCAAAAAAATCTGATACCTTCATGTCAGATGTCGTTTGCTTCAACGCGGCTAAAACAGCTGAAGAGATCGGTGCATCCGCCATTATCGGTATGACTGCTTCAGGGTATACAGGATTCAAAATATCTTCATATAGAAGCCATGCGGAGATTTTTATCTTCTCTGATCAAAGAGAGATCGCAGGAACTTTGAATCTTGTGTGGGGTGTAAGATGTTTTTATTATGATGGTTTTACTACCACAGATGATACGATCACGGATGTATTGGAAATCCTGAAAGCAAAAGGACGTGTATTATCAGGTGACGTTGTAGTATTTGTTGGATCTATGCCACTACAGGCAAGATTGAAAACGAATATGATGAAGGTGGCGATGGTGGATTAGGTCACTTTGTTTTGGTCTTTGGGTCGCTACGCTTTAGTCTTTGGTAAGCGTATTGGGGCTTTAGCTTATCAAGTAGGAAAAAATCTTCTGTATTAATTGGCTAACTGATCACTGACAACTGACCACTTTTATGACTCGCTTCGCCTTTGTCTTTAGCAAGTTTCATTTTACGGTTCATTCATTGCAGCTGTTCGCAGTTCAGTGTTTACCGTTAGCACCAGAATTACTTCCACAATTTTGTCGAGAACCTACCATTTCTGAAACGCATAGTGTCTGGGAAGCCAAACGTAACTCCCCGGCTTCTGACCATAGTTGCGGAAAAAGTTCCTTCAACTTCCTTACTAATTGTATCGAATTTATTAATTTTTATCCAATTGTTGAGGCTGTCTTCAAATAATGGCTCCCATGTATCGTATGTGACATCTACATCAATATTGTCGAATGAGATATAGGGAGTAAGATTAATTGGGACATGTTTCCCAAAATTTCTTATAGTATCCAGATGATTTACCGGTAATTTGTTAAAACTGAAACTCCTTTGCAGGTATCCGGACGACAAAGAATCAAAATTAAGATTGTAGAAATTTTTATCGGAATAGTTATAATTAGCTGTAGGTTGAGCTTTCCATACTACACCATTTCTTTCTGCATAAAAAGTGCCCGAGTAGACACTTTTGTTATTTGGATCTTGAACGATTTGTGAATCTTTTTCACAAGATGAAAAAAGGATCATTAAAAATAATAATTTTTTCATTTTACTAATTTATTATGAATGCTTTTGATGTTATTTGATTTAATTCATTTTTGTATCTACAAAAGTAAATGCCGGCATGTAGCCTAGAAATATCAATAGTTAACGTTTTTAAGGCAGACTCACTTAAATTAATTGATTTGACATAAACTGTTTGCCCTATGGAGTTGAATAATTCCATGTCGCCATACAATGTACTATTGCTGGCCAGTGTAGCAGATACATGAGAGGATGCAGGCGAAGGATAGATTATTAAATTATCAGAAAATATTGCTTTTACTTTTTTTCCTTTTCTATGTTCATCACAATGTATTGGGTCAGGCATTACCTGGATCTCGTAATATTTAGTCAAATTAGCACCAGTACTGCTCTGTACATTGAGTTTAATAAATACCGTAATATATTCTATATCAGGTAAGGTCACCAGATATGTGCTGGTGGTCCCAGATTGTGTATTATAATAACTAAATCCATCCAATGACGTTTGCCAGGTATAGGTGATCGTTCCAGTAATATTTTCTATATGACCACTTAAACTAATAACTTCATCCGGGCAACCAAAATGTTTCCCGGTAATATTTATAGATGATATATTCTCAACAAAATAAGAAGATATTCTACATGTAGCTTGTCTAATGGTCTTTGCATTGTTTGATGAACATGATTCGGAATCCAATTCATTTTTTCCTGTTCTTTTCTTCTTCCATTTTACATCCGGGTTTGAGAAATTCATCATTCTTCCATTAATGAATGCGCCACAAACAGTCATCACAGTTGCAAAAGTCTTATTCGTTTGTGGCCATGGCCTTATTTTTTCCACCTTCCAACCATGTGAGTGTGAAAGCCCACTTGGATCAGCACCATTGAAACAAAATGGATCATTGCCATCAACTCCTGAATGATGTCGACATCCCATCAAATGTCCAAATTCGTGCGTAAAAACAAAGTCTTCCCCGTTTAAAAATTCGACATCAATAATAGCAAACGCTTCACTTTCAGCAGTTGAGTTATCATCCCCAAAATTTGTTGAAGCCCCTTTCCAGTCTAAATGTACGTCTGGTGAAATCACAAAAACTAAATCTGCATCCTGAGCATCCCGTTCTTCAATAAGATATTTAACGTCATCAATTATTTTATGATCGTTATCATCTTGTGCAGTCCACTCACTACTTGGTAAGTTATTGATTGATTTCAATATTACACGATTCGCTCCAAACCTTGCCTTGCTATTTGCAATAATGATATTGGTTCTTTCTATCTCTAAAATTATCAAATCATTAATATCAGGGGTAGATAATGCAATTCCTTCAGATACGAAAACTATTGCAGTAATGTCGCAAACATCCCTACTTTCCAACTCTTCTTCTTCAGGATCAGATTCAATAGGTGAACCTAAGCCTTCTATATTGCAAATAGGATCATAATTTTTATTAGTTTTAACCAGAGCTACTCGATTACTTCCATAATTACGAATTTGATAATAGTTTGAATCCAAACTAACAGAGCCAAATATTTTGCCATCCTTTTCTATTAAAGTGAGAAAGCCATGTATTGTTGAGTCAGCTAAAGTACTAATAAAGGGAGTACTTAAGTCAACTGCAGTTTCATTGGTCATGAGTTCTCCATTCCAAACGGTTGTGCCTCCTACATTTGAAAAATAATTAATTTTATATAAATAATCAGTGGTGTCGCTGGGAAAGTTGACTGTAATGACTCCATTGCTTTGTGCGCTGCTAATTGAATTTATATTGATAACCCTTACATTAGAAGCATAACTTTTTGTAGTCAGATCATTCTTCATTGCTGTTTGAGTCAAACTTTCATTTATTGTAGGAACAACCGTAAATAAGGATTGGCAATGAAGAGCAACAGGATAAGTGTAAAATGAAATTAAAAATAAAATGATGAATTTTAAAAAAGTAAGTTTTCTCATGATGATTTTTGTTTTTTGTGAAACTCAAAATTATAATATAAAAACCAAATTTTCAAAATTTTAACATATTGTAAATAATTGATATTGTTTTTCAAACCATTTTTATGGCCTTAATCAATTATCTTCGCCACTTAATGAGAATAAGATGCAAGTAAAAATAATCAACCGATCACGCAATCCTTTGCCCAACTATGAGACATCCGGTAGTGCAGGCATGGATCTCAGAGCTAATATCGATATTCCTATTGAGTTACAACCAATGGAGCGCATGTTGATCCCAACAGGATTATACATCGAACTTCAACCCGGAACTGAAGCTCAGGTACGCCCTCGAAGTGGACTTTCCATCAAAAAAGGATTGACGGTCATCAATGCTCCGGGTACGATCGACAGCGATTATAGGGGTGAGATCAAGATCCCCATCATTAATCTTTCACAGGAATTACAGACCATTGATCCGGCTGAACGTATAGCCCAAATGGTCATAGCCCGATATGAAACAGTGACGTTAGTGGAAGTGGATGATATCAGCCCTTCAGATCGGGGAGACAGAGGATTTGGTTCAACAGGACATCTATAATTTGCCTTAAAATTCGTTAATAATTGGTTACTTGCACTTTAATAAGGCAATATTTAGAACCACTTTCGACTCCGGGTGTTAAATCAGTTAAACAAAAATCAGCGGTGCTAAGACTTTTATTCATTTTTCAAATATTCATTTTTTTTAATTCGGTCATCCATGCCCAGATCGAGACTATCTCTACGAAAGATACTACCAGATATAGTGAGAAGCAAGCTTTTGAAGAGGAAAAATTTATTGCCGCATCTAGTCTGAGACTTGCAAATAAAACTAAGGAGGCCATTCCAATCTTACAGGAACTGATCAAAAACAATAAAACGGAACCTACTTTCTATTATGAATTGGCCAGAACGTATTACCTTGATAAACAATATGATAATGCACTAACCAACGCTTCAAAGTCAGTTAGCCTGGATCCTTTAAATCTTTATTACGCCATATTCGAAGCAGAGATACTTGAAAAACAGGGGAATGCAGAATTGGCGGCTGCAAAATATGAAGTCATCGTGTCCAATCATCCGAGAGTGGAAGAATATTGGTTGAAAATGGCAAAATTATACAGTGCAGCAGCGATGCCACTTAAGTCCATAGAAACTTTTGAAAGAATGGGTAATACATTTGGCTTTTCAGAAGAGATCCTTTTTAGAAAATTCAGAGCACAATCTGAAACAGGTGATTTGAATGCTGCCGTTATAACGTTAGAGCAATTAGTTAAATCTTTTCCGGACAATCTACAAGCCAAAAATACACTGGCGAGTATCTATAAATCTGATGGCAGGGAGGAAGATGCAAAAGAGCTTTATTCAGAAGTGCTTCAATCAGATCCAACTAATGCCAACGCCAATATTGCATTAGCTCAGGGCATGAAAGATGGAGTAAATGACAGTCAATATCTTAATTCTATCATCACCATAATTGAAAACCCACAAATCACGATTGACAGCAAAATCAGCGGAATTCTTCCTTTTATTGATAAATATATTGACACTCAGGATACTTCACTTGTCTCGCCTCTAGGTAAAATAGCGACACAACTTGTGAAGGCTCATCCTTCAGAAGCGAAGGCATGGGCTATATCAGGTGATATAAGGTTGCATATAGGTCAGTACTCTGATGCTCTAACATCGTATGATGAAGCGTTGAAGTTGACACAAAGAGTCTATGCTGTTTATGAACAAAAAATGTTGTTGTTAACATATTTAAAACGCTATGAGGATCTTAAGAACTGTGTAAATGAAGCAATGGATGTCTATCCAAATCAAATTAATAACTATGTCAACCTTGCATTTGCGGAACTCAAGCTTGGACATCCGGATCAAGCACTTTCTCCATTAAGTACTGCTGAGCTGATGACAGGCAATAACCATCCGCAGGCCGCATTGATCAACAGTATGCTCGCTATCGCTTACACAGCGACCAATGATAAGGTTCAAGCCAGTGAGTACTTTCAGAAGACTGATTTGTTAAGCAAAGGCAATTTAAACTCTATGGCGCAGGTAGCAGGGATACTGGCAGAGTTTGGGATTAGACTTGACCTTGCGAGGATCAAAATAGAAGCCGCTACTGTAAAAAATGATAAAGACCCATATAATGCAGCTACGGCGAGTCTCATCGATTTCAAAGAAAAGAATTACGTTTCTTCCTTAAAGTGGATTGAAATGGCTATAAACAATGGTGGTTTAAAATATCCTTCCATCGCCGAGCAGGCAGGAGATGTCTATTTTATGGCAAAAAATGTCGGCAAGGCAATGGATATGTGGAGACTGGCCAAGTCTATGGGTGTCAATAGCCTTTTACTAGATAAAAAAATAGCTTCAAAGATTTATATTCAGTGAGATTTTATTAAAAAATCAACAATAGTGAGAAATACATACATCGTCAATGGCTGCAGGACACCCATTGGAAGTTTTGGAGGAACTTTAGCCTCAGTGCGGCCTGATGACATGTTAAGCCATGTCATAAAGCATCTCGTTACAATTAATCCTGACATGGATCCCGGTCAAATTGATGATGTAATCATGGGTTGTGCTAATCAGGCGGGAGAAGATAACAGAAACGTAGCACGGATGTCAGGTTTGCTTGCCGGATTGCCATATTCTGTGCCTGGGGAAACAGTCAATAGATTATGCGCTTCGGGTATGTCGGCAGTTATTCATGGACATCGCGCTATCCATACTAATGAAGGCGACCTTTTCATAGCTGGGGGAGTAGAAAATATGACCAGAGGACCTTGGATTATAAGCAAGACCAGTTCATCATATGGACGAGATGCGAAAATGTATGATTCTAGTTTTGGATGGAGATTTATTAATCCACAGCTAAAAGAGCTCTATGGCATAGATGCCATGGGTGAGACGGCTGAGAACCTTGCTGAAATGTACAATATCAGTCGTGAACGTCAGGATGCCTTCGCATATAATTCCCAGATTAAAGCAAAAAATGCTTTAGATGCAGGATTCTTCGATGAGGAGATTGTTGCTATTCCTTTTCAGAAAAGTAGAAAAGAAAGTGGAATCTTCGAAAATGATGAATTCCCGAGGCCCAACACCGATCTGAACATACTGGCAAAATTGTCCGCGGCATTTAAGGAAGGAGGAACTGTGACTGCAGGCAACAGTTCAGGACTAAATGATGGTGCAATTGCAATGCTAATAGCCTCAGATGAAGGATTGAGGACTCACCAACTTTCTCCAATAGCCCGAATAGTATCATCAGCTGTGATAGGTGTCGAACCACGTATCATGGGTATTGGACCTGTTCCTGCTACTAATCTTGCGTTAAAAAGAGCGAATTTATCTCTTGATCAGATGGATATCATCGAGATCAACGAAGCTTTTGCCGCCCAATCAATTGCCTGTCTCGACGCATTAAATTTATCAATTGATGATGAGCGGATCAATCCTCAGGGAGGTGCCATTGCTATAGGTCATCCCCTTGGCATGACTGGTGCACGCCTACTACATACTGCAGCACTCCAGTTGCGAAGAACTAACAAAAGGTATGCCTTGTGCGCTATGTGCGTTGGTGTGGGACAAGGATATGCTGTGATATTGGAAAGAGTTTAGAAATTATTCATTAATTTTACTGAAAACAACTAAAGAAATGAAGTTAAATAAAGGTACATTATTGATCGGAGCAGTAATTTTAATTTTTACTTTGTTTCGTTATTTTACAAATACTCAGGTCAATGAAGTAACAGGTGAAACTCAACATGTTGCGCTCTCAGTGGATGAAGAAATAGCAATGGGTCTTCAGAGTGCTCCACAAATGGCTTCAGAATTCGGCGGACTTTCTTCCAATATGAATAATCAGGCTTTGGTCAAAGAGGTAGGACAGAAAGTTGTATTCCAATCTTCTGCTTCCAGAACGCCATATAAATACGATTTTCACTTGCTTGCTGATCCCAATACTGTCAATGCTTTTGCGCTTCCAGGTGGACAAATATTCATAACCGAGGGCCTGTTGTCCAGGTTGAAAACGGAGGACCAACTCGCAGGTGTCTTAGGTCATGAAGTCGGCCATGTGGTAGCGAGACACAGTGGAGAAAAAATGGCTAAAGATCAACTATATCAGGGATTGTTGAATAGCGCTGCCATTGGCGCAGGAGGAGACATGAGTGTGGCTCAGATAGGTCAGGTAGTGGCGGCAAATGTTTCAATGAGTTTTGGGAGAGAGCAGGAACTTCAATCTGACGATCTTGGAGTTCGATTTATGATGGAATCCGGTTATGACCCTGAAGCACTAATGGATGTGATGCAGATACTTAAGGACGCTTCCGGTGGCAGAGATGTACCAGAATTTCAAAGTACTCATCCAAGCCCTGAAAACAGGAAGGAAAAGATACGAGCTGCGATTGATAAATATAAAACCGCTTTGGGCAAATAGTCTTAAGACAACATCATGATTTACAGTTTCAAAGGTTTTATACCTGTCATCCATCCCTCCTCTTTTGTTCATCCAATGGCTACTGTGACAGGCAATGTAATCATTGGAAAGGATGTATATATTGGTCCCGGAGCTGCTTTGCGCGGAGATTGGGGTGCTGTAGTCGTCGATGATGGATGTAATGTACAGGAAAATTGCACACTGCATATGTTTCCGGGAAAGACGATCCACTTAATGGAAAACGCTCATATAGGCCACGGAGCTGTCATCCATGGAGCTACTATTGGCAGGGATTGTTTAGTAGGAATGAATGCTGTCGTCATGGATAATGTTTTTTTAGGCGATGGAAGTATCATAGGGGCCTTAACCTTTGTTCCGGAAGGGATGGAAGTGCCGCCAAGGTCAATATTAGTAGGTAATCCTGCACGCATAGTTAAGCAGGTTTCAGAGGAAATGCTGGCTTGGAAAAAAAAGGGAACACAACTGTACCAAACTCTGCCAAAAGATATGAGAAATCAATGGAAGGAAGTAGAGCCATTGACAAAGATGCCCATTGATAGACCTGATCAGGCCTTATTGTTCGAAAATTGGAGTAAGATTAAAAACAATGATTAATCGTTCTTAAATACGCCTGATATTTTACTACGGGGAATAATCTAATTTGACCTTAGAATTTCAAATTGAAGTTATAGTAGTACAGATATACAAAAAGTGCCATTACACCAAAAAGGAATAAAAAGAAGTAAAGAAAACAATATCCTTTTTTTCCGGCATTTTCAACATTTGTCATAGTAGGAGCGTCCTTTTATTAAACTTTCACAAAAGAAATCATTTTATCAGATAAAGCCAAATAAATTGAGGGAAATTTGTGCGAAGCTTTCAGTA
>JAGPCT010000062.1 GCA_018057925.1 Saprospiraceae bacterium
CTACAGTATCGCCACAAACCATGGCGAGCATGGCATTCCAAGACCAAACGGCAACGGGGAAATTGAAGGCACTGATAACGCCCACAATTCCGAGTGGGTGATACTGCTCATACATACGGTGGCGGGGGCGTTCGCTATGCATGGTAAAGCCATTCAGCTGGCGGGAGAGTCCCACGGCAAAATCGCAGATATCAATCATTTCCTGCACCTCTCCGAGACCTTCCTGATATATTTTTCCCATTTCATAAGAAACCAGTTTTCCCAGGTCATCTTTAGCATCGCGAAGTGCATTCCCAATCTGGCGCACTACTTCACCGCGTTTGGGAGCGGGCACCAGTCGCCACTCGTTAAAAGCCTGTTGCGAAAGGGCAATAATAGTTTCATAGTCGGCAGCGGTGGCCTGCTTAATGGAGCCAATAAGCTGTCCGTCGGCGGGTGAAAAAGAGTCGATTGTTTCGCCGGTCGTATTAAGCCATTGGGTGCCGGTGCAAGCGCCGCTATTAACTTGCTCAATACCAAGTCGTTGCAAAACTTCAGAAATATCAGAAACGGGGGTAGCTGTGAGAGTAGACATGAGGGTGTTTTTTTGAATTGGGTGCAAAAATACGAAAATAATGTGCTGATTTGATGATGTGCTAGTGTGCTGATGTGCTAGGGTGCTGATTATTGTTCCTGAGTAAAAAGATGTGATTGCACTTGGTTTGGTGATTTGGTGATTTGGTGGTTTGATGATGGGTGTTCCTGAGTAAAAAGATGTGACTGTTGTTGATTTGGTGATTCTTGCCCTGAAGCGTGCTTTAGCTCTGCTTCAGGTGTGGAGTATGCATAGTTAAGCTTTTCTCCGTGACAGCTCCAGGTTCCTACATTTCCAATATGTTCTTTCTTATCTAGATGTTTTCTTTTTAAAACGGATTTAACAGATTTGTCGGATAAGGGCGAGATTGTGCAGAGACTGAATTAAGTTTATACCCTACCTAAAAATTTCACGTAGCATGATGTCCATATATTATGTAGAATCCTGCTATCGGACTGCGGCGAGGATTCAAGCAACTCAATGGCCAGAATAAAGAACAACTACGTTTTATAAAACTTCTATTTTTGCTTAGCTCTGTCACATCATTTAGCTTTCGAAGCGATGGTTTTATGATTAGTGAATTGTAAAAATACAATTTATTTCGTTAAAATATAAAATTTTGGGGAGGGATCCTCGCCACAGGCGAGGACCAGTATCGGTGGGTGGTTTGATGATGGGTGTTCTTGAGCGTACACTATTTTAGCATAAAAGCTAATCCAACTGAAACATCAACATACAAAGCATCCTTGCTATTTCCCATATAATTAGTGTTTTCAATTCCTTTACTTTTTAAGATATGCAGGTATGTGGGAGTGAAACTAAAATTAAATTGCAATGGTAAATTTAAAATGCCTTTTGATTGAAATGATAATGGCAAGCCAATACCTAAACCAAAATTGGTAAATGTTGAAGTCCAATTTGAAACAATTCCAGATTGTGTAAAATTATCACGACACCAACCAAGAGAGAGCCCTAGCTTAGTACAATTTTTCTCTCTCTGATTTAATATATAATTTAAGTCAACTTTAATTGTTGTTCTTTTATAAGTTATCGAGTAATCAGTTTTTGAATCTTCAAATGAACTTTTTCCAGAAATGAATGTAGCAAATCCATCCCATTTTTCAGAAAAATCGTCCATAACATAAAACCCCAGGCATGGTGTATATTTTAAATCGCGATCGGTTGATAGTTTGTAAACAAAACTTAAACCAACGCTTTGCCCCTTTAAGGTAGTGGTAATCGATAAAATGGCAATCATTAATAAAACAATTTTACACAATTGATCTTTCATAATCTGAAATATTACTAATATACCTCACCCCTATAGTCCTTGTCAGTTAGCTATCGAACTGCGGCGAGGATGCACGTAACTCAATGGCCAGAATAAAGAACAACTACGCTTTATAAAACTTCAATTTTTGCTTCGCTCTGTCACATCATATTGCTTTCGAAGCGATGGTTTTATGATTAGTGAATTGTAAAAATACAATTTATTTCGTTAAAAAAATAGACTTTCTTTCCGCTCGGCTTAGCTAAATTACGAAAAAATGGTGAAGTGACTACTCGACAGCAAACTTCTTCACTAACCGCTGCTCACCTACTTCAAGGATTACAACATACATGCCTTTCGATAATGAAGTGCAGTTCAGATTTTTTGTGTAGTAAGGTGGGTTAATTTTCGTGCTTTCCTCGAACACCAGCTTACCCATAGCATCAAACACTTGCAAATGGCCTTTTGTCCCTTTCAACTGGTTTGCATTAATGAATGCTGTTTGCCACTGAGGTGAGTAATAGACATACAAATTAGGATGAGACTCCTGCACAGGAAATTCATTCATTCCTACTAAAGTATCACACGGACTCCCCGCAACTGAGGGCAAGTCATAATCGGGGTTATTTGGAAGTCCCCAATAGGTTCGTTTCCCGCCCAGAAAAAAGCTGTAAGGTTGAAAATTACATGCACTTCCGGGTTGATCAGGGTCATTGATAACACTCAGATTCATATTCACAAAATTATAAGCTGAATCCTGATAGGGATAGTTCCATTGATAACCATAAGCCCAAGCATTACTAAGATATATTTTATTATCAGGGGCAAGTCTTAATGTGCCAACGGTATAATACGAATTAGTAAAAGTATAAATGGTATCTCTGGTTAAAGTTGGATTTGGTTGACTGAGGTCATACCGAAGTAAAATGGAAACAGTATCATTTCTTGCGATGTACAAAAATTGACCACTAGGTGAGAATTCGGCAAAAGTATATCGGCCAAGTGCCAAGTTGTTACTTTCTTCCTGTAAAATATTAACCTGAGATAAATCTCCGGTACAACGGTCAAAATCCATTATATTTATAACACCTTTTCTATTTATAAATGCGAGTTTTGAACCGTCTGCCGTTATTGCAATCTGGGCTAAGCCGGTGGTATTTGTTGATCCTATAGCCTCAGAATTATTTAAAGAAACTCCTGTTGGATCTATCAGGTATTTATAATATCGTTTATTAGCCGTCAGACCCGTTGGATCCCACTTTCTGAATAGCAGCCACCAATCTCTTCCATTACCGTGCTTAATTGCTTTGAGACAATCAACTGCCGGCACACTATCAAGCATGATGTTTTTTTGGGTTACAGCTCCTAACCCTCCATCAAGTGACATATCAATTATGCTATAGAATAATCCATAACTGGTACTATTCGTAACACCAATTGAAAATAAATAATATTGATCTGAATTATTCGGAGAAGGTAAAACAACCATTTCATTGTACCAGCCCTGACCTAAAATATTATTACCATTAACCATTAATTGATGTTGCTTATTGTAAATAAGGCCTGAATTACCTGGAATTGTTGCCCTGGTAAATGCATAAAACAATAAACTGCCGGCAGTATCTGCAATAGATACGCAGCTTCCTCTTCCATCCATACCACTTACTCCGGTTACAGGACTACCTGCATTTCCAAAATCTACCATGGAACTGTCACCAAAAACCCATATGGAGTTACGGTTTTGGGCAAATGTAGGGGTGCATGCTCCCAGCCATAAAAAGAAAATAAACAGTCTGAATTTAATTTTCTCCATAAGGCTAAATTACGAAAAAATGGTGAAGTGACTACTCGACAGCAAACTTCTTCACTAACCGCTGCTCTCCGGCTTCAAGGGTTATAACATACATCCCTTTGGCTAATAAAGTGCAGTTCAGATTTTTTGTGTAGTAAGGTGGGTTAATTTTCGTGCTTTCCTCGAACACCAACTTACCCATAGCATCAAACACTTGCAGCTTTCCACTTGTCCCTTTCAACTGGTTTGCATTAATGAATGCTGTTTGCCACTGAGGTGAGTAATAGACATACAAATTAGGATGAGACTCCTGCACAGGAAATTCATTCATTCCTACTAAAGTATCACACGGACTCCCCGCAACTGAGGGCAAGTCATAATCGGGGTTATTTGGAAGTCCCCAATAGGTTCGTTTCCCGCCCAGAAAAAAGCTGTAAGGTTGAAAATTACATGCACTTCCGGGTTGATCAGGGTCATTGATAACACTCAGATTCATATTCACAAAATTATAAGCTGAATCCTGATAGGGATAGTTCCATTGATAACCATAAGCCCAAGCATTACTAAGATATATTTTATTATCAGGGGCAAGTCTTAATGTGCCAACGGTATAATACGAATTAGTAAAAGTATAAATGGTATCTCTGGTTAAAGTTGGATTTGGTTGACTGAGGTCATACCGAAGTAAAATGGAAACAGTATCATTTCTTGCGATGTACAAAAATTGACCACTAGGTGAGAATTCGGCAAAAGTATATCGGCCAAGTGCCAAGTTGTTACTTTCTTCCTGTAAAATATTAACCTGAGATAAATCTCCGGTACAACGGTCAAAATCCATTATATTTATAACACCTTTTCTATTTATAAATGCGAGTTTTGAACCGTCTGCCGTTATTGCAATCTGGGCTAAGCCGGTGGTATTTGTTGATCCTATAGCCTCAGAATTATTTAAAGAAACTCCTGTTGGATCTATCAGGTATTTATAATATCGTTTATTAGCCGTCAGACCCGTTGGATCCCACTTTCTGAATAGCAGCCACCAATCTCTTCCATTACCGTGCTTAATTGCTTTGAGACAATCAACTGCCGGCACACTATCAAGCATGATGTTTTTTTGGGTTACAGCTCCTAACCCTCCATCAAGTGACATATCAATTATGCTATAGAATAATCCATAACTGGTACTATTCGTAACACCAATTGAAAATAAATAATATTGATCTGAATTATTCGGAGAAGGTAAAACAACCATTTCATTGTACCAGCCCTGACCTAAAATATTATTACCATTAACCATTAATTGATGTTGCTTATTGTAAATAAGGCCTGAATTACCTGGAATTGTTGCCCTGGTAAATGCATAAAACAATAAACTGCCGGCAGTATCTGCAATAGATACGCAGCTTCCTCTTCCATCCATACCACTTACTCCGGTTACAGGACTACCTGCATTTCCAAAATCTACCATGGAACTGTCACCAAAAACCCATATGGAGTTACGGTTTTGGGAGTAAGAATGTTGAGAAAGCATTAGGACAAATAGCAACATTTGTCCTAATGCTTTGAAATATGAGTTATTGTTTAACAATTTTATTAGAATAAATTATTTTTGAATTGCTAATAATTTCAATAGTATAAATGCCACTATTTAAATGGCCTAATTCTACTTTATAATTGTAAGAAGTAAAATTATTTTTAAACACCAATTTACCTTTGCTATCATACATTTTAAACTCATTTATATCGGAAGCAGTATCCAAACTCCTTACATTTACTGCATCCGTAAACGGATTAGGGTAACAATATACGAAAATATTTGAAATAATACTATTTTCAGGATCTGATTTTCTAAAAGATAATCCAGACACATCATCAATTTCCAAATGTAATAGAGCACGAGCCATAATTACCCCTTCACCACCTATAGCAAATGTTTGCCATGCAATGGGTTCTATTATTGATATCTGCAGACTATCTAAAGAGTCATTTATTGCTAATGTTTGAAGATATATATCCAGGCATGTCTTTTTGTTAAATTCTATAATGTTATTATCAACAATAGAATTATTCAGCGTTAATGCAGAATTTACAGATCCAGATAAGGTTAATTCAATGGCTTCCTGAAAATTGGAAATATTTGTTGAAGAATAATTATCATAAAAAGCCTGGTAAATATTATCATCCGGTAAACCCTGGTTTATGAAATCTTCATCTGTAGTTAATTTATATAAATAATCCTTATCAAAATATTCATTTTCAGGTTCTAAAAACTGATAATTAGTATTATCTGTGACAATTAATCCAAACGCCTGCTCCCTTTCTCTTGGAGGCTCTTCCTGATTTGGACATGGGCCTGTACCCGAAGCAGGAAAAGCATTTATTGCTAAAAAGTCAAATGGATATGGGCTTTGATCATTTGCAGGATCTAATAGTAATCCCGGATGATAATATGATACTGGCACCGCAGCTATCCCGCTGACTCTCAAATTCCCCCCGGGTCCTGATCCCATATTAATCCATTTGTTACCTAATGGAAAAGTTGCTGTTCCCTGAGGTGGAAGCGTCGCAGCATCCATAAATAATCCTTCCAGACAATTGTCCATAGTATTACAAGTGTAATACGTAGCTGCACTATTCCCGAAACAATAATGTCCTTTACCCATACCTATAGTAGTATTTTCTTGAATTGTACCGCTTTTACATCCATCAATTCTTATTCCGATCATAGATTGTATTCGCTGGATCGGAATATTTGCTGTTCTGGTAACTGTATTATTAAATACTCTGGCCCATTCACAACGTGTTAAATAAATCCCAAACTTACTAGTAGTACCTCCGGTAAGTTGAGGATAAACAATATTGTTAATAATAATAGGAAGATTTACAAAACGACATCTGATGCCAATTCTGGCTCCTTCTACATAATTGTTGCTAATTGTTAAATTCATCAAACTTGCAAGCACATTATCTACATAAATTCCTCTTCTTAGGTAGGTAGGTGTACCTGAATTACCTCCAAGAATATATTCGTTCTTTGTGATAACAGAGCTTGTTGAATTTTGACATTCATACAAATTTATCCCTACATTACTATCTGTTATCTTGTTACCAAACAAATAATGTGGTTGTGAATAACCAAATTGGATATCAATTGCGGTATAAGAATTAAAATCACACTGAGTATATTGTATGTCAGTCGAAATATGTTTAAAGGCTAAAATACTTCGTTTGCAATCTCTAAAAGAAACTAAAGAAGTATTATCTCCATTTGCATCCAGGGTATAACCTCCAACGACCAAATTTCTTGGATATGGCTTTTCTGATTCGGAATAAATTGCTGTTCCTGTAATCAAATTAGGGTCTTCAGGAAATAAAACGTCATCAACAAATACGAAATTGCAATTTACCACTTCTAAATTGCTTCGAAAAGCATAAATACCATGATCGTGATAGTAAAAATTATTACGATATGCCAACAATCCATTATTTCCTATATTTACTTGTCGGTTATCAAGAATATCAATTGCTTTATAACTTCGTTGAGTATTGTATGGATAATTTAACAGAGTTGGGTTTGAAGCGGCATCCACGCAAGTAAAAGTTGTAGCGGTTACAATTGCCGGATGTGGTGAACTATAAGGATGAATTCTAATGCTTACCAGATTTTTATTAAATACTGAATTTGTCATTGTTGTAATGCTGGCTCCATTAAACGAATTTACACCGTTAATAGAATTTTCAATCGTACTGTTATTTTCCATTAAGAATACAGATCCATTACCTAAAAGATATATTCCATCCCACATTTTTTCGCAACCATTTGTTAAGGTCGCACCATCCAAATGTAATGTACAACCATCCTCAATATATATTTTACCATTAAATGGCATCATTAAGGTGCTTTGAATAGTTAGAACTGCTCCATTAGTCACTCTTATATTTCCTGTTTCAAATCGATCAAATGTCCATGTTGTTGATGAATTGATTATCAAATCAGAATTTAATCCTGAAGATGGGAACAGATCAGCTTCAAAGATGCCTCTTCCGAATGTTGCAACTTTAATTGAATTGTTACAATAGTTGATTTTTAACTCTACGACCCGCACATTTGGTAAGTCACCATATTCAGTCCAATCACTTGAATTATCTTTTGTATAAACTCCCCTGTCGGTTGCAATATATAAGCGATCATCAGTGCCATCCTGATAAACAATTCCATTGACAGGTAGATTTAAAAGACAACCGTTAGGATCAGCATTGAACCAAGTTAAACCTCCATCATTTGATCCCCATACTTTATGTATATCAGAAAACCCGGTAAATGAAATAAAAACATTATTTGCGTCAGCTGGATTTACAGCAATGCCAGAGATGGCTGGTAATACTACGTTTCCACTATATGGAGGGATACCATTGGCAAGCAGATCAATTTCTAAAAAATGGTCAACTCCCCAATTGATTACTCCATTTTGAAAACCTGTACTAGATTTAAATAAGTGAGGGTCCAGATCCCAATTAGTTGTAGGGTCAGTTCCATTATCTACACCCATAGTAGCCACATAAACAATATCTGGATTACTTCTGGATATCTGTAACTCCGTAATTTGTCTATGCCATTTTAAAGTAATGGTTTTTCCAATGTCAGATTCTAATTCCCATGTACTAGCGGGTGGATTTATGTGTCGGTAAATTTCACTAAATCCCGAATACGGCTCATGAGTTAACGGATGCAATTCAGTGGAAAATGTTTTAGGGAAAAAAATAGGAGGAAAACTTCCAGGGTCAGGGATGTCAACGGGAAATCCACCTGCAATATTAACCCAACTCTGAGTAATAAAATTATAATTATCAAGAATCGGATGACCAGATGAGATATACGCTCTTTTGTTGAAGTCGTCATAGATTCGGGAACTAAACCCATCTCCTGTATAATTAGTATGGTACCATGTTGTATTACCGGCAATTTCTTGAATAGTTTTTATTCCCTGATCCTGAAACGCAGCAATTAGTTCTTCTTTATCAGTTTCGTTATCATCAAATGACCAGATAATATTATTGCAAATTCCTACATTTTGGAATGTCCAGGTAGAGTTATTAAAATTATACTTTGAAATACCACCATGATGACCAACAAATAATGAATGATTTACTGGATCAAATACTAAAGCATGAATATCCACATATTTTCCTCCGGTATTGGCATACACGTAACCAGAGAAGTCAATACTTGCCGGATTGGTTAAAGTTACATCAACTCGTCGAACTTTTGCGTTTCCATAATAAACAAAATTAGGCGATTGTTCATCTACAGCTATTGCCATATATGAGGGACTATATGCTTCTAACACGCTATTTGAAAAATGAGTTAATCTCTGAGTCCATAATCCAGTATTTTCATCAAATTGAAACAGGAACATGCGGTCTGTACCTACTATGTAGGCATATACCAAATCTGAATTTGTTGAGGTGGTAGCAATGTTTATTCTTTTTGGTTGGAAACCTCCATAATTTGCTGCCAATAATGAAAAATCCAATCCAGTTCCAGTACCGGTCATGCTTGTCCATGTTACTCCTGCATCACTTGAACGATAAATATCAGTTCCACTAGCATAAACTACATTTGGATTCAAAGTATTAAATTCTAACCCTCTTAATTCCGGATCTACTATGGGATTACCTCCAATTGTTGATTCGGTCCATGAAGGTAAGGCATTCGATGCATCCGTTGAATAAAAAATTCCTTGCGAGGAAGCTATAATTAAATTATTAGGATCACTTAGATTTACTTTGATTCTTCTAATTACACCACCATTTTGAAAATTAAGCATCAAACCCCCATCTACTGGATCCCATGTTGCTCCATTGTTGTTTGTTCTGTATACTCCTTCGGTAAAAAGAGGGTTTACTGTTGAAACATTTGGCGATACTGTTCCATATATATTTCCATCGGGATAACCAGTAGCTATGTACACCCAATCTAATCCTGAATTTTCACAAACAGCCACATCGGCAACACCACAAAAAGGTAACGTATTATCAGTATTCATCAAATTCCAGGAATTTGCTCCATCATCAGATTTCCAAAGACCTCCAAAACCAGAACAGGCATACATTTTTTGATTCGTAACAGCATCATACGAGGGGTGAAAAGTAATTCTATGGATTTGACCAGCAATGCCTATGTTCTGGCCATTAGCAACTGGACCTAATTGATTCCATGGTGCAGTTAATGGTGGAATAAACGGGCATGTCCCTCCTCCAAATCTTCCATATGAATTAAATCCATTAACATAATCGTAATGTGCTCGATAGGCCTCATTGAAGCCTCTGGTTGGGTACACACGGGGTGCCCACGTTAAAGCATCTCTTTCAATTAAAGTTTGCTCACCTCTTTCAAATGAGTCTGGTAACTGATAAACAAAATTTGTGTAGTAATCTTCCAAGAAGTCGTAATAGTCATTGTACGACTGTGCAGTAGATTTCATGTGACATAATGTCAACATCATTCCAATCATCAATATTTTAATAATTGGGTACGAGAGTTTTGCTTTCATATGAAATAGGGTTTAGATTAAATTAATAAATAAGCATAAGGAGACGCCTCCGGTAACGTTTGCCGTAACACTTCCTGTTATGGTCATATTAATACTTCCCTCAGCTAAGTCTGCACAAGAAGTATTGAAGCGATGGTAGTTGGAAGGTGCCAGCATGAGAGTCTGACCAATTGCCTGTTGCGAAAAAGCAAGAATGCACATCAAAAGTGTAGCATAATTAATTCCGGATTTTATCATGATATATATGGTTTAAAATGTTAGTAGATCGTTAACAAAAAAACTTCTTCCTAAACTCCTGCAAATCCAAACGCAACACGAGATTAATAAATTAACAACACAAATCAATTTCGTATTTAACATAATATACAAACCTACTAAGGGTTTACCCTGAGACAAAATGGCAGTTTTTTCTGCCCTCACCTATGAAAAAGAACTGCCAAAAAAGTTTTCAACAATTTTCAAATAAATCAGTTTTCCACACGCTAATTGTGGGAAAAATGAGGAACTTAATGAATTGAAATAAAAATGGGTTATAATTTAGTGGGGTAAGTCCGATTTTCACTTTTCAATTCTTGTTACTTTCTATTCAATAAAAAACAAATCAAATCATACTTTTCATCCTCTGATATCCCCTATCACCTATGACTCATGACTAAATTTAATGACGCGGCTATGTGGCAAATGACAAATGGAATTATAAATGATAGATGCTAAATGGGATTTCAAATTTAAAAGTGAAGTGTGAAATTAACGGAACTCCAGGATCCCTTGAGTTGAAAGGAAGAAACGAATTTTACTATACATCCAAAGGTTTAACTTCCCAAAACTCACCTAACCACCATCAATTTCCGGGATGCTAAAATATTGCCGTTATGTTCCAAACTAACCAGGTAACTTCCGTTATTCAAATATGAAATATCTATTTCCAGTTCCCTGGGATTTCCTTGAATTTGGTTAGATGAAATTACTCTGCCGGTTAAATCAGTGATGAGTAGCTTTACTTCAGTTAAATGAGATGAAATAATGCAGGTAAGCGTTATTTTTTCGGCTGCAGGATTAGGAAAAATGGTAAATGATTTTTCTATTAGTTCGTACTCATTGTTGATACCGGTGTAAATGGTTTGATATAGGGTATCGACTTCTCCACAGGCATATGCCAGCAGGTAAGGTGTATAGGGGCCTGAACCGGTATAGGAGTGAACTACAGGAGTTGTGTCGGTCAAAAGCACGAAAGCCGAATCGCCATCGCCAAAATAATAGATGCATGTATCAGCTCTGCCACTTAAGTTATAGAAGGTTGCTGTGGAGCCATTCCAGACCACTGAGAAGTCAGATACAGGAGGTTGTGTGAAACCTAAACAATTTGTTTTGACAAGATATAACTGAGCATCTGTTCCATTTTCTGCCCTCCCTGTCAAGATGAAACCGCCATCTGCGGTTAAATCAAAATCATATCCATACGAATCTTGTCCACTTACCGAATTAAATGATCTTCGCCATAACTCATTTCCGTAAAAATCGAATTTGATTAGTAACATTTTAAACGGCTGAAAACCTCCTGTTTGCAGATAAGCCACACACACAAATGAACTATCTGCCAATTGCCTGATTCGAGTTACTCTGCTTTTCCAAATATTACCTGTCCCATCAGAGTTGGCAGTTAACATTTTGTACCAATCAACCTGTCCGCTTGCATTGAGCTTAATGATCAGTCCCCTTATTAAATTAGGATCAACTCCAGCGTGTCCTCCAATAATATAGCCTGAATCAAGTGACAAATCAAAACTATTGGCAACTTGAAAATCATTAGTTGGTGTTGATCCTCCCACAAAATAGGAATTTGTTGATATTAATACACCTGTGGGATCCACTACTAACAACCATACTTTTCCGGAGCCAAGCACATAATCCGTCCTACCTATCAATGCAAAATTCCCATTTGCCAATTCAATAACAGATGTAATTGCGCTATTATAAGTTCCCTGATAGGTTCTATTCCAAATTATATTCCCCGAAGTATCGGTTTTTATTAAATTGCCTTGCCAATTTTGCGTGATGGTATCTTGTATCCACCCGGACATAACCAAATTTCCATCAGAGCATGAAATTATATTGTAAATTCCATTATTTGATATCCCATCGCCAATTGATTTTTGCCAAAGCAAAACTCCGGAACTGTCAATTTTCAATAACAATCCAGAGTTTAGAACGGAATAAAGTTCACCAGCCAAGAAATAATAATCATTATTATTTACGCTAGAAATAACATAAGCATTTGTTGTTGAATCTTGGTATCTGATATTAAGAACCGAATTGCCAGCAAAATCTGTCTGTAATAAATACGCATCACCTTCAAATGTAGATGCATTTAAAGCATATGCTCCAATTAAATATCCATTGCTTAGTGTGTACACATTTTGGCCAGCTTCATAAAAGGGATAAGGATCACCAAAAGTTTTTTTAAAATACTTTGTTGTTTGTGCATTTGCAAATGAAATACACAAACAACAAAGTGATATTGTAAGAATAATACGCATTTAATTTTTTATAACAACAATTTTGCCTGATTTCGATAAGTGCCTGTACCTGATAAATATTTATTAGTAAGGATTCTCTCCAAACATTATGCACCAGCTCTATTCATAATTTGTAAATATAACAAATTGGTTTGAAATGACAAAAAAGGACGGATTAAGGATTTACCACTCAGAAGGAAATTACGTTATAATGACAAATTATAAATGATAGATGCTAAATGGGGTTTCAAATTTAAATGTGAAGAATCTCACCTTATGACATATGACCAATGACTTACTACTTTCTGTCGATGAATCTCTGCTTAATGCTTATGACTTACAACTCTATTTAATGACGCAGCTACGCTGCAAATGACCCAATGACAGCAGCTTTGCTGCCTATGACGCGGCTCTGCCGCCAATGACCCAATGACGCAGCTCCGCTGCCAATGACATTTTTTTATTTCGAATAAATACGAATCAAATTCTCATCTTTTTCTTGCGCTTTTATCGCATCGACTATTTCTGCGGCTTTTTTGCGGAGATTTTCATTGAGTAATTCGGTTCGTTGTTTTAGTACATCGTCGCCGGGTTGTGGTGCAGTTGTGTTATTGGCAGATTGATTCTTGCCGTACGATTTTGCTATTTCAGCCAGTGCCTGCACAGCAGAGAGGCGAACGAACCATTGTTCGTGATGTGTTCCTGTTTGCTGCAGTTCAGCCAGTCCTTTTTCAGCCACCGGAGGCGTGCATCGCAACAGGAACTTTCCAAAGCTCTGCATGGCTCCATATTTATCGAAGCCCTGCGCTTTTTGTGTAGTGGCCATCATGAAATCAAATTGCTCATCACTTCCATACAATGCATAAAAATCGCTTACCATAGCGGCAATATTTTTATTCGGATCATTTTCGAGTGCGCGAACAATAGAGAGTCCTTCCATGCGGTTGTTTTCGATGATCAGTCCCAATGCAGTTTCCATTACATTGTAGGAGCTGTCGTTGAGTGCTGCCCTCACCTGATTTCCTGCTTCTTCATCATTGGGCCAGAACTCCATGAGTCTGTCAATGGCCAGTTCGCGCACATCCGATTTCTCATCGCCGGCAGCAATTTTCAACAACACTTTTTTCATGCCATCCATATCATCCTTCACCAGATTTTTAACATTCTTCAATGCCAGCAATCTGATATTCCAATGCGGATCGCTCAATGCTTTTTTTACTACGTCCGCTTCAGGGGTTCCTGCCACATAGTTAATTGCCAGTTTATTCAGTGATTCATAGCGATCGAGATACTTCGGTGCTTTATGGAACATGGTAATCCATTCCGGATTGGAGTGCAGATCATTTTTGGTGGCAACAAGCATTTTTTCGGCATCAAAATTTACGAGATCAGGCTTTGAGGTTACATTGAAAGAAAATTCCTGTTCCAATTC
>JAGPCT010000106.1 GCA_018057925.1 Saprospiraceae bacterium
GAGTCAGTTGAGCGGCCGGTACACAGTGTCAGCCTATCTGCTTATTATATAGGTGAGACAGAGGTAACGCAGGCCTTATGGCAGGCGGTGATGGGCACGAATCCGAGTGATCATACGAATTGTGACCAGTGCCCTGTAGAAATGGTTAGTTGGAATGATGCACAAGAATTTATCGGCAAGTTGAATCAGAAGGCAGGTAGGCGATACCGACTGCCTACGGAGGCGGAGTGGGAGTACGCAGCTAAGGGCGGTCAGAGTTATACCTATTCCGGGAGTAATGATATAAAGGATGTTGCGTGGTATAGTGAAAACAGTAATAGAGAGACCCACCCTGTAAAGCAGAAGCGAGCCAATGGATACGGGCTATACGATATGAGTGGCAATGTATGGGAGTGGTGTGCAGATTGGTATACGGATAATTATTATAGCAAGAGCCCTGATAAAAACCCTGAGGGACCGTCAGCCGATGTTAGTCTTAGTCGGGTTTTGCGTGGCGGCGGTAAGAGCATCAGTTCCGGGTACTGCCGTGTAGCTATTCGTGGCTACGGCAATCCGCATGCCAGAGTCAGCTTCCGCGGGCTGCGCCTTGCTGTTTCAGGACCATAATACAAAAGGTGCCAGGGTGGGGAGGTTTTGCTAAGAGGCGCCCCTCAAAGGGCGGAAAAAGGCAAAGCCGAAATATACAAAATAGGATAAAAGGAAGAATTTTTAATATACTGTATTTTTTAATAAAGAGTTTTCTATCATATAGCTAGGCAATAAAGACATTAAAAAATTTAAAATAATAAGCATAACTTGAAAGAAGGTACAAAACTTCATGGTCATAGACTCATACGATTCCTCGGTAAAGGTGGCATGGCCGAGGTATGGTATGCCGAGAATAATCTGGGCATACCGGCGGCTATTAAAATTATGTTGCCTCAGTTTCTTGGTCAGCGCCAGGTTGCTGACCGTTTTGAAACCGAAGCCAAAGCCATGGTCCAGCTCAATCACCCAAATATTCGAAAGGTGCTTGATTATGGTGAATACGAAGGACTGCCCTTCATCATAATGGAGTATCTGGAAGGTGAAGACTTAGGTCAGTTGATGGTAAAACGAAGTCGTCATTCAGAAAAAGACGTGGAGCAGTGGTGGCAGCAGAGATGCTCAATGACAAGGTGTTGCCATTCTATGAGGAGTAAGAGGTCAAACTCCTGAGAATCTTGACAGACAGAGGTGCTGAATATTGCCGTGCCAAAGATCATCATGAATACCAATTAATCTTGACAATAGAAGCTATAGATCACACAAAGACCAAGGCATATAGCCCACAGACCAATGACATCTGTGAGCGATTTCTCAAGACGATTCAAGAGGAATTTTACAGCATTGCATTTCGAAAAAAGATGCACACCACTAATGAATCGCTGCAAGAATATCTGGATGAGTGGATCAATTATTACAATACCCAACGAACACATTCGGGCAAATACTGCTACGGCAAAACACCTCTCAAGAATTTCGGCGATTCAAGGCACTTGGCAGATGAAAATATTATAGACAATTATTTTAATTATGGGAACGTAATTCACCCAAAAAAAGAAGAAAATTTATGTTAATTTTGAAACCTATTTTTTAACCAATGTGTCAGATTATATAGTAGTAACTACACATTACCACAATGCTGATTTTGTGTTATTTAATGAGATAATAGTGGAAGTGAAGGTCATTGAATCGTTGACCTCCGGTCATATAAAACAAACGCTTAACTATCTAGCAGCTTCTGGTGTAAAACTCGGCTTACTAATCAATTTTGGAGAGGATTTATTGAAATATTAAAGAAAGGACTTGCAACTTCTGTTGCAATCCCTATATAATTCTTGCAAATGAATTTGCAAGTCCAAAAAATAGCCAGCCCATTTTTCGGTGGGTATATCATCAATGACGTGCGGCCCATCATATAATAGACCTCCACTTCCTGAATCTTTTTGCTGCCAACTACAACGTGGATCACAGTAAATACAATAAGACAACGGTTGAAGCAAAACGGCATCACACACTCATGGACAGAAAGCAAGAAGTTTGATAATACACAAATGCTGGAAACTTCACAAGGCCTAATCATGATTGATGAAATCATAGCACTATGAAAAGTGCTCTTTACCAATCAATTGGAAAATCTGGTTGTAATTACCCAAATGTGGCTTGATAGACACGAGTTACACGAAATAGTACTAAATTAGGTTCTGGAAAAAAGAAAAACCTCCAAAATAGAAGGATGGATTTGATGTTCAAGGAGGAGAAACCAATTATCTACTAAAAACTAAGAACTAAAAACTATCTTTGTGGTCTATACATTTCATAATATCGAATGAACAGTTTACAAAAAGAAAGTCTGATACTATCTTTGTACAAAAGTAATGACATGGTATTTACATTGCCGGGAGTAGCATTGTTGACCGGGGAAACCAACTTTAAGTTATTAAATCAGCGGTTGAACTATCATGTTCATACAGGTAAGTTACTGCGACCAAGACGAGGGATATATGCCAAGCCCGGTTTTCAAATCGAGGAGCTGGCGTGCATCCTTTATACACCTTCTTATATTTCAATGGAATATGTGCTGCAAAGAGCAGGGATAGTATTTCAGTACGATAGCCGTATAACGGCTGTGAGTTATCTAAGTAGGAGTATCGTCGTTGACAACAAAACAATCGCTTATCGCAAAATCAAAAATGAAATACTAATTAGTTCGAAGGGAATCAATAGAGAAGGGAATTGTAATATTGCCTCACCAGAACGGGCTCTACTGGATATTCTTTATTTGAATGGTGAAGTTTATTTTGACTCCATTAGATCTCTAAATACAGATTTAATTTATCAGATATTACCTATCTACGCATCCCATAAATTAAATGAACGTATAAATAAACTGTTTCAAAATGACGGACATAAACAGGCATAAGTTTCTTCTATTACAAATACTAAAAGATATTTACAACAATGTGGCTATTTCCTCAATGCTTGGCTTCAAGGGAGGCACTGCATTGATGTTGTTTTATGATTTACCGAGATTTTCAGTCGATTTAGATTTTAATTTATTGGAAAAGGAGAAAGAACAATTAGTTTTTGAGGAAATAAACAAAATATTACGCCAATATGGAATAATTGCCGATGAAGCCATAAAATTTTATGGAAGTATCGTAGTATTAGACTATGGAAAAGGACAAAGAAAATTAAAAGTAGAAGTCTCTAATCGTCAAATGGATGAAAAATACGAGATAAAAAACTATTTAGGCATTCAAATAAAAACGATGGTCGCACCTGATATGTTTGCACATAAATTGTGTGCTTTACTCGATCGGTCGGCATTGACCAATAGGGATATTTTTGATATATGGTTTTTTTTGCAGCGCCATACTCCGATAAATAATACTATCGTAGAAAATAGGATGAAGATGCCTTTGGACACCTACTTACAAAAGTGTATCGATACCTTGGTCAAAAAAAGTGATAAAGGCATATTGAATGGCCTGGGTGAATTACTTGAACCTGACATGAAAAATTTTGTTCGTACCAAATTAAGAGAAGAAACCATTCAATTACTTAGATTTTACAAAGAACTGAATAAATCTTGAGTGTTAAGTGGTGGTTGATGAGTGTTTCAACAATACAGTTGTGGCAGTGAAGTAAAGTAATACCGATCTAGCTTATATTTCCATTTCATATAACGTGGATTTTGACAGAAACCCTTCTAGCATCTCTATGTCAATTTCATACTGTTTTTCGTCCTTTTTTATCTATCACGGTTTATGCTTAAAGAATATCTTTTAAACTTTAACCCAAATTCCGCATTTGACAAATGTGGAATCGATTTACGACTCGTAATCAATGGTTTACAGAAACCATTGAAACGATTCGTACATCGGGATTAACCCTCATAATCAGCATTATACGGTTTTTCAAAACCTTTA
>JAGPCT010000024.1 GCA_018057925.1 Saprospiraceae bacterium
CGGGAAACCTGCTCTCTTTTGAAATTTTCTGAAAAAACTTTTCGCTCTTTTGGTCTCATTTTACAAATTTTAGAAAAGTTTTCCACATTTTTGTTGTCAACCTATTTCATGATACATCAAATGGAGAGTATAAAATGGAGAATGGAGAATGGAAATGGGGCTTATCCAAAATTTTAAATTCTCAATTCTCAATTCTCAATTCTCAATTAAATTTTAACCCTCTCTGTCCGAATAATTCCCGCTGGCGTAAGTACACAATTTCCTCCAGCGTAGGAATATTCTGTCACCCATATTACCACCGATATAAATCATAACTCAAAGTGAACTTCATCTTAAAAGGATTGTATTTATCCGGATTCAATCCATTATTGACTATGGCGTCGTCCCGGTATTTCCAGTGAAGGACTCTATAACCAATATTTGCATGAAGCCGCCAATATCCAAAGGTTATACCCGGGTAAACCTCTGTGGAGAAATATTCAGTTTTGTTTCGTATAAGATTAAAAGCTTTAATGTGTTTTCTAAATGATACGTTTCCGATGGCTTGTAGATTAACTCCGAAATTAAACTTACCTGTCGTGAATAAATACTGAACTTGTGGACTAATCTGAATGATATGATACCATGACTTGTCTCGCCAGAAGAAAGGATCAATATGAGCTAAAAAATAACTATTACCATTTGCCGGAAGTAAAAAATCCTGCACTAATTGAGCATAGCCTATATCCATGCCTCCAGAAAGTCTTTTATTAATTTTTCTGGTGTACCCCACTCCTATTGCATACTCATCATCAGGTGTATTATCATTTATTTTATTATTTACAGTTGTTGCTATTCCAACAGGTAACTGACCATAAAGAAAATCATATCTATTATCCACTTTTCCAATGGCATATCCGGTATTGAATCGGATGGCGTTTTTTTGAGCCATTAATAAATTCATTGTAGCAAGTGATATTGTTACTATTAATATTAAGTTAGACTTTTTCATAATTTTATAATTTTTTCAATTTTCAATTCTCAATTTTCAATTCTCAATTAACTCAACCCTCCCTGTCCGGATAATTCCCGCTGGCGTAAGTACACAATTTCCTCCAGCGTAGGAATATTCTGTCACCCATATTACCACCGATATAAATCATAACTCAAAGTGAACTTCATCTTAAAAGGATTGTATTTATCCGGATTCAATCCATTATTGACAATGGCGTCGTCCCGATATTTCCAGTGAAGGGCTCTCACACCTAAGGTCGCCTTAAATCGATTATATTCAGCAAAGATGCCCGGATATACTTCATTAGAGAAATATTCTGTTTTATTTCTGGATAAATTCCCATCTTGTATAACTTTCCTAAAAGAAATATTTCCGATAGCTTGAAGATAAACTCCGGCACTAACTGTTTTACTAATTATTAAATATTGAACAATAGGACTAAGCTGTAGTATATGATAATAAGATTTTCTACGCCAATAAAGTTTTTCATTAACAACGTTAAAATAGGAGGTAGATTCCACAGGTAGGAGAAAGTCCTGAATTAATGTGGCGTATCCAAGATCAAAACCCGCGATAAATCTTTTACTTATTGTATAAGTATAACCTAATCCTACTGTATATTCATCATCAGGAGTATTGTCGTTTATCTTATTTTTTACAGTAGTAACTAAAGAAGCATAACCTTTTTTAAGAAAATCATATCTTTTATCCACTTTCCCAATGGCATATCCGGTATTGAATCTGATGGCGTTTTTTTGAGCCATTAATAAATTCATTGTAGCAAGTGATATTATTGCTATTAATATATAGTTAGACTTTTTCATAATTTTATAATTTTTTCAGTTAAAACTTGATTATCATTTCTATAATGGATAAAGTAAATCCCCGAGGGATAGATGCTTAGATCAATGATTGTATTATTTTCTAATATGTGCTTTTGTACTATCAACTTACCAGTAATATCATATATTTTGATTAGATTTTCATCATTCGCATTAAATAGAGATAAATGAATTACGGCAGTATTATTAAATGGATTTGGATTTACGTGTAGAAGTTGATTGGAGGACGTTTTTACAATTTTTTTCTCCTGTGGCTGAATAGAATATTGCCCACCACCACAATAATCGACATAAATCGAAAAGCATTTTAGCCGTTCTCCACATCCATTGGTTGCTTTGATGCATATTTCACCCCAACCCGGTGTCATACCTCTGAATCGAGCTTTGTTCAGTGTGCCTGTACCATTAATCACTCCGCTAAATGTCCAATCTATTGTACCCAATGAAATCGCACGAGCACCATATAAGTCCAAAAATGCCCATTCGTAATCTCCGACACATACAGGGTCATTGTAGATAAGGCCAAAATCAGGCAATCCTACCCAAATGGCTTGTGTTATTACAATATCATCACAACCCGATTGAGATAATGTAAAAGTAAGTACAGCACTACCCGAAGAAGTAGATGAAGCAGCACGAAGGATAGCTACAATTCCATTGCCTGATGTGGCAGCTCCATTGGTGGTTGCAAATAGGGTGGTATTATTGACACTCCAAGACACTGTTCTTCCTGGAATGGCATTGGATAACGTTATTTGCTTATTCGTAGTACAAATAAGAAAATCATTGCTAGTTATCGAATTTACCGTAGGGACACGAATGGTATTGGTTGTATTTGGGGGATTTGAACCACCAAGCCAGTTGCTTAGCCGAGTATCATTGGTTCCACCTCCTGTCCAAGAAAGGTCAAATCGCCCCCCAAATTTATTCGCTCGACTACAGACAGGTAAGTTTGCATCATTTACGCCATAATGTTGCGCAATTATTCTTTTATCTTGATTGAAATATGGTGCACCCGAAGATACGTGATCTGTTGCTCCCAAATCAACTTGTAACCACCAACATTGTCTTCCTTTAATTGTTGATTGTTGGGCAGTGTCAAAATCCAAAGTAATTTTTTTAGCATCTCCTATTGGATGGTGTATGATTGTAGTTGATGTAGGTGTAATATTCCTATTATCCCATCCTGCCACAGTAATTTGTGATTGCCCTTTGATGCTTCCATTCAATTCTGCCAAAACAAAGTCGCTTGTAAAATATGCTGCTTTAAATACAGCACCTGAATAAGTTATCCAATTTCCTTGTGTTCCGGTGCTCTTACCGGGGCATTTTGGATCACTCGCCTCATACTTAAATCTAAATGTATAATTGCTCAAATCTTTTTCTGAATTACTGAGTTCCCCATCTTCATTCAAGTCTAAACAATGGAATGCGGTAAGGAAAAAAGGACGTAAATCTTGACATTCATCATTGACTAATGATCCGGAACACCATTCCGTTCCATTTTTAATTACCAATGCCACTGCATCTCTTTCATTTTCCCAACCAGCGCCTACCGAACAATTGACATCGTAGTTGCAAGAATCCGCATCTTGCCAATCACGAGTCTCAATCGGCTTTGGAATGCCCTGACATACTCCATTGACATTGATCGAAAATTGATTGTAATTATCTTTGTTGCATTTTACTACTATTATTGCATCATTAGATTCAATAATATCAGATGCATAAACATGATCAAAAACAACATTAGGAGTGATCGGTCCATGTATTATCCTACCATTTTTGGAAAGGATAAACATTTCTGATTTTATCGGTAGATTGAGGTCGGATATCAAGAAATTCAACGAACTTGCATCAGATGTAGAAAACCCTATTTGCCAAATCCTCATTCCACCCAGTTGACTCCATAATCCGTCTTTTACGGTGTAATTTTGTTCAACTTTTACAGCAAATCGTGGAATGGTGATGCCATTCGCCATATCTTGTTCTAAAACCTTGTCAAAATCCACTTCGGGTTGCATATAAAATGGAATATTTTCATCAAGCGGGAATGGAATAATCTCCTCTGTGTTTTGATCCGGTGCAAGATGTCTGGTAAGTACTTGGGAATGGATGGGCGAGAATCCCATTATCATTAAAATGGAAATTAGAATTGGGAATTGGGAATTGGGAATGGGGAATTGTCGTGGCATAATAGTTGATTTAAAAGATTAATAAAAACCAAAGTTAATTATAAAAAATCAAATTTCCAAATATAAAGTGTTAAAGTTTATGGGTGATTGAGTGATCTGGTGATTGAGTGATTGGGTGATCTGGTGAAGGTGTGAGATTTGAGAATGGAAAATGGAGAATTGAAAATGGAGAAAGGAAATGGAAAATTGAAAATTGAAAATAAATTAAATGAAAAAATTATTACCTATTATTTCTTTTGTCATTTTTGCTTCAACAGGAATTTTGGCTCAGGATTTTGGCAAAAACAATGCATTTTGGACGTATGATTATCTATCCAATTTTAGTCATGGCATAGTACAAATACAGTTTCAAAAGGATACAATTTTCCAAGAAAAAAATGTTATACCAAATTGATTTATAAATTAGTCCAACATATTTTGGTATTCCCGAAATACGGGATTTCCTAAAGTCAAAATGCTCCCAAAAGATATCGGATGTTAGTCGTTTAGGCCAATGTAATTGGACTATTACGAATATCACATCGGTATTACTTTCTACCAAATTACAAAAGATCTGACAACCCCATTTGGAGATCCTATTAAATACATATCAAAAAATGTCATTATTTTAAACCAAATTCTGCATTAGACAATTGCTGAATCGATTTACGACTCGTAATCAATGGTTTACAGAAACCATTGAAACGATTCGTACATCGGGATTAACCCTCATAATCAGCACTATACAGTTTTTCAAAACCTATACTGCATCACTCGGGTTTAACACAAGACGATGGTTTAGTGTACATCTATACCGGCTATCCTAATTATTAAAAAAAATAATAATCCAATCTATTATATTTTTTACAATCGTAATACCAACAAATAGAAAGAGCGTATATCCCAAAATTCATTCATTAGAATATACGCTCTTTGTGAAAGCTAACTCAACTTAAATTACAAATTGAATCTCCTCAATTTTACTTTTTTGGAGGCGTTGTTTTAGTGGCATCTAACAAAAAGTTAAACAGCTTCATCACTTGCTCATTACCGGCATCAATTTCCAATGCCTGATCATTATATTTTTGCGCAGTAGCAAAGTCTTTTTTGACATTAATATAATAAACGGTCAGCCAGTTGAGTGCTTCAATCAATTGCTTATTATACTTTGCAGGGTCAACCTTTCCCTTCTCAACGACTTTCTCAAAAGCCGGCACTGCCGCAGCTCCTTTATTGAGAGTATCCAGCTGAGCGTAGTGACGTCCTTTCCATAAGTATCCTTCCACTTCTTCAGGAAGTTTTCCAATGATGCCATCAGCAGCTTCTACACCTCGTTGATATTGACGACCTAAATAGTCGGCTCTGGTAGCATAGAAATAATCCACCGCCAAATCAGTTGATTTCGCAATGGCAAAATAAAACTTACCTGCCTCTGCATACTTTTTTTGCTCAAACAATGTATCTGCTATGATTTTGATATCTCCGGCCAATGTCGAATCCATCTGAAACGCAAGTAAATAGTTGACTCCTGCTAAACTATCCTGACCCATTCCTTTTTGGATTTTCCCAAGGTAAAGAAAATCTTGCGCCAGCAATTGTGCCGTATCACGGTGCTCTAAGAAATAATTCATTTGCTCCAGAGCCTTTTGATTATTGCCGGTTTCGTAATACGCAAAGCCCAACATTCTCACTACATTGGGATACTTGTTTGCTTTATCCTGTACTTTAGCCTTCTCCAACAAGGGAAGAGCGTCTTTGTAGTCATTGTTTAGGAACAAAATATTGGCATATTGAACTTCCTCCGGCAGAGTCGGTGTGACCATTGACATATATTTGCTGTAGTTTTCCTTCGCTTCAGCATATTTATTGACATCATAATAATACTTTCCTAAATCCTTGTATGGTAAAGCATAAGATGGGTCTGTTTCAATGGCTTTTCTCAATTCGGGTACCCCAAATTCATATCGCTTCGCCCTGATGTAGGTAACTCCAATTTTATAATGAGGAACAGCATTGGTCTTGTCTAAGTCTAAAGCATATTCATAATTGGTAACAGCATTACCGGCATCATTTTTTAATAAATAGGCGTCCCCAAGTAAGAGCCGGGTTGAGGCCGTTTTTAATCCATAGTCATCAATTGCGGCTTTGATGTATCCAATAGCTTTGACGGCATTTGGTTTTTTACCAAAAAGAAAATATTCGCCTACGGTTCGATATAGAAATCCTTTGGCTTTCTTACCTTTTCGGATTGCTTTATCAATATCCACGACAAGGTCATCCGGATTAGCTCCCTGTTCCAACCTCAATAACACATCTGCCGTCTTACCATAAGCGCCCTTTTCATCGGCAGCCTTAATAGTATTCAGTACCTCCGTCGCCTCACTGTATTTACCCGCTGCACTAAGGATACTGTAAAGTGAAAATTTATCTGTAAAACTTTCCGGATTGGCATTTATTACCGCTTTAACTGTACTTACAGCATCTGCATCTTTACCGTAAGATAATTGCTTATATGCTGTTTCAATATCTTGTGCCTTAGCAACACTAAATATCAATAATAGTACTAAAAGCAAATTCATTTTTTTCATCATCATACTTCTTGTTATCGTTTTTATGATTTAAGTTAAATATTAATTATTGATTTGGATGAGTCTAATCGGAGAGTTAGAAGGGACAAGACCATCCTTCAATATGATTCTTTGACCTTTATCCGAACCTATGAAAGATGCAAACCCGCTTGTTATTCCTTTGTGAGTTTCATTAAAGATAAAGTTGGTAAATCTAAGTAAAGGATAGTTGCGAGATGCCACGTACGCTTGATATGGCTTATAAAACTTACGTCCACTCAATTTTGAAATTCCCAAAGGCTTGATTTCCTTGGGAAACAATTGATTTGAGTCTTTATCATAACTGGTAATTTGATTAACTCCAATAAAACCAACCGCATTTTTGTGACTTGATATATAATCCAGCATGGACTGTCCGGCAGGTAATGCAAAAACGGTCTTACCAAAGTTACCACCCTTCAACACAGAGTCCTGCAAAAATGAAATCATTCCACTCCCTTCATTATCTATAATAACTGAAATCTTAGTGCCGTTACCCCAGTCGGTAGTCGTTCCATTAATTATATTATTCAACTGATCGACTGTAATCTCGTCAACCGGATTATCGGGATGCACTATTACGGCGACGGCATCAGTAGCCAAGCGCACTGTACGTGGTTCATACTTCTTTTTATCTTTGAATATCTTAATTTCACTCGGCTTCAACTCTCTACCTATGATAATACCTTTCACACTATCGGTTAAGAATGCCTTTACAGCCATAGCTTCATTGGTGTAGTTGACCTGTATCGATGCATCTTTATATTCTGAAGTAAAAACCTGAATCTCACTATCGACCATTGACTTATATAAGCTGTCAGAAGCAATCAGTGCACTGCCTGATGTAGTGGTATCCCTAGGAGTTGTCGGCGCAGGGTTATTATTACATGAACATAAGATCACGCTTCCTAAACAAAGGAATATAAAACTAATGTAATTCGATTTATTCTTCATTCCGCCTATTTTTTAAATTCAAATACAATCTAAAAAGTCTGAAAATGCCGTAAACGATCAATAATGCACCAAATACTTTCAAAATCGTATCATCTCCATTTGGTGATACTACCCACTCCATCAAAATAGCTAGTCCCAATCCGGTAAAGAAAACACCAATCATTAAGGCTAAAACATTAGCTAATAAATGAAATGAATGCCTCATCGATTTTCTTTGGTAGGACAAATTATATTATTTTCTGAAAAACAAAATAGCAACCAGGAAAAATTCCAAATTGCTATTTTATTCGTATTTAATTAACAAAATTGTTATTCTCCTTCTAACTTAAATGTAACAGGTAAAGTAAATTGAACACGTACAGATTTACCGTTCTGCTTTCCTGGTTTCCAGTTAGGCATTTTCTTAACGACTCTCATTGCTTCATCGCCAGCGCCTCCGCCTACAGCGTCACGCACAACTTTAACATTTGCAATGTCACCATTTTTCTCTACCGTAAACTGAAGTATGACTTTTCCTTGCAACCCATTGTTACGGGCTTCGGATGGATACTTCAAATTTTCACCTATCCATTTATACATCGCACCTGTACCTCCCGGAAATTCGGGCTGTTGTTCTACTACTGTAAAAATTTTATTCTCGTCTTCTACTTTTGCTACAACTTTCTTTTCAGTAGATTCAAACAAACCCGGTGCTGCATCAGCTTTAGTATCAATAGTAACCGGAGCATTAGGATCCCCTTCAACTGTTTTAGTTCCGGGATCTTTATCTTTCAGTTCCTTTACCGTTGCCATTTCAACTTCCTGCGCAACAACCTCTTTCACCACTGGTGGGACATATTGTACGGAAGCCCTCTCAGGTGGCGGAGGAGGAGCAGTTTGTTCAGGTGGAGGTGGCTCATTCTCTTCCATTGGGGGAGGAGCCTCTAAGTTAGTAATATTGGCTTCGACTTCTATTGGTTTATCCGGAAAAAATCCTGCAAGTTTATTCTTGATAAACGAATAACTCAAAATTGCCACGGTAAGAACTACAGTAATCAATATTGCTCTTGCTACAAACTTAGGATACCTTTTGCGAAGGTCATAAGCTCCATAAGCCTTATTACGACCTTCAAACAAGATATCGAGCATATCGGCTCTTAATATTTCTTCTCTTTTCATAGGTTCGTTTTATTTTTATAACGCATTGTTACGTTGAAATGTTTCATTTATCAACTTATTTTTACGTTAAATTAATTTGCAGCTGGTGGAGCTCCACCGGCATTTTTAAATTGGTCAACCAAGGCCATCTCTTGAGGAGTAACAGGGACTACAGTATAAGTTCCTATTTCATCAATTGCCATTTCATCCAATATATCAATTAAGTTATTATAATTAGAATCATTTGTTGGTTTGATGATAATGACTACCGATTTTATTTTATCTGTCGGCAAAATAGCTGCTTCTACTTTCTTCTTCTTATCAAGGATAATGCTACGGATGCTTTTGTAGTCCGTATTTTTTATTTCAGGGCTTTGGAGGCCTTCGTAATACCAAATAACATTATTGGATCCAAGAATCAATGTAAGTACTTTAGCAGCCGGTACTTCCGGTGGTGGTGGATCATCCGGATTTCTTTCCACAGGCATATTTATCTGCATAGCCTGTGGCTTGTTCATAGTTGTGGTAAGCATAAAAAAAGTAATGAGAAGGAAAGCCAAGTCCACCATAGGTGTCAAGTCCACTCTTGTCGATAACTTTTTACCTTTTTTGCCACCTTTTTTATCGCCAGAACTGGCGGTATCCATTTGTGCCATAACTAATGGTTATTTTACAAAGTTTATATTTTATTATTCTTTTTCTTCCGGCTGATTGGGATTGGCTTTCAAGGTAGTCACTGCATAAAATTTATGCCCTTGAATCTTCTTATTTGCCAATGTTGCAAACACAGCCCTAACAACGGGATATTTCACTCCTCCATCACCTTTGACAGATAATCTTGCTTGCGGATTAACTAACCTTGCATAAGCCACCCATTTAAACAACTGATTAGAATCCGTCAATGTTGTATCAACCGGAATGCCGGAAGATTTAAACGACTTTTGATCATTAGGTCGCAAATTCAAATACGACTTCAACTGATTAAAAGGAACTCCAACTCCTGCACTCAAAGCAAAATTGTCCTTTTCCTCCTTTGTGAGTCCCAATTTCATATTGGTGTCTATCTCATCAATCAGTTTAAGCTTTGTTGGAATTCCGTCCATATCAAAGAATACACGTCCATCTTTATCGATTGATATCGTGATAATATTCGTCTCAGCTACCTTGGTATCAGAGATTGAGGCAGGTGTTACTACTTCAACCAAATCCGGTGGCTTAAACTTAGTGGCCAGCATAAAGAAGGTCAAGAGTAGGAATGACACGTCACACATCGCTGTCATGTCGATGGCCGTACTCTTCCTCGCAATTTTTTTCTTAGGCATTTTGGTTACTTTTAAGAATTAATGAATTTACACAGCTACCTGTGAGATTACTTGTGCTGCGCAGTAAACTGCTGCTGCATGCTATAACCCGCTTCGTCAATACGGTAAGTCATGCCATCTATTCTTGTAGTAAAGTAACTATATGCAACTATCGCAATAGCTGATGTTGTAATACCTAAGGCAGTATTAATTAAGGCTTCAGAGATACCGGTTGCCAATGCTGACGCATCAGGCGCACCACTGGTCGCCATACCTGCAAATGCTCGAATCATACCCAAAACCGTACCAATCAAACCAATCAATGTTGCTATGGTTGCTATAGTTGCAATAATAGGTAAATTCTGCTCAAGGCTTGGCAATTCAAGAGAAGTTGACTCTTCCACTTCCTTTTGGATTGCTGCTACTTTTTGCTCTCTATCCATATCCGTTTCTTTTGCAACACGGTCATAGGTCACTAATCCTGCCCTAATCACGTTAGCAACAGAACCTTTCTGCTTATCACAGAATTTGATAGCGCCATTGACATCGCCTCCCGCAAGAGATGCTTGAACATTTCGCACAAAAGTGTCCACAGAACCTGAACCCGCTGCCCTCAAAATTGTAATCAATCTTTCAATAGAGAAAATAATGGTAATAAATAATAGTCCCAATAAAATAGGTACAATAAAACCACCCTTATATATCACACCAAGATAGTCATGAGGTAATGGATCGTTATTAGGATCTCCTCCAATAAAGTGACTTGGGTCTCCAAATACAAATTTGTAGAGCAGCCAACCTAACAGAAATGCTATTGGAATTACAATAAATGGTAAATACTCAGCAATTCCTGAACCTTTTATTTCAGTTTTTTTCGGTGCGTTTGCCATATTTAAATCTTTTTAAACTTTTATAATGATTAATAAAACAAAGAATGAGTAGCAAATATATTTTTTTGATTACAACTAAACAAAATAATCTTTACAAAATATTTTATAATAAAATCAGATATTTCAATCTTCCCTCATAATCCATATAATTATCAAGGTATTACATAGAATCCAAAATTTTATTATTACTGAAATAAATTTTTGTTAATAGATGTTAGCCTTTTCTTAAACTTCCCTTTTTATGAATTTTGAGCCTTTTTAATAGTTCAAATAAGACTATATCATTTTATTATCATTGTATTTTGCTTGCCCTAAACCCGAAGTCAACAGTAAAGGTTTTGAAAAACCGCATACTGCAGAATCCGGGCTAATACAAATATTATTCAATAAATACATAATTTACTGTTTTTCATTCGATTAATTCAATATACCCTCCTTTTATATATTAGATAATACCGATTGGATATTCGCAATAGTCCAATTATACCAAAAGATGTTGGACTGATTTTATAAATCAATTGGGTATAACATCGTACAAATAATTTTGAGCCTATAGTTTTCATCTTATAAAGCCCCTCGCTTTTCAAGCAACCTCCTACTATATATATAACATCCCTTCCAATTATCAGAAATTTCGCTTTTCTAATTATTCAATATTTATATATATTATTTATTAATTCATATTATGTTGTTTATCAATATAAATAAAGTATCATAAAATTAATATGTCGATTTTTAAACTGTATTTCAATCACTTATAGAAAATATTTAAAAAAAAGTTTTGAAAAAGTTATTTCAGAATTAGAAATAAGCATACCTTTGCGGCTCATTAATTTTAAACATATAAATACAAGTCGTGAATACACTAAGTTATAAGACGGTTTCGGCGAAAAAAGAGACGGTTGAAAAGAAATGGTTTGTTATCGATGCGGAAAATGAAGTAGTAGGTCGTTTGTGTAGCAAAATTGCGCACGTCCTTAGAGGCAAACACCGACCTGACTATACCCCGCACGTGGACTGTGGCGACTTTGTAATCGTAATCAACGCTGACAAAGTTAGATTTACCGGTTCAAAGTGGCATCAAAAAGAATATTTAAGTTATTCCTTACATCCGGGTGGATTGAAAAGGGTTAATGCAGAAGTTCTACACGAAAAGAAGCCAACCAAAGTTATTGAAGCTGCTGTAAAGGGAATGCTCCCAAAAAACAAGCTGGGTAACGAAATGATTAAAAAATTATTTGTCTATGCTGATGGCCAACATAAGCATGCTGCACAAAAACCTGAAACACTTAAATTCTAATTAAATGGAAATCATTAATGCAATAGGCAGAAGAAAGGCCTCTGTAGCTAGAATTTACCTCTCTAAAGGTGAAGGTAAAATTACTATCAACGGCAAAGATTATAAAGAATATTTTCCACAATCACACATACAACTTAAAGTAGTTGAGCCTACCGGCGCAGTTGAAGCTAATGGTATTTACGATATCAAAGTCAATGTATATGGTGGTGGAATAAAAGGTCAGGCCGAAGCTATACGTATGGCTATCTCTCGTGCTCTGGTTAAAATAGATGAAGAGTTCAAGAAACCTCTTAAGGTTAAGAAATTCTTATCTCGTGATCCAAGAGAAGTTGAACGTAAAAAATACGGTAAACCAAAGGCAAGAAAGAGCTTCCAGTTCAGCAAGCGTTGATCCGGATCCTTATCTATTATCCTGTTTAATCTATTATCGAATAAATTTAATTCAATGGAAAAACCATCATATAAAGAACTATTAGATGCCGGAGTTCATTTCGGACACCTAAAAAGAAAGTGGAATCCCAAGATGTTTCCTTATATCTTCATGGAAAGAAAAGGTATCCACATCATAGACCTTAACAGAACTTCTGATTGCCTTGAAGAAGCGGCTTCTGCTATGAAACAAATGGCAAAGTCTGGTAAAAAAATCTTGTTTGTTGCTACTAAAAAGCAAGCTAGAGACATCGTCGCTGATGCAGCTAAAAGCGTCAACATGCCCTTCGTAACGGAACGTTGGTTGGGTGGTATGATGACCAACTTTACAACAATCCGTCGATCTGTTAAAAAAATGCATAACATCGAACGAATGTTAGGCGATACTACTCTCACCAGCGTTACTAAGAAGGAAAAGCTGTTGATGGGTAGAGAAAAAACAAAGATGGAACGTGTATTTGGCGGTATTGCTAATTTGAATCGTCTCCCATCTGCTGTATTTGTAGTAGATATCGGTCATGAGCACATCGCAATTACTGAAGCTCATAAGTTGGGCATGAAGACCTTCGCAATGGTTGATACCAATGCCGACCCTAATCAAGTAGATTTCCCAATTCCAAGCAACGACGACGCTTCTAAATCTATCTCTTTGATTGTCAATTATATGACAGCAGCTATCAAAGAAGGCTTGGAAGAACGTAAATCTATGAAGCAGGAAATCGAAGGTGAAGAAGAAGAAGGTTGATCCGTCTCTTTCTAATCCTACTTTCTTAAATTATTAAATAAATAAAAAAATGAGTGTAGAAATATCTGCAAGTGCGGTAAAACAACTCCGCGACACCACTGGAGCTGGAATGATGGATTGTAAGAAAGCCCTCACCGAAGCAAATGGAGATTTTGAACAAGCTATCGAGATCCTTCGTAAAAAAGGCCAAAAATTGTCCCTCAAAAGAGCTGACAGAGACGCCAAAGAAGGTGTTGTCATCGCCATGGTAGATCCAGCCGGTAAAAAAGGAATCATCGTAAAACTAAGCTCTGAAACAGACTTTGTGGCTAAGAATGAAGATTTCATTGCTTTGGCAAAAAAATTCGCTCAAATAGCAATCGACAATTTCCCTGCTACGAAAGAAGATTTACTTGCCCTTCCATTTGAAAACATTACAATCGGTGATAAAGTTACTGAACAAGTTGGCGTCATTGGCGAAAAAATAGAAATCGCTAATTATGAGACCTTGGAGGCCGAACAAGTGATATCTTATATCCACAACAACTATATGGCAGCCGTCATCATCGGCCTTAATAAACACTCTGACACTTTTGTTTCAGCAGGTGAAGATGTAGCAATGCAAGTTGCAGCAATGAAACCTGTTGCCGTAGATAAAGACGGAGTCAACGCAGATATCATTTCCAAAGAAATAGAAATTGGAAAAGAAATAGCACGCGCTGAAGGTAAGCCTGAAGAAATGTTGGAAAAAATTGCCATGGGTAAATTGAATAAGTTTTACCAAGACAATACATTACTCAATCAAGCATTTGTAAGAGGAAGCGGTAAAGAATCCGTCAGGGATTATTTATCTTCTATCGATAAAGATTTGACAGTGACCGGTTTTAAACACGTCGCATTGGGTTAAAATTAAAAAGCGAATGTTTCGGCATTCGCTTTTTTTATGCTTTGTTTAATTATTTTTGTCATTCCACTAATCAACTACTATGAATCTACCATATAAAAGAGTTTTGCTCAAGCTGAGCGGAGAATCATTAATGGGTGAACAAGGCTTCGGCATCGAGTCAGAGAGATTGGAGCATTATGCCAAAGAAATACACTCTGCTGTGGAATTGGGCGTAGAGGTTGCTGTTGTAATAGGTGGGGGCAATATTTTCAGAGGTTTACAAGCTCAATCTTCTGGTATAGAACGTGTCACAGGCGACTATATGGGCATGCTCGCTACTGTCATCAATGGCATGGCGCTCCAGAGTATGTTAGAAACACATGGCATGTACACCCGCTTGGTTTCGGCACTTGAAATAAGGGAAGTAGCTGAACCATATATCCGTCGTAGAGCTACCAGACACCTCGAAAAAGGTCGTGTCGTTATCTTTTCGGCAGGAACCGGAAGTCCATATTTTACGACAGACTCGGCCGCAGCCTTAAGAGCCAATGAGATTACGGCTGATGTTCTCCTGAAAGGGACCAGAGTAGATGGCATTTTTACCGCTGACCCTGAGAAAAACCCGGATGCCATGAAATATGACCAGATTTCTTTCAATGAAGTTATCCATAAAAACCTCAACGTCATGGATATGACAGCTTTTACCTTATGCAGGGAAAATAATCTGCCAATCGTTGTGTTTGATATCAATAAACCGGGCAACCTAGCCAATTTGCTAAAAGGTGAAAAACAGGGTACTTTAGTTACTAACCACTGATAAGACTGCATTCAAATTATTCCTTAATTCAACATTTTATACCGGTGTGAATAAATATTTAGAAGTTTGTTGGACCTTTTGAAGTGAAAAAAACAGAGAGATTTACAATAGTTCCTCCGATTGTTGTTTCTCGACCACCCAATGATGGCGGTCCGGTGATTAAGATACTCGAATAAGCAAACCATTGACTAATAAGTCTTTGAAAATTACATAACACCGAATTGACGTATAATTTAGACCAATTGATGGAAAAGATAGATTACTCTATTTAATTTTTACAATTTCGTTTAACATTTCTCTTCACATCCTCGATCCAATAATCTGCGCAGCACATAATTCCGGAAATTTCTCGGGTGTACTGGCAGCACATACAAATCCCATCTGGGTCAAAGTCTCAGCATTTTCTGTATTCCAAACTCCTTTGCCCGACTTATTTAATGCTAAAATTGAAATGCATTTTTTAAACTTAGTCGAAGCCCGTGATGCGGCACGCAACATAGCTACATTATTTTCTGTTTCGTCCAAATCAGAAATCAATATCAATAAAGTCCGATCCGGGTTGAGACAAGCCTGCATTGCATACTCCAATGCCCTTCCAATATTGGTACTTCCACCCATGTGTGTCGAAAAAAGAATTTCAACCGGATCATGCAATTGTCCTGTCAAATCAACCACATCCGTATCAAATAGCGCTAAATGCGTTTTTAATGCAGGGATTTTGCTGAAGATCGATGCGTAAATGGCTGAATAGACCAATGATTCATACATCGAGCCGGATTGGTCAACAAGAATAAAAATCGTATCAATAGATTTTTGTCGATTTTGCCTTCCAACCAGAGACACCGGAATAATAGTTTTAGTGCTTTGCTGAAAGGTATGTAAATTTTTAAGAATTGTTTTAGACCAATTGATTTGACGACTCTTTGGCTTACGGTTGGCGACTGGAGATCTCAATGCCAATCCAATTGCCCTACTCGTTTCAAAGGCAAATAAATCGGTGAGCTTCTTCGCAATAGCCTCAATAATCAAAGTTGCCTTATGCTTGGCAACATCCGGCAATAGACCTTTCATTTGCAAAATTGTAACTGCCAGGTGGACATCGGGAACAATGTGTTCAATCATCGAATCATCTTGCAGCAACAATTTCAAACCATACTTTTTGATAGCATCTTTTTGAATAACAACACTCGTGTTGCCCGGAAAATAAAAATCTATTGTTTTTAACCAATCATTGATCTGAAAATTACGAACTTGTGAAGACTGCCCATCACCATATACCCATTTTAGAGCTTTGTCGATTTTGTCGTCATCCTGATTCCATTCTACTTCTTCAAAGTCTTCATCATCTTTTGGATTTAAACCTAAGATAAGTGACCATTTTTTCAATAAATCATCACGAGAGTCCTGCAAGATGTCATTACCTTCCTCAAGCATTCATCACTTTTTTGAAAAAAGACTTACAATCCAACATAATAGAAATGCTCCTATGACTGTTGTCAAAAAACGACCGGGCCCATCAAATCCTAATTTGCCAAAAAGCCATGTCGCAAATGACCCACCTAATAATCCAAGTATCAAATTTAAGATAAGCCCACTGCCCTTTCCTTTAAATAGCAAACTTCCTACAAAGCCGGCAGCTCCACTTAATATCAATGTCCATAACCATTCACCCATAATATTTTTGATTTTATGTTAAATAAACAATAATTTTAGAAATATATGTACTTTAATTCCTTCCTTTGAATTTCAAAAATAATAAAATATGTTTCAACTTATCAAAGAATTGTCGGCTGCCCTTTGTCTTATCTGCATTTTGTCACTTCTTAGCTGTCGATCAAATGAAGAAGATTGGAACAATCCTGTAAAAATATACAATACTCTTTGCTCTTGCAAAAACCAATCGGGTCAAACGATCGATGAAGGACTGAAAGCTATGCTCTCTGCACAGAATATTCCATCCGGAAATACCGATCAGATAAACACCTGGCTGAATGCCAATACCGATCAGTTTGTTGATTTTATTCAGGATAAATACCGCTCCGATACACTATTTATGGCTCAATTCCAGGCAGCACAAGACACACTTGCTGCACATGGTTCTGTGATGGCGACAAAAGGAGCTTTTGAGGAATTATTTTCAGTTAAAGTGAAGTATCCCGGTTGTGTTGCTGCGATGCACTTGCTCTATCAGAACTAAGCGCTACTCGCATCTTTTATCCGAGATTCAAAATAGTTTTTAATATAAGTAACCAAACATGCTGAAAATACAAAGGGAAATGTCAATTGCACCAAGCCAAAATGCATCATTACCCAAGTCACAACCAACGATATGGTCACAGAAATCAATGCCCACATACCATCGCTCACCTTTTTGCCCGCCAATGCAATGGCACATAGGACGGCATTGAATCCCCACAAACCCGCTGCTGCCGACTGTTCGTCCAGTAATATATACATTGCTACACTTGCACCTAATAGTGAAGCTATCAATCCAAATATAGCCGTAATCGGACGATTTAGCAGTACTGCCACAAAAAATAAAACGCCTACAACAACACTGCCTTGAAAAATTACCTGACCATAACCCCGAAATACAAAGTGCCAAGTATCCTTCGATATTAAAGGATTTTCGACGGAAACAACCATCATTTCAGGTATAATTTTTTCAATCAAATAAATACTTACCCAAGTCACCAATACAAATGGAAATGTAAATGCCGGAATCCTCCATCTAATGAAATAGTGCTGCAGAAAAGCCGCTGCCGCCGAACCTATGATGATAACGAAGCACGTCATTATGGTTAATTTGAAAAAAACAAGGCTAGCTACACCCACTAAAGCAGGACTAAAGCCGTACAAACCTTGATATATTTCGGCTTTGTCATAACCCAACCATCGCGCAGTCAGTGTACCTATCAGTGTAGCGGTTAATGCAGCAAATCCTATAGAAATAGACCCCCAAAAGATTCCTATCAAAAATAAAATCCCTGTTATTGCATTTTGCTGTAACATAATCTGACTCAATCCATGGAGAAACTCCATAGGTAACGTTTTTAAAGTATTTGACTCCATCCTATTGGAAATTTGATTCATTATTCAATAAACAATCGTCTTTTATTCCGCTAAATACGCCAAATATACAACCTGCCAAGGAAAACTTAATTTTACTTATAAATTGATTGTTTGAAAAAACGTATCATCTACCATATATGGGATTTTCTCGTATCCGGATACATTCTAATTCTCAATGCATTTCCCTTTTCATAGATTTACCAACTTGTTTCAGGTTCATCCCGTATCAATCTGAACTAAATCCGGTGGTTCGTGTTAAAAATCGAATTCAGATGATGTAAGCAGAATGGTTGTACAGAAAAACATTCAAGCATTTAGTTGGTTGAATATTCACACAAAACCTTAAATATCAATTATATTTACCGTATGAAACGAGTTGTAGTAGGTCTATCAGGAGGCGTTGATTCGAGTGTAGCCGCCTTCTTGCTCAAAGAGCAGGGCTATGATGTCATCGGTATGTTTATGCGCAATTGGCACAACAATGATGTAGTTAAGTCCAATGAATGCAGTTGGGTTGAGGATTCCAATGATGCTTTGTTGATTGCGGACAGACTGGGCATACCTTATCACGTCATTGATTTGAGCAAGGAATACAAAGAGAGAATCGTCGATTATATGTTTTCGGAGTATGAACAAGGGCGGACACCCAATCCGGATGTTCTATGCAATAGAGAAATAAAGTTTGATGTGTTTCTCAATGCAGCTATGAAGCTGGATGCTGATTATGTAGCGACAGGGCACTATTGCCGCAAAGTCACCGATGATAGTGGCCGATCACACCTTTTGGCAGGAGCTGACCCCAACAAAGATCAATCTTATTTTTTATGTCAATTGAGTCAGGAACAGCTATCTAAAGCGCTTTTTCCGATAGGCAATCTGATTAAGTCAGAAGTCAGAGACATCGCCCGTAAGGCGGGCTTAATAACAGCCGAGAAGAAGGATTCTCAGGGTTTGTGCTTCATTGGCAAAGTGGACTTGCCGACTTTCCTACAACAACAACTTGCCCCATTAAAGGGCGACATAATAGAAATACCTCCTGATGTACCGAAACTTCAAGCCTACCATAATATTTCCGCCACCCTTGAGAATATCGAGGTATTGGCACAACCATTTACTTTTGACAGATCAGAAGGCAAAAAAGTAGGTGAGCATAGAGGTGCACATTATTACACGGTAGGGCAAAGAAAAGGATTACATATAGGAGGCAGGCCTCATCCTTCTTTCGTATTGCAAATAGATACTAAAAATAACTTTGTTTTCACCGGGCAATTGGAAGATCATCCCGGATTAAATAGATATGCTTTAAAAATCAAGCCGGCAGAAATCCATTACATCAATGAAACGTATCAATTGCAAGTGGGAGAATCACGACCATTGGATGTGAGAATCAGATATCGTCAACCATTACAAAAAGCTATCCTTCAAAGAAAAGAAGATGGCTTGTATATTTTATTTGAATCTTTACAAAAAGGAATAACTCCCGGACAATTTGCTGCTTGGTATGATGGAGATGAATTAATAGGTTCAGGAGTAATCTCTTAATAAATATACATCGAAATCAATAGAAAGCTAATCAATATCCCATGAATTTATATTTTTGCACATTAAATATCAATAATTTCTGTGAATACTAAGCTAAAAATAATATTCATCATATTGGGTGTCTTGTTAATTGACCAAGCACTGAAAATATATATCAAAACACATTTTCATTACGGTGAAGACATGCCTTTATTCGGTGCAAGTTGGGCTTATTTTAATTTCGTTGAAAATAATGGTATGGCTTTTGGATTGAGCCTCGGCGGTGAATATGGTAAATTATTACTCAGTTTATTTCGAATCGTTGCCGTAATATTATTGTGGAAATATATCATTCGACTAATCAATCAACAAGCGCATTTCGGTCTCCTGCTTTCATTTGCGCTCATCTTTGCCGGCGCTGTAGGCAATATCATAGATAGTGCATTTTACGGAATGATATTTTCGGAATCTAAATACCATGGAGAAATAGCAACCATGTTTCCTCCCGGCGGTGGCTATTCCAGCTTTTTACACGGTAAAGTCGTGGATATGTTTTATTTTCCATTGATAGACACCTACTTGCCGGATTGGTTCCCTATATGGGGTGGAGAGCACTTCGAGTTTTTTAGACCGGTCTTTAATATCGCCGATGCGTCCATCAGTGTAGGAGTAGGAATATTGTTGGTTTTCTATAAGAAATTTTTTCAAGAACATGAGAAATCGGAACCAGTAGGCGTCCAGAAAATGCCGGAATCAGAGGCTTAGGCCTTGCTTCCAATTCGCTCTAATACTCCATGCCTGATTGAAGCATTAGATATGTTCTACACTTATATCCCATATTCAGACGCAAATAGAAGATTTAATATTTATGCGTTGCACCTGACTTCCGCACGGGGACACCCAAAATTAAAAATCGAAGATTTTAGCAATATTTGTTTCTGTTCATTTATTAAATAAGGACCTTGCAGTATAATTTGTTCTTAAATAGTGAATCGGCATTTATATCAACTCTATAATCCTTACTTTATTAAAACTCTGGGAAATTATTGTTTTGTTTTTTGTATTATCCAAACATCTTGTTGCGGTTTTCCTTCAATAACCTTTCCAGCAACATGCTCTAAAACAGTATTCTTACCAATTAATTCTTTTACAAAAGATTCCGGCTGAAAAGCACCGAATGTCCGATGTCCCTCTTTTGTGTTGCCTTTAACTACTAACTTTCCATTTCGAAACAACTCCTTTTCAGAATCAGTTAATTTCTCAATAAAAGCATCCCCATGTAAGGTTAAAAAAAGAACTCCTCCTGGTTTTAAAACACGGATTAGATCTTCAAACCATGCATAATGCATTTTCTCCGAAAGATGTGTAAATATTGATATACCATATATTACATCAAAAAAATCTGATTGATAATCTAAAGGAGGCTGTAATTTGTTTAAAGAAAAATTTATATTGGTTAAATTCCTACTGCACCACTTTATGTATTTTTTATTGTAATCAGTACCATAATAATTGCAAGAATCATTGATATATGAAGGAAGATGTCTTATAACCCGACCTGGACCACAACCCCAATCTAATATATTGAGTTTTTCGAGTTTTTTATATTTTTCAAAATAGCTAATTAACCATTTTGCCGTTTCAATACTTCCTTCATAAAAACTGAAATAATTTAAATTAAATGTTTCGTACAAAAAATAAGGAGGTGGCAGAATGACATCTGGGTATTTACTTTTAAAATCATGCCTAAGTTTAGTTGTCCTTATTAAAAGAATATAATATTTGATTTTGTCAGCAAATTTGATTAATCCTACTTTTCTTATAGTTGATAAAAATATTTTACGCATATAATTAATATTTAAGCGTTGAAATAGGCTGAAAATAAGAAATGCAGCCTATTTTAATTTATTCTACAATTATTTTTTCAATCTGAAAACCTTTATTGCTAATTATTTTTATAAAATATATGCCAGTTTTCAGGTTTAACTCGGTATCCATAATTCTTTTGTACTGAATCAACCCCAACACCATAAAAAACAAACATTCAGAGAAGAATACCAATTGCTTTTGCGGAAATATGAAATCGATTACGATGAAAAACATTTGTTTGAATACTATAGCTAAAGAAGATTACAGGGCTAACGCTCCACTGACCCAACTATACATTTTCCTACGAAGATTGCAGAGCTCTGATCCTTGCACGCCCTTATCTATCAAACTACAATTCACAAAAATTAATACCAAAAAAGCTGGCTTGATTTATAAATCAATTTGGTAAAACAATTCTTGTATAATCTCATTTTTCAAAACCGATACTGCTGAATTCGGGTTTTTCTGTACAATTTTGCTATGTATATGCCAAGTATGAAAAAATATAGGGTTCCAATTTCTTGAAACCCTTATCATTCTTGAGTAGCGAGAGGGGGGCATGATCCCCCGACCTTATGATTATGAATCATACGCTCTAACCAACTGAGCTACCTCGCCATTGTTTTGGGCGGTGAAGATAATTTCATTTTTTGAATATTGGTCAATTAATTTGGATTTATTCCTCAATATTTTGAACCAATAAGGAGACGTTGTTATTAAGTATTTCAATAAAACCGCCGCTAATGCTGAATTGCAATACTTTCCCATCGGCAGTCTTAACCTGTACTTTTCCCTCTGACAAAGCAGATACAATAGGTGCGTGATTGTTCAACACCTGAAACTCTCCCAATACACCCGGCACTTTTACAGAGGTTATTTCACCACTAAAGTACTCTTGATCCGGGGTTAAAACTGATAACTGCATGATAGGTTTTATTTAATCTATTCAATGGAAAGATTAGGCATTAGCTTCTTCCAGCAACTTCTTGCCTTTCGCTATGGCGTCATCGATTGTTCCCACTAAGTTAAATGCACTTTCAGGATATTCATCTACTTCACCATCCATAATCATATTGAAACCTCTAATAGTCTCTTCTATCGGAACCAATACTCCTTTCAAGCCTGTAAACTGCTCCGCTACGTGGAACGGTTGGGATAAGAATCGCTGAACACGACGTGCGCGATGTACCACTAATTTATCATCTTCTGACAATTCTTCCATACCCAAGATGGCGATGATATCAAGTAGTTCGTTATATCGCTGAAGTATTCCTTTAACCCTTTGAGCACAGTTGTAGTGATCGTGGCCAATGACATTGGGGTCAAGGATTCTGGAAGTTGAGTTTAATGGGTCAACTGCCGGATAGATACCTAGGGAGGCAATTTTTCTATCCAATACTGTTGTAGCATCTAAGTGGGCAAAGGTTGTTGCCGGAGCAGGGTCAGTCAAGTCATCCGCAGGTACATATACTGCCTGTACGGAAGTAATCGAACCACGCTTGGTTGAAGTGATACGTTCCTGCATCAGACCCATTTCTGTTGCCAAAGTAGGCTGATATCCCACCGCTGAAGGCATACGACCTAAGAGTGCGGATACTTCAGAACCTGCCTGCGTAAATCGGAATATATTATCGATAAAGAAAAGAATGTCTTTTCCTCCATTAGGATCATTTAAGTCACCGTCACGAAAATACTCGGCGAAAGTCAATCCGGAAAGCGCCACACGTGCACGAGCACCCGGTGGTTCGTTCATCTGTCCGAATACAAAGGTCGCCTGACTATCTTTAAGTAGTTCTTTGTCCACTTTGGTAAGATCCCATCCACCTTCTTCCATAGAATGTTTGAATTCTTCACCGTACTTAACGATTCCAGCTTCGATCATCTCTCTAAGAAGGTCGTTTCCTTCTCTTGTGCGCTCTCCAACACCTGCAAATACTGACATACCGTCATATCCTTTTGCAATGTTGTTGATCAATTCCTGGATTAATACCGTCTTACCAACTCCGGCTCCTCCAAATAATCCAATCTTTCCCCCTTTTTGATAAGGCTCAACTAAGTCGATAACCTTGATTCCTGTATAAAGAATTTCTGTTTCTGTACTTAAATTTTCGAAAGCAGGTGGCTTCTGGTGAATAGAATAAGCATTAGAGCCCTTATCTACCTTGGAAATACCATCTATCGCTTCACCTACCACATTAAACAAACGACCTTTGATATGATCGCCAACAGGCATAGTTATAGTAGCGCCGGTATCAATGACTTCTGTACCTCTTTGTAATCCATCTGTCGCATCCATAGCTACTGCGCGGACACTGTCCTCACCCAAGTGCTGTTGAACTTCAAGTACAAGGTCATTAGAACCTTCTCTTTTGATTACCAAAGCGTTGAAAATTTCGGGAAGCTTAGAACCTTCACCTGAAAAGCTAACGTCAACTACCGGACCGATGATTTGTTTAACGCGACCTGTGTTTGCCATGTTTATTTTGTTGATAAATTTAATTAAATCAATGATTTATGAGTAATTCCTCAAAAACGGTGCAAAAATATAACATCATCATCACCTAACCAAGAAGTTTACCTTATTTTTATGATAATTCTTTGTATTTTTATATTCTTCGCCTCCAGCGTGTGTTATTATGACCTATAACAGACTAAATGGTTATTCGACTTCTCCACGACAATTTTCTTTGGGAATTCTTTGGGATTGTATCGTTATTTAAATTCATTCTTTTTTATTTCTTCTGAAAACAAATATTTATTTTACATTTGGCCCCTTAATACAAATTTTAATTTAATGCGAGTCTTTCTTCTTCTACTTCTTACCATAACTTTGTCACCCGTGTTTAGTCAAAATTTTAGCCGTTTGAATATCGACCTTTTAGGCCATTGGTCTGTTCCATCAGACAAAGTGGATGAATATGGCGCCGGATATAGCTCTTGTTGGGCTTATGCTCAGGAAGGGAGAGAGTATGCCATCGTGGGGTGCAATGGCGGAACGGCATATATTGACATTACCGATCCGACAAAGCCGGTTTTTGTGGATTTTGTCAAAAGCAACGTAAAAAATGCAATTTGGAGAGAATATAAAACCTATAAACATTATGCCTATCAGGTAAGTGATGACGGTGGACCTAACCACTTCGATATTGTGGATTTATCTTTCTTGCCAGATAGTGTACATGTCGTTTATTCAGGAAGTAAAGAGTATTTCAAAACAGGGCACACCATTTTTATGGATGGTGACAATATGTACATTGGCCTGCACAATCACCGTTCTATGTCGGTATTTAGCTTAAAAGAAGATCCTACAAAGCCGGAATTTCTTCGTTTACTTTCTGATGACTATCCCGGTGATGTCCACGATATGTTTGTGCGAAATGACACTGTATATGCATCAAAGGGTTATGATGGCGCATTGCAGATATTAACTTTTAAGGACAATAAATTTACTGAAATAGGCAATTTTAATAATTATCCATTTGTGGGTTATAATCACAGTTCGTGGCTAACACCCGACGGAAAAACATTAATTTTCACGGATGAAGTACCGGAAAACCTTCCTGCCAAGTCGCTCGATGTCACTGATCCATCCAATCCGATTTTGTTAGATACGTTTTATAGCCAGACCGGTAAAGCAACTTTACACAATCCCTTTGAAGCTCCTAACAATACCTTTTTAATGTCGAGCTATTTAGACGGTATTCAAATATTTGACTACAGCGATCCATCGGATATTAAATTGCGCGGTTACTTTGACACGCATTTTCAGACCAAACCGAGCAACACCACAGGCGATTATAATGGCGCATGGAGTGCTTATGCCATGTTGCCCAGCAAAAATATCATCGTAGTGGACATGACCAACGGTCTTTTTGTATTGGACGGCACCAAGGCATATTATCCAACATCAGGTACCAAGAAGATTGTAGGCAATACAGTACGCATCGAATCCTTCCCTAATCCTGCAACATCCGAATTCCAAATCAAACTTCCCCTCGAAATGAAAGGTGTGACAGAAGTGAGAATATTTGATGCTGCCGGAAGTTTGGTTTATCAAAATATTATGGATGCATCCTTGCTACAGAAGCATCGTTTCCAGACACATAATTATCGTCAAGGAGCATATTATGTTCAGGTAACCAATGAAAATATGGTGTATTCATCGGATGTAATGATTGTTTCAGGGAAATAAAAGCTGCGTCTTTTACGACCTAAAGCTAAATATCAGGGCAGCCTCAACCCTGCCATACCCATTTCAAAAAGGTCATAAAGTCATTCCAGGATTTCTGATCTGCCTCTTGGTTATATGCAGCGCCGGTTGACTTATCTGTGCCGGCAGCAGGATCCGTAAAGGCATGCACCGCACCGGAATAATAATTCATTTGCCAATCAGCACCCGATTTCCTCATTTCTTCCTGAAAAGCGAGAATGTCTTGTTGGGTCACATATACATCATCCGCACCATGTAACACCAAAACCTTTGGTTTGATAGTCTTTACCTCATACATATCATCTCTGCGCAATCCTCCATGAAATGAGACAACACCTTCCACTGGCATGTTGGATCTTGCCGCTTCCAGCGCTCCCGTTCCTCCAAAGCAATATCCGATAATAATAATGTGATCCGCATTGGCTCCTGCTTTAATAAATTCTTGAAGTGCTAGATTAATCCTATGTCGATATTGCGACGTATGAGTTTTGTAATAAGTAGCTATTTCACCGGCTTCACGCTTATTGGAAGGATATTTGCCCGACCCATAAATATCAGCAACCATAGAAAAATACCCCATTTTATTAAGTTGCACGGCAACATCTTGTTCATGCTGTGATATGCCCATCCAAGCCGGCAATATTAATATGCCTTTGGATTGGTTATTTATACTTTCAGGCTTCCCCAAAAGACTGACCAAGGTCTGATTCTCATCTGTGTAACGAATAGGAACGAGCTGTGCACCGGCAATCAATGGAAATGAAATCATCATCATAGAAAAGAGCATATCATGTAACATACAAATTTTTTATTAGAACATATACAATGGGCTATATGTTGTTCAGACAATTATTTATTTGAGCGAATATCATACTTTTACTTATTTTAAGTATTCATCATTATGATATTTATAAAAAAATCGCAATACTTTTATCATTTATTTACCAAGTCAAAAAAGCATGACAACAATAACACAGGAAGATGCAATTCAGATAGCCGGACAATATTTTGGCATTGTTGCCTCTGCCAAGCCATTGAATGGCTATGAAGAACAAAACTTTCTTTTAACTTCTTTTTCCGGAGAAAAATATATTTTAAAAGCAGCATCCCAAGATTTTAATCTTTCACTTTTACAGGCACAGACTTCCGTTATCCGCCATCTTGCAACTACAGCTCTCAAAGACGCTATACCTTCTTGTATTTCCAACATAGAAGGCCAATCCATTACGCATGTCGAAATAAACCATCAAGTATTTTATGTACGGATACTGAATTATTTGGAAGGGCACTTTTGGGTCGATGAACTCAACAAAACACCCGGTTTGTATCAAAGCTTTGGCGAATTGCTTGGTAGAATGGATTACTTCATGAAGGATTTGTATTTTGACGCTCTTGACCGCAAATATGTGTGGGATAACAATCGAGTATCCGATGCTGAACAAAAACTACATTTCATCACAGAACCCGAGAAAAGGAGGTTGGCCGGATATTTCATCCTTCAATTTAAAACAGAAGTAGAGCCCATCTTGCCGGAACTGCGATACGCCAGCATTCACGGCGATGCCAATGATTACAACGTTTTGGTGAGAAATGGTCGTGTAGCCGGATTCATTGATTTTGGTGATCTAATATGGTCTGCACTCATCAATAATCTCGCCATCGCCTGCACCTATGCCATGCTCCATACGGATAATCCTTTGGATGTAGCAACCTTAATTGTCAAAGGGTATCATCAAGCATATAGCCTCCAACCTCAAGAAGTAGATGTTTTATATTATTTGATTGCCGGACGCCTTTGTATCAGTGTAACTCAGTCAGCAGAGCAGACCCACCTCAATAGTGCCAACGAACATCATTTCCTTACCGAACAATATGCCTGGGATTTATTGCAACAACTTATACGTATCAACCCACTAAAAGCCGCTAATTCTTTCCGCAAGGCATGCTCCATGGAACCAACAATCTCCGAATATCCTGACTATAAGGCATTGATCGATATCCGAAGAACCAATATAGGATACAATCTAAGTTTGAGTTATCGCACTCCTTTGAAAATTGTAAAAGGTGCACTTCAATATTTGTATGATGATAGAGGGATGACCTATATTGATTGCGTAAACAATGTAAGTCATGTAGGCCATTGTCACCCGGTCGTCGTCAAGGCAATGCAAAAACAAATTGCCAAATTGAATACCAATACCCGTTATTTAAACGATGAAATGATGGCGTATGCACAAGAGCTAACATCATTACTTCCCTCAAAGCTATCTGTGTGCTATTTTGTCAATTCCGGTAGTGAAGCAAATGACCTCGCTATACGCATGGCACGACACTTTACCCATAATCAGGATGTTGTCGTGCTGGATCATGCATATCATGGGACATCTACACTTGCCATCGAATTAAGCCCCTATAAGTTTGATGGAAAAGGAGGCAACGGTGCGAAACCGTATATACACAAAGTACCATCACCTGACCTTTACAGAGGAGAATATAGGTATGACGACCCTGTGGCAGGTAAAAAATACGCCGATCAAGTCGGAATGGTTATCCAAGACATGGTGGCACAATCTAAAAGTCCGGCTGCCTTTATTTGTGAGACCCTTTTGGGCGTGGGTGGTCAGATACCATTGCCGGACGGCTATTTGCCGGAAGTGTATGACCACATCCGTCGTGCCGGCGGAGTCTGTATTGCCGACGAAGTCCAAGTGGGCTTCGGCAGAGTCGGCAAAGCCTTTTGGGGATTCCAATTGCAGGAAGTTGAACCGGACATCGTTGTTCTCGGAAAGCCAATAGGCAATGGGCATCCGCTGGCAGCCGTCATTGTAACTTCCGAGATAGCAGCAGCATTTGATAATGGCATGGAATATTTTAACACTTTTGGCGGCAATCCGGTATCTATGGTTGCCGGCCGCAGCGTACTTAAAATAATTGAAGAAGAAAAACTACAGCAAAATGCCTTTCATGTGGGAAAAGTCCTATTGGAAGGATTTCATAAACTTATGGATCAGTTCCCGATAATTGGGGACGTACGCGGTCACGGCTTATTTGTAGGTGTGGAATTAGTCAAAGATCGGATAAGTCAAAGCCCGGCAGTCCCTGAAATCGACAACTTAGTGGAAAGGATGAAAGAAAAAGGGTATTTGTTGAGCACTGATGGCCCCCTCCATAATGTTTTAAAAATCAAGCCGCCAATAGTCTTTAGTGAGCAAAATGCATTAGATTTACTGAAGGATTTTAAGACTGTATTGGAACAGTTTTATAAAGAAAGTGATGTTATCAGCTGAGCCTATTGTACTTGAATTTTTCCTTCGAAAACCTTCTTTGCCGGCCCGGTAAGCCATATTGACTCATAGCGTTGGGTTTCAGGATCTTTTATTGCTTTGACAGAAAGGTTGCCTCCTTTGGCTATAACCTTAACCTCACCTTTGAAATAACCTGTTTCCATCATAACTATTGCCGCTGCCGTTACGCCCGTACCACACGCCAAGGTTTCATCTTCCACGCCTCTTTCATAGGTTGCTATTCGAATCCCGTCAGGGATTATTTCCACAAAATTAACATTGATGCCATCCCGCACAAAGTCACCACTCCGGCGGATAGCTCGTCCCTCCTTAAACACATCAACTTCATCTAAATGCTGTACGATCTTTACATAATGCGGCGAACCCGTATTTAATACGTAATTGCCGTCAGGCGTACTTTGTATTGAAGTAACCTCCGTCATTTTAAGAGATATTGTGGTGTCCTCATTACAGATTGCTTCATGAGGGCCATCAATTGCCATGAATACAGCTTTCTCCTCAACCCGTTGTAAGTCCAAAGCAAAACGAAAAGCGCATCGACCACCATTCCCGCACATTGATCCGGGATGACCATCTGCATTATAATACAGCATATTAAAGGCGTAATCACCTTGCGCAGGTTGGATAATTATTAGCCCATCAGCACCTATACCAAATCTTCTATCACACAATTGTGCTATTTTTGTATGGTCTAATAAGCCAAAATTATAACTAAATCCATCCAGCATAATAAAGTCATTGCCGGCACCTTGATATTTGTGAAATGGTAAAATTTGCATAAAATAACTATCCGATTAATAAACTTTACTACAACAAAGTTACATGAAATTCGTTTCATTTAAATACATTTGAAATAGAATTGATTTAAGATCTCCTGGTATTTTTATGGAGTTTTAGCGGATTTATACCAAAATTTGATGAAAGGAATTGTTGATTTCTAACTTTTTTAAAAAATATTTAAAAGTCAATTGGTTCTTTCGAGGACAAAAACATTGAAATAACAGACATACCCTATTGTTATGATAAAAAAACGCGACATCCTTCTCATTCTGATTGCTGTAATAATAAGCACAGTAATAATGCGATGGGTTCTACCCAATGAGCATAAAGTATCATTCTCGACTGAAAATGGATGGAGTTCCTTTGTCAATGGCGTCGTCCCAACGAGTTCAGGCAACAACTTTATCAAAGCCGCCAAAATAGGCATTCCGGCGGTTGTTAGGATAACAGTGCGCAATAAAACCTTACCAATATGGGACTTTGGTTCTATTGTATCATCCGGTTCAGGCGTCTTGATTACTTCTGATGGATATATCGTTACCAATTTTCATGTAATATCAGCCGGCAGTCTTTATGAAGTTATGATCAATGATGGAAAAAAATATACTGCTTCACTTATAGGAAGTGATGAATCATCAGATATGGCAGTATTAAAGATAGATAGAGAAGATTGCCCTTATTTAAGCTTTGCCAACAGTGATTCGGTGCAGATTGGCCAATGGGTCATCGCTATTGGAAATCCTTATCGTTTAAATTCAACAGTCACCTCAGGAATTATATCCGGAAAAGGTAGAACTATCGACTTATTAAAAGGTGATTACCCTCTTGAGTCCTTCATTCAGACAGATGCTGTTTTCAATGAAGGAAATAGTGGCGGCGCACTCATCAATGAAGCGGGTGAATTAATAGGGATAAATACTGCTATATTTACCCGAAGTGGCAACTTTGAAGGATATTCATTTGCCATTCCGAGTAATATAGTACGGAAAATGACCAGAGACCTTATCAATTATGGCAAAGTTCAACGCGCTATACTGGGAATAGGCATAGAAGACATCAGTGATCGCATTAATAAGCGGACAGGCGAAGAACCAGGCTCAGGCGTCTATATCAATCGTGTAACAGATGGCACCTCAGCAGCAAGAGCCGGTTTACAACGAGGTGATATCATCTATTCCATCAATGGAATTACCGTCCTTAGTTATCCGGCATTGCAAGAACAAATAGCTCTTTATCAACCGGGAGACAAGGTCAACATTGCCTTTAGAAGAGGACAAAATAAAATGAAAATCGAAGTGGAACTAATGAGTCCGGTCGCATCTGAACGTAGAGTCATCATAAGATCCGACGCACCTCTAAAGGAAATAGGGATGGAAGTACGCTACAACATGGATAATCCGGAAGATGAAATTACGGTTCAAAGTGTCGTCAGAGACAGCTACGCAGACAAAGCAGGCGTAAGGCAAGGCTTCATCATCAGAGAAGTCAATGGCGTTGATGTGAAAAGCATTGATAAGCTTGTAGAAGAATTGTCCAAAAATCAAAATCGTATTGTCCTCAGAGGCTTGAATATAGGTAGCCACAAAGTCGTTACCTACTCCATCATTAAGTCAACACTTTGATTCTAAGCCTACTGTATCTTGACAATCCATCGGATGATTCAATAAATAAATTGAATAAATACACAATCCCAGCAATACAAAATATTATTTCGATAAACTAAATTATTGCACAAATATTACAATATCCCTCTTGGATACAATCAAATTATATACGTCATACTTCTATTAAATTACAATATAATGTATATTATTATAGTTTGATAATCAATATATATCATTGAAATATCGCTCAAATAGCAAAAAACGTTTAAAAAAGCCTTAAATCTTTATTACTAAACAGAAAAACACAAATTATTGACCAAGTTTCGTCGAAAAAAATCATTTTCCAAATTATATTATTTATGTCTATCTATTTGATTTACATATTTCTATAAATTTTTTAAGAAATATTTGTCGATAAAATAAACTACTTAGTGTAAAATTACGTTAACTTTGCAGAACAAAATTTAATCACTGACAAAATATAATTTGCTATGAATAATACAAAATCCAATGTAAGCTTTTACATTCTCTTCGCATTCTCATTTTTAATGGTATTCTTAAGCGGTGTTTCATTGATAGGTAACGCAAATCAGGATCAATTATCCGGAAAAGTGTTATTCAATGATAAGACACCCGTACAAGATGTTGTTATCAACTTATTAGAAAAAGATGACCTATCGCTTGTTGCTTCCGAAATGCCTGACACCTGGGGTGAATATTCTTTTAATAAAATCCAACCGGGTGATTACTACATTTCTGTTCAACAATTAGACCAAACACAAAAAGTTTATGGTCCGATTCACATCAGTAAAATCGATGACCGTATTGAAGTCAAGCCAATAACTGTCTATCTTACTAAGTCAACCCAAGCAGTCATTTCTGACAGTCAATTCAACTCGGCTTCATAAATTTACGAAATAATATCTCAGGATATTATAATCTCCGGATGCGGCGAAAAGTCAGCGTTCGGAGATTTTTTTTTGAAACGCATTAACTCAATCGAAGAACTCCTTTGTCCATAAATCGCTTAAAAATTTTCATCCCTTTTTCATCTTCAAATTCCCATTTTTAAAAATTATGAAGGAATTGAACAGTACTAGTGTTCTATCGTTTTCCATTTATACATACACTTCACAGATTTATTATTGGTTGGTATAGCCTAACTTTGTATTTTTGTCAAACGATGCGAAGACTTCTTTGTCTTTTTAAACAACAGTTAGAAAATATCAATTTAGGTTCCTATTACAAAAGTTGGGTTAAAATATTGAACCAAAGCAAGATTTTTAATAGAATAATGAGCTTCCACGATCACATATTTATATCTTTCTACTTAGTAAAAAAACCTGTCTTAAAAGTCATAAAAAAAGTTCTTAAATGAATATAGATTATATTTTTAAAAATAATGAACGGTGGATAAACGAAAGGTTGGCCGCCGATGCCAACTATTTTGACAAACTTTCATCCGGACAAGAACCTCAACTCTTATACATTGGTTGTTCCGACAGCAGGGTAAGTGCAGAAGAAATCATGGGTCTGAAGCCGGGCGAAGTTTTCGTACATCGCAATATTTCCAACATTGTAGGCAATATAGACCTCAATACTCAATCTGTTGTGGACTTTGCAGTCAAGCACCTTCATGTCAAACATATTGTAGTGTGTGGTCACTATCAATGTGGTGGCGTCAAAGCTGCAATGCAGGCAAAGGATCTGGGGCTGCTCAATCCATGGCTTCGTATCATAAGAGACGTATATCGGCTGCATGACAAAGAACTTAATGCTATATCTGATCCGGAAAAACGATATGACCGACTGGTGGAGTTAAACGTGCTGGAACAATGTATCAACCTAATTAAAATTGCATCCGTCCAGGAAGCCTATAACAATAAAGAAATGCACATTCACGGATGGGTTATGAATATAAAATCCGGAAAATTAATTGACTTAAAAATTGATATGGAAAAAGAAATGGAACATATTAAAGAAGTCTATAACCTTGGAAAATAACACTACAGAAAAACCACTAAAATTATTTTTAGCCGAAAAGGGTGACGGATAGTGATTTATTATATATCATCTTTACATCATCAATCAGAACAAAAGTATTCTGAAAGCGATAGTAATCAAACTTGATTATATTATCAAAAAGTTCATGATGCACCATTCAATTGGCAAAATTAAAGGCAACATGAGCTTCCCCACACAATGGGGTACAATTTTGGAAAGGGTGATGCTTAATAAATTTTTAAAAGGGAATTCAGTAAAAGTATTGAATTCCCTTTTTTTATGTCAGTATTTTTCCAAATCATCCAAACGATTTATAAATCAGACTTACCCTATTAAGCAGTACTATACGATCTTGAAAAGCCCATATTGTGGAATTTAGGTTTACAAAGATTCAACTTTTTTAATCCAATCGGGAATCCATTTGTTATGTTTGCATTTTTAAAACCGACAAACAATACTATGTTTATATCTGAAGATATTATCAATAAAATTTTTGAATTGGAAGTTGAATCTGACAATGATTCCACAGAATCTCTCCTCGACCTTTCCAGAGAACAGCCGGCCATATTTCATTATATCAACCAAGAAGATTTCGAATTACTGACGGAAGAGGAGTTTGATTTTTTGATTTTTCTTACAGTAATTATTTTCAAAAGTTTTCGGGAAAGTGGAGTCACCATTAAGGAGGTTTCGGTTCATGATATTGAGTCAACAGAGGAAGCCAATTGGGAGATACTGAATAGCGCAACAAGCAATAAATTTAGAAACAGAATTGATGCGTTTTATTCCGAATATCTTCAGGAAGATTTACTGGCCTTTGTAGAAGACGCTTTAGAGCCGGATGACCTGCCGATTGTTACCAAAGAAGGTCGTGAACCATTGTTTATTATCCTTAAAACCATCATTGATGTCCTTGATAAAAATACAATCCAAGAGAATAGTCTGTGACAATTGACAGCAACATTCTCCCTGAATAATCATCTTTTGAACATATATTTTTCAACCATTTCCATGACTTCATCTTTATAATTTTTACTGATTGGAAGTTTGGATTTTTCGACTACGACTTCATTGCCATCAATCGTTTGAATGGATTTTAAGGCGACGATAAAGCTTCTGTGAATACGTATAAACTGACCTCGTGGCAATTGGTCAATGACACTTTTAAAAGTCAGATATGTGATATATTTATGATGAAGGGTGTGAATAATCACATAATTTACCATACTTTCGACATAGATAATATCTTTGATAATTATTTTTTCAATTTTTTGACTACATTTCACAAAGAAAAAACTTTGATTCTCGGCATTAGAATGAGGTTGTTGGTTAAAAATGCCTTTAGCTTTTACAGCTGCCTTAAAGAATCGTGAAAAGGAAATCGGTTTGAGTAGGTAGTCAACTATATCAAGTTCATAACTTTCGATGGCATATTCGGGATAGGCTGTTGTAAAAATAACAAGAGGTGGATTACTGAGATTCCTTATAAAGTCAATTCCTGAGACCTTAGGCATTTGGATATCAAGAAAAAGTAAATCAATATCCATATCCTGTAAATAGCTTGTTGCCTGAATGGCACTATTGCACGATCCAACGTGTTTTAGAAAGTCGATATGCTCAAGATGCTCTTCCAATCCTTTTCTTGCATAGGGCTCGTCATCCACAATCAGGCATTTAATTTGTTCCATATAAAAGTGTTAGCTTAGAATAAAATTGGTATTTATCATTGAAGTATTCAAAATAATATTTCTCGGGATAGAGCAAGTCAAGCCTCCTGCATAGGTTGACCATACGCTCATCTGTGTCTGTATAGCTTGAAGCATCATTTGGAATCAGCTCATCCGCAGTTTTCACCTCATATACGAGTTTATTATCATTTTTTATCAGGCTAATATGCATCGTTTTGTCACAACACTTCAAGTATTCTATGGCGCTTTCCAGTATCAATGTCAAAACAAGTGGGGCGATTACTTCATTCTCAACACCTTGCCCTACATAAAAATCGATCCTTTCTGATTTGATGCCTTTCATTTGAGTTACTTCCAAATAATTGTTGAAATACACTATTTCCTGCTTCAAAGGAACATATTTCTCATTACATTCATACAATTGGTAACGCAACATTTCACTGGTTAATTCGACGAGACGACGGGCTTTTATATTATTTTTTGAAATCTGAAAGTAAATATTGTTCATCACATTAAATAAAAAATGTGGGTGAACTTGACTTTTTAAAGCATTAAGCTCTGTGGACAACTGTGCTTCTTGTGCTTTTCGCAAAACATTTTCAGTACGAAAGCGATCTAGCATAACCTTTATCGCACTACCGCAAAATAGTGGAATTAGGTACGTCCAAAAGTTAACTAAAAACTCTTGTAATTGATATGCGAAATTTATGTAAGTAACATTCTCTTGTAAGGTATGTGTGAAATCAAAATAAATAAATATACTAAAGAAGCTATAAAACAAAGACATCTGAAAAGCCAACACAAAGACTATTAGAAAGTACGTGACAAATTTATCCTTATACAGATAAGCAGGTAAAATTAAATGCGCTATCATGTAAAATGGCACAATTGCATTAAGTACCAAAAAACTATTATCTAATATAATCAAATCGGTAGATGTCAATTCTTCACGATATTCAAAGAAGTTTATCATATAAATGAAGACCCACAAAAACAAGTGTAGCACCTTGTATTTTTTTACAAAATCAACCACAAGTTGGTATGTTTTTACTCCGTTCATACACTTAGGGTTAATTTTGAATTATAAAAACCATCTTTGATATAAGTCTCTAAAGCATAACGATTATCACTCCAGAGTTCCAATCGTCGTTTTAGATTAGATAGACCGACACCATGAGGATTTTTATTTAAAGTTTTACCTTCGTTCAATTCTTCATAGGTATTCTTTACAATGATGTTTAGTGTAGTATTATTTGACTTGTAAATATTGATGTGTATCTTATTATCCTGTGGATACTTAAAGTGGGATTTATGCTTGAAGGCATTCTCAATCAATGGCAAAATCATAAGGGGAGGAATATAGAAACCTTGCAATCCGTACCCAAGAACAAATCTTACATCAAATCCTTCTTCTAACCGATTTGACTGTATATTGACATAACTTTCTACATAACGGATTTCTTTTTCTATTTCAATTTTGTCTTGAGCACACTCGTATAGCTGATAATATAGAAGATTGACAAAGGTATCCACCGCCTTATTAACACTTGTGTCTTCATTCTCAATGCTTCTTTTTATTTCATCCATCATGGATAAAAGGAAGTCAGGATTGAGCTTGTCTCGCAAGTACGACATTTCGGATATTATCTTTTCATTCTCCACGTTTATGGTTTGAACTTCAAGCTTCTTTTTACTGTAAAATATTCGGATTGCACCACTAGTAAAAATGATTAAAACAAAATTCCATGAAAAAAAATAAAGGTAATACAAACAATCAGCCGATTCATTGATTATGACTTCCCTAACTGAATGATATTCACCAAATGCAGATGGGTATAACATCATAATAATATAAATACAAACAACAACGCACAACATTGCGCCCAGTCCTATATTAAATAGAACTCCAAATACAAGTAGGGTAAATTTTCTTTGATATAGTAAGTGTGGAACAAGGAAATTGTCCGTAATAAAGTAAGCAGGTAGAGAACAAATAAAAACTCCCGAAAAAAACAAGAAAAACTCAGACCAATTAGATACCGGAACATAGATGGCTACAATAACCAATCCACTGTATAACCCAATAGCAATCAAATTTAACATCAATTTCAGAATAAAATTGGTGCGTGCTTGATCTTTTTTCATGCGCCAATTTAATCAAAAACTTTTACAATTTTATTTGGCTGCCGTTTTTGACCACTATATTGTGAATATTCGATCTACTATCTCGAACTACTTCCCTTCAAAATGTTTTTTTACAACCGGAATTACTTTGGTTCCATACATTTCAATTGTTTTCATCAGTTGGGCGTGAGTAGGTCCACCTACATCCAGATGGGCAATATATTGTTTAATACCAAACAACTCAAGGGTTTTGATAATTTTCTCAGCAACATACTCTGGTTCGCCCATATACAGTGCGCCATTGGGGCTCATTCCTGCCTGAAATGATGCCGGTGAATAATTGCTGCCCCATCCTCTTTCCTGGCCTAACTTATTCATGGCACGTGCATAAAGCGGATAATATGTGTCCAAAATAGAAGATGCAGAATCAGCGATAAAGGTATGCGAATGTACACCAATCTTCATTTCTTCCTGATTGTGTCCGGCTTTTTCATATACCTCTTTGTAGCCATCTATGAGTGGTTTAAATTGGGCCGGATTACCGCCAATGATAGCGAATACTATGGGCAGTCCCATATTAGCAGCCCTCAACACGGACGAAGGCGTCCCACCCACAGCAATGGATATAGGGAGAGGCCTTTCCTGTCGCGGATAAATAGTTTGACTTCTAATCTCCGGGCGAAACCGACCTTTCCAATTAATCACTTCCTCATCTCTAAGGGTAATCAATAGATTAAGTTTTTCTTCAAAAAGCTCATTGTAATCTTGTAAATTATATCCAAACAATGGAAATGATTCAATAAAACTCCCTCTACCAGCCATCATCTCAACACGGTGTCCGGAAATCAAGTCCAACATAACATAATCTTGAAAAAGTTTAACCGGATCAGCTGAACTAATCACGTTAACACCACTCGTCAAACGGATATTCTTAGTGACAGTGGCAAGTGCAGCAAGCATAATTTCAGGTGACGACACAGCATAATCCTCCCGATGATGTTCTCCCATTGCAAAGGAGTCAATACCCAATTCATCAGCAAGTTGAACCTCTTCTACGATCTCCTTTAATCGTTCGGATGGGTTCTGGTAACGCATAGTTTGAGGATTGAAGTTCAAGTCACCAAACATACCTATTCCTAATTCCATGTTATTCTTTTTTTTCCTTAGAGGGATATATTATAGATTTTATTTATCACTATCAATCAACTTTTACTCCGGTCATTCAACCATCTATTCCACTCCGATGACATTCATAGTTTTTATTTACTCAAATTCTTCATTTAGGGTAATACGGAATTGGGTTTATGCCCGTGTTAGTATATTTGGTAAATGAAAAGCCAATATCCTGATTAAACCCGAATTCTGCAGTAAAGGTTTTGAAAAACCTTATAGTGCTGATTATGAGGGACGTCCCGATGTACGAATAGTTTCAATGGTTTCTGTAAACCATTGAATACGAGTCGTAAATCGATTCCGCATTTATCTAAAGCGGAATTTGGATTAAATAGCTAAAATATTGGCTAATTTGATAAAATCATCATTAAAAATCTTGGGCTGCGCCAATGCTGCATGAATGGGTGTAAAGACAACTTTATTGTTGATAACACCCGCCATAACACCTCTTTCGCCATTCATCAAACCATAGATGGCAGCATAGCCAAGTCTGCTACTGAGTACTCTATCTTGACAAGAGGGTGCACCGCCACGTTGTAAGTGACCTATCACCGTTACCTTGGCATCCACATTATTAATATGTTCCAATACCTTCTTGGCGACATCTTGAGCTCCGCCTAAGTGACAACCTTCAGCGACAATGATTATCGAGAAGAGCTTGTCTCGTTTGTGTGCCTTCTTTAAAGTATGTATTAATTCATCTAAATTGGCATCTATTTCAGGAACCAATACATTACCGGCTCCACTTGCTATACCGGTGTACATAGCAATATGACCGCAATGGCGACCCATAACTTCAACAAAAAACAAACGATTGTGTGAGTCAGCAGTATCCCTTATTTTATCTACCGCTTCAATAGCTGTATTAATGGCTGTATCAAACCCAATAGTATAATCTGTTCCGGATAAATCATTGTCTATAGTGCCCGGAATGCCGATAACAGGAATATCAAATTCATCCATAAAGCATGCTGCTCCCGCCAATGTACCATTGCCACCAATGACGACAAGGGCATCAATATCATTTGCCACCAGTGTTTCATAAGCCATTTGACGACCTTCAGGTGTCATAAAACGCTCACTACGAGAGGTTTTTAAAATAGTCCCGCCTCTCTGTATAATGTTGCCCACATCGCCTTTCTCCAACCGCTTGAGTTTACCATCTATCAGACCCTCATAACCATTCATAAAGCCGTAAATATGCAAATCATAATAAATCGCAGCTCTTGCAGTAGCTCTTATTGCAGCATTCATTCCCGGTGAATCCCCACCTGATGTTAATACACCAACTCTTTTTATCATCAATTAAATAATTATGGTTTAATCGGGTGATTGTGAAAATATACTAAATCATCGATCGGCTTTCGTATGACACTTCCCAACAGTAATCCGTGATTTTCAAGAATAGATTTCAATTGGTCTTGCAAAAACCATGCTATACTCCCGACAAAATGACATCTATATTGTTTGGCTTGAAAATACTTTAACAAATGCCGTGTAACAAAATTTTCAAACTCTTGCCTTATCAAAGTATCTATAAATGGATGCTCTTTATGGTTCAATGCAAAATTGGCAAATGACGCAAGATAACTATTTGCTCCCGGCCTTTTGTATATGTTTTCCAAGAGCTCTTCTCGACTAAATCCATACAACTTTTCAAACTCCCCTTTCAGATCTTTCGGCATTTCCCGATAATAATATGCCTGCAATATTCGCTTTCCCAGACTACTACCCGCTCCCTCATCACCGGCAATATAACCTAATGAGGGGATCTTATCCACCACGTCAGAACCATCATACAAGCATGTAGAAGAGCCCGTACCCAGAATAGAGACAATACCTTTATCATATTGACATGTCGCTCTACAGGCGGCAATAAGATCAGAGTTTATTTCTATTTTGTCTGTTTGAAGTAATGACTTTAATGTTACACTAAGCGAATGAATTATCATATCACCATGAACACCTGCACCATAATAAAAAACTTCAGAAATGGTATGCTTGTGAAGATTTAAGTCGGATTTGATAATCTGCTCTAAGTCCCACATACTATGTAGCGTAGGGTTAAACCCTCTGGTTTGAACTGCCTCTATATGCCCGTCCGGGCGTATTAAACGCCAATCTCCTTTTGTTCCACCGAGATCTACTACAATTTTCACAAATTCAAATTAACTGACAAAATTAGTGTTTTATTTACACTAAGCAAAAATTTTTGAATAATTAGTAACTTCTTTATTAAATTCATTGGCAAAACTATACAACTGAACATACCCTATTTATCTTGATGCCTTGAGTCGAGATTTATTTTTGCTATTTGTTACAGAATATAAAAGCTGGAGTGTTTCTTATGACTCAAAATTGTATAACAATGTCCACGTGCTCTATTATAAGCTTAGTGGAAGCAATACTTGATAATGTTTGATTTGCAAAAGTATTTTTTAAGCAGGTAAGTTTTTATCTATGGAAAAACACTAAATTGAATACAAAAAGCAATGGTATAATCCATAAAATTCGGTACTGATTCAAATATTTCAACTAATTTTAAACTTATTATGTAAACATTCCCTAATTTTAAAATTCAAAATAATGTAAGGTATATGAAAAAAAACCTCCTAATAATAACGGTTTTCTTTATGACAACTTCTTATACATTGCTTACCGGGCAGCCATTAAAACCCATTTTTGAAAAAATTAATGCTAATGTTTTACTACATGGAAGGGCTTATGAGAACCTTAAGGATATTACAGAAACCATCGGTCATCGACTTACCGGTAGTGACAACGGTCGGAGAGCGGAAGAATACGCTTATCGTCTATTTCAACAATACGGTTATAAAAATGTCAATTTTCAAGAATTTAAAACTGAGGCTTGGTCAAGAAAGTCAGTTTCTTTAACAATCAAAGGAGGCTCCGCAAACAAAGATTATCCCGTCGTTTCACTGGCTCACTCACCGGTATCAGCGCATGTATCAGGCGACATTATCGATCTGGGTGATGGTCTTACATCAGACTTTGAAGCCGCAGGCCCTAAGATTAAGGACAAAATCGTTCTTGCCAACATCAATATACGACTTACAGAAAATAAAGGCAAGTCTAACCTTCACCGTTCCGAAAAAACAGCCCTTGCCATCCGCTATGGAGCCCGGGGAATCATACTTTCCAATGGAGCAAATGGAGGCGTCCTACTCACAGGTACTGCTTCTGTCACCGGCAACCTCATCTCCATCCCGGCAGTGTGTGTTTCCCTTGAATCTGGCGAAGACATTAGAAAACAACTGCACGATGGCGTTCCACTTTCAGCCGAAATCAATATGGCCAATAAAAGTGAACTTACCACAGCTAGAAATATTATTGCGACTTTAGATGGAACGTCTCCCGACCTCAAAGACGAGACCATCATAATAGGTGGACACCTCGACTCATGGGACCTCGCAACAGGAGCAATTGACAATGGTATCGGTTCATTTTCGGTTGTAGATATTGCAAGGGTATTTAAAAGTCTGCACTTAAAAACTAAAAGAACTATTCTCTTTGTTCTATTTATGGGAGAAGAACAAGGCTTACTTGGTTCAAAATACATGGTAAGTCAACTTGAAAAAGATAATAAAATCAAAAACGTCAAACTGATGATTAACTTGGATATGACAAACAATACCAGAGGTTTTAACGCCGGAGGTAATGATAGCCTCATGTCCATCATGACGAGCATCGGCACTATAATGCGCCAAGTGGATACCACTTACGCCAACGATATATCTTCTTCTCTAGGACTTCATAGCGATCATCAACCTTTTATGCTTGCCGGCGTCCCGGTATCTTCATCCAATGGTAAGTTGCCTCCGGGCGCATGGGGCTGCTATCACGCAGATTGCGACCACTTCAACCTGGTTATAAAAGACCAACTAAACAACAATGTACGTTATATCGCCATGATGCTGTATGCCCTTGCTAATGAGGATAAATTACCGGTATATTATCGCAATTCGGATGAAACGAAAGATCTTATGATTCAATACAAGCTCAAGGATGAACTCATTCTCGGTAACGAATGGCACTGGGCGAAATAAAACAATACAAGAATCGGACTAGTGACCTGTTATTTTTTAATATTATTTTTCAATACAAATGAGGGCTCTTGTCATTTCCGGCGGTGGTAGCAGGGGCGCATTTGCCGGAGGCGTAGCAGAATATTTGATCAACCAATTGGGCTACAAATATGATATCTGGGTCGGCACTTCTACCGGCAGCCTCTTACTATGTCACCTTGCGCTGGACAAAGTCGAAAAAATTAAACAAGTCTTTACCTCCGTTAGCCCAAATGATATTTTTAGCCTCAACCCATTCATCGTCCGACCGGATGGCGATTCATACAAAGTTAAAATCAATCACATCAATGTCATACGTCAATTTATTTTAGGGCGAAAAACATTTGGCGAAAGTTTCAAATTAAAAAAACTCATCTTAGAAAAATTGACAGAAGAAGAGTTTGAAAACTTAAAATCTTCCGCCAATGAAGTTGTAGTGACTGTGGCTAATCTCAGCCTCAACCAAGTTGAATACAAGTCAATTAAAGATTATAATTATCGCGAATTTTGCGAATGGATATGGACTTCTTGCAACTTTGTCCCCTTCATGAGTTTAAACGAAAAAAACGGCTATGAATATGCCGACGGAGGCTTTGGCTCAAAAGTCCCCATCGAAGAGGCGATACACTTGGGAGCTAAGACCATTGACGTCATCATTCTTGATTCGGAGATGGCAGGGACCAACTTACTTCCGTCAAAAAATGTTTTCTCCTTATTGACACACCTCAACCTGTATATGGCTGAAAGGATTTCAAGGCAAAATATACGCATCGGAAAGTTAATCGCTCGAACCAAAGATGTTACACTCAATTTTTATTACACACCCACCTCCGTAACAGCCCACTCATCTTCCCTTATATTTAATCCTGTAAAGATGAAAATATGGTGGGATTTGGGTTATCATTACGCACAAGCCCGAAATGAATCATCCAATGAGATTAGAAATAGCCAAAAAGAATAATAAACAATTCGAATACCCTATCTTTGCCCTTGAATATAACCTATGAAATTGACGATTCGATTTTCTTATTTCTTTTACTTATTTATTTGGATTTCTTGTGCACGTCCAGTACAACCCACCGGCGGACCCAAAGACACAACTCCGCCTCAACTCAAAAAAGAGAAAAGTTCTGCTTTTAACCTAACCCACTTCACAAAGCAAAACCTCATTTTTAACTTTGATGAATTTTTAATTTTAGACAAAGCCGAACAACAAATTCTCATCAGCCCACCCCTACAGTACAAACCCACTGTCAAAATAAAAGACAAAGCCGTGCTATTCGCCTTTGACGACAGAGAAGAACTCAAGCCCAACACAACCTATATCATCAACTTTGGCGAATCTGTCAAAGATTATACAGAAGGAAATGTTGTCCCAGACTTCAGATACGTTTTTAGTACAGGCGATGTAATCGATTCCTTAGAGTTACAAGCCATTATCGTGGATGCCGCTACGGGTAAGCCATCGGACAATACGCTCCTTATGTTGTATAGAGACTTTTCCGACAGTGTCGTCTATAAGATTCTCCCTGACTATGCAGGTCGCTCCAACAAAAATGGCGAAGTCTTCTTACACAACTTGAAAGCTGGCCTCTATCAAGCAGTAGCCTTGAAAGACGATAACCTCAATTATAAATACGACTTGACCAATGAAAAAGCCGGATTCGTCAGAGATACAATTGCCCTTCCATTTTCAGGCAAACCGCTTAAAATTCAGGTATTCAGCAAAGAAATTCCCCCTAAAATCACTTCGGTGGACAGCACTTCCAATCAAAGAATCCGCTTTGTTGTCGACCCATCTACTGCAGGGTTTAAAATCAGATCTCTGGATGACAAGTTGCAACCAAGAATCAAGATTGGTGAACAATTGATCGATGTATATTATGGCGACACATTGAGGCAAGTCAACCTTGAAATCACCAAACCGGGATTTAAACCTGATACCATCCGACAAAAACTCTCACCCAAATGGGCTGATAGGAAAGTTAGACTGGCAGAAGAAAGAACTGAGATAAAAACCTTCCCCTATATACCCGGCAAACCGGTAAGACTTAACTTTAACTCAGGGATTTATTCGTTCCATAAAGAGCTAATGCAACTCTCCACACAACGAGACACCATACCTCTGGACTTTTCAGCCACTGTTGACTCTTTAAATCAAAATAATATCTTGATAAAAAGCAATTGGCTTGCTGATACATCCTATGTTTTAAAAATGATTCCGGGCGCACTTAAAGACCTGTTAGGGAATGAAAATGATTCGTTACTAATACGTTTCAAAATCATAGATCCCACCACTTTGAGTTCGATAGTCTTGCAGATTGATAGCTTAAATGCGTCTTTTGACTACATAATTCAATTAGTCAAATCAAATGAAATATGGAAAAAATGGCATTTGAGCGATACCAATAGTTTTAAAACCGATGTGGAAGGTCTGCCGGCTGAATCCTATCAAATCGACATCTTAGAAGATCGCAATAAAAATGGGAAAATAGACAAAGGGAGCTTTATCTTAAAGGAAGATCCCGAAAATATCTATAGCCGCAAACTTGAGCCTTTGCGCCAAAATTGGAGTATCGAAGTTATTATCAACATGAATGATTTTAAATCAAATTCCACATTAGACAAATGAGAAATCGATGTACAAGTGGACATCGGAGCTTCCCTCAAATTGAAAATTAGCGACAATCAAGTCCTCTTTTCTTGCACAAGGTGTATGATTTTTCATAAAGCATTATTTCTTTTTTCAAAGTATAACAAAATGATATTACATTTGCAGCCAAACGATGTCAAACCAGCTGGATAGTATAAAAGAACCGGTAAAAGAGGAACTAATAAAGTTTGAAAAACATTTCCGGAATGCCATGAAGAGCAATGTTGCACTTCTGGATCGCATCATGTATTATATCATTCAGCGAAAAGGAAAACAGATTCGCCCTATTTTTGTATTCCTTAGTGCAAAAGCAGCAGGAAAATGTACGGATACTACTTTCAATGCCGCATCCTTAATAGAATTGCTCCATACAGCGACCTTGGTACATGATGATGTCGTAGATGAGAGCATGGAAAGACGTAGCTTCTTTAGCATCAATGCCCTTTGGAAAAATAAGGTTGCCGTATTGGTAGGTGATTACCTACTGGCACAAGGTCTCCAGCTTGCAGTCAACAACCGAGAATTCGAATCCCTACGCATTGTTTCCGGTGCGGTCAAGGACATGAGTGAAGGAGAATTGTTGCAAATTGAAAAAGCCCGCAAACTTGACATTAAAGAAGAAATTTACTTTGAAATAATCAGACAAAAAACTGCCTCCCTTATTGCTGCTGCCTGTGAAGCAGGTGCCGCCTCTTCCGGTGTGGATAAAACCATTTATGAACAGTTTAGATTGTTTGGAGAAAAAGTTGGTATCGCCTTTCAAATTAAGGACGACCTCTTCGACTATGGAACAAAGGATGTCGGAAAGCCTTTAGGCATCGACATCAAAGAAAAAAAGATGACGCTACCGCTGATATATGCTTTACAACAAGCGGAAAGACCGGTCAAAAGACATATCATCAATTTAATTAAAAATCAAAGTAAAAACCAAAAGGCAGTTCAAGAAGTCATCCAATTTGTCCACCAATCTGGCGGTATGGAATATGCCGAAAAAAGAATGGTAGAATATTGCGACGAAGCCATCAATATCCTCCGTAATGTGTCTGACAATGAGGCAACCAACGCCTTAGAAAAGCTCATGCACTACGTCATCAATCGAGAAAAGTAAAAGGTTTTTTAGACAATCCCAAGCCTTTATTTTACCAATTATCTGCTTGCGCCAATGTCGCAACGGAAATACATACTTTAGGATTAACTTTCTCTATAGCATCGCTACAAGTCTCAATGGTGGCGCCTGTGGTCAGGATATCATCCACTATCAAGACGTGCTTATACTGAATTATTTTAGCATCGCATTGGATACTCCCTTCTTGATTCTTCAGCCGATCAATACGTCCAAAATGTGTCTGAGTGTCTATATTATTTATCCTGCTCAATAAAGGGATACACGGTATATCTAACTCATTCCCCATGCTGGAGGCTATTATCTCACTTTGATTATATCCCCTTTTTGCTTTTTTCAAAGGGTGTATAGGAACAAAGGTAATGACATCTATATCAGAACCACACTTTTTCAGGTCTTTGACACAATGAGCCAAATAAACCCCAAATCTTTGCGCCAAATCCGGCCTATTGCCATATTTTATTTTATAAAACAAACCCGCTATAGGAGACTCCTTCCTAAAAAAGATAGGAGCATAGGCATTCTTTAACTGTCCGATACTGATAAGCCGTTGTGTCATTTCGTTATCCCAACCATTCTGAAAGTTAGTAAATACCGTCATCATCAAGCATTCGGAACAAAATATGCTGTGTTGATCCGATATAGATGTGCTACAATAGACACAAGTTGATGGGTAGAAAAGCTCAGATAGGTATTGAATCAGTTTCATATTGGCAATTTGATTAAAATGTAAATTTAAGACTATTCTTTTAATCTTCCAAATAAATTGACCCTGAAATTGTAACCTTATTACAAGTTCAAGCGGTACAATCAATATGTATAAAATAAAATCCCGATTGACCTTTAGTCAGAAGAGACATTGTGATGCTGTGTCCTCTTTTTTAGGTCACAGGGTTACACAGTGTTTTTCACAGGGTTACACAGTGAATCAACTCTGTGATACCTTTAGTTTGTACTATGAAATAAATTAATGGATTTTTTGAGTAAATTAGTCCTTATTAATTATTCCACAAGAAACAGGGTGAATCAGTTTGTGATT
>JAGPCT010000107.1 GCA_018057925.1 Saprospiraceae bacterium
AGTATATACAGATCGAATGGCCTCCCAGAAATTGCCTCTTGAAATACAAGAGAATGCCATAATCCATTTAATTGCAGTGGCGAAGGGGGTAGCAAAGCCGTGCAAAAAATATTTCAATGGTGGGAGCGGAAGCTTGATAATAAAAAGTGATATAGTTGGTTCTGATGCTCATATTGATCCCTTTGTTATAGGAGATATTAATCCCAATGAGACTTTCATCCATGTTTTTGATGATACGACCTTGGACATTATTTTGCAGACTTTAGATACCATTTCTGATTTCACACAATATCTCTCTCGTAAAGAAGAGCTATTCCGGATTCGTAAAATGAATTTTTTAGCAACAGGCGAAGAAGATTTGTTGCCATTTTATTTGGCAAGAATGAAAAAAGGCAGGCATAACTTTGTTTTTGACCATGACGGTCCTCTACGAATTGATGAAGGTGAATGGATAAAATTCAATCAAAATCCACGTAGGATCGCCCAGGTTATGGAAGATTCTGTAAGTTACTTTTGGGATGCACTCATTGAAAGATTTTCACACAATGCTTTGAACGCAACCCAATATCGTGTCTCTGATGGTGGTTTTAGTGATTCTGAAAACATTTTAAGGTTTTTTGCTGCTGAGCCAAGGTATCGTCGAAGATTACTATCAGGATCTCTCATCCATCTATTGAAAAATACTCCAATTGATGTGTATGCTTGCCGATACACTATTCCTGATGAGAAAGAGGGACCCTATTATGTGTTTGCTGTATTTCCAAACGTGAAAGACCTTTCGGATGATTTATATCTACAAGTTCGAGCACATTACTTATTAGCTTGCTGCATGGTTTTCAAACTTGTATATCCTAAAGCAGATAATATTGTCGGCTATGCAACTTTGCCTGGAGAAGACGGATTTCTTTTTTCCGAAGATGCAACATTCTTTGATGCAAGAGATTGGAATGAAGATCTACAAATGGAGGCTATTGAGTATCAGCGGCAATATAAAATTCTCATGAATCCTCAGCCTTATGATGTTTATCAGAAAGAATATCCAAAATCCCCGATTGAAAAGAAGGCCGCTTTTCCATCAAATGGAAATTGTCCCTGCGGTTCTGGAGTGAATTATAGGGCTTGCCATGGGGTAATTAAAGAATAAGTTAATGGAAGCTCGAAACTAATGGTGAGTACTCAATAATTGGCAATTCGTCCTTTACCCCTAACCTATTCATCATACTGATGAATAATAAAGTATAATGATCTTCGTATTGTTTTAAATCGCCAGGTTTGGTTCTCGGACCAAATTGAATGCGCTTTATCTTAATATTTGGATACCCAATCTCTTTGTTATAAAACTTTAATTTGTAATAGCTTACTATTTTGCCATCCTTTATGTCGAAGCCATATGGATAATTTTCTTTGCAAGCCATGTGAGGTTCAGCAAAGCCATCTTCCCACAATAACCTCACCTCACTTTCTGATTTAAAATCAGGGTGTTTGTGCAAGCACGCTTGAAGATGAATAAGTCCTTTCAGGTCAGTCTTTCGATTGTGTCGTTTTTCAAAATCACTGTTTGCAGTGAGGAAAGCCGAGAACTCAGGTTTTGAATAAATGATATTGGCAAGTTTTACATGCGACATAGCTTGAATGGGATCTTCAATTTCAAATTCAATTACGCATCCTTCGCCCTTATCTCCATAATGTTCCCAAAAATTCCATGTGTTATAAGAGTTCATAATTGTGGAGGAGCATAACGAACAGATGTAGATTTGGGATTTTATTAGTCCAATTTGAAATTCGTTGAAACCAAAATCTGCTGCCAGCAAAGAAAATTCCTTTGGGTCATTGAGGGCAATTAGATTGTATAATCTTAGCCCTTGTTCAATTAGAATTGAATTCAATGCCCTTAATGAAGTGAAATGGACGAAGCGGTTAGTTTCGGGCTTATATTCAGGCGCACAAGTTAAAATGGAGTCAATATCCAATTTTATATCATACGATCCAGGGCTTTGCCCACATAAAAAGCTATAGAATGGACTTAGATCTTTTTTATTGAATAAATGCGGGAGTACATTTAAGAAAAAGTCTTTATTGAGGGTATCAAGAATTTCAACTTCGCTCTCTCCTTGTGATTTCATGGCTGGATTTGGTTAGCTATTCAAATGTCAATTTTGGCAGCCCCTCAACAATTTCCACCGTCTGCACACTCACATTAATAATACTCAAAAGCAGATCCAATATATACCTCGGATTCCCCACCTCCTTTGCCCAGTCATTCGGATCGTTCTTGATTCCGCTTTCTTTGTGGACTGTGACCTGGTAACGCTCCATGATCCACTCGATGGCTGACTTTCCATTGACGAGATACTCGTAGGCTTTGGCGGGAATATTGGATACAAGTATCTTGCTGTTAAAGATAATAGTGTCCTTCTGCCCTTTAGATGGGAATCGCATCTTCTCAACAGTGAAGAAGTTGCTTTCTTCCCCTGTTACTTTTAAACCTGGGCATGGTGGAACGCTTTCATAATCCAGATGCAAATCTGCCAACTTGCGGCCAGCTTTGGAGAGCTGCCAGAATTGCTTCACATCATCCAAAAGCGGTAGCCTGGGTATCATTTTCGTCAGATCATTGGTAAAATTTGCCCGATATTCTGGACTATGTAGAAATCCGTATACATAATAGAAGATGTCCTCTTTAGAAATATTCTTGCCGTATTGCTTGTAGGCCCGGGCAAGGATGAAATCAGAAATGCCATCACGACGTATATATTCTGTATCGCCTTCCACATCAAAAAGTCCAGGAGTTGCTTTTTTCCTTTCTTCAAAATAGTATAAGGGAAAGCATTGGCCATTAAATTGAAGTTGAACATCTACTAATAAATTAGAAATAATACACGAAAAGTCTTTACTCGCGCCAATGCCTGAAACACAAATCACCAAATTTCCTGGTCCTTTCTTTGGAAATAGTTTAGGAATTTGATATTGCATCTCATTAAGGGCCTTTGAAAAATATAGGTGTTGTTTATAAAAAGGACGATAATGAGCATTCATAAAACAACCGTCATTAATATCAATAATTTTATTCTTTTCGGCATCCCATTCCAATGCTCTTGTCCAACTTATTTTACTTGAATTTCTATCTACAAAATCTTTCAATGTAGTTTTAGAACCTGAGGCTTTTGCTTCAGAATATTTAACAAGCTGTTCATTGTAAAAATCTATATGCAATTGAATGTTAAGACTTAATTTGTTTTGGGAACAATTATAACACCAAGCATCACGTTGCGTTTTTAATCCATTACTATAATAAGGAACAAAGAATGTGTTTAAGTTACTTTTATCTTCCTTGTCTCCTAATGGAACAAACATGGTAAAAGCGTCATTTCGTTGGCTAACCCAGTCTCCATGTTCGTTTGGTTGCAATACCTTCCATACAAGATTTCCAGCCGAGACAGATTTTGCCTCTTTAATTTTAGTCAGCTTCTCGGTACTATTTAAATAATCACCGATATCATAATAATTGATTGTTGCTTTTTTTGACCTCGAAATAGGATTCCTAACGAGTAAAGTAATCGCAATAGGTGTTCGGGATCCTGCCCCAAATACGTTTCCCGCTTCCTTTTTCCGTAATTCTCCCTGTGTTCTTGCGTTGCCGCGAGTATTGAACACCCAAATACTTGAAAACTCCTTTTCCAGTACTTTGCGAAATCCATCTGAGCTATTACTGTCCAGCCAAGCTCCATTACTTACAAAAGCTATAATACCTCCGTGTATTGGATCAAGCCGATCAGTACTCCATCGGAAAGCCTTGATATAAGAATCATAGAGGGAGTTTTTGTTTGTCGCAGAGGTAGCCTTTGCGTAAGTATCAGAAATACGATTGTCCAGTTTTAGATACTTCA
>JAGPCT010000004.1 GCA_018057925.1 Saprospiraceae bacterium
TTTACTCACATATATATATTAGTTTGTTTATTGGATTGGCAATGAAACAGCATAAAATCTAATACTTATAACAAATTGAACCCAAATTCCGCATTAGACAAATGCGGGATCGATGTACGACTTGTAATCAACACTATACGGTTTTTCAAAACCTTTACTACTGAATTCGGTTTTAAAAAGATACAAACTTTTTATTTTACGTATGATGGGAAAGGAGAAGTTACGCATGAAGGATCCGGATTGGAAAAAATGGGGGCCCTATGTCTCCAACCGGCAGTGGGGCACTGTTAGAGAAGATTACAGTGCCAATGGTGATGCGTGGAACTTTACAAGTCATGATATGGCAAGAAGTAAGGCATGGCGATGGGGCGAAGAGGGTATTGCCGGAATCTGTGATGACCAGCAGCTCTTGTGCTTTGGTCTTTCATTGTGGAACAAACGGGATAGCATCCTGAAGGAGCGTTTCTTTGGATTGACCAACACACAAGGCAACCATGGTGAAGACGTCAAAGAATTGTATTACTATCTTGACAATACACCTACCCATTCTTACATGAAGATGTTGTATAAATATCCTCAAAGTGAATTTCCTTACAGCCAACTCATCACCGTAAATCAAAGCCGTAGTCGTAAAGAGCCGGAATATGAATTGATAGACACCGGAATTTTCGATGATAATCAATATTTTGATGTATATGTAGAATATGCCAAGTTGGAGCAAGAAGACATTCTAATCCAAATAAAGGTTTGTAATCGGAGCGACAAGGCGGCAAGTCTTCACGTCATACCGACGATGTGGTTTAGAAATACATGGTCATGGGGACGACACGATGACAAGCCTTCTTTATGGCAATTAAATGAAGAAACGATTCAAATCAAGCATAAGCATTTAAACACCGGTTTTCTTTATTTTGACCAAGGTGAGCCACTGTTTTGTGAAAACGAATCAAATAATCGGCGGCTGTATAACATCCAAAACTCAACACCCTATCCCAAGGATGGCATCAATGACTATATCATTCATTCAAGGCCGACTATCAACCCTGCTAAAGAAGGTACAAAAGTAGGAATCAATGTGGAGGCAACTATAGGTTCCGGTGAAGAACATGTTTTTAGGCTTCGCCTGACAGGTGTCAAGACGGATCAGCCATTTGAACCATTCGACAAGGTGTTTTTGGAAAGGGCAAAAGAAGCCAAGGAGTTTTATGACGAATTACAAAAAAGTATAGTGGATCCGGAGGAAAGGATGATTCAACGGCAGGCATTTGCCGGGATGTTGTGGAACAAACAATTTTATCATTATGATGTGCTGGAGTGGTTAGATGGAGATCCTGCTTTTGCTCCTCCCCCGGAGCTACGACATGGTGGAAGAAATGCGGATTGGCGACACCTCAACAATGCGGATATATTGTCTGTTCCTGACAAATGGGAATTTCCATGGTATGCCACATGGGATCTTGCTTTTCATACCATTACTCTGGCAAAAATAGATCCCGACTTTGCAAAGCAACAGCTCATACTCATAACCAAGGAATGGTATATGAATCCGAGTGGGGCATTTCCGGCGTATGAATGGGCATTTGGCGAGGCTAATCCACCCGTACATGCCATGGCAGCGTATGAGGTTTTTTTATATGATGGGAAGACGAGTGGAAAAAAAGACTATGCTTTTCTTGAAATAGTATTTCACAAACTCTTAATCAACTTCACTTGGTGGGTCAATCGGAAAGATACTCGAGAGAATAATATATTTGAAGGAGGTTTTCTTGGATTGGACAATATAAGCCCCTTTGACCGTAATGCTCCATTACCGGGAGGAGCGGTGATGGAACAAGCTGATGCTACCAGTTGGATGGCGATGTATGCGCTTAACATGTTACACATTGCTCTTGAATTGTCGGAATATAATGAATCTTATACGGAGATGACGACCAAGTTTTTTGAACACTTTCTATATATCGCTGGTGCTATGTCAAGCATGGGCGAAGGAAACAAGGGATTGTGGGATGAAGAAGACGAATTTTTTTATGATCAGGTGCGTATGTCCGACGACAAAGTAATAGAGATCAAAGTCAAAAGCATGGTGGGGCTCATTCCACTCTTTGCGGTGGAAGTCATCACTAAGGAGTTGTTGGATAGACATCCGGTCTTTGCTGTTAGGATGGAATGGTTTTTAAATCACCGACCTGACTTGGCGGCATTGGTATCTCGATGGTACGAAGGGAGCAAGGAAGAAATGAGGTTATTAAGCCTTTTGCGTGGTCATCGTATGAAGTGCTTGCTAAGACGTGCTTTAGACGAAACTGAGTTTTTGAGTAAATACGGAGTCCGATCTCTTTCGAAAAGGTACGAAAACAATCCTTACTTTGTCCATGGGGAGTCACCGGAAGATGCAATCCATTATCTACCCGGCGAAAGTGACAATGGTATGTTTGGCGGAAATTCCAATTGGCGTGGCCCGATATGGTTTCCCGTTAATTATTTAATTATTACGAGTCTTCGAAAATTTCATTTTTTTTATGCCGGCGATTTCAAAATAGAATATCCGACGACCTCCGGGCAATTTTATACGCTATATGAGGTGAGTAATTTTTTAATAGAGAGGCTCATTCAAATTTTTAAAAGAGATTCTGAAGGAAAACGACCTGTATTTGGGGATAATGCCAAGTTACAAACAGATGTCTATTTTAAAGATTACCTCCTTTTTCATGAATACTTTCATGGAGATAATGGCAAAGGGCTGGGAGCATCACACCAGACAGGGTGGACGGGACTTGTCGCGGACTTAATCTCGTTGAAGTATGAATTATAGCACGACTTGGAGATAAACCCAAATTCCGCATTTGTCAAATGCGGAATTTGGGTTCAACATTTTTTGGTATTCCCGAAAAAAGGGATCTCCCTAATATCAAAATACTCCCGAAAGCTACCGGGATGATAGATGCTTTGACCAATGTAATTGGCTATTACATATATCCAATCGTTGGCCAAGATCCCTCCCTACGGTCGGCATCCTGGTCAATGGAGCAGAGTCTCCGCTCCATTGTTACGAGTCATAAATCGATTCCGCATTGGTCTAATCCAGAATTTGGGTTCAATTAAAATTTATATGAAAACATCAGCATGAAATACCGATTCAGCACATTAGAGTTGATGTCAGAATAGTATGTTTCAGTAACATTACGTGTCAAGGCTGTGTTGTTATTAAGGATATCAAAAGCTTGTAACCTGATTTCTGCGGCATTTTTCTTTAAAAACTTATACCCAAATCCTGCATTCCAAAGGGTATAATTAGTGTTGCCCGCACTTTCAAGACCTCGATTATAATAATAAGAGACATCGGTACTGACAACAAAGCGTTCTAAAAATATCCAGTTGATGGTACCGGAAGTATTTTGACTAAAATAGGTATTGTCTGCTTGCTTATTGATATCGTTGTTGACATCACTAAAATTAACCTGTGTTGAAAGAGTGAAGTCTAAGTTATGGCTAAAGTTAGATGAAATCGTGATGCCACCACCAAAGTTTTTAGACACAGAGTGATTGATGAGGTCATTGATTTGACTTGGCGCATTTATATAGGAAGTCCTGAGGTTAAAGTTGACATTGGACTTTATGAGATAAAATGGAAAGCCAAAGGAGGCAAAACCTCTTAAATTATAGTAACCATCCAAATTTATCGGGTAAGTATATCTTGCACCTGATGGCAAAGTACCATAACCTGCAAGGACAGTATCCCGACTGGAATATATTACTTTGCTTGCAATGTAATGAGAAGTAGATTGTCCACCGCCACCTATAAAGAGGTTGGTTCCAGTCTGTGGGTTGGTTGAAGATATATGCATAAATAGTCTATGACTAGTACTTTGATCCAGTAAGGGGTTACCGGAAGTAAGTTGTAGTGTATTGCTATTGTCTATTACGCTCTGTAGCTGGCTTACGGAGGGTTCCTGTGTGCTGGAGCGGTAGAAGAGCCTAAAATTCTTTGTTTTGCTAATCTTATATCTTATCATAGCGGAAGGAAGAAAGTTTTGGAAAGGAGTCTTTACCTTTTCTACAGAGGGGAATGTTTTATCTGTATTGAGGATAGAATATTGATATCCAGCACCTACCGACACATTGAGCTTATCATCCTGATAGCGATAATCCAATTGAGGACGATGGCTCTGATAAAGGTTGTCCGTAACATTAGAAAGGGAAGATATAAGATTGTTGTCTCCCGGTTCTGTGGCATTGCCCATATCATACGTACGTTTATCGATATCATTGTCTTTGATGGTATAATTATATCCCAATACTAGAAAATGTTTCTTTGACAGTGGTTCGGTATAATCCACCCGGGCGCTATATGATTTATTGTAGTTATTGCTTTCGATATACTGCTTGTCCACTAATTCGACGGTAACGGAGTCGAAAGAGATGGTGTAAAGGTCTTGATCGGTGCGCGGAAGGTTATTGGTATAGTTTTGTTCTAAATTAAGAGATATGGTGCGACCTTCTTTTTTTAATTTTTTACGATACATCAATTCATTTTGAAAGGTGATGTTTTTTCCATAGGAAGTTGATTGATTGTCGTATTTACTTAAAGGTAGTCCGGCATTAAAGACTTCTGAAGTATTGAGATACTTACTATCGTTATAACCATAGGTAAATCTTGGAGTATAAATAATGGATTGAGAGGAGTCAATATTATATTCAACTCTGGAATTAAAGCGGAACGATTGCCCATCTCTTTTAGACACCACGTCATCCTTAGAGTTTTGACCTGTGAAATATTCTGTAATAGAAGACTGATTAAGGTTTGTATTGTTTAGGTTACCGAAGACGCTACCCTGAAAGGTGACTTTGTCGGCCCATTTATCTGAATAGTTGATTCCCAAAGCATGTGTTGTAACTATTCCACTTGATGCATCAGAGACAAAGGGGTTGTTATTTCTTCCAAATCGGCCTCCGCCCGGAGGGCCTCCCATGCCTCGTCCGCCGGTAGTCTGCATAGCGGACATGTCGTCAGCTGAAAAGTTCTGTTCGTTGATATTATTGGTTTGTCCGATAATGGTCAATCTTTTGGCATTGTTAAAATGGTTATATACACCTCCCGCCTTGTATTTGTTGTCTAATGAATAACCGGCAAAAACTCGACCGAATTGGCCTTGTCGGAAGTCGGGTTTTGTGATGATATTGATGGTTTTTTCCTCATTGCCGTCGGATATACCGGTAAATTGAGCTTGGTCACTGGCACGGTCAAAGACCTGAACTTTATCTACCATATTGGCAGGCATATTCTTTAGAGTTGCTGATGGGTCAGAGCCAAAAAAGACGGCTCCATCTACCATTACCCTTTTTACATCTTCACCTTGTGCTTGGATTTTGCCTTCCACCTTTTGTATGCCCGGCATCTTAGTGACTAAGTCTTCAGCTGTAGCATCCGGGTTTACTTTAAACTGAGTAGCCCTGATTTCGGAAGTGTCCCCTTTGACGGTCACTGGAGGTGTCCGCCCTACAATTTCAACGCCTTTCAAGGTTATATCATCCGGATCTAACTCTATTGGCATATTAAAAACAGGGTTAAAACCTATTTCTATCGCTTTTTTGAAAGTTTTATAGCCCACATAACTTGAAACAACAAGATAAGGACCAGCTTTTAATCCGCCAAAATCAAACTGTCCATTGGCATCTGTCGTAATTACGGCGAAATCACTTGAATCAGGCATAGTCTTTAAAATCACACTTGCTCCAATAAGTACAGAATGATCACCTTTATCGCTTACTTTACCCGATATTTTAAAGTTTTGGGCTTGCAAAAATGCAGCAGACAGAAAGAATGTTGTTATGAAAATTGTTAGTCTCAAGTTACTCGTTTTTAAATTTGAGTGCGAAATAATGCAAATATTTAATTATTGAGTGTTTTCAGAATGTTAAATTATTGAAAACCATTTAAAAAGAACGCAAAAAGAACATCTTTGTTACGATGGTTGTCTTGTATTTTGATATGTTGGTCGAAAAAAGAGCCTAATTTGAGGCAAATAGGATTTTTGGGACAAATGAGACCCTATTTAGTTGGCTTAACGCTTCTTATTATCTTATCAAAGTTCCAATTGTTGCATCTCAACCAATCGCGTATAGAGGCCTCCCCGTTGCATCAATTCTTGGTGGCTTCCTCTTTCTGCTATTTTTCCCTGTTTTAATACGATGATTTCGTCAGCGTGTTGTATGGTACTGAGGCGGTGGGCAATAATAATACCGGTTTTGTTTTGTGTAAGTTTGTCTATGGCGTCTTGTACCAATTTTTCACTTTCGGTATCGAGTGCTGATGTAGCTTCGTCCATAATAATTATGGGAGCATCTTTTAGTATGGCTCGGGCAATGGTTATTCGTTGGCGTTGACCACCGCTGAGGCGCATACCCCTATCGCCAATGACGGTTTGATATCCATTTTCCAATAGTTCGATAAATTCGTGTGCATTGGCTATTTTGGCGGCTTCTACGACTTTTTCCATTGTAATATCTACTCTGCCAAATGCGATGTTGTTGTACACGGTGTCGTTAAATAGTATGGCTTCCTGTGTCACCATGGACATCTGTCGTCGCAAAGAATCCATCGTAAAATCCCGGATATCTTTTCCGTCAATTTTAATTAATCCTTGGTTGACATCATAAAATCTAGGCAAGAGGTCAGCGATGGTCGATTTGCCGGCGCCGCTTTCTCCAACAATTGCCAATGTTTTCCCTTTAGGAATAATCAGACTAAAGTCTTGAAGGATAGTGGTGTCGCTGTTGTAGGAAAAGTTGACATGGTCAAATTCAATTTTTTGTGTAAAACCTTCCAATGTCGTTGAACCTTCTTTGTCTCTGATTGTATCTTCCTGGTCTAAGATATCAAAAACTCTTGAACCGGAGACCATCCCCCTTTGTAAATTGGCAAAGGCTTGACCAATATTTTTAGCCGGATTCAAAACAGAAAAATAAAGCCCGAGATATCCCAGAAACATAGATGCAGTCAAGCCACCGGTATTTGTCAGCACAAGATGACCTCCATACAAGATTATTATGGCGATAACAGCTACACCCATAGTCTCCGACAGGGGAGAAGCCAATTCCCTGTTGGTAACTATTTTCTTAACAACGCGTGTATATTGATCATTGATTTTTTGATATTGATTTCTGACAAAGTTTTCAGCATTGAAGATTTTGATGACTCTATTGCCCGTTATCATCTCATCGGTATAAGACATGAGGCTGCCAAGGAGATTTTGACTGACAATGGATTTTTTCCTTAACCCTCTCGAAATCTTATTGATGATAAAACCAGATAAAGGAAAGAAAATAATTGTAAAAAATGTGAGCTCTTTGGAAATCACAAACAAGGCAGTAAAGGTCACTATGATGGTCAAAGGATCCCTGAACAATACCTGAATAGAAGTAACGACTGTGTTCTCAATTTCACTGACATCATTGCTTAATGTGGAAAGGAGATGACCTTTTTGCCTTGTGTTGTAAAATTCAACAGAAGTATTGGTGAGTTTGTTAAAAAGTTGATTTCGTATTTTTCGTACCAGGTGAACCCTCATTCTGGCAAGTACTTTCTGACTCAAAAAACCAAAAGTGTTCTTTAAAAGAGTGACGACAAGTAAGACAATTGTGATGTAAACCAAAAGCATAAATTTTTGATTGGCACCGTTGCTAAATTGCCAGGCATAAAACTTAAATATATCTTGGAAATAAGCAGTACTAAATGAAAAGATTGGAAAAGCTTCCGGCTTGACTACAGGTTCATCCTTGAAAAGAAAATCCAATAATGGAATAATCATGACAAAGTTGAGCAACCCAAATATGGTATAGAAAAAAATATATATTACATATTCAGGAATATAATGATGGTATGGCTTTGAAAATCTTAATAGTTTAAAAAAAAGCTTCATCCTGTGTTGATTTAAAGGCTATCGTTTGTATCCCGATTGAACCGTCGCAAAAGTACAATATTTTATGATGAACGCGATTCTGGTGTAATTAATAGCACGACAAATAATACCGAAATGACTTTTAATATAGACCAATTGATGGAAAAGATATATTGGTCTATTTAAAAGTATCAACGGCATTACGATTGTATAAAAGTAAAATAGATTGGTCTATTTTACTTTTACAATTCGTTTAAAATAGAACAAGCTTCCTGAATTGAAGGTTTGTAATAAGAGAAGGTGTAAAGACAGTAATTGGTTTTGAAATTCAACATCGCTAAAACCATCAAAATAATAATCAATTAGGTCATGAATTCGTCAATTACCATGACATAAAATTCCATTGGTCATATATTTTATGACATTCGTCAAGTGTAACTGTCCATTCGCGTAATAGCCAACACACAAGAGTATCGGTGTATCTATATTTGAATCATCATTTTTTACAACACTTAAATACTTTTATTATGAAACAAAGTAAAACAATCGCAATCTTCTTTTTACTTTTTACTTTTACTGCATCTTATGGTCAACAAGAATTAAAATTGTCCTCACTTTTTCAGGAAAATGTGAAAAGTGGCATTGCTCTTATTGACAACTCGCATTTAACGGCGTTGACCATTGACCAATCCGTACTGAAAACATTGAGGCAGAGCGCTCCCGATAAATTTACACTAAATATCCCTAGTGCTCGATATGGTAATTTTGAACTGTCTTTACACAAAGCAGAGGTTTTTTCATCCGGATTTAAAGTGACGCTTTCATCCGGTAATAAGGCAGAAGGAGATGTGGGCATACATTATAGCGGGGTAATAAATGGGGACCTCAACTCCATAGTTGCCATAAGTATATATGAAGATTGCATAAGTGGCATCATCAGCAATCATACAGGGAACTTCAATTTAGGAAAGATAAAAGACAATGAAAAATATGTACTTTATAGTGATCGTGATTACAAGTCTGACCGACTAAGAAGTTGTGGTGTTATTGATAGTCATTTTCCCTATGAGATGCCTACACGAGATGCAATCGGGGAAAGGAGAGCCAAAACTGTTTTGGTATATGCGGAGGGTGATTATGACTTGTTGCAACAGTTGGGAAGTGTAAGTACTGTGACCAATTATCTTACAACTATTTTAAGTCAAGGCATCATCTTGTTTCAAAATGACGGCATTGATACAAAAGTTAATGAGTTGAAAATCTGGGACACAGCAAGCCCTTATGTTCCGGGACCTGATGATTATAAAGCCGATGATTATTTAGTCACTTTTCGAAACACCTATAAGAATGGCTTTAATGGTAACGTCGCTATTTTAATGACCTCTCAGAGCATTGGAGGCGGGTTGGCTGCTGACATTGGTGGAATATGTAAGTCTGATAAGTCCCTAAGCATGGCTGTTACAGACTTGAAAGGCGATGTAAAGAATGTACCTGAATATTCATGGGATGTATCTGTGTGGGTTCATGAAATAGGACACCTACTCGGATCTCGCCACACACATGCTTGTGTATGGAACGGCAACAATACTCAGATAGATGACTGCGCAAGTGTATATCAATACAATAAGGGAGCATCGATACAAGATCTGGAAGGTGGCGCCTGCTTCGACCCTAATAATCCCATTTTACCCGCCAATGGTGGATTCATAATGAGTTATTGCGATTTTATTGAGACCGTGGGAACCAATCTGTCTTTGGGCTTCGGACAACAATCCGGCAATGTTATTAGAAATGCTATCGCTAATTGTATTGGAGGAGGTCAAGGTGAAGACCTATCAGCATCTCCCAACCCTTTGGTTTTTACCGATAAAGGAGGTTGTCTTAACTTAGATATTATTTCTAAGAACCCTTGGCAGATAGGATATGACCCCAAATATCCGCCTTATTTTCTAACTAAGTTGCCACCCAGCAACGGTTCAGGAAATGCTACAGTCGAACTATGCGCTTCCCAAAACACTTTGCCGCTTCTGTTAGGTTTTCCTCTTTATATTACAGATGGCACCAATACCATAGAAGTTAAAGTACGTCAAGAAGCTATTAAGGATCCTACTGCTTTATTCTTTCCCGGCGATAAAACGATTGCCAAAGCTGAAGGCGACTTTGTAAATATCGATATATTGACAAATACAGACTGGAAGCTGATTCAAAACGCTTACGACACATGGGTTGTCATTAAATCTACTAAATCAGGAACAACCAATGCTAAATTTAATCTGGAAGTATTGAAAAATTCGACCGGCTTAAACCGTTATGCAAAAATAGGATTGGTCTATAATAATGGCTTAGACACCACCTATTTTACGGTTAGCCAGCCTTCTATCGGATCGGGCTATATCAATGTCCCTTCTGATTTTTCAGCCGGTTCTTATGAGAATACATACTCATTCAATGTTTATTCTGACCTTGAGTGGGAGATCACCGATATCTCCGGAGGATGGATGGACCCAAGCCCTAAGAAAGGAAAGGGTAATGGTACCGTCCTGGTTAAAATAGCAGCAAATGGCGACCCTAACGAAAGAAATGGAACGCTGACATTTACGGCTAAGCTTGCCGGAGGTGACATTGTAAAAACAATAAAAATTAATCAGCTTCAACAAAGATCGGAAGAATCACCCAATCAGGTGAAAGTATTCCCCAACCCTGCTTCCAACAACTTAAATATTCAGTTGAGTTCAAGAAGCGAATCGCCATTGCAGATTACACTTGTTTCATCAGATGGCAAAGCTGTAAAATATTTAGAAAAAGGAAAATCTATCATCGGTAATTATAGCAAAGAGTTTGACCTGTCGGGCATTTCCAGTGGTTATTATACACTAATAATGCAATATGACAATCAAGTCAAAAGAGAAAAAATTATCATAATTCAATAACGCACGATTGCCTTTTTCAAAACATAAAATTAATTATTATGAAAAATATTATAATTCTATTATTCATAGTGGCATTTGCCGCTCCTTCCACGGCTCAAGTTTATATTGGAGTAAAATTAGGTTTAGCTCCGTCACTGATGAGCTATCAATCATTGGCAAGTCATAAAAGTCAACCTTCATGGCTTAATCCTATCGCAGGTGTCATGGCTGAGATTCCCATTGTATTTGGCTTCTCTATTCAGCCGGAAGTACAGTTTGTTACCAGAGGCTCTAATTTAAAAGCATATCGTACCGGCGATAAAGCTAAAGCAGTTATCAAAGAGGGGGACTATTTTTCTGATTATTCCCTCGATAATCTAGCAAAAGCAGAAGATAGGGACAATGGCTTTGCCGAGCAAACCGAGCAATTTAAGCTGCCCAATCTGTATGAAAACATCAGTGTTAAACTCAACTATATCGAAGCCCACCTTATGTTCAAGTATGAATTTATGGGCGGCGGTAATGGTGTTTATGTAGAATTGGGGCCTTATTATTCTTTAGGCATTAGCTCAAAGGGAAAGAGCACCCTTGTCAATCCCGAAGGTAAAAAAACATCCTCTACTCAATTGACTGCCATTGATGCTTCGTTGACAGAAAATTATACCGACCTCATCAAGTCTTATACCAAGGATTACTATCTGGACTTTAAACCAATGAAAGGAGATAAGAAAGATTTTACATATAAAAAGTCTGATATGGGATTAGCTGTCGGTGCCGGACTGTATAAAGACCTTGATTTTGGACGATTGTACTTTGATGGACGATTGCTTTGGGGATTAAGTAATATTAATGGAAAACCTAATACGAGCTCGACCACAAAAAGCCGCTCATTACAACTTTCAATTACCTATTTGATCCCGTTGGGAGGCTAATATTTATCCATAATACTTTTTGTCATGAAATGTAAAAATTGTGGGACGCATAATAGTAATCAGGCCTTAAAGTGCCAAAACTGTAATGCGCCTTTAGATGGGTCGATGGTAGAAAGTCACAACCCTACTTCTAAAAGCCATGGAATGGTAGTGTGCAAAAACTGTAAGACGAGCAATCCGAATGATGCCCTCAAGTGCAGAAATTGTAATGCTCCACTTGACGGATCTATGGTGTCAGAGTCCAAGTCTAAGGTTATCCCGGGACAGGTTGTGTGTAAAAATTGCAAAACAGCCAATCCGATAGATGCCCTCAAGTGTATGAATTGCAATGCTCCCTTGGATGGGTCTATGGCAATACAACACGACAAGGGAAAGATACCAAAAGAAAAACCTGGAAAGATTGACAAATCAACAACAGCCATACATCAAAATACGGATAAACAGCGCATTTGCCCACATTGCTCTTATCCCAATCAAGCCACAGCTCTCACATGTGTTAGATGTCGCACATCCCTTAATATAGATAAAGCACCGGTGTCCAGGTCAGAAGTAGAACCTAAAAGCAAACCTGCTAAAAACAAGGAAACAATGGGGCTAACCGTCAACCCTTGGGCTGAAAAACCGGTAATTCCCGATAAATATCATCTTATACCATTAAAGAGTGACTTTACGACATCGGGAGAGCCCATCCACTTAAAGGAGGGAAGTAATAATCTGAATAGAGCAAATCTTGATCCAGGCAACACATCCATCACCTCCTCCAGTCAAGCTGTAATAAAACAGGATGGCGGAAAGTGGATACTCGAGGACACCAGTTCGATGATGACCACCTTTGTCAAGGTCAACGGAGCAACAGAGCTGAATGACGGCGATATCATTCTAATGGGAAACAAATTATTCCGATTTTCGAAAGAATCATGAGTGCCATTCAATACATATCCGAACAATCAGGCATCGATATTTTAAACAACCTGCAAAAAGTAGGAGAATATCGTCTGGGCGACGTCCTGGGTGAAGGAAGGTTTGGAATAGTATATAAGGGTATTCATATTCATACGGGTGAAGATGTTGCTATCAAGTTTTTAAAAATATGGTCGGTGCCAGATCATGCACGGCCTAATTTAAAAAAACGATTTGAATTGGAATTTGAAACCGGACAAATCAAGAGTGACTTTTTGATAAACTCAATAAAGATGGATCAGATAGATGGGATTCCATACTTTGTCATGGATTTTTGCTCCGGAGGCAACTTAGAACGGCTTCTTCAATCGAATGCATCGGAAGAAAGAAAAACACGCATTGCAGAAAATATTTTATATGGACTGCATGATTTGCATCGAAATGGAAAGATCCATAGAGACCTTAAACCGGAGAATGTACTTTTTGATAATCTTGGAAATCCACGGTTGACCGATTTTGGTATATCAGGGCATATCAATATTCAGTTAACCGTGGTTAACAATGACGATAAGCCGGAACAGGTGTTTGGGAGTTATGCTTACATGGCCCCCGAACAACTTTCTCCAACAAAGCGCAAAAACACACTGCTTCCGACTATAGATATATTCTCATTTGGTGTTGTTTGCTTTGAGTTGATGACCGGTAAGTTGCCATTCGGCCCGTGGAATCACTTCGATGATATTGATCCGTATATAAGAAGGGCGGCGGCAGGAGATCATGATGAACTGGAAGATTATATTGACCCTCTTTGGAGACATATAATTCACAAGTGTCTCATAGCAGATAGGGAACAACGGTTTCAAAACATTGGTGAAATATTATCCTTGTTAAATCCGGACAATAGAAATATTAATCAGGTAGTGAATACAACATTCTCTTTACAGATACTGGATGGTGAAGAGTTTGGACGTATTTATCCGGCTACAGTACAAAGCATTTTGAGAATGGGGCGAGAGTCCGATGCCACAGACAATGAAATAGCATTACAAGAGACCATTTCCAATTACATCTCAAGAAGACATGCAACATTTGAAAATATTGAAGGCGAAGTCTATATCAGAGATGGACAGTGGGATGATTCACAAGGTATATGGTGTAAGTCCAAAAATGGAACGTATGTCAATGGTATTAAAATAAATCCGAATGATGGCCTAAAATTATATAGAGACGATATCATAACCATAGGAAACACATCGATTAAAATTTTTTAACCCTTAATTAATTCATATCATGCGTAGAGCAAAAGAAATACACTTAGTCAATATTTCCTTTATTGATATGCTTGCAGGTGCATTAGGAGCGACGATAATATTGTTTATTATTGTGCCTAAAGTGTCCTTTGCAGACTTAGACAAGTTGAAGTCTATAGATTCATTGTCCGTCAATAAAGCTAATATGGATAGCGTTATTGCCAATCTACAATCCGTTGTGCCTGTCAATGACTATCAGGACTTGATTAATAGTTCGGCAAGTCTTCAAGCCGCCATCGAAACACTCAAGTCTAATGTCGCGACTATCCAGAGCCAGCTTAAAGTTAAGACAGACCAATATAATAGTGTGGCTCAAAAATATGACAGGGCGATGGCAACAATTCGCACCCTGGAAAATCAACTAAAAGCAGCGCCAAGTCCCGACCAATATAAAAAACTGGCAGCAGAGCTGGAAGCGGCTAAGAAAAAGATTGCCAACCCAATGTCGGTACAGAAAACGGCCACAACCCCGACAACACAACCTCCCCCTACGGCTGCCAAGCCTGATGCTACGCCCGGAAAAGGCGATGCCATCTTCGGCATAGATCCTCCTCTCACTATTATGATTAATTGGGAAGACAAGAATGATCGCGTACATCTATATATGAGACAAGCGGGGACCAACAACTGGGTATTCTATCAAACTAAACGACGTCGTGCCGCTTTCGGCACCTGGGATAATAGCCTTCGTAAATTAACCCAGAAACCCTTTGAAGCCATCGTTCAGAGAGAGGCACTCGTACCCGGAACGTATGAGATCTATGCCCAACCGGACAGAGCAGAGAAAGGTAGCGTAGATGTCTCCGGATTCATAGCAATGAAAGTTGGCGACAAACCCATTAAAAAATACAATATAACACCCAAAAACTTTGCGGTATCAAAGCCACCTTATTCACATAGTGGAGGAGAAACACTCTTGGGTGTACTTACTGTTACAGCAGACGATATTATCTGGGAACCAAAATAAATGCACAATTTTTCTAAAACTTTTAAAACTTTATAACAATGAATACAAGATTAGCAAACCTCATCCTGACAGTTATTATTACCATTGCGCTAGGCCTCATCTTGACTATTTCCTACTCCTATGCACCTAACCGCATCCTTAAATTGTTAGGCGGGGAAGTGCCACATGGTCTCATACAGCTTGCCACTTACTTCTTCTTTTTCTATGGAATGCTCGAGGTGCTTAGGTTTAATCGGTATGTTGAAAATCAAAACAAAGGGTTGTCCCTTGGACTCCTTCCGGAAAAAGAACAGTTTGTTCTCTCCGCTGATGAAGTCAACGACATTAAATTGAAAATGGTCGAAATGGAGAAAAACAATCCTTATCTTATCATAGATATGATAAAGAAAGCGTGTACTAAATTCAGGTCCAATAAAAGTGTAAGTGAATCCCTTGATATCGTATCCGCCCAGACAGATATCAATCTTAGGAATACCGATTCTGAACAGAATCTTGTAAAGTACTTTGCATGGGCATGTCAATCAATAGGCTTGGTTGGAACAGTCTTAGGTATAGGTGCATCACTCAACGCTGCTAACCAAATAAGCAGCCAGGAAGGCATTGATTATGTTACAGGGCTTTTGGGCGTTTCTTTCGATAGTACATTGCTGGCATTGGTACTTAGTATTATTTTGATGTATGCATATAGCCTTGTGTCAGAAAAAATTGACAAACTCCATTCTGACAATCAGAATTACGTAATAGAAAACCTGATTAATAGAATTTATAGCAAATAACCGTAAAACCACTCAAGGTGCTTTTTCAATTCGATACTCTAACCGATATCGGGAGTAGCCGTACAATTCAACAAGATAATATCTTGGCTATTCCCCAGCTGTTGCATGATAATCATACTGCGACAGACAATCAGTTCTATGATGATGCCAATGGGGCACTATTTGTAGTGGCTGATGGTATGGGCGGTGGACCACATGGAGAATATGCATCTTTCATCGTTGTTGAAAGTATTCAGGAATATGTTGTGAAGAATAAAATGCTATTAAATGGTGACATTTATTCACTTATTTATGGTGCAATTCAATATGCTAATCAACGTATTTTAAATCACCTTAAAAGCCATCCTGAAGACCAAAGCATGGGATCTACGGTTGTTATTGGCCTACTTTATCACAATGTTATTCATTTGGGTTGGGTAGGAGATAGTAGATGTTATCATGTTGTGGATCACCGGCTAATCCAGTTGACCCACGACCATTCATTGGTTCAGTCATTAGTGGATGAGGGAAGTATTACAGAAGAAGAAGCATTTGACCATCCGCGCCGAAATATCATTCAGCAAAGCCTTGGTATGCCGGAAGTGATTCCTTCCTATGAAAGGTATTCGGTTCAAGCCGATCAGAAATTGATCTTTTGTTCAGATGGACTCAACTCAATGATTCGTGATAGTGAAATATTGTCTATCGCTGACATGAATATCCCTGTCACAGAGATTGTTACCAATTTAGTAGCTGCCGCAAATGACGCCGGAGGACACGACAATATTTCTTGTATTGGTGTAAATCTTTTTTCTTCGCCGAGAGGGCAAAAGAGTAATTATAAACAAGGAGATAGTGCCATCACTGAAAATTCAACAAGGAAAAAGATTCCAACAGCTTTGTTATTGTTGTGCTCTGTATTGATTTTGGCCTTCGTCTTGGTTGTCCGTTTTTTATCTCAATCAAATAATAGTGAAGCTAAAATCGCCAATAAAGCACCAATAATTCCTTTGGATAAAAATGCCGATACCTCTTTTTCACAAGATGTCCGTGTTGGCTCCAAGTCTGAATCATCCACGCCTATTGATGGAGACTACTTTATTCGGGTAAAGGTCTTTTCCGATAGTATCCCTGCCGTACACTTTCTTAAAGAAGTTCAATTGTCAATGCCTCAACTCACTTTTTATTTGAATCATCCTTCTAATGGTTTGTTTGAGATAGTCACACAAAGTTTTCCGGATAAGAAATCTGCTAACAGACATCTTGGTTTGATAAAATACCCGGAAGCAGTAGTCATTTTTAAAAACAATAAAGAGTGAATTCCTCCGAGATATTCCATGGCAGATATGAACTCCTGCTTAGAGTCGGGAGCGGAGGCTTCTCTGAGGTTTGGAAGGCGCTTGATATGCGTTCGGGCATTGAAGTTGCCATTAAAATTTTTCGCAAACAAGACCAAGAAGGGATCCAGTTGTGTCGGGATGAATTTTTGAAAACTTACGAATTTCAACACCCTAACATTCTTACGCCATTTCACTTTGATGTGGATGATGATCGACCCTACCTCATCATGAAGTTTATTACCAATGGTACCTTATCTGAAAAGCTGGGCCAATTGAGCTTTTCTCAGATTAATACACTCATAAGCCAGTTGTCATCAGCACTCCATTACCTGCACACCCTCCCCGAACCGGTGATACACGGAGACATTAAACCGGATAACATTTTAATTGATGAAAAAGGAAATTTCTTACTAACTGATTTTGGAATCTCTACCAAATTAATTCAAAAATTCACACAGACAATGGTTGCCGACCCATTTGCTGAATCTGGCAAAGGTGTGACTCCTATGGCTTACCGAAGCCCCGAAACCTTTAAATATAAAAATTGGGCAGTGAGTGAACTTAGCCCAAAGTCTGATATTTGGTCAGCCGGTGTCACCCTCTTTCAAACAATCTATGATGCTCTCCCATTCAATGGCGAAGGCGGCTTGGGTCAGCTAATTATGATGAAAAGTGGACACAATGATCTAAAAGATATCCTTGACCTCGGCGATGATGAATTTTCAGCCTTTCATAATCTGTTACTTGCTACTTTGCAGTTGGAGCCTGCAATGCGCCCTGATGTGTTTGATTGCCGGGAAGAGGATGTTGAATCAATTTCTTTAAGATATGAGACAAGGCCTATCGAGGACCTTCCTCTTACCGAGAAGACAGTCACACCAATTGCAAAAAAAAGAGAATCCAAATACTGGATTTACGTTCTACTGTTTGCTCTAATCGCTTCTGGTATCATCATCGGTATGACCTTTTACAACCAAAGCCCGGAAGGAACTATCTCGACTAAAAATGCCAATCCCGAGGTTGTAGTGATAGACGACGATACTATTAATCGCCTTTCTGATAAGCCAGCATCTCTTGCTATCGATGCTCAACCTCCTACAATGAAGACATCCGAAATGAATCAAAGTAAAATGTCGTCGCTCCGTGAACAACCTAACACCATAACTCCAACCAATGAAAACCGGTTGCCGACTTCCAACAATAATTCAGTAAACACTCCTACAGTGACCATTCCGACGAATCAACCAAAAGACAACCCGGTCTCATCATCTCCACCTATTGTTGAAGAATCTACTCCGGTAAACTCTGTTCAGGATGTATCCAATACAGAAACTACTAAGCCAATATCAGTTCCATCAAAAACTACTTCCAAAGTCGCCATCATTAAGCCCAATATACCTATTCCAATGGCTCTTAACGAAGACATCAACAATGGCGACAATCATCCTGCCGGAAGCAAAATAGCCTTCATTATAACCCGTAATATCGAGTCTTATGATCAAGTTTTTCTCCAAAAAGACCAGGTCGTCTATGCTACAGTAAAAAAAAGCAATAAAAATAAGATAAGCATCCGTTTCCCCGAAGTCCATTCAAATGGTGGAACGAAGTTGAAAAGCCTTAATCTCGATAACTTTGAAATCAATGTGGGGTCAGACAAGAAAGGCAAAGTATTCACTCCCGTCACATCGGCATATCAGAAAAATGTACAAATACAATAAACAAAAAACTATGAAAAGTATATTTAAATACACATTATTGCTCTATTGCCTTTGGTTTTGGAACAATAATCTTGTGGCTCAGGTGGAATTCCAAACGTCAGTTAATGAAGGGTTTGGTATTCGAATTTCAGGTATAACTGAACTTTGGAAAGCCAATATATTAACGGAAAAGAGGATAACCGGACCGGGTGTGGATATCGCTGCAACCTACGGAATAAGTGAAAAAATAGGTCTATATGGAAACTTCCAACACATTTTTGGAGCGAAGCTCAGTCCTGTCGAAGTAGATTTTCTTATCTATACCAATCGGGTAAGTCATCAGAATCTAAAGGCAGGATTGAGGTATGTCGGCGGATCCACTTCTTCTAAGATTCGCTATACTGTTGAGGCAGGTATTCTAAGACCTGTGTCGGTTGTCCAGCTTTTTCAAGACCAATTTGATAACTTTATAGATATGAGACTAAAAGGGATAGGCTTTTCTTTAGGCGCAGGGTTAGCTTATTTTGCTTCACCTTTTTTGTCTTTGGACTTAACAGCAGGATATGGAATGGGAAAGTATCGTTCTTCTGAATATCTTGGAATAACGTATAAGGAAAGCCTGCAATGGTCGCAATTACAGATAACATTGGGGGCACATTATCACTTTGCAGGTCGCTAATATACTAAAATGACTTGAAATTGACCATTTACTATTCTTGTCCTCTTTAGGGGTGATGGGGTAAACAAGGATATTAAATGGTTAAATTATTTTCCGATTAGTTTATATGATTGAATAACAACACATTTAATTTTTGAAAAAAATAACGCCATGAAATCAATTAGTAAATATTTATTTTTTAGCCTATTATTCATATTCCTATTGGGATGTAGCAAGACGGACAAAGATTTTTCACTCATAGATCCGGCTTTCAAAAGATGCCATCTATCTAAGGTGAGGGTCAATAATCAGACATGGATAGAAGTCGTGTATAAAGACAATACATCCTTTGAAGTGGATAAAGTTCTTTATTACGAAAATGGCGTCATCAGAGATGACTGGACAGAATCCTATACCTATTCTGACGGTAAAATTTCATCCAGAACAGACCAATATAATACCATTACATATCAATACAACGAACATGGTGATATTGCTGTGATTAAAAATTGTAGTGGCAATTCATGCTGTACCAGCACATACAACTATGATTATACGATCAATAATCTGCCATTCAAAGTAACGACAATATGTGATGACGGTCAAAGCGCCGTTGAACAATTTGACTATACAAATATAGGAAATCGATCCTACTTTTACATTTATCAGGATAAGTCTGGAAGTAGTGTGAGTTCATATCAAAAATTTGTCCTAAATTTTATTAACCCCCTTCATGAAATTTATCCGAATGAAGTCGATTATTATCAAGATAGAATTGTAGAAGACTATAAAGAAAGAAAGTTTAAAGAATACCTCATCGATAATAATGATTTGAAAGGTAGATATCCGGCTAAACTAACAGAAGAAATCAGTCAACTCCCCAACTTTACTTTTATTGAAAATAATGTTTATACTTTCGATTATGTGGGCTGTGATTGACAAATAAATCATACCATACGAAGCCCTCTTTTACTACATTATTCAAATTGTGGATGAAAGTATTGATGTCTTCCATTGGCAGTTAATGAAAAAAAGTAATTTTATTTATATATTATAAAAATAGTACATATATTTGCTACACAAAATGAATCAATGCCTGCCAAAAAGAAAATAAATGCGGTGCCTGTACCGAGGGTCAGAGCCTCTAATAGAAAGCGTGTTGCCAAGCCGGCATCAGCTGTAACATCTATGGAGAAAAAGATAATCTTCGGGTCATCTGTCATCATTCTGATACTGATGGTAAGTCTTCATATATCGGGATGTTTTAATGATTTAAAAGCATCTAAATTAAATAGAGATTATATCAACTTTCCTGAATTTGGTATTCATTTGCCTACTTCATATAGCATACATGGATTTGACGTTTCCGTCCATCAAGGTTTGCTCAACTGGGATTTATTGGAAAAAGCCGAATCGGGCAATGTCAAGTTGGACTTTGTTTTTATTAAGGCTACAGAAGGGCGGACCAAAGTAGATCGCTATTATAAACACAATTGGCAGCAAGCTAAGAAGCATGGTTTTATAAGAGGTGCATATCATTATCTTTTGCCCAATAAAAGTGGTAAAGATCAAGCCAAACTATTTTTAAAAACGGTTGATTTAGAAGAAGGAGATTTTGTACCGGTGTGCGATATTGAAGTGACTGCCGGTGTGGATAAAGAGATGATTGAACAATGTGTCCAAGACTGGCTCGATACAGTGGAAGAGGCGGTAGGGAAAAAACCTATTATTTACACTTCTAAGAAGTTTTACGAATCCTATCTAAGTGATTCTTTTTCGGATTATCCGCTTTGGATTGCACATTATTATGTACCAGGATTGGATTTGGAAGATAATAATAAGTGGCATTTTTGGCAGCACAGTGACAAAGCCCGAATAAAGGGCATATCAAAGCGATTAGACTTCAATGTTTTCAACGGTTCCATGGATGAGCTTAATCTTTTCCGGATATAATATGAAGTGTTTTCCAATGTCAGTATATGCATAATTCCTCATATTTATAGGGCATTGAAAAGTGAAACTTTTGTGTACAACCCTCTGTTAGTAAAGTATAAATACTCAACAATTTTGTGAAATCCCCAAAACAATAAAATATGAAAAATATTTTAGCGAAACTGCTCTTTTTAATCTTTACAACTTTTATCATCGCAGCTTCCTCCTGCCACAAAGAAGAACCTATATCTGACCTCGTGCCTATCACCACTACAGGCGCAAACACGATGGGTTTCTATGTGGATGGGATACCTTATAATAAAAAAGGAAAGCCATCATTTAATAATGCTACGGGGGTGAATGTGTCAATATATTCTGATAATGATACTGTGAAAATCTTTGGCGGGGGGAGTTCCTTTTTGCGAAATAGCAATAAGATTCGCAATTGATGAAAATAATCCTGTGAATAAAATGTATAAAATAAATACCATCTCAGCTACAATGGGGGAGGCAATATTAATCGATGATTCACCTCTTGGTGGACTTGAATTTTATCCAAAAGACTCTATTGGAGGCAGTTTAGAAATAATCAAATATAGTAAGCAATTACAACATCTAGCGGGTAAATTTGATTTTAAATTACAGAACGATAATGGCAAAATAATCCATCTTACTGATGGTCGTTTTGATATAAAAAGATAAAAAATAAAAGACCATGAAAATCACAATGATTACATTATTTGTATGCTTAACATATACGATGAGCGGCCAGGTATCGCTCTCATCGAATGCATTCGGAACTAAGTTTGATTCATCCTTTGCGCCATTACTCATACGAACTATTCCTCACGGTGTCTTGTATGACAGAGTAGTCCCATGGGCATCACTGGATATGACAGTGAGTGGTGATCCGGTCTCTACTGACCTGCTGGCTTAGGCCTGGCTTGAGCTTGATCATAGTCGTACAGTCGGCTTAGTGATGGGTCACTTCAATAGCAAGACACTCAGGGATAGCACACTTAGTCATAAGATCACGAACCGGTTGCTATAATGCCTTTTAATGCTGTGTGCCAAGAACATACATATTAACAGTCGGCATGCCTTGTACATTTGACCATATTGAGCATAAGTAAATGAACATTTTATTCGTTATTTTGGTTAAACTCATTATTTATCTGACCCAAAGTTTATAATCTTGAAAATACATTTGATAGCAATAGGTGGCGCCATCATGCACAATCTGGCAATGGAGCTCCATGACAATGGACATATCGTTACTGGTAGTGATGATGCAATTTTTGATCCGGCTTTAAGTCGTCTAAGAGAGAAAGGCATTCTCCCTCCGTCTATGGGATGGGATACAAAGAGGATTCATTCGGGTCTTGACCTTGTTATCTTAGGTATGCACGCCAGAAAGGATAATGTCGAACTCTTGAAAGCACAGGAACTAAATCTAAACATACAGTCTTTTCCGGAATTTATGTTCCATCATGCCAAGAATAAAACACGTGTTGTTATAGCCGGAAGCCATGGAAAGACGACGACAACATCTATGGTTCTTCACCTTCTCAAGACTGCTAAGATGGATGCTGACTTCCTTGTCGGTGCACAATTAGAAGGATTTGGCAACATGGTCAAGCTCTCTAATGCGCCAATAGCCGTATATGAAGGCGATGAATATACAGCTTCTCCGATTGACCTTCGCCCTAAATTTATGCATTATAAGCCGCATATCACTGTAATTACCGGCATTGCATGGGATCACATCAATGTATTTCCAACCCATCAACTCTATAAACAGCAGTTTGAATTGTTGATAGATGACACTCTAAGCCGTGGTACACTGATATATTATTCCGGAGACAAGGACTTAAAAGAATTAGCTGATACGCATTCCGGCAAGAAAATAGAATACCGCACCTTACAATACCAAGTCAATGAAGAAGGATGTTGTATTGTGATAAATGGTCAGAGCGTTCCGGTTAACTTCTTTGGCAATCACAACTTTGAAAACATGAGTGCTGCCTATCATGTTGTCCGCCAGCTTGGTATGAGTGATGAGCAATTTATAGAAGGGGTAAGGACAATGCCCGGTCCTGCGCGAAGACTTGAAGTCATAAATCACCAGCAGGATCACATTACATATTTTGACTTTGCCCACGCTCCATCTAAAGTCGATGCTACCGTAAAGGCTGTCAGAGAAAGACATCCCGATAAGAGGTTAATAGCTGTATTAGAGCTTCACACCTTTTCTAGTCTGAACAAAGATTTTATCCCTCATTATGCACATACATTGGACAGTGCTGATGAGGCTATCATCTTTTATAATCCGGAAACAGCATTGGCAAAGCGCATGGAAATAGCCGAACCCGCATTCCTCATAGATGCTTTTAAAAGAAAGGATATCCGTGTCATAATGCAGACAGATGAACTCAGAACGACTTTGCACGAAATTGATAGGCACAATAGTATATTGCTCATAATGACGAGTGGCAATTTCGGTGGGATAGATGTCCGCAAAGAGTTGGGATCATTACAGCAATAAACAACTTAATCCGTGAATAATCAAATCGGTATTATTGTGTTTATGAAGGCTCTCGTACTAAGAGCTGAAATCCATTGCCATGGATATTGACAATTTCAATATTCTCGTCTCTTTTGAGGTATTTGCGCAACTTGGTAATAAAGACATCCATACTCCTGGCAGTGAAATAATTGTCTTCTCCCCATATTTTTGTCAAGGCCTCAGAGCGTTCTAAGACATTGTTTTGTCGCTTGCAGAACATTCTAAGCAACATCGCTTCTTTGGGAGACAGCTTTTCTTCATCACTCTGTTCGGGAGTATAGGTTAAGATGCGAAGCGGGTAGTTGAAAGTGTACTTACCAATGGTGTAAGTTGTTATTTCATCTTCTTGCTCCGCCTTGGGAGCGCTTCGCTTGAGCAGGGCCTGAATCCGGAGCAACAATTCTTCAGAAGAAAAGGGTTTGGTGATATAGTCGTCGGCACCGACTCTAAAACCTTGTAGAATATCTTCTTTCATGTTTTTTGCAGTCAAAAAAATAATCGGCAAGCTGTTATCTTTTTCACGAATCTCACTTGCCAAGGTAAGTCCATCTTTTCTTGGCATCATGACGTCAAATATGGCGAGATCATACTTCATCTTACGATACAACTCCATCCCTGTCACACCATCTTTTCCAAGGTGAACTTCATAATCATTCATCTCGAGGTAACTCTTTAACACATCACCAAAATTCTGATCGTCTTCTACCAATAATATCTTCTGTGCATTTGAACTCATATATATCTTTTAAAGGTTTATATTTCTTATAACGTATTTCAAGTGTCATTTTGTTGCTTGTAGGGAAAAGAAAGTGTAAAAGTGCTGCCTTTTCCCAACTCAGACTTGACGGTAACACTGCCTTTATGTGCCGTAATCATGTCTTTAACATAGCTCAGTCCCAGCCCAAATCCTTTGACATCATGGATGTTGCCTGTAGTGACTCGGTAAAATTTGTCAAAGATATGCTTCCTGTGCTCTTTATTCATACCGATTCCTTTATCTGATATTATCACATTAACACCATGTTCGTCATTTTGGGTAGTCACTGTTATTTCTGGGTATTCCGGCGAATATTTATTAGCATTGTCCAACAAGTTGTGCACCATATTGGAGACGTGAGTCAGGTCGCCTTGGATGAGATCTTGTGACGCTTCGTAAAAGGTTTCAATATAACCGTTTTTCTGCTCTACCTGTAAGTTAATGTGTTCTACTGCAGTTTTAACGATATCATTCAGGTGTATGTCAGTGATATTGAGTTTTAGAACCTTGCGGTCTATTTGTGCCATCTGCAAGACTTTTTCTACCTGATTGAGCATCCTGGTGTTTTCTTGTTTGATGATATCCACAAAACGATGTATTTTATCCGGATGTGTAATGATATTTGGATTGATGATACTATCACTGGATAGACTGATAGTCGCTATGGGCGTTTTGAACTCATGTGTCATATTGCTGATAAAGTCGTTTTTCATCTTTGAAAGCTTCTTTTGTGTCACAATCTCATATATCGTAAAAATGAAAGTAAATAAGATAATTGCCGTAAACAAGATTGAACTCAGTACGATGCCCCAGATGGGTCTGAAAGATGACCTATGGGGGAAATAAATCATCAGTTGTCCATGCTCAATACTGCCGCTATCGTTGAAAATAGAGACTTTGAACTGGGTATTGTATAAACCTTGGTCCATATTGTCATGATAAACGTTTTTATTGAAATTAGCGACCGCATAATAGTTGTTGAGAATGACAAAACTTTTAGCAGACTTACTATATACACCGTAGGTATATTCATCCTTGATATTCTTATCCGCTAAAAATGTCTTGATATAATAATTGAGCTGCTTGACTTTAATACGCTCTGCCAAGCTGGTTTCGTTGAACATTCGTCTGAGACTTTCATATTCAAATTCATCAGCCATAGACTTGCTATTGGACTTGCTGCCGAAAGTTTTCTGATACATCCTATAGCGTTCATCGTTACGGAGTTGATCTGCAACTTTATTCAAGACATCAAAAACATCTGTCTGAAACTTTTCCTCTGAAGACTGTATCGCACTTGAAATCCAATAATATTGTATGCCTGCTAGTCCAAACAGCGCAATGCTCATCAATGTTATCAGAATCCAAATAGTACTTTTCTTCATACGCGCTTACTGCTATTCAATAGTTGAAATAATCCTGTTTTGCTATCATCATCCAACCTTTCTTCAAACGTACATAAAAAAATTTTAACAGACAATCAATCCGTAAAAATACATTTCCATTTTATAATGTTAAGGTGTTGCACACAGATGATTAAAGGTACGAAATGTAGTTATTCTATTAGTAGGAATATTAACTTACATTATGCTTTAGACAAATTCGGAATTGTGCATCAAGACGTCCATTATTATCAGTACTCTCCGGTTTGGGAAAACTTCGATTGCGGAAGTCGAAATGAATGTTATACATTGTATTTTATAGGAAGAATAACTATATTTGATTTTCAAAAATCTAACATCTTATTACGACGAAAACAAATCTTAGAATACGGTAAATATTTCTTTAAGAAAAAACAATTCTAATATGAGAATCATGCTATTGTTGATTATGTTAGCCTATAGTATCTATTTGCGGGCACAGAATGATGGCCTCGAAAAATCCTCTAATACGCCGGATACGAGTTACATCAATCATAACTTGATGAAAGTGTTACGAGGAATAGAGTCAGATAGCGCCATCCGCATAATATTGCATAACAATGATAGTATATTGGTCATCAATCCAGGGTTAAAAGAAAATTATTCTTTTTATTCAAATTATTTGAGGCAAAAAACAAAGATTTATTTTCTTTTAGACGACATTGAAAAAGTCCTTGAAACTTGTGATAGTTCAGAGCGACTTCAACAAGCTTTTGCTCCTCAACCGTCCTTGCTTTCGGCTTTGATTTTAAAGGACAAATCTCAATGTTATTATTTGCTTGGAAATATGAAGGAAGCGGATATTTATACTTCAAAGTGTAAAAATATTTTCGAGCAATTGCCTAATTTTCAAGACTTGAGACAGTATCGGGATTTTCTGAGAGACATAGGGATTAATTATATTAATTTTAATAATATGAATGAGGCCAAAGCTATTCTGTCAACCCGATATAAATACATCCAAAACCAAATAAACATTGACTCCTTGGAAACAGCTTCTGCTATTTCTGACATTGCCTTTGTTGAGTTAAGTATGGGTAATTACGAATACGCCTTGCAAAACTATTAAGTGCGAAGAGTATTATAGAACATCAACCTACCGAAAAGAAGACTTTTTTTTATTGGGATTTGTTAAGGAATCTTGGCACTGGGTATAAATTGAGTGAAAAATTGGATAGTGCCCAATTTTACTTCTTACAATGTAATGAATTATCTGATGAAATAGCGTCAATTACTCCTGATCACAGAGCTTCAATTTGTCTTGAATTGGGAGTATTATTTCTTGAAAAAAAACAATTCCCCCAAGCAAAGGAGAATTTAGAAAAAGCATTAGACCTGGTAAAAGCAGTGTTTGGGGAAGACCATCCCCTTTATTTCTATGTGTTGGGTTTTCTTGGGCAGTATTATTTTGTAAATAACACTGACACATCTGATTCGGCTTACCGTATTTTTAATTTGATACAGCGAAGCTTCCTTCGAGATTTCCCTAAAGGATATTCCTATTTGTCTATCGGCGAACAAGAAGCATACAAGGCAGATTTTGATGCTTCCGGCAATTTTCTTTTTACTATGATGGTGGATAAGACGGATGAAAATTATGCAGAATTATGTTACGACATCCTTTTGGCTAGAAATAACTTGTTACTTAACTCTATCAAAAGGTTAAGGACACTTGCCAATAGTGATGAAGGGCTTATGGAGCATTATCGTGCATTACAGAAAAGTAAACTACAATTGGCCAATGAAATTGTGGGAGAGGAACTAGATACTGTTGTTATTGATTCATTGAAAGAGAGAATTGCTGCTTTTGAAAAAGCACTTGCCTATAACTTGTTGGATGATGATAGCTATCCGTTTGTACAAACCGAAGAGGTTAGGAACTCATTGCATTCTGTTGAGATATGCATCGAGTTTTTTAAATTCAAATATAAGAAAAGCCATCTATCTTTTGATGAAGTTCTTACTTATGCCGCTCTCATCCTTGATAAAAACAGACAAAATGTGAAGATCATCAAATTATGTACTCAAGCTCAAATAGACTCAATAATTAAACAAGGAGGGGCATCAGATTTTGGTCTTTCCAACTTCATATATGGAAATGCTGATATTTATAACCTTATTTGGAAGCCATTGAGAGAATGTCTGGTTGGTAAAAAGAAGATTTATATTTCTACAGATGGAACCCTTAGTCTCATTAATTTGCCGGCACTTCCCACAGATAATGGTTCTTTACTCAACGATAATTTTGATATAACGATCCTAAATTCTACTCAGGATATCCTTTCCTTGAAAAGTACGGATCAAGTCAAGAATATCAATCCATCAGCAGAAATATATTTTGATATAAATTATTCAGAAGGAGTATCCGATGATATAATATTACAACAGTATAGAGACCATAATATAAATAATAACAATGCATCTATTGAAAGAGGAAATAGCAAGAAGAGCATTGAAAACACTAAGCAAGAGGGGCAATTTATTTCCGAACAATTGAAAAAAGCAAAATGGAAAACAAGTTTGTTGGTGGGAGACAATGCTAATGAAAGTTATATTAAAAAATATGAATTCGGATTGGGCTTAACTTCTCCTTCTCTTATTCACTTTTCTACACATGGGTTCTTTTTTCCTCAAGAAAAAGAAAATAACATTAGCTTTCAAGAAAATAATGATCCACTATTAAGATCCGGTATTATAATGAGTAATCCGACTAATAATCAGATTAAGCTGAGTGAAAACAGGAGCGATGGTTTTCTCACCGCTTTGGAAGTAAGTCAATTGGATCTGAGCAATACCGATTTGGTTATTCTTTCAGGCTGTGAAACCGGCTTAGGCAATGTATATACATCGGAGGGGGTATATGGGTTGCGGCGAGCCTTTAAAATTGCCGGGGTAGATAAAATCATTCTTTCTTTATGGCAAGTCCCCGATTACCAGACGATGGAACTAATGAATCTATTTTATATCAATCTTATTTCCAACAAATTAAAGCCCAAAGAAGCGCTGCAAAATGCTCAGAAAACAATGCGAAAAAAGAAATATGAACCTTACTATTGGGCTGGCTTTTTAATTGTTGAATAAAAGAATTTTTTTCCCTTTCAATACCGATACAACTCCTTACATATTATTAAGTAAATTAATGGCTTCAGTCTTATTAGACACTTGTAGCTTGTGATAAATATTATGAATATGCTGTTTCACAGTTCCTATGGTAATATTTAGCTTTGAAGCAATTTCTTTATATAGCAGGCCTTTTGAAAGCAGTGTCAACAGTTCCTTTTCTCTATCTGAAATAGGCAAATCCGCTTCTTTGGTTGGAGTTGAAGCTTGTTGAAAATGGGATAGTATTCTACGGGCTATATTATGACTCATAGGGCTACCGCCTTGATGAAGTTCACGGATACATTGTACGATTTTATTAGGTGATTCATCTTTGAGTAGATAACCTTTTGCGCCGGTTTTGATTGACTCGAATATTTTTTCGTCATCATCATACATAGTAAACATGCAGAATTGCATAGTGGGACATAAAGAAGTGAGATGTTTGATGGCGGTGAGACCATTGGCTCTTGGAAGTCCGATATCAACGATGCAGATATCAGCCGGATTTTTTGCTAGAAAAAGCATGGCATCTTCTGCATTATAATACACTTGATAGCAGTCCATATCTTCTTCGTCATTGATTATTTCTGACAACATTTGGGCTACTTCTTTCAAGTCTTCAATGATCGCTACCTTGATTTTCATAGATATTTTGATTTAAAGGATATAAAATGAGGTAGCACATTGCTTCGGGCTTCTTTTCAAAATGAATTGTTCCGCCAATTTTTTCCATTCGCTTCGACATATTGTAGATCCCATTACCGGAATTTTTACTAATTTCAGGATCAAAACCAATGCCATCCACTTCTTGTATTTGAATTGTTAGATTGGAATTGCAGTGTAAATCTACTACAAACTTTGACATTTGGCTATACTTTATAGCATTATGCAAGATCTCTTTCAACACTAAAAATAAATTTCGCCGGATTTCGCCGGATAAAGGATAATCTAAACATTTTTCTTCTATGCTAAATTCAAGATCTTTTCCATAATTATCAAGATATTTATATGCATAACGACGCATAAATCCGGAGAGGTTAGCTAAGTCATCGTATCTGCTATTCATTGTCCAGATAATTTCGGACATATTGCCGACTAATTCTTTAGACTGATTTTCTATTTTTTTTAATATCTCAAGCCCTTCAAATTCAGGGAACTTGGTCTTTATACGTTCTCCCAAGTATATTATCGTAGTCAACCCAGAGCCTAAGTCGTCGTGCATCTCTGTAGCAATTCTGTTGCGCTCTGATTCTATTGCTTTTTGCTTTTCTATAATTAGTTTTTGTTCTCTCAATAAATTATCACGTTGCTCAATCTCGTATTGATTCTTTCTTTTTTGATAGTTTAAAGCAAACCAAATCAATATGGTTGCTAACAAAATCGGCATCACGAAGCATACCAATATTATATAAAACCCTATACTACCTGATTCAAACATATTGTTGCTGCTTTTTTGCCCGTTTTAAACTAATTACCGTTGTTAAGTATCCCAAAGCAAGAAAGATATTTCCTATCCTTAACATTTGAGAATAGACACCACTAAATTGATTTGATATGATCAAATGATTGACAAAGGTTATTATAGGAAATGCTGCTGTAAAAAATAAGAGTATGCCCAAATACGTGAATAATAAAGGTCTTTGAGCAATAGGCTTATATTCTTCAACCCGAATAATGCGATAGGCATATCGTAGAATTAAAAAAATAGACAATACCATTCCTATGTTGTACATAGGACTTACTCGATTCATATAATCAACAAATAAAAATAAGACAAGAATGGAGACAATAAACCAACTGCCGGTTAAATAGTAAATTAATTTTTTCTTTTCATTACCCAAGTTATTGGTCAACAGAAAGAAAATATAGAAAGAAGTGGTGAGAATGCAATAAATATTAGTGGTCAAAATTGTATTATGCCAAAAATATTTGGCAGCTTTGTTGATGACTAATTCAAAAAGCCCAACTGTCAGAACAAAATAAAAAAAAGCTTTATTGCCGGAATAAATACTCTTGCTATATATAATTAGATACAGCAAGAGTATTGTGATTAAATATTGGTAAAAGCTCATTGTATTATTGTGGAGGGATTATGGTCGGACAATCATCCGGACATAATTCACCCATGTTATAGATGTGATAATTACCAGTATTGTCCTTGAGTATTTCCTTTCTATTTACATTTGGATTATTCAAGGTGGTTGGATCTGTCCAGACTGCTTTATTAATAAAAGCTATAGCGACCGAAATTCTTCCTAAGTACTCGGTCTTTGTACCGAGATAGCTTCGTATCAAGGCATTATTAGGGTCATAATATATGAAAAAGACAGATATATCGTAATTCTGAGATGAAGATTGGACACTTGCAAGGACAGAATCAAAAGCTGAGGAATTAAACGTTACAAAGGCAGCCCTGGTCAAATCTACTGTTTTGGTAAAATCTTTCAATTGCATGTTAGTAAAGGCATTCGTTAGTTCGTGGAATAGTGCCATTGATATTCGAGCACTTCCAATGTTTTGGTTGACTCTTTCTCCCAATAAAGTAGAATCTCCATATCCTTTGAAGAAACAATCTTTTATCGGGGATAATTTTGGTATGCTTGCCTGACTTGTGTAATTGAATAGGCAAGTAAATAAAATTACAGAGAAAAGGAAAGGTACAATGCGTTGGTTTTTCATGATGTTTTTAATTTTATGTTACGTATTATGTTGTAAAATGTTGATTGCTTATTTTATAGTGTAGCTTATATTAAGGGTTGTTTTTTAGGTAACTTATTGTTTTACACTTTACTTTATTTTTTCACATATATAACATATTCATTATCAAATAAATTAATTCCTCTGCGGATAATTATTATCATCCAAAACATACGTTATAAATTGCCTTGAAATTAATATAAAAAAGCTTAATTTTTAATAAAAAATTTCATCAATTTTACGGCATACTCAAAAAAATAATCATTTGAAAAGCATGAACTTTGTTCCGGAATAAAAATCCTTTTTTTGGCCAATATTTCAACTTTATCAACGAAAACACGATAGATTTATACCTTTTATTACGAATCCTATTCTTATAAATAGCTTCCCATAATTTTTAAATTAAGGAAGCTATTTATTCGTTGATATTCAACACAAAGCCCTTTGACTTAGTATTTATCAGAGTGAAATCAAGTTTTTCGCGGTAATTAAGTTGGTCAGTGAGCCCTGTGAGCAATTTTATGTATAATTACAACATAAGGGGGGGATTGTCTATTTACTAAAAGGGCCCTCTTTATATTCGATGGGATTATACGATTATCTTTTTCTGAAATTAAATAATCAGTCTAATTTTCTTATTCTTAACCTAATCTATTTTAGTTTAGATTAATTCGTTTTGATGCCCGGATAATTAGACATGTTTCATAGCAACAAATTTATAAAAAGAGAAAACCCAAAAGAATATAACTTTTGTTATACTCTTATAAAAAAAGTCAATTAAGCTTGTTTTGTTTGACTCGTCCTAAAAAAAGTTTACAGTTATTTTTCGGTAGCTAAACAGTTGTCGTCTTTTCAATGGATTTTATAGGATTCTATTCTTCCCTTTTTGTTGAAGTGCCAGCTCAGCAGCTTTTAATCTTTCAGGTGAGCCGGTTTCTAACCAAACTGTTCCCTCCGGTGTTGTGTAGCTCCCTATTTGGAGATGTTGAGACGCCTCCAAGTATGCGGGAATAATCGGAAAAGGTCTGTTGCCATTGTTCTTTTGAAAATGTTTTATTAACTCCAAATCAATCAGATGAATACCGCTAAATGCCCACATTCTGCTATCTTCATTTACCGATCCTATCGATTCCCCCGTTTTACAATTCATCCAACCTGTTAAAAGGTTGTCTTCTGAAAAGGCTAATTTGCGGGAGCTATCCCGATTCTGAACAATTAATGTGGCTCGACGGTCTGAATGGTTGTGGTGTTGATACAATGAAGCAAGGGAAAGGTCAGTAAGAATATCTGTATTAAATATTAATATACTCCTCTCTTCCTTCATCAAGGGCAAGGCATGAACCAGCGCACCACCCGTATCTTTCAGTTCCGCTGTTTCATCAGAAATTTCCACAGGAACGGGATACTGCTTGCCTTCGATATACTCTTTTAGCACATCTCCATGATGATGCACATTGACGAGGATATAATCTATTCCTTGTCGAACGAGATAGTCTATGGCGTGATCAATCAAGGGCTTCCCGGCACACCGGACGAGGGCTTTGGGAATGTTATCCGTCAATGGTTTCAATCTCGTGCCTAAGCCGGCAGCAAGGATAATGGCCTGCATTTCTTTATTTCTTAGGCTTAGTTGGCGCTTTTTTAGCGGAAGCTGCAGCGGTTTTTGTTGTCTTAGCCTTTGTTGTAGTGCCTTTCTTTGCCGGAGCTTTTTTCTTTTTGTCAAATGCTCCGGGGACTTGTTTTTCAATTATAGACTGAACTTCCTCCAAAGAAATTTCCGCCAGTTCTTCCGATGTAAAGTTGTTACCCTCATTGTTTTTACCCAACTTGAGCATGCTCTTGCCAAATCGGATAAATGGTCCCCAACGGCCATTTTCGATGGCTATTTTATCGGATGCCCATTGCCTTATATATCGATTGGATTCTTTGTCCATCTTGGCTACAATGAGTTCATTCATTTCTTCTTGAGTGAGCAGTTGGAAATTATACCTACGCGGAACGTTGATATAAAGGTCATTCCACTTGATAAAAGGACCGAATCGACCTGAACCTTTGGTTATCGGGAGACCATTATAACTGCCTACCGGTGCGTCTGCAGCTTGTTTCTGTTGAATGATTTCAATCGCTCTATCCAATTCGAGTGTAAAAGGATCTTCGCCTTTGGGCAAGCTGACGAATTGGTCATTCACCTTGATATAGGGGCCAAATCGACCTACACTGACGGTGATGGTTTCGCCATTGAATTCGCCAAGGTCTTTTGGTAAAGCGAATAAGGTCAAAGCTTCGTCCAATTCAATTGTTTCAAGAGATTGGTTGGGTCGGAGATTAGCGTATTGTGGCTTTTCTTCTTCCGTCAGCTCCTCTGTTTTGCCTATCTGAACGATGGGTTTGCCATAGCGGCTAAGCCGAACTAAAACAGTCTTTCCGGATACGGGATCCTTGCCGAGAATACGTTCGCCGGTAGCTCTGGCAGCGGAGTCTTTGGTTTGTTCGACGGTTTTATGGAATGGGAAATAAAAGCTGTTAAGCATGTTGTCCCATTTTAGGTTTCCTTCGGCAATTTCATCGAATTCTTTTTCTATTTCTGCCGTAAAATGGTAGTCCATGATTTGAGCAAAGTGCTCTATTAAAAAGTCGGTGACAAGCATACCCATATCAGTCGGGAAGAGTTGATTTTTGGCGCTTCCGGCATTTTCGGATAGCATGGCGGAGGATATTTTATCTGATTTTAATTTCAGTACCTGATAATTACGTTTTACGCCTTCTCTGGATTCTTTGACGACGTATCCTCTATTTTCTTCCATTATTTTTGAAATCGTCGGAGCATACGTTGAAGGGCGGCCTATTCCGAGTTCTTCCATTTTTTTAACCAAACTGGCTTCTGTATATCTGGCAGGAGGCTTTGAAAACTTTTGTGTTGCCGTCATCTCATCTAAAGTTAGTTTCTGACCTTTTGTGAGCGGAGGCAGCAATGTGTTAAGTGTGTCGTCTTCTTCGTCATCGACCGATTCAAAGTAAACTCTCAAGAAGCCATCGAATTTAACGATTTCACCGGATGCCTTCAAGGGATGGTTGGGGTGAGCGGCAATGGCAATATCTACTTCTGTCTTTTCGAGGACGGCATTAGCCATCTGTGAAGCTATCGTTCGTTTCCATATCAACTCATATAAGCGTTCTTGATCTTTATCTCCGACCTGAACGTTTTTGTTGGTGATATAAGAGGGACGGATTGCTTCGTGAGCTTCTTGGGCGGACGAGTTTTTGGTTTTGTATCTTCTGGTATGCAGATAATTGGCGCCAAAGGTATTGGTAATATTATCCGCAATTTCGGACAAAGCGGTTTCACTAAGGTTGGTCGAGTCGGTACGCATGTAGGTAATAAGTCCGGATTCATACAGCTTTTGCGCTGCTATCATAGTCCGTTTGACAGAAAATCCCAATTTGCGGCTGGCTTCTTGTTGTAAGGTAGAAGTAGTAAATGGTGGTGCCGGCTTACGGCTACCGGGTTTGACAGTAATGTCTTGAACATGATAGCTTGTACCGATACATTTCTGTAAAAAGTCTTGTGCATCTTTCTCATATTTAAACTTTTGGTCGGATTCGCCTATGAGGAGGACGGTTTTTTCATTTTCTAAAGTGATAGGAAATTGAGCTTTTATGCGAAAGAAGGTCTCTACATCGAAATTGTTGATTTCTCTTTCTTTATCCACTACCAGTCTTACTGCGACGGACTGTACGCGGCCGGCTGAGAGGGAAGCTTTGATTTTACGCCAAAGCACTTCAGACAATTCAAATCCTACCAAACGATCTAATATACGCCTTGCTTGTTGGGCATTGACGAGATCCAAGTCAAGTTTACGCGGATTGGAAACTGCACTTTGAATGGCAGATTTGGTGATTTCTCTAAATACAATTCTACTTGTTGTACGTGGATCGAGTCCCAGTACTTCACACAAATGCCAACTAATAGCTTCTCCTTCGCGGTCCTCATCCGTTGCCAACCATACTTCGTCAGACTTCTTACTAATATCCTTCAAGTCACGGACGACCTTGGTTTTGTCGGGCGTAATGACATAATGAGGCTTAAAGTTGTTGTCGATATCGATCGCCTGATTGCCTTTTTCTAAATCCCTGACGTGTCCAAAGCTGGAACGAACAATGAAATCTTTACCTAAAAACTTTTCAATTGTTTTTGCCTTTGCAGGGGATTCTACGATTAATAATTTTTGACCCATAGAAGTTGTGTCATTTTACAAAATGAAATAATTATACAACTGTATAATCTTATTGATTTACACATTAAGCAGATTGTCAGCCTGTTATAAAAAACAAATTGACCACATTCGGTCGTTATGCCTTATTTTATCGTGCGAAAATCAATGCAAACATAAAACAAGTAATTTGGAAATGTGAAAAAACATAATCACATTTCTCAAAAAATAACGCAGATGCATTTATTTTTACAATCAGAAATGGGTATTTTAGATTTTTTTAGAAGACAGAAAGATAACGACAACGAAATGAAATATTTGATTGCCGGATTGGGCAATATGGGTGCAGAATATGATGGAACCCGACACAATGTAGGATTCAGTGTATTGGATAAAATCACTTCTGACGCCGACATCACCTATAAGCACGAAACCTTAGGAGATATCGCTATTGTCAAGCATAAAGGGCGTTCCTTTCACCTTCTCAAGCCATCCACTTTTATGAATTTAAGTGGCAAAGCTATTCGGTATTGGATGAATAAACTATCTATTCCACAGGATAGAATACTTGTAATAACAGATGACCTGAACATCCCTTTCGGCAGCATTCGAATTAGGCCTAATGGGTCTGATGGTGGCCACAATGGACTAAAAAACATTAATGAGGTGCTCGGCAATCAAGGCTATGCAAGGATGCGTATCGGTATCAGTGCTGACTTCTCACGGGGAAGACAAGTAGATTATGTGCTGGGCAGATGGAGTCGAGAGGAGTCGGAAAAGCTCCCGGAGATATTACAACATGCCGCCAAAGCAGCCTTTGCCTTTGGTATCATTGGTATTACAGAAACCATGAATCAATATACCCGCAAGTAAAGGGTTTTGGAGGATATAAAATATTAACTTAACAGTAAGCATTCTAGGTGCGTCCTTCATAATCGGTGCTCTTCGGATTTGAAAAGCTTCGATCGCTGAATTTTGGTTTAAGCAAGAGTCTATTAGGCAAATATTAAAGAAATATTTACACTTACCCAAAAAACAAAGGCTTACCTTTACCGTCTAATTTAAAAAATATACGATGCCATTAGATCAAGTTGATGTGGATAATATACAGCCGGAGGAAAAGGAGATGACTTTTTTTGAACATCTTGAGGCGTTGCGTTGGCATATCATCAGAGCATTCGTAGGGATAGCTATAGTAGCGGTTTTTATCTTTTTTCAGAAGGATTTTATATTTAAGACCGTAATCTTTGGTCCCAGAAATCCCGATTTTTTTACATACCGGCTATTTTGTTCTTTTGGAGAGATGATGTGTATCCAGCCTACTCACTTTGAGGTTATCACAAGAGATTTGGCTGAAAAGTTTACTTCTCACCTCACTGTATCTTTAATCTTGGGGCTCATCGTCGCTTTTCCGTATGTGTTTTGGGAATTTTGGAGATTTGTAAAGCCGGGATTATACAGCAATGAAAAGAAATCTGCACGTGGGATTGTATTAATCTGTTCTGTATTATTCGTGGCGGGAGTGTTATTTGGATATTATTTCATTGCACCCTTTGCGTTGTCTTTCTTAGCCGGATATGAGTTGGCCGATACTCTGGCTACTCCAACGCTCAATTCCTACATAAATTATATGATAATGTTTACCCTTCCGGTCGGAATAGTATTTGAGATGCCGGTTGTTTCCTTTTTTCTCACCAGAGTTGGCATTCTTACTCCGAGGATGATGCGCACCGGGCGGCGATATGCTGTCATTATCATCTTGATTGTGGCTGCGATACTGACGCCTTCTCCGGATGTTATTTCACAAATGATTCTCGCTACACCGCTATATGTATTATACGAGATGAGTATTGCTGTATCCGCACGGGTGAGTAAGAAGCTTGAAAAGGAAAGGAAAATAGAAGAAGCAGATTTAGAAGCGAGGGAAAAAGCAATACTTGAAAGGCAGAAGATGATTGAATAATTCCTTTAATTTGCAGAAAAAAAAGATAAAAATGGAGCGATATTCTTCCAATGCCACCCTATTTTTCGTAATATTTTTACCCGTTTTTATATGGGTATTATTATTACTGATGACAATGGGTGTCTTTTTAGGGCCGGTAATGGACGAATCCGTTATTTTTTCCCTGACTACTAAGATTGTTGTTGTCTGTCTGTTTTTACTTGTCTCAATAATAATAGTTCTTTTTGCATTTAAACTAAAGCGGTTGGAAGCTGATTCTGAAAAGTTGTATATATCCAACTATTTTAAGCACACGATGATGCCAATTGAAAACGTTAGAAATGTCATCATTACAGATTTTATCTTGATGCGGATTGTCACCATTCAATTTACCCAAAAAAGTATTTGGGGCAATACAATCAAAATATTGGAGCGAGAAGATATGTTTCAAAAATACTGTGAAGCGCATGGTATTCCTTTATTAAAATAAGGAAAAAGTCTATTTCCCAATGGCATAATTTAGGATTGAATCCAGGTCAACGTTATTATTAATAAGCTCTATAGCCCGCTTTACCTTCCAGGGTGTATTCAGGTTGATTTTTACTTCTATTTTACTTATTTTAATAACGCTGCCATAAGTATCTAATGAAGTGCTTATGAGGGGGATGTGATTGCGTTCAATATATTGGATACTCCTTGAATTAATAGTGCCTTCTCCGGTGGCAACAATTCCGGTTAATGGTGACTGTTGTATTCCGGCTATCCTTGAAATGCGTTCTAATTTATCTATCGCCTCATTGACACGTCCGGTACTAACAACCAAAAGGAGGCCTTTATCTGACCGGAGTTGCTCAACATCCATCAACGAGCCGGCAAGAATATCTTCTACCTTGTTGTTGAGCATATCATTGTTGTACAACACCTCGCCGCCGATGGCGTCCAAAATTGACTTCATGATGGGGTAGCCGAGTGTTTTGTCATAGGGCATCAATCCGAGCAGGGGTAGATTGAACTTGGTTAGGGCTTTGCCGAGGTAGTGATTTATTTTATCTATCTTATTTTCTTCTACTTTATTGACGATGACGCCAATGATGTCCAAGTTTTTTTCCCGAAATAAAGAAAGGCACATGTTTAGGCGGTCGATGGTTTTTCCGATGCCGCCATCAACAACCATAATTACGCCAGCATTGACCAAGGAGGCGACGTCGGCGTTACTCAGGTTGACAATACTACCTACGCCGGGGTGTCCGGTACCTTCATATATTGTCAACTCATGTTCTTGTTGCAGAACGTTCTGGGCAAATTTAATCTTGTCACTGAAGTTAAACCCTGCCGGATTGTCTAAAAAAGAAGTCGTAGCGCCGGAGCCAAGGATGACAGGGCTATGGATTTCCGGTCGGATAGGGAACCGGATTAAATCTGCAAATAATATCGTGTCTTTGTCCACTACGAGGTCATGAAAGCTTAATGACTGCTGTCCAACGGGTTTGCAATAACCTACGTTCAGACCTCTGTTGATAAATGCTGCTACAAGGCCAAGGGTGGAAGTTGTCTTTCCAATGTGCTGATTGGTGGCAGCAACATAAATATTTTTATATATGGGACGTGTCATTATCTTCAATTCTTAATAAGCCGATGTGGCTGATGTTTTTTAAAAGTGCCACAAGATAAAACAAAAAACAGATAAAAAGGAGTAAGAAACAATATAATCAATTACAACACGACCCGGAATTATATTTGGTAATTATAATATATATAAATAATATATTTGTCGCAAATGCCATAAAATAAAATGATTACATCATGGAAATGAGTCAAAGTTTGCAATTCGTTTTTTTATTTTTTAAAAATGTTGTACCTTTGTGCGGAATTTGAGGAACGTGAGGGTAATTAACATCTTATTTGTTTTTATAACACTGGTCTTTGGGGGTCAACTGTCAGCTCAAAATCCTTTCGAGGTGCGGCAAACACCACACCTTGCGGCGCGAGATACCCTCAAAGAGAATAAATCACCGGAAGAAAGCATCGACCACAGCAATCCATTTGAAATAAAGCATGTGCCGGCGAATTATGCCATCCGAGATACATTATTGGTAAAAAAGCCAATTCCTATCACCAGTAAAAAGACGGCAAATCCAAATTTTCTATTTGTTACGATATCTATTTTGCTCCTTTTCCTAACAATGTTGGTTGTCCTAAACAGGAGTTTACTTGCCAATATTTACCGGGCAATACTTAGCGACACCTTTTTGAAGAGTGTATATCGCTTTCAGAACAATAGCCAGACCTTATCGTATGGTTTGTTTTATCTGTTTTTTATCCTCAATGCCGGCTTGTTTCTCTTTTTACTATTAAAACAAATGAAAGTTGATTATTTTTCGTCAGATCCTATTTTGTTTTTCGTATGTGTGGGAATAATAGCCTCAGTGTATCTGGTGCGTCATCTGGTATTAAAAATAATTGGCGTTATATTTCCGGTAACCAAGGAGGTAGGATATTTTAATTTTACAATTTTAGCATTCAACATATTTTTAGGAATAGCACTTCTCCCAATCAATGGATTAATATCCTTTTCGGGAGATTACATTGCGACGTTGTGCTTGTATATAGGCGTAATTATTTTCGTTATATTGTACAGTATCAGGCAATTAAGAGGCATGTTGTTGGCAGCGAATTTTTTAACGTACCAAAAGTTTCATTTTATTATTTACCTTTGCACCGTCGAAATAGCTCCTGTAATAATACTTGCCAAACTAATCTTTACATCTATCGGGAATTCTATTTAATAAAATCATGGAAAGTATAAATATATGACAACAAAAATTTCTACATCTGCAAAGCCGACTTCTCTGAAAAGAGTTAATAGTATATTGGTGTCTCAGCCACCACCACCGGCTAACACCAAAAATGCCTTTAACGACTTAGAGACTAAGTATGGTCTTAAGGTAGATTACCGGGCGTTTAATCACGTAGAAGGCGTTTCAGAAAAAGATTTTAGGAAGGAAAGAATTAGGCCGGATGAGTACAATTGTGTCATTTTTAACAGTAAATATGGTATCGAGAACTTCTTCCGTATTGCAGAGGAAATGAGGGTTAAGGTTTCTCCGGATACCAAGTATTTTTGCCTCACCGAATCAGTAGCCAATTACTTACAAAAGTTTATCCACTACCGTAAAAGAAAGGTTTTTGTTGGAACGAAGACCATGCAGGATATTGCAACGGCCTTGATGAAGCACAAGAACGAAACCTTTTTAGTACCTATTTCTAATCTTGGAAATAAGCAGGTTACAGAATGGTTGGTTCAATCAAAGTTGAAGTTTCAAGAAGCAGAGATGTATCGTACTGTTAGCAGTGATTTGTCTGATTTGAGTGATATCAAATACGACATGTTGGCATTTTTTAGCCCACAAAGTCTAAGCAGCCTTTTCGAAAATTTCCCTGATTTTGTTCAGGAAGAAACTAGAATAGCCGCTTTCGGAAAAAGTACGTGTCAATCCGTATCAGACTATAAGCTGAGACTCGATGTTGCCGCACCTCAGCCCGACGCGCCCTCCATGCCGGGAGCTATTGAAAAGTACCTTGTGAATAGCAATAAATAATTGGTACGGTTGTTTGAATAATTTTGATGTTTTCTCATTAAAAGATAAAGAAGACTTTCTGCCGGGGATGGAAGCATGGTTGCCCCTTGCTCCGCCCGGCAGATTTCCAATCCCGCATAAAGACGTCGTCTATCGCTCCTCTGCTGTTGCCATCGTACTATTTCCGGTAAACAATACTTTGAATACGCTGGTCTTGATTAGAACACACAACGAGCAGGATCAGCACAGTGGTCAGATTAGTTTCCCGGGAGGCAAAGCAGAATCATCCGATCCGGATACCGTATTTACGGCACTCAGAGAGCTCGAAGAAGAAACCGGCATTGCACTCAGTCGCAATAACTTTATAGGCCGGATGACACGACTTGCTATTCCTATAAGTCGATTTGAAGTCGATCCTATATTGTTTTATGTTGACGTCCTTCCTGAAATTTCTCTTTCACAAGACGAAGCAAAAGCGTTTTATATATTGCCCTTGAATACAATTCCATGGCATCATATCCCAACCATGGATATTCATCAACACGGTGTCATCTTAAAAGATATTCCATATCTCACCATGATACACAATGTCCCATTGTGGGGTGCAACCGCCATGATGCTTGCAGAACTAGAAGGCTGGATACAAAGAGTTCAAAATATTTAAATAGTTTGAGTTTACGACAAATTGTATCTGATTCAATATTCCTTCAAAAAAAGCTTAACAGGATTATTATTTGTACTTTTACCGACGAAAGTTTGTTTTATTACATTTTGTCAACTTAATACTTATTATCATGTCCACGACAGTTACCAGTGGTATATTTCATGTAGTATCGGAGGATATAATCGATGTATTATCTAAAGATAGTGAAATTCTCGAAAGGTGGAATAGCCTTACTCCTATTCAACGCAACGAATGGATTTGTTGGGTTACCATTGTAAAGAAAGAAGAAACTCGTACGAAACATCTTAAACGAATGATGTCGGACTTGAAGGAGGGAAAGAAACAGCCCTGCTGTTGGCCGGGATGCCCGCATAGACGACCGGAAGCTAAAAAGTGGTTTCCTGATTTAAAAAAAGAAGTGCCGGATTAAACGTATTATCTTTTTGATATGGGGTGTCTTTTTATATGCCCAATGTCGCTGCTTTTGCCTTAATCTGTGCCCTAAAAGCGGACATAGGTACACTCAAACTGCCACCGGGATCGCTTTTGTCACCTCGCTTACCCGCTTCTGCCCGCAGTTCATCATGACCGACAACGTAATCCAAGTCAAACGTTTTATTCTTTGTCTTGGCCCATAAAATAAAGTTAATCAAGGCTGCTTCTTGTGCTTTGGTAAATGACTGGTATTTGCCGGATACTATATATCCCTCTGCCTTATTCACTTCTCTAAAAGGTCCGACGGTGGAATTTTTACCCCAATTGCATACTTCCATTCCGGCAAACTTATTAGAGACATTGGTAATTTCCTTCCATTTACTCACGCCGGAATGATTTCCCCAGTTTTTAAAAATATCAAAGTTCTTAGGGATATATATTATACCGTTTTCATCCATCACCATACATCCATAGCCTTTGCTTTTTAGATAGGCAACCACATTTTTAGCTGCGTTGGCCGACCTGCCACTTTCGGTACTATGAATCGTCAATCCTTTGAATTTACTGGAAGGAGTAACATAATTTCCCCTATTTTTAAATTCAATATTATTAAGGACAACAATTGTCGGCTCAACGACAACGGGCTCCCCTGTATTGTCATTCTGGCCGGTATCCGGATTGTCGATGGGGTTGGGCTGGACTTCAATAGAAATTTGAAACTTATCAGCCTCCTTGGCAGTTAACGGCCCCCATTTTCCATCAACAAGGAGATTAGAACCTTTTTTGTTCATCGCTTCTTGAGTCCGCTTTATTAGTGTTTCAATTTTCATGGGTTATGTTTTTGATTATTTGTAATCTGGTTGTGTAAAATTAAATGGGCTAATAAGGTATGTAAGGATATGAGTAATGGAATTAATTAAGAAGTTATATTTCCCATAAAATTATAACAAAGTATTGAAATATCTTCCAATAAGGATCATTTTTTTTACACATTAAACAATGTATTGTGCTATTATAGGTTTACACCGTATTCCTATTATAGGCAAATAGTTGTCTTTTAGAAATAAATTGCTAATATTTTGCCTGGCGGCACCCCGGATCGTTGCGTCTAACAAAACTTTATTTGTTTTCTGAAAAAAATAATAGAAAAACTTGTGGATAGTAATTTTTTATCTACATTTGCACCCGAATACAGAAAAACAATGTTCAAATTAATTATTATTTCTTCTATTATTATTACGGGTGTGATTTCACATTCCGGGGAGGAATAATTTTGATGTAATCTGAAAGATATATTTAAAAGCCTCCCGAGAAATCAGGAGGCTTTTTTTATGAATATAAATTAGAAAGAAACAAAATGAATTTTTATAACAATACTATTATTATCAGCATTATTATTAGCTCGCCACCGTGAGAAATGCTGCTGTATGCCAAATTGTAAGCCTTTCTCATTTCGGGAAAGGCTTTTTTTATTTCCTTAAAAATCAATTCAAATATTACAATGAATTCAAACAACAAAACAGACTTTTTTTTGGTACAAGAACCTTTAAAACAACTCCATTTAGTCTCATGAAAAAATTAAACAAATACAGCAAAACCATCACACAAGATGAAACCCAACCTGCGGCACAAGCCTTGCTTTACGCAATAGGCTTAACCGAAAATGATATGCAAAAAGCACAAGTGGGAATTGTGAGCATGGGTTACGAAGGAAATCCTTGCAATATGCACCTCAACGGTTTGGCGAAAGAAGTAAAATCCGGAGTGCAGCAAGAAGATTTGGTAGGATTAATATTTAACACCATTGGAGTGAGTGATGGCATTTCAAATGGAACTGACGGAATGCGTTTTTCTTTGGTGTCCAGAGATGTGATTGCCGATTCCATAGAAACTGTGGTGAGTGCCCAATGGTACGATGCAGTATTGGCTGTAGTAGGGTGCGATAAAAATATGCCCGGCTCAATCATCGCTATGGGACGACTCAATCGTCCTGCAATCATGGTGTATGGCGGAACCATCCATTCCGGGAAATGGAAAGGAGAATCGCTTAACATTGTTTCTGCATTTGAAGCTTTGGGGAAAAAATTCGGCAATACCATTTCCGATGAAGATTACAAAGGGGTAATCAAAAACGCGTGTCCCGGAGCGGGTGCATGTGGCGGTATGTACACTGCAAATACCATGGCTTCGGCTATTGAAGCTTTGGGAATGAGTTTGCCTTACAGCTCTTCTAATCCTGCAATGAGCGAAGCAAAGAAATTGGAATGTTTTAATGTCGGAAAAGCCATTAAGGTATTGTTGGAAAAAGACATTAAACCTAAAGACGTTATGACCCGAAAAGCCTTTGAAAATGCCATGACCATGGTAACGGTTTTGGGCGGCTCCACCAATGCAGTAATGCACTTGATTGCGATGGCACATTCGGTGGATTTGGAATTGACTTTAGATGATTTCCAAAAAGTAAGTAACCGTGTTCCGGTGTTGGCAGATTTAAAACCGAGCGGGAAATACCTTATGGAAGATCTGCACGAAGTAGGAGGTGTCCCGGCAGTGATGAAGTATTTGTTGAAACACCAATTATTACATGGAGATTGTTTAACCGTAACCGGGAAAACCATTGCGGAAAATCTGGAAGCCGTGGAAGATTTAACCGAAGGTCAGGAAGTATTTCTTCCGTTGGAAAATCCGGTGAAAGCAAACGGACATCTGCAAATGCTCTACGGAAATTTAGCTGTCGAAGGAAGTGTGGCAAAAATAAGCGGTAAAGAAGGTGATTATTTTGAAGGAACAGCTAAAGTTTTTGATGATGAATATGCGGTGATAGATGGGGTAAGAAACGGAGAAGTAAAACCCGGTAATGTGGTAGTAATCCGTTATTGCGGACCGAAAGGCGGACCGGGAATGCCGGAAATGCTCAAACCAACTTCTGCAATTATGGGTGCAGGATTGGGCGATTCAGTGGCTTTAATTACTGATGGTAGATTTTCGGGCGGAACACATGGGTTTGTGGTAGGACACATCACGCCGGAAGCTTTTGTAGGTGGCACTATTGCCCTAGTACATGATGGCGATTTGATTGCGATAGATGCTAAAAATAATACCATCAATTTAAAAGTAACTGAACTGGAATTGGAAAAACGAAAAGCAGCATGGAAACAGCCTCCATTGAAAGCAAGCAAAGGGGTTTTGTACAAATATGCGCAATGCGTTTCGAGTGCTTCATTGGGTTGTGTAACCGATAAATAATTAAAAAAAATGAATACAGCAGAATTAAAAACTAAAAGCAAGAGAACAGATGAATCTCTGCAATCTACCGGTGCAGAAGCGGTAATACAAAGTCTGAGAGCTGAAGGTGTAAAAACAATATTTGGTTATCCGGGTGGAGCGATTATGCCTATTTATGATGCCTTGTTTCATCATCTTGAAACAGTAAACCATATCTTAACAAGGCACGAGCAAGGTGCTATCCATGCCGCTCAAGGTTACGCCAGAACTTCAGGTAAAACTGGGGTTGTATTTGCTACTTCGGGTCCTGGAGCCACCAATTTAATTACAGGTTTAGCTGATGCTTTGATAGATTCTACGCCCTTAGTTTGCATCACCGGACAGGTGGCTTCTCATCTCTTGGGAACAGATGCTTTTCAGGAAACCGATGTCATGGGAATTTCCATGCCGGTAACTAAATGGAATTGTCAGGTAACCCATGCAGCAGACATCGCACCCACTTTAGCCAAAGCATTTTACATCGCTTCGTCTGGTCGTCCGGGACCTGTTTTGGTGGATATTACTAAAGATGCGCAGTTTGAAAAACTAGACTTCTCTTATGAAAAGTGTACTTCGGTTAGAAGTTATCAGCCTAAGCCAAAATTGAATGTAGATCAAGTGCAAGCAGCCGCAAATTTATTGAACAAGGCAAAAAAACCTTTGATGATTGTCGGACAAGGAATTATGCTTTCCAATGCAGAAGAAGAACTGTTGGCTTTTGCCGAGAAAATGGGTATTCCGGTAGCTTCTACACTTTTGGGATTAGGAGCCTTTCCAAGTCATCACCCTTTATTTGTAGGAATGGTAGGGATGCATGGCAATTATGCCCCCAATATAAAAACCAATGAATGCGATGTGTTGCTTGCCGTGGGAATGCGTTTTGACGACCGCGTTACAGGCGATGTTTCACGCTATGCAAGGCAAGCAAAAGTGATTCATATTGATATAGATACTGCTGAAATCAATAAAATCATAAAAGCTGATGCTCCTATTGTAGCCGATGCCAAAGAAGCATTATCCGTTCTAATGAATTTGGTAGAAAAACAAACCCATCAAAATTGGCTGGATGAATTTTATCAAGCAAAGGAAAATGAATTAAAGGTGCTTTCAGAAAATAGAGAAAAGGAATTTTCAGATGAACTGAGAATGGATTTGGTGATTGATTTGCTTTCACAAAAAACCAACGGTAATGCAATCGTTGTAACCGATGTGGGGCAGCATCAAATGATGGCGGCACAATTCTATCAGTACAACCAAACCAAAAGTAATGTTACTTCCGGCGGATTGGGAACGATGGGTTTTGCACTTCCGGCAGCTATTGGAGCAAAAATGGCAAATCCCAAAAAGCAAGTGATAGCTATTATTGGTGATGGCGGATTTCAAATGACTTTGCAGGAATTGGGAACCATGATGCAAAATAATATCGACGTGAAAATCATCATCTTAAACAATGGTTATTTGGGAATGGTCCGACAATGGCAACAAATGTTCTTTGAAAAAAGATATTCGTTTACCGACATTCAAAGCCCTGATTTTGTGGCTTTGGCAGCTTCCTACAACATCAAAGGTCAAAAAGTTGAAAGACAGGAGGACTTGAACCACGCATTAGACCAACTTTTAAACTCAGAAAATGCGAACCTGCTGGAAGTGAAAGTTGCCAGAGAAGACAATGTTTTTCCGATGGTGCCGACAGGAGCTTCGGTTGCTGAAATAAGATTACAATAAATTTTTAAAAAATAGAAAAAATGGAAAAAACATTCACAGTGTCCATATTTACTGAAAACACCATCGGAATGCTCAACCGCATCACCATCATATTTACAAGACGACATCTGAACATCGACAGCATCACAGCTTCTGAAACGGAGGTCAAAAATGTACACCGATATACCATCGTTTTGAGAACAAGCAGGGAACAAATTGATAAAGTTGTTGGACAAATCGACAAATTAATAGATGTACTGAAGGCTTTTGTACACGAAGATGATGAAGTAGTACATCAGGAAATCGCACTGTACAAAATCAAAACAACAGAACTTAAGTCCAATAATGTAGAACATGTGGTGAGAGAAAATAATGCAAAAGTGCTCACTGTAGATCCTGATTTTATCATCATTGAAAAAACAGGGCATAAAGCAGAAACTCAGCTTTTATTTGAAAAACTGAAGCCTTTCGGGAGTGTGGAATTCGCCCGTTCGGGAAGAGTGGCAGTTACCAAACCCATGAAAGAATTAAGTACCTATTTAAAAGAATTAGAACACAATTAAATAAATAAATAAAAATTAACAAAATGGCACAATTAAATTTTGGCGGCGTCATGGAAAATGTCGTAACACGAGAAGAGTTTTCACTGGAGAAAGCCAGAGAAATATTAAAAAACGAAACCGTAGCCGTCATCGGATATGGCGTGCAAGGTCCGGGGCAAGCACTGAATTTAAAAGATAATGGTATAAAAGTGATTGTAGGGCAACGAAAAGGAACTAAAAGCTGGGACAAAGCTCTTACTGATGGCTGGGTTGAAAACGAAACCCTTTTCGAAGTGGAAACCGCTTGTGCAAAAGGCACTTTACTCATGAATTTATTGTCTGATGCCGGACAAATACAAGCATGGGAAACAATGAAAAAACATCTAACAACCGGAAAATCCCTGTATTTTTCACATGGTTTTGGGGTTACTTTTCATGAGAAAACGGGCATTGTGCCACCTAAAGATGTAGATGTGTTTTTGGTTGCCCCCAAAGGTTCCGGAACCTCATTAAGAACATTATTTTTAAAAGGACAAGGTTTAAATTCCAGTTATGCCGTTTTTCAAAATGCAACAGGTAAAGCCGAAGAAAAAGCATTGGCATTGGGCATCGCTATCGGTTCGGGCTATTTGTTTGAAACCACTTTTCAAAAAGAAGTGTACAGCGATTTAACCGGTGAAAGAGGGGTTTTGATGGGAGCCATCGCAGGTGTTTTTGAGGCTCAATATCATGTACTTCGCCAGCGAGGACACTCACCAAGTGAAGCCTTCAACGAAACTGTGGAAGAGCTCACCCAAAGCTTGATGCCTTTGGTAGCCGAAAACGGAATGGATTGGATGTTTGCCAACTGTAGTACTACCGCACAACGAGGTGCTTTGGATTGGAAAGGTAAATTCAGAGAGGCTACAACACCCGTTTTTAATGAATTATATGATGATGTGCTTTCAGGTAAAGAGGCAGCTATCGTTATCGACGCCAACAGCAAGCCAGATTACAGAGAAAAACTGAATGCAGAGCTCCAAGAAATACAACAAAGTGAGTTATGGCAAACGGGAATGCAAGTACGAAAATTAAGACCTCAATCCAAATGATACATTTAGAAAAAATACAAGAGGCAGCCGAAAACCTAAAAGATGTGGCAGTACATACCCCGCTTGTAAAGAACGAAAACCTGAGCGAGCGATTTGCGGCTCAGGTTTATTTGAAGCGGGAAGATTTACAACCGGTGCGATCCTACAAATTGCGTGGAGCCTATCATAGAATCAGTTCACTTTCAGAAGAGGATATAAAGTCTGGTGTTGTATGTGCAAGTGCAGGAAATCATGCTCAGGGAGTGGCTTTTGCCTGTAGAAAACTGAATATAAAAGCGGTGATTTATATGCCTATTACCACACCTGCCCAAAAAATAAAGCAGGTAAAACTTTTTGGGAAGGAAAATGTAGAAGTAGTTTTGAAAGGCGATACTTTTGACGATGCCTACGACGAAGCCCTACTTTTCAGCCAAAAGAATCAGGTTGTTTTTGTGCACCCATTTGATGATGAACGGGTTATTGCAGGTCAAGGAACCATTGGTTTGGAAATTTTGGAAGACTGTAAAAATAAAATCGACTTTTTATTCTTCCCAATCGGCGGTGGAGGATTGGCAGCAGGTATAGCATCTGTGTTTAAGCAATTAAGTCCCGAAACCAAGCTTATCGGTGTAGAACCACAGGGTGCAGCTTCAATGAAGACATCGTTGGAAAACGGTAAAAACACTGCATTGACGGATATTGATAAATTTGTAGATGGAGCCGCTGTAAAAAGAGTGGGTGACAAAACCTTTAACATCTGTCAACATTCGTTAGATGACATCGTCTTAGTGCCGGAAGGGAAAGTTTGCACCACGATTTTGCAATTGTATAATGAAGAAGCCATTGTGGTAGAACCTGCCGGCGCATTGAGCATAGCAGCATTGGATGGGTATAAAGACCAAATCAAAGATAAAAATGTGGTGTGTATTGTTAGCGGCAGCAACAATGACATTACAAGAATGGAAGAAATAAAAGAAAGGTCTTTGATGTTTGAAGGGTTGAAGCATTATTTTATCATCAACTTTCCGCAACGCCCGGGTGCGCTAAAAGAATTTGTAAATGATGTCCTGGGCGAAAATGATGACATTACATATTTTCAGTTTACTAAGAAGAATAATCGCGAAGAAGGTCCTGCGGTTGTTGGTGTAGAATTAAAATACACCTTAGATTTAGAAGTGATGGAACAAAAAATGAAAGTAAAAAAAATCAACTATCAGCATCTGAACGAGCAGAAAGAATTGTTTACGCATTTGATATTATAAAACTTTTGTTAAACCTAAGTTCCGCATTTGACTAATGCCGAATTATATCTAACTAAATCACAACATGCTGAATATCCGTGTTTTGTAAATTGATTATTTCCTAACTATTTTGAATGCAGCAGGCTAAAAGGTGGCTTAATATTTCTTAAAGACAATATTTTGCCTCTAATATGATTTCGGGTTAAACCGATACTGATACTTTCTTTTATCCGCAAGTGGTAACATTTTAGTCCTTTCTTTGTATTGCCTTTACTAATTTTTGACCTCTCAGTAATATTTTTAAGCTGTTGCGACGCAATGAAATATGGGTTTGCTTTTTTTCATGTTCATTGATACCGTATTTAAAGGCGGAGATAATATCTTGATACGTCAATATTCCTATCACTTCAGAGTTTGTGGCTGAAACGACCGGTAAGACATCAATATTTTCTTGTGCCATGGTTTCTGCGGCAGTACGGAGGCTATCTTCAAGCTTGATATTAATACTATTTCGTTTGATAAGATCGCCGACATATTTATCTTCAGCATGATGATGACTAAAAAGGTTGGAAGAGCTGATGATACCCTTGTATTCTCCTTTTTCACTGCAAATAATAAAATAATTTTGTTTATAGTCTTCATCATGTTCCAGCCATTCTCGTGTCTCTGCTATGGTGTTTTCTTCACTTACAACCATGCCATGGCCAGTTAATACTTGTCCGACGGTGATTTTTTCCAATAGGTCTGGTTCGTATGATTCCGGGGTTTTTATGCCTCGACGGGCTATTTTTTCTGTCATGATTGTGTTTTCCATAACGAAGTATGAAAAAAGATAAGAGGCTGTGCAAGTCGCCAACAAAGCCAAGAGGGCATTAATCTCTCCTGTGGATTCTAAGGCAAAAATAATGGATGTAATAAAAGCTCTGGATGCTCCAGCGAAGATAGCTGCCATTCCCACGAGCGCCGCCATGGATATAGTCACTCCTGAGTCGGGAAACCATTGTATTATCAAGATTCCGAGCAAAGCACCTGCCGCACCACCAATAGTTAGCAATGGAGCCAAGGTGCCCCCTGATGTGCCACTGCCCAATGAAATAACCCAGGATACAAATTTTAGAAAACACAATGAGGATAATAGTTGGAGAGAAAGGTGACCATTCAAAATATCCGTGATATTACTATAACCGACTCCGAGTGTTCTTGGAGCAAAGTATCCAACAATTCCGACGCACAATCCGCCAATAGCCGGCCACCATGCCCAGTGAATGGGCAGCATTTCAAATATATCTTCAACCCAAAATACGATCTTCGTAACGCCAACAGAAACCAATCCGATAACTATTCCGAGAGCACTATAGAAGACGAGGGCTTCGTTACTTGGCAACGGCAATTCCCCTGCAATAGGGAAGACTACATCATGTCCAAACAAAAAATGATGCCCTGCTGCCCCGGTAATACAAGCCAATGCTACCGGGATGATAGACCGTGGAGAAAACTCAAATAACAACAATTCTATAGCCAAAAATATAGCGGCAACGGGTGTACTGAATATCGCGGACATGCCTGCTGTAGCTCCGGCTGCAAGGAGAATTTTCCGCTCATTTTGTGTTATTTTCAAAACCTGACCAAGGGTCGAACCCAGCGCACCCCCAGTGGCAATAATAGGGCCCTCAGCCCCAAATGGACCGCCGGTACCAATGGAAATTGCCGCCGACAATGGTTTTAGATAAGTGATCGCAGGCTTTATCTTACTCTCATTGGTAAGTATCTGTTCCATAGCTTCCGGAATACCATGTCCCCGAATGGCTTTGGATCCATACAAAGCCATCAAACCTATAATCAATCCGCCTATAGCAGGAATAAATATGACAAAAATACCCAACTGATTGTCCCATGGGCTTGTCTCTGCTCCTGAAAAAACACCATAAAATGAAATATTGGTAATTAGGTCAATCAGCTCAATTAAAAACTTCGCAATAAAACTTACTGCTATGGCAATGACGATAGCAATGGAAGAAATAGTAAAGATACGACGCTTATCAAAGGATTTTCCACGATGCAAATGTTCTTCTTCAATGGTTGATTTCAATGAAACCGATATTGGAATTCCTCCTTGATTGAGATTTTCGCTTCTATTCATATATAAATTAAATATCTACTCATCGATAAGATGTTACATCTTCTGGTAGATTATATTGCAAGCAAAGTATTAATTATTTTTCAATCCACAATAAAAGCATGTCATGAAGAAACCACATTAACGCACTTTTTGGTTAATAAAGTGATAATTTTGACTATTTGCCACCCTTACTAAAGCAATCCAAACCCAATTTTTAGGATGATACTCAATAATAGAAAAGCTTTATAATACCATGTTAGCGGTTCGGCATTTTGTTTATACTTATTAATTAACAATAATCATCTATCGAATCCCCGCCTGTCCATTCAAGTCCTTGTACAAGTGTAAATTGTTTTTCTGCTCCGTCTTTTTGGAAAAAGGTCCCCAAACTATTATGCACAAAAACATCGTTATGGTAAGTTATTTCTGATAAAGAATATGGTTTTACAGGATCTCTTTCTTCGCTTTTGCCAATAATCCACAAAGTGCTGCTGTCTTGGGAAATTGCAAAACTTTCAATAACCGAACTAGTATATTGGTTTCGGGAAAATACATATCCAACATATAAGTTTGCAAAATAGGAGTCTATAGGATAATCGGATTTTTCTTTCGGACAGCAAGGAAATTCACTCGGTGTTTTCCAAGTACGGGCTTTTTGGACAGCGTTTGGAGTTAGAGAATTTAGCATTTCTAGTTCCTCTTCAATTTGAACTTTGGGTAAACTTCGATTGTATATCCATTCTCCTAAAGTTTTGCCTTGTATTGGTTTGTCGCTTTGTGCCCAATTTAATAATCTTTCTTTGCTTGCTTGTGCTTCTTGACAACTAACAGCACACATCCACTCATAGTTTGGGTCTGGAAATTTGTCACGAAACTTTGATGGATTTTCGAGAAATGCTTCAACACTTCCGCAAACAAGTTCAATCCGTCTTGCTGTGATTGGGTTAAGCAAAATGTTTTCTAACCTTGTTACCCAACGCAGATTTTCCGGTCGGTTGTTTTGTCTGTTTGTGTCAATATGGTCAACTACGAATTCTCTCGATGGTGGTTCTCTGTGAAATGCGGATGCAACTATTCTGTGAATGCGAACAGATGCAATTTCCAAATAACCTGTCCTAATATTTAGTTTGCCAAAAGTCCATTTGTTGTCAATCGGTCGTTTCCGTTTGTTAGTATCAAGAGAGTGTCGCAATACAGCACCGTTATCCCGAACCGAGTATTGCTCGTCTTTATATATGCAGTTGCATTCTTTTTCAAATTGATTTACATTGACCATAGTTTTATGATTTTTTAGGTTCAACGAAATCAACTAACTCAATTTTAGCTCCAAGTGCTAAAGCGATTTTAAAAAGTATATCTAAGCCAACAGAATAACGTCCTTGTTCAATTCGACTAAGATTAGCTGCGTCTATATTCGCAATTTGAGCAAGCGTTTTTGCTTCAATATTTTTTTCTTTCCGCAATTCACGGATTTTTGCTCCTATTTTTACTCTTTCTTGATGAAGTAAAATTCTCACATCGTCTCTGTCACCTTTTCCGCCTTTAATTCCAAGTCCTTCGTAAAAATTCATTTGTATCCAAACCCAATAATGCATACTCATACCGGTATCGTATCCCATATTATCTTCAAAATATTTTTGAAAATAATATGCTAATCTTTCAACATAGTGATTTTGGTCTGCTTTTGGAATTGGAAAATAAGTGTTCCAAGTGAATTTTTCTCCGTCTTGTGCAATGACTTCAATAGTAAAGTCATCTACAAGTTTTGCTTTTATCATAGTTTATTTGCCGAGTTTATCGTGTTGTCGCCACTTTTTAAAGTTATGGAGCAAAGATAAAAAGAAAATTTGTAATTGGCAAATTTGCCAATTACAAATTTTAATAAATACGAAGAACTATCCTATCTTTCTCTTCCATCGCACATTAAACCTACCAAGCTCTGCCGTCTATTTGGTCAAGCAAAATGAAATTATACGAAAATGAAATATATATATGACCAATATTTGTTGATTGGGATTTTTGTTGTATATTTGGTCTTAAATATAAATCATTTAATTATGTCGTTTGCCTTAAACATACCAGTAAAAGAGACATTAGCTGAATTGAAGAAGCTATACAGGCAGCAGCCGTTGATGATGCAACCACGTCTTAAAATGTTGATCGTAATGAAGCAGTCAGAGGAGAAGGGTATTTCAAAAAGAGAGCTAATGGAACGAGTAGGGGTCTGTAGTCAAAGTATTCATAACTGGCGTAGCTCCTATAGAACTGGCGGCATGGAAGCTCTACTTTCTAATGGCAGAAAAGGAAAAGCCGGTAAACCATCCGTATTTACAAAGCAGGAGCATCAAAAAATAGCCAATAAACTAGGTGATCCTAAGAATGGTTTAGCGGGATTTGTAGAACTGCAACAGTGGATAGAAGAAGAATTTAACAAGGAAGTAAAATACAACACCATATTAAAATATGCTATCAGACATTTTGGAGCCAGTGTAAAAACAGCTCGTAAAAGCCATGTGAAAAAAGACGCACAAGCCGTTTCCACTTTTAAAAAAACTTCACGAACCAAATAGCTGAAATAGCGCTTGCAGCTCCACTTCGCTACAAAAGTATTAACCTATATTTTCAAGACGAAAGCAGGTTTGGATTACATACCAAATATGGTAGAGGGCTGACTGCAAGAGGCGTACAGCCAGTCTGTACTTTTCAGCAGGTATTTCAGTACACGTATCTCTTTGGGGCGTTCTCCCCTATAACGGGCGATAGCTTCCTGTTGGAAATGCCCTGGTGCAACGCAGATACTTTTCAACTGTATCTTAACTCTTTTGCTAAACAGAATGAAGATGAGTACAAAATTATTGTATTGGATAACGGCGCTTTTCATAAAGCCAAAAAACTTACACTGCCTGAAAATATTGGCTTATTGTTTCTTCCTGCTTACAGCCCAGAACTAAATCCGGCCGAGAAAGTCTGGCACCACATCAAAAGAAAATTTACAAACAAACATTTTGATTCGCTCAGTCAAATCAGCGACTTCTTTACATCTACACTAAAAATGATGACCAAAGAATCAATCCTGTCTATATGCTCATATCAATATATTTTTTCTGGCTCATTTTGGCCTATTTAATATGTCACTATCGTCTTTTGAGGAATGTGGGTTAAATAGTGATTACACACTAGAAGTATAGAAGTGGCTGGATATAAAGAGAAACAAATCTAATAGAACAGTTAAAAAAAAGTATCATCAGATGGGGTAATGGAACAAAATATGACGAATAAACGTTATTTATTACGTACTTAATTAATAAAGCAAATCATGAAGGTAGTAAATTATACAGAACTGCGATTAAATCTCAAACAATGGTTGGATGTAGTTATCGACGACATGGAAGAAGTTATAATAAAACGAAAGAATCAGAAAGATTTGATATTGGTCTCATTGGAAGAATATAACGCATTGGTTGAAACGAACTACTTATTATCGGGTAAAAACCGAGAAATATTATTAGAATCAATATCATCAGTCAAGGGAGGAAATAAAGAGTATCATCAATTACAAGAAGAATGAAGATAGCTTGGTCTATTAGAGCATGGAATGATTATGAATATTGGCAAAAGACAGACAAGAAAAAGCTATTAAGGATAAATACTTTGATAAAGGAAACGTTACGAAATCCTTATGAAGGCATTGGTGTACCTGAGCCATTAAAACATGAATTACAAGGATATTGGTCTAGACGGATTGACAAAGAGCATAGATTAATCTATAGTTATACAGAAGTCGAGTTATTAATAGTTGGATGCAGATATCATTAATAAGTAGTAGCCTGAATATTAATCACAAAAAATCGAGTTACATTTTTGACCGATGATAAATGGCTAAATTTTTTTTCATTTTAAGTCTTTTTCAAATTTGATAGAGTTTTTGGATGGATATAACCTTATCGTCAATATAGCTGCCTATCGTTCATTCAGTAGATACCAATATTGCTTTTCTTGCCTCAAAAGCGTGTTGATTAAAGGAAGAAATCAATAACCTAACCGCATTTTCTAATACTGAATTCGGAATACTATTATATCTGATTACCCAATGCCCATTTCAGTGCTTTGGTCTTAGTTGCCCGGAAAATAGTATTATGCTTCTCGTTCTTTTCGTCCGAATACTTCCAAATTAGATTATCAGGTCTATACTTTTGCAGTATTAGAGATAACTGTCGCGTATAGGTGTTGATATCTTTGGCACTGGAACCCGCATACCAAAACTTTATCTCTTTCTTAGGTAGATAGGCAAGCGCTTCTTTTGCTTTTTCGACCAAGCTGTGCTTATTCCACCACAAAGATGGGTCGAAAGCGATATATGTGTCAAACATCTCAGGGCGTGTCAGTAATGTTTCGACAATAAAAAGCCCGGCCAAAGATTCACCTATGATGGCGCGATGATCATTGGTTCTATAGCGTTGGTTTATTTCAGGGAAGAGCTCAGATTGAATAAAATCTCTAAATTCTTTTGAGCCGCCCACTATTGGGGCAATTTTCTTATCATCTTCTACTTCCGTCGGCCCGGTCAAGTCTCTTCGTCGTTGTGTATTTTCTATTCCAACCAAAATATAGGGAGGAACATCTCCATTGGCAATCAATTTGGATAAAGTATTGGATATATGTGGAAAATCCTCGTGAATCCCACCATCAAGCATATACAGAACCGGAAAAGTGCCTGATCCTGTTTTATATTGTGATGGTGTCCATACATTGACTACTCTTTTTTCATTTAACTTTACCGATACAATAGACAAACTGTCGTGTACCGGGATTACATCATTGTATGATGGAATCGTTTTGCATCCAACAAACAATGAAAGCATCATTGTAAATAATAAAAAAGCATTTATTTTTTGCATAAAATTTTTATTAAAAGTATTAACGCTTGGGTATTTCATTCAAAATATTCAATAGAAATCCCCAGAATTTTTGTACAGAAGATATACTCACCCTTTCATCGGGTGAATGCGCCCCATATATTGTAGGGCCAAAAGAAACCATTTCCATGTTGGGATAGTGAGCACCTATGATTCCACACTCCAATCCGGCATGGCAGGCCACTACCTTAGGAGATTCTCCAAATAATTGAGTATAAATACGCTCCATTAAGCTTACGATAGAGGAGTGTGGATTGGGCTGCCAGCCCGGATATGATCCAGTAAAAGCCACTTGCATTCCCGCCAAATTAAATACAGCTTGCAACTGCAAGGCGACATCCTCCTTGGTTGAATCCACGGATGACCGAGTCAGACACATGATTTCCAGCTTGCCTTCCTCAAGTTTGACACGAGCTATATTGTTGGAAGCTTCTACTAAGTCTTTCACATCAGGACTCATGCGATATACGCCGTTATGGGCTGCTTTCATTGCTCTGACAAGATACATGGTATCTTCGACTGACAATCCTTTTGCGGATACTGATGTCTCAGATATAACTATTTCCAGACTTTTCTCTATGCTTTTAAACTCATTTAAAATAGAAATCTTCAACTTCTCTACTTCAACTAAAAATTTTGAAGAATCTTCAACTACAAATTGAGCCTTTGCCTCTCTGGGAATAGCATTCCTGAGGCTACCTCCATCCATCGAAAGAAGCTGTATATTATATGGAATGCCGACCATCAAGAGCCTTGCCATTATTACATTGGCGTTGCCTCGTCCTAAATGAATGTCAATCCCGGAATGCCCACCCTGAAGGCCTTTTATGGTTATATTAAATCCACTTCCCTGAAGAAGCTCTGTACTATAATCCCGTCGAGCGGTGACGTCCATGCCTCCTGCACATCCAATGTCTATTTCATCATCTTCCTCCGTATCCAGATTGAGCAAAATCTGACCTTTCAGAAAATTGGGTTTAAGCCCAAAAGCCCCCGTCATACCGGTCTCTTCATCTATTGTAAACAGCGCTTCAAGTGCCGGATGTGGTATTGAATCACTTTCCAATACAGACATTATGGATGCCACTCCAATTCCATTATCTGCGCCTAAAGTCGTACCATCTGCCTTTACCCAATCGCCATCCACAAGCATCTTGATACCTTGGGAGTCAAAATCAAAATCGGACTCGTTATTTTTCTGACAGACCATATCCAGATGCGATTGTAATACAACGGTCTTGTGATCTTCCATACCCTGAGTGGCAGGTTTTCTAATGAGTACATTACCTGTTTCATCGACGGTGGTCTCAAGTCCTAGAGACACTCCAAACTGACGAATAAATTCAATAACTTTGCCTTCTTTTTTGGATGGTCGAGGCACAGAATTGAGGGCTGCAAAGTTTTTCCACACGTTGCTTGGTTGAAGGTTGGTTATATTCATAGTATATTTTTTTATTAAGTACAAAAAATCGCTTTTGTTGTTGAATGTTTTATTGATTAAAAAGTAAAATTATTTTTCCGGTAAATTCTCTTGATTCCATAAGTTGATGCGCTTCCACAACCTTTTCCATCGGAAAAGTATAGTTCACTAAGCTCTTAAATTGCGGACTTTCAATTAGTGGGTAGGCATTTTGGATAATGTCTTCCGCTAATTCCTTCTTAAACGAATAGCTCCGATTGCGCAAAGTACTGCCGGTTATATGTAGCCTTTTTTGCATCACTTTCATTATATTCAATGATGGATGGTTACCGTTCATTGCATTGATATATATAAGGCGTCCCTCTGTGCGTAGTAAGTTGAGATTGACATCAAGGTATTCGCCACCAACACTATCCAATACAACATCCATTGAATTTTCGCCTAACACTTCTAGTATGTTACATTTTTCTTGTTTTACTACTCGTATAGCGCCTAAAGATATACAATATAGTTCTTTTTCAATAGAACTGGCCATTGTATAAGCCCTCGAGCCATATAAATTTACCAATTGAATCGCCATAGAGCCAATCCCTCCCGATCCGCCATAAATAAACACATCCTCTCCGGGCTTTAGCTTGCCGCGCTGAAAAATATTATGCCATACTGTAAATAACGTCTCAGGCAAAGCTGCTGCATCTTCCAAAGAAATACCAGAAGGTTTAGGCAGACAACTTCCTGCATCTACTGCAACATACTCCGCATACCCTCCTCCGGGCACCAATGCACAAACTTGTTGACCTACATATTGATGCTTCACGTCTTTGCCAACCTGCTCAATTATGCCGGCGACTTCAAGGCCCGGAATATCCTGAACAACACCGTGTGGGGCGGGATACCGGCCTATTCGCTGAAATATATCAGGTCTGTTAATGCCGGCTCCTACCACCTTTATCAACACTTCATTCGCCTTGCAGTTAGGTATCGGTCGTTCTTCAATATGTAGAACGGTAGCATCACCCGGAGCATCATACACAATCGCTTTCATCACTATTTCACTATAAAATGGTATTAAAAGTAATAAAAGTAAATCACTAAACCCTTAAAATAATAAAGAAAAGAGTCACAATGATGGAATTAGTTTAAAAAAATTACCATGTTAAAAAAATATAAAAAGATTTAATATGACTTCACTTTTCAACCTTGTATTGTATTATTTGAATTCTTGATATGTTAAAATGTCGAAATTATTCCCCTATAAATGAATGTTTTATGTAACTTTACGTATTTCCATGTCATACCCTTATATGATTTTATTGTTAAGCTTCAACCGTATCATATTGAATTGGTAACTTATATTTAAATAGAACGATTGCAACGGTTTATAATTTTTGGAACGGTTATTGTATGTATAGTTATGATTTGTAATATGTTTTCTTGGAAAAAAGTAAAACATTGAAATTTATTGTGTTAAAATATTGATAACCAACAATGTATTTCTAGAACGTTTTTCAAAAAGGCAATTCAACTAAATTAAAAATCAAACAATGAAGGAATTCTACACAGCATTTAATGTATTGAAGCGAACTTTTTTTATCGTAATTTTTACATTTTGTATTTTTCAATTATTCGGCAATGGTCCCATAGTGCCACTGAAAAAAGCAGATTTGACAATTGAGATACACAAATTAGATATCAGTTGTTATGGTGAGTTGGACGGCAAAGCATGGGTCACGGCATCCGGTGGTACGCCACCCTATACGTATCTATGGAGCGATGGTGCTATTACGGATACAGTAACCAACTTATCGAGCAACACATATACAATCAATGTAGAAGATGCCGCCGGAAATAAAGTTGTGGGAGAAGTATATATTGCAGAACCTTCATTATTGTTTGCTACAGTTTTACTTTCTGATCCTATCTTGAATTGTTCTGTTCCCCAGCTAACAGCTACTATTCAGCCAAATGGGGGCACTCAACCATACACCTATGCATGGAATTATCCTTATGGCGTCATTGACACCGGTCAAACAGTCAACATCAACCAGCCATATAACTACGTTTTCACTGTGACGGACAAAAGAGGATGTACCTATGTCAACGATACAACTATAGGAGCTGAAAACATCCCGGTCATTAATCTTAGTTTGATAGACACTGTTAGCTGTAACGGTAAGCATGATGGAAGTGCGTCTTCTTTAGTATTTGGCGGAATAGAACCTTATTTTTACCTATGGTCTAATGGTTCAAGCAACGATACACTGAAAAACGTTGGTTCAGGGTCTTTTTCTCTTACTGTTACCGATGCTGCTGGGTGTACCGGCCAAGCTTATGTCTTTATTCCTCAACCGGCATCGTTAAGTCTTGACATGACAGGCTATGATGTGACATGTTATGGACAAAGTACCGGAGCAATATTTACATTTACCGGAGGTGGGACGCCCAATTATCAATATTTATGGAGTAATGGAGCAACTATTCCACAACTAAGCAATCTAGATGCAGGTGTCTATAATCTAACTGTTACAGATGCTCATGGATGTACTAAATCCGGTGGAGTCACCATAAAAGAAGGAAATCCGATAACGATCAATACCACGGCAACTCCTGTCTCCTGCTATGGAGGAAATAATGGACGGGCAACAGCCTTTGCCTTTGGTGGAAAAGGTTCTCTCCAATACAACTGGTCTAATGGTGTCACGGGTGCTCAGAACAACAACTTAAAAGCAGGTAGCTATTGGATTTATATTACGGATGCCAATAATTGTGTCGAATCCAAATTAGTCGAGATAACACAACCTCCGGCAATTATCCTCAACATGAGCAGCACGCCGGAAGTGTTAGGGGGTGTGGACGGAACAGCCTCTGTTATTCCTACCGGCGGCACACCGGGATATACTTATAAGTGGAATACCGGAAGCACTGAATCGCATATTGAAGACTTAGTAGCCGGGATATATTATGTTACCGTTACGGATAAAAATGGATGTATAAAATCAGATTCCGTCTATGTCGATGCAAGCAATTGTGCCTTCGCAGCCACACTAATAACCATAAAACCAACCTGCTTCGGAGGAACAGATGGCGCCATATTTCCTCAAATTACACTTCCCGGAGCAGAACCTTATTACTACCAATGGTCCAACAATTCTACCGACGTAGTGCTGGACTCCATTGGTGCAGGTACTTATGCAGTAACGATTTCAGACAATGCCAATTGTTTTATACGCCTTTCTACTACTATTGTCAATCCGGATAGGATGAATGTCGATTACATCGTAACACAACCCACCGGTCCTGACCAACCTACAGGCTCCATAAAGCTGTTTATTAATGGTGGAAGTCCGCCCTATAAAGCAATATACAATGGTGCTACCTTTCCAGGGGGCAATGAGATAACGGTTAGCGATATTCCTTCAGGTTATCAACAAATCGAAGTGAAAGATGCTAAAGGGTGTACATTCCCCATTGAATTTCAGATAGACCAATTTGACTGTCAGATGACGGCTTCCGTTGTCGTCACAGATGAACCGGATTGCTATGGCGATAAGACCGGTAGTATGTGTGTAATGTATGACAACAACTTTGGAAATGTAACCATTGAATGGTCTAATGGCGCTAAAACCAGCTGTATTAATAGCCTAAAAGCCGGTAACTATACCGTCGCATTACGAGACACTTTGGGCTGCACTGTTGTTGCCGGAGGAGAAATAACGGAACCTAATCCAATTTCATTAGATAATATCAAAATCATTCTTGGTACCAATTCATTGGATGGCTCGATTTCTTTATATGTAATCGGTGGAACACCGCCCTTCCAATATACCTGGACAAAAAATGGTGAATACTTTGCCAACACAAGAGATATTTACCAATTGAATGGAGGGTTGTATCAATTGCATGTCGTCGATTCAAAAGGTTGCGAAACCACCTTCGAAGCCTTTAAAATAACCCCAACCAGCTCTACATTATCTATTTCTCCAAACATAAAAGTCTATCCTAATCCGGTCAAAGACTATCTAATCCTTGAAAATAAAAGTGGCTCGGAAATCATGCAAATTCAATGTTTTGACTTAAACGGAGAAAAAAGAATACTTTCCATTGAACCTTTTGAAGAACATTCTCGCTTAAATCTTAGAGAGATTTCTACCGGACCGGTATTTTTAAATGTCGTTACCCGTGATGGGTCATATAACATCAAGTTGATAAAAGTTGAATAATTCTATGCTTGAACAATATGTACAGAGGCTTACCATTACGGTGGCCTCTTTTTTGTTATACCAAATTGATTGATCAATCAGTCCAACATTTTTTGGTATAATTGGACTATTACGAATATTCAATCGGCATTAGACCCGATGTTTTGTATAGAATTATGCGGTGGCAAATACTTGAAACAAGCGTACTTCGAGACATCCTTTATAATCAAACGAAGGCAATATAGCTTTATTGAATGAGGATTGCTTTGCCGTAAATAGTTTTTTCTTTGCCTCTTGCTTCAACAATATCCACTCTTACAGAATAAACCCCTCTTTCCATTGTATCCCCTTTTCCATTTTTACCATCCCACCGAGTATTAAAATTGTCCGTCGTAAAAACATTATTGCCCCAACGGTCATAAATTCTCATTTTATATTGTTTGATACCAAATGGAACACCAATCGGACCGTAAGAATCATTTCCTGCCGGAGAGCCGGGATGTAGCGCATTGGGTAGAAAAAGTGTATATTTAGGAGCGACATCAACTCTGACAATTAGAGAATCCACACACCCGTTTTCATGCGTCACTATCTGTAGCATTTGATACACTCCGGTATCCGGATAAGTATAGACAGGATTGCGATCCGAACTAAAATCACCATTGCCAAAGTCATAAAACCAATAACTTCCATATTTGCTCTCGTCGGTAAAGGTTAAAGTAGGCTCTAGGTTAGAAGGTAATGCCGGCTGAAAGGTGAATCCAGCTACCGGAGATTGTTTTACTGTTATTGTATTATTAAACTCTTCTGAAGTGGCACAGCCAAAAACATTCGTCACCGTTACTTTGACAGAATATATTCCGGGCTTCTCATAGACATGCAATGGAGTCAGTCCGGTACCACTTTCGCCATCGCCAAATTCCCACTCAACCTTATATTGATCCGTTATAAAGCTATTTGGTTTTTTAAATGTATAGGCAAAGGGTTCACAGCCCACTACACTTCCCGGATCCACCAACTCATCCCTTGGTATCGGAAAAAAAGGAATGCGCTTGGTTATGCTGTCCATACATTGATTCTGATCGGTAACTACCACCATCATTTCATAAAAATCAGGTTTCAGGACATCATACGTAGCATCGAATGAAGTAGAAAACACAACATTATTGGCCTTCCATTGGCTACCCGTGATAGGTCCTGCATCACTCACACTTTGATTGGTAAATTGAATATCTTTGCCATAACACGTATCGTAATCAAAAGTAAAGTCTGCCCGTATATCCGGAAATACATTGACCTTTATCGAAGCAGAGTCAGAACAAGGTTGACCAGGGTTTAAATACAATTTTCCTACATATAGTCCCAAGTCGCTCGTATTCAATAAATAATCTTTTGTAGCGCCTAACTGCTTAATACCATTGTGATTAAAAACCCAACTTATCTCAAAAATATCCTTTGTCACCTCACCGGCAAAAGCCACCTTCAACTCATCATCACCGCATAACTTGATATCCAAGTTTTTACCTTTTACGCCCGCAGCTTCGATCAACGCATCAACCGTCTTACTACATGACGTTACATTAAACTGAAAATCCCGCCTTGTTTCTGATAATAGTATTCCATTGCGATATTCCCTAATCCGAATGCCTACAACAAATTGGCCTGTTGTCGTCGGTGTCCCTGAAAGTCGACCCGTCACGGAGTTGATAACCAGAGGATTGGGCCCGCCCAATGGATTTATAATTGAATAAGGATTGCGAAAAGTAACTTCATCAAATGGAGGTGGGCAATCCGGCTGAGGCGCTACAACAAGACAACCATTGACTCCGGTATCATCGTTTCCGCCTCCTTCAAAAGGTGCACACAGACTATACACTAAGGAATCGCCATCTTTGTCAAAAGCTGAGTGGTCAAACTCGATGGGAAAGTTGGCACATATAGCTATCGGTGGAAAAAGACTAAACTGAGGACTAGAGTTTTGATTGTTTTGCGAAGCAGGAGTAATCTCCACCATAAACGTTGCTCCCGTATCTCCCGGTCTTACTATATTAGATATCGTGTTGTTTCGACAACATCTTTGATACACGATAAAATAGCTTTGAGTGCTTACCGGCAGAGAGATTGTCGTTGTATATACACCTTCTTCAACACATACATCCTTCGGTACAACTAAACATTTATTGGTTACATCTGCACTTACCTTGCCTACTATCGGAACACCAAAGTCAAATTCCCTCAATGGACTTTTACTGTTTCCCAAATAAATAGTACCCAATGCCCCTATTTCATTCAACAATCCATCAAAATTAGCTTTATTCGCCTCCGGCTTGCAGTCTCGATACATCTTCATAATGATACGGTATGTATTGGTGCCGCCTTGATTGCCTACAAACTCATAATACATCACACCACCGATAATATGCTTACCTTCCACATTAAAAGTACAACATATAAGAATTAAAACAAGGATGCTGATGAGTTTTGTCGGCTTACTACACACGTTACTTTACATTATTACTGGTATCATTAACAAAGTGTCAAAATTATATAAAAATTCTCAAATTATTGATTTGTAATCTAATCCTAAAAGCTAACGTCAAAAACAAACGACTTGTTTTATTAATACAATTGGTTGCCGGGCAATGAAAGTAAAGCTCCTAAAACGCACACCACACCCTTTTATAATTATGAATTAGTCAATTTATAGCTTCATTTAATTTGAAAAAAATAATTATTTGCAAAATATATTTGGTTTTATTGTGAAATAATAAAATATATGTCTATTTTTAAAGGTGTTTAATCATTTTTACCATTTACTGAAACAAATGGTAAAACATGTCGATATACACTCATAATCAGAACACTATAAACTAAAGGCAACATTTATATCATGGAAATAGCTGTTTTAAAAGAATCAAAACCGGGAGAAAACCGGGTTGCTCTTACTCCCGATGTGGTAAAAACACTGGTAAAAAAAGGTTATCAAGTATGTATTGAATCGGGTGCTGGCGATAATTCTTATTTTTCTGATATGGATTATATGTCGGTAGGAGCGGAGATTAAAGTCGAAAAAAAAGCAGTCTGCAAAGCCGATGTTATTTTAAAAATCAATGCACCTACGCTGGAAGAAGTTGATTTTATGGATGATAAATGTTGTGTTATTTCCCTATTGTATGGCTATACACAACCGGATTTATTAAATGCATTCAACCAAAAGGCAATAACGGCAATCGGCATGGATGCTATCCCGCGAATATCTCGAGCTCAAAAAATGGATGCCCTGAGTTCACAAGCTAACCTGGCCGGCTACAAAGCAGTTATTGTGGGAAGCAATGCCATGAGTAAAATCTTTCCACTTCTGATGACGGCTGCCGGAACCATTACTCCTGCTAAGGTTCTAATCTTCGGCGCCGGTGTAGCCGGATTGCAAGCGATAGCTACTGCCAAAAGGCTTGGTGCGGTAGTTGAAGTGACGGATGTGAGACAAGAAACGAAAGAACAGGTTGAATCTCTTGGAGGTAAATTCTTAACCGTAGAATCTACTGACACCAACACTACATCTGGCGGTTATGCAGTAGATGTTTCATCCGAATTTCTTCAAAAACAAAAACAGTTAATCGAAAGTAGAATCAAAGAGGCCGACTTAGTCATTACCACTGCTCTTATAATTGGCAAAAAATCTCCTATGCTAATCCCTAAAGAAATGGTCGAAACCATGAAAAAAGGGGCCGTCATCGTTGATATGGCAGTAGAATGGGGTGGCAACTGTGAATTATCACAAGCTAATGAAACAAAAATCTATCAAGGAATAACCATTATAGGCGAGCCCAATCTACCCTCTCTCCTGCCGACGAATGCCAGCCAACTCTATGCCGTCAATATCAGCACTCTATTACAGCACATCTCATCACCTGAACAATTGCTCATTGACAAAGAAGATGAGATTACCAACGGTTGTTTAATTACCTACGCCGGTCAAACAGTACATACATTCACCAATCAGATTCTCAATAAAAATCAAGGATAAAATCAATTAATATGGATATCAATACACTAATTCCACTGCTTTATATACTCGCTTTGGGTACTTTTCTCGGCTTTGAATTAATATCCAAAGTGCCGCCTACCCTTCATACTCCACTAATGTCCGCCTCCAACGCCATATCCGGTATTACTATTGTCGGCGCCATCATAGCATGTAATGAAATGGGATATTCCACCTTGAGCAAATGGTTAGGTATGGGCGCCCTGATACTTGCTACGATCAATGTGGTAGGGGGTTATGCGGTTTCTGACAGGATGTTAAAAATGTTTAAAAAGAAATAAACACCTGACATAACCATGAATATATACTTACATATCCTTTATTTATTGGCTTCTATCTTATTTATAGTTGGTATAAAGATGTTGAATAAGACAAAGAGTGCCCGGCAAGGTAATCTACTCTCTTCCATAGGAATGCTGCTTGCAATTGCCGCGACAGTATTACAAGTTGAAGCAGTCTCATTTATCGATATTTTCATCTGTATATTGATTGGGTCAGCGATAGGGTTGATAATAGCGTATCGAATCCAGATGACTCAAATGCCGGAGATGGTGGCTGTATTCAATGGCTTCGGAGGATTAGCTTCACTGGGAGTGGGCTTATCAGACTACTGGTTGCACAATCAAATAATGGCTATTGACATGAGCAACATTACCGTTATATCGATAATTTTAAGTATATTTATTGGTGGCATCACCTTTACAGGCTCTATGGTAGCATTTTTAAAACTGAATGGCACGATATCGGGAAGAGCGATAGTTTTCAAGGGTCAGCATGGTTTTAACTTAGTGTTATTGATTGTTGCTGTTCTCCTTTCTGTGTTAATCGTAGTCTATCTTTCCCAAGCAGAGTACATTCTTTTCTTGGTTTTGCTATCCCTTTTGCTTGGTGTACTTGTTGTTATACCTATTGGCGGTGCCGATATGCCGGTCGTCATTTCATTACTCAATTCTTATTCAGGGATGGCGGCTTGTGCCACGGGCTTTGTCTTGGGAAATTATGTACTAATTATTGCTGGTGCTCTCGTAGGATCGTCCGGAATTGTCTTGACAGAGATTATGTGCAAAGCGATGAATAGGTCGCTGATGAGTGTATTATTAGGGGGCTTTGGGCAGGTTAGCTCATCCGTACAATTAGACTCAAAAGATATTTTGGTTAAGGAAGTTGGTGTGGAAGAAGCTGCACAAATTTTTGATTCCGTATCATCCCTTATAATCGTACCCGGTTATGGTATGGCTGTAGCCCAAGCCCAACATGCTATCCGTGAACTATATGAAATATGTGAGAAAAAAGGAGTCTCGGTGCGCTTTGCCATTCACCCTGTGGCGGGAAGGATGCCGGGACACATGAATGTTTTATTAGCGGAAGCCAATATTCCTTATGACAAATTGGTAGAGATGGAAGCTATTAATGATGACTTTCCCAATACCGATTTGGTCTTTGTAGTCGGAGCTAATGATGTAGTCAATCCGGCCGCCAAAAACACACCGGAAAGCCCAATATATGGCATGCCGGTGTTAAATGTAGATCAGGCACGTACCGTCATTGTGTCCAAACGTAGTATGAATCCGGGATATGCCGGAATCGAAAATGAATTGTTTGGTGCTCAAAACTGCTTGATGCTATTTGGTGATGCCAAACAAACTATTACAAAGTTAACGACTGAACTAAAAGAAATCTAAGAAACCACTATTTTGGTTACTTTCTAAAACGGCCCATCCCGGGCATGCCCATATTACCCATCTTGCCGGTGGACATATTGTGCATCATGTTTTTCATTTGATCAAACTGTTTGATAAACATGTTGATCTCATGGATATCTTTACCCGCCCCTTTGGCGATGCGTCTTTTACGCCCCGGATTGAGGATTTCAGGGTTGGCTCTTTCCTGCGGAGTCATACTTTGAATTATACATTCCACCTTGCCAAAAGCCTTTTCATCAATATCCAAATTGGCCGTCATCTTACTCATCCCCGGGATCATATTGATCAAAGACTTGAGGTCGCCCATTTTCTTAATTTGGTTGATTTGAGAAAGAAAGTCATTAAAATCAAACTTGTTTTTCTTGATTTTCTTTTCAATACGTGCTGCTTCCGCTTCATCAAAATCTTGCTGGGCACGCTCTACAAAAGAAACAATGTCACCCATACCCAAGATACGCTGTGCCATCCTATCCGGATAAAACACGTCCAAGGCGTCCATCTTTTCTCCTGTCGAAACAAACTTAATGGGCTTCCCGACGGTATATTTGATAGAAAGAGCTGCTCCTCCGCGTGTGTCACCATCAAGCTTGGTAAGTACGACACCATCGAAGTTTAGTCTGTCATTGAATGCTTTAGCTGTATTGACGGCATCTTGACCGGTCATAGAGTCCACCACAAAGAGTGTTTCTGCCGGATTAATCGCTTTCTTTATGGCTTCGATTTCTTTCATCATCTCCTCGTCAACGGCCAAACGACCGGCGGTATCGATGATTACGACGTCGAGCCCCTTCTCCCGTGCATATTGAATAGCATGATTGGCTATTTCAACGGGGTTTTTATTTTCCGGCTCTTTGTATATTTCGACGCCAACCTGTTCGCTCAACACGGTCAACTGATCGATGGCGGCCGGACGATATACGTCGGCGGCTGTCAGTAAAACCTTCTTACTTCGTTTTGTCTTTAAATGTAGCGCTAACTTACCGGAAAATGTCGTCTTTCCGGATCCTTGTAGCCCTGAAATGAGGATTACAGCAGGATTGCCCGTCAAGGAAATGCCTTCTGACGCCCCACCCATCAGCTCGATGAGCTCATCCATGACGATTTTCACCATGAGTTCGCCCGGCTTGACTGCTTTTAAGACATTTTTCTCACCCATTGCCTCATCTTTCACCTTGTCGGTAAATTCTTTGGCAATTTTATAGTTGACGTCAGCAGAAACTAAAGCTCGGCGTATTTCTTTAATAGATGTTGCAACATTGAGTTCTGTCAACTTACCTTCACCTTTCAAAGATTTAAAGGCGCCTTCTAATTTTTCATTCAGACTTTCAAACATGTTGTGCTTTTAATTTTGAGGTGCAAATATAGTAATTTCTATTTGTCCATAATGCCCAATGATTTCAAAAATCCTATTCCCTTCCCATTCTTCAGATAGCAAATTGTTGCATTAGAACTAAAAATTTATCCACATGAAGTCTATAAAAACGATGATAACTAGTCAAACAAGCTTTTTTTCGAACTGTTTTTCCAACCTGCCTGACTTTCATAGTCCACATAATATATTTTTAAATCTGCCTGACTTTCATATTGAACGAAGTAAATATCTTTTTCTGCTTGATTTGAATACTTTGTAAAGAACCATTTGCCATTGTTTTTGCCAGCTTGGCTCTCATACTTAACCTTATATACCTTCAGATCTGCCTGACTTTCATACTTTACTTCAAAAACCTTTACATCTGCCTGGCTTTCATAATCGACGGAATACACTTTCTGCGCATGAAGTGATATAAAGAAAAAAGAAAACAAATAAAAAAATAATGTCTTTTTCATTTTATAACAACCATCAATATTCATACTTTTTTACCATTAGTTGTGTATTTATTGCTTATCCACTAAACTCCTTTTTACAAACCACTCTACCGCCAGCCGATATCCATCCAAGCCCAGTCCACTTATGACGCCCACACACTTAGAAGTTAAAAATGAATCATGCCGAATACTGTCTCGCGCTGCCAGATTAGAAATATGTACCTCTATCACCTCTGCATCTACTGCTGCCACAGCGTCAGCTATAGCAAGGGAGGTATGAGTATAGGCGCCGGCATTGAGAATTATTCCATCGACGACAAAGCCGACTTCTTGAATATCATTTACTAATTCTCCTTCAACATTGGACTGAAAGGTTACGAAGTCTATTTCCGGATAAGCTTCTGCCAATGTATCCAAAAAATGATCCATCGTCATACCACCATAGATATGCTTTTCTCGTATGCCGACCAGGTTGAGATTGGGGCCATTGATAATAGCTAAACGCATATCAATTGGCCATTTCAGAAAGGAAAACAATACGCATCAATTCAATTTCCTCCCAAGTTATATCCAATTCTTTTAGTTTTTTGGATGCCTCCTCTAGGTTATCCGTTTCACTATTCATAAAATAATCGAATATGTCTTCTTTGACATATTCGTCTATGAGGTCTTCGGTATAATAGTTGAGGTCAAGCTTTGTCCCCGAAGTTACGATGCCGTATAGTTCTTGATAAAATTCATCCCGATCCATGTTGTTGGCTCGAGCGATATCTTCCAAAGGTATTTTTTTGTCAATACTTTGGATGATATTGACTTTTGCCTTGGACTTATTGGCCACTTGTTTGACCAGAAAGTCCATGGGACGTTCTATTTCATTATCTTCGACATACTGGGCGATAACTTTTATGAAGGGTTGGCCATATCTTTCTGCTTTACCTCTGCTCACACCGGTTATCCCTGACATATCTTCCATTGATACCGGATACTGGGTAGCCATATCTTCTATGGATGGGTCAGTAAATATGACAAATGGAGGCACTTTGTGTTTTTTGGCCTCTACTTTGCGCACATCCTGAAGGAGTCTAACGAGGTTCTCATCTAAGGCTGCTGTTCCACCTTTATCATCTTCATCAGGTGTGGTATCTTCCGGAAATATTTGATTCAATGGAATCTTGATGTTTTCCGGGTTTTTCATAAAGGCAATTCCTTGCTCTGACAATTTGATGAGTCCGTAATTTTCAATGTCTTTGTAAACTAAGTTGCGCAACAAAGCTTGTCTAAAAATGGAATTCCAGAAATTTTCATCAAAATCCTTGCCACTACCGAATGAATCGAAGTCCGTAAACTTATATAGTTTTAATTGCTGAGTTTCTTTACCTATCAAAAAGTCCACTAATGTCTTGATGTGATACCCTTCATTGAGCTCAACGGCCACTTCCAGCGCGAGCGTCATCTCCTCTGTTACATCTTTCAATTCTTTTGGATTGCGGCAGTTGTCACACATCTTATGACAGTTTTTGTCATCAAATTCCTCTCCAAAATAATGGAGTAGGAATTGTCTTCTACAGGCCGAACTTTCTGCGTAGGCTTCTACCTCTTGCAATAGCAAAGATCCCATTTCTCTTTCTGCCACGGGCTTATCGCGGAGAAATTTCTCAAGCCTTGTCAAGTCCTTGATGGAGAAGTAGGCAATACAATTGCCATCTAAGCCATCTCTGCCTGCCCTGCCGGTCTCCTGATAATAATTTTCAATACTCTTCGGTATATCGTAATGTATAACAAATCGTACATCCGGCTTGTCTATACCCATTCCAAAGGCTATCGTGGCACATATCACCTGAACATTTTCCATGAGAAAATCGTCCTGAGTACGAGCGCGGGACTTTGCGTCCAATCCGGCATGATAGGGTGCTGCCTTTATGCCGTTTACATTGAGTACCTCGGCCAAATCTTCTGTCGTCTTTCTGTTTTGAACATAGATGATACCCGATATTTTTTTCTGTGACTTGATAAATTGAAGCATACTCTTAATAGTCTGTTCTTTAGACACTTTGGGCCTAATCTCATAGAACAGATTGTCTCTATTGAAGGAAGACATAAAAGTATTTTCGTGATCCATGTCAAGGATTTTGACAATATCCGATCTAACCTTTGGCGTTGCTGTTGCAGTAAGTGCAATTACCGGAATATGGTGACCTATGGCATCAATCATCGTCCTTATTCGTCGGTATTCCGGACGGAAATCATGCCCCCATTCAGAAATACAGTGTGCTTCGTCCACGGCGACAAACGATATATTGGAATTGTGAAAATATTCTAAATTCTCCTCTTTGGTGAGTGTTTCCGGAGCGATATAGAGCAGCTTGGTCTTGCCATCATCAATGTCTTGCTTGACTTGTTTGATCTGACCTTTATTGAGTGAGCTATTGAGGAAGTGAGCGATATTATCTTGACTACTATATCCACGAATGCTATCAACCTGATTTTTCATCAATGCAATGAGTGGCGAAATGACAATAGCCGTGCCCTCCATCAATAGTGCCGGAAGTTGATAACAAAGAGACTTCCCGCCACCGGTGGGCATAAGAACAAAGGTATCATTGCCCGCCAATAAACTTTCAATGATTTTTTTCTGCTGACCTTTGAATTTGCTAAAACCAAAGTATTCCTGCAATGCAGAAGTTAAATGATCCTCTTTAACGTCCATAATATTAAACGGATATACTGTTATTTAAATTTTTAAAAAACTTTACATTCAGAATCTTACAACCATTCTTATAAAAAGGAATAACGTCCTAAATTTAGGCGTTTTGCCCTTTTTTTAACCCATCGAAAGACCCAAAACTGTAAAACGTTTTTATCAAAAGGATTACAAAACCAAGATAATGCTTTTTTACCATTCGTTCCAACTTTTTTTCAACATTTTATTATTTTATACACCTGATGAAATTATTTTTTGTCTTTGTTAAATAAATTCGACTTTTCGGTATAAAGTATTGTTTGTGATTTGATTACAGGCTCGCTATTCTTTCTTTCCCAGGTGTCGATATTTTTAATTGGGCGACGAAGATACAATTTATTAATCAAAATAAAGAAAGATAAATTATTTAAAAAAATAGGAACAAATATACCCTTGTTATAAAACAAATAATATTTGTGACTACATGAGAAAAACATTTCTTAAATTGCACGCTTTATTTAGATGGATTGCCATAAATTGGTAATAAATCAAACGAGTCAATATTATTTTATATGAGAAACAAGTTGTTAATCACAGTTGTGATCTTTCTAACTTTATTTATTACCTCAACAGTCGATGCAAAACATATAATTGGTGGTTATATTAATTACGAATACCTTTCCACCAACAATAATATGAACCGTTATCGCATCACGTTACGTATTTTTAGAGATTGCGGTGACCCACAAAATGGAGGCTTCGACTATCCGGCACAACTTTCTATCGCCACTTCTGATGGTAAATATTTTCAACGTAATTTTAGCATGGGTAACCCTACCGTAACTAATCTGACTAACCTATTTAGCAATCCATGCATTTCTAAGCCACCTGATGTGTGCGTTCAAGAAGGTGTCTATACTACTACTATCGACTTGCCCATTGATCCGGTCAAAAGTTATTACATCATCTATCAACGATGCTGTAGAAACGTCTCTATCTTTAATATCATTAATCCCGGTGAGTATGGAGCAACCTATTATACTGAAATCACTCCGCTGGCTCAACAATTGCGTAATTCAAGTCCAACATTCAAGACTATCCCTCCTATAGCTGTATGCGGAGGTTTTAAAATCGCCTTTGATCATGCTGCCGAAGACAAAGATGGTGACAGCCTTGCCTATTATATGGTATCTCCTATAAATGGTGGGGGACAAGGTAATACTTTTCAAAACTGTGAGCAGGTCTCTCCTCAACCGGACTGCCTCCCACCGTATGACAGTGTCGTATATCGACCACCTTTTACCGGTCAAAAACCCATGGGTGGGTCTCCCGCTGTTTCCATCAATAGTTCAACCGGCTTTCTCTCCGGAGTGCCCAATATCGTCGGTCAATTTGTAGTTGGAATCAGGGTGGACGAGTATCGGAATGGCCAATTACTGAGTTCCTCTATTCGTGACTTCCAGTTCAATGTAGCAGATTGTGAAAAGACCGTAAGAGCCGAAATCAGTGCAGATAAGAAGAAGGGGAAAGATATTGTCTTTACATTTTGCGGAGATGAACTCACTGAAATAAAAAATTCCAGCTCCCTTGAAGCATCTATCTTTGATTATACTTGGGAACTTACTTCGTTTAACAAACCGGATACCACGTTTTCCACCAAAAATTTAATTGTATCTACATTAGAATATGGTGATTATTCCGGCTTCATGATTCTCAATAAAGGGCTTCAATGCTCGGATACAGCCACCTTTCAATTTACCAAATTTCCGGGTTTGCAAGCCGACTTTAGCTTTAGTTATGATACCTGCAAAGCCGAGGGAGTTGCATTTAAAAGCCATTCAACGAGTGATGTCGGCCTTCCTCTTTCCCTCAATTGGTTAGAAGGAAATACAACCTTTGGACAAGATACAGCGGTCAACCATACATTTCCGGGTTCTGGCAATTATGACATCAAGCTTTTGATTACTGACACCAACAACTGTGTCGATAGCCTTATAAAGACGCTGCCATATTTTCCGGTGCCGGACAAAGTGTTGGCATTGAAAACCATCGAAGGCTGTGTCCCTGCCGAGATAAAATTCCCTAAGTTGCATCCTGATTTGGACAATACATATACCATAACATGGGACTTTGGTAATGGTGAAACGGGTGTGGGCCTAAATCCCATCCATTTATATCCTGTCGTTGCCAACTATGATATACGGGTACATGTGGTAGATCAAGTAGGCTGCGAATATGACGGCTTCTTTCCTTCCGGTGTAAAAATACATGACTTGCCATCTGCCGGGTTTGATTTTACGCCTAAAAATGTATCGAACCTACAACCTGAGATATCGATAGAAGACAGCAGCATTGATGCCACAGAATGGCTGTATATTTTAGGGGAGCGCGATAGCTTAAACGCTCAGAATCCCTCTTACATATTCCAAGATACAGGATGGGTTACCATTCGACAGATAGTGACCAACAAAAACAACTGTAAAGATACCATTGATTTGAGAGTGGATGTAGTACCTATAAATACCATCTTTATGCCAAATGCATTTCTGCCGGCTTCTACAGGTGAAAACGAGGAATTCAAACCCATAGGGAATGGATTTGGAATAAAAGAGTATAAAATGTCTATATATGATAGATACGGTAATGAAGTGTTTAATACGGATGATTTTAATCAGGGCTGGAGTGGAAAAACTAAAAAAGGAGACTATTATCCCAATGGAGTTTATGGTGTCAAAGTCAGACTATTAGGGCCAAGAGGGGAAGTGAAAAACCTTATAGGTAAAGCGACATTAATCCGGTAATATGACTAAATATTAGAGTTTGGCATACTTTTCAGCGCAGTAAATCAGGAGAATACAAAATAAAAAACAAACTTTTTTTCTTTACAGTATGTAAATTGAATAGGTTTACTTACCTTTGTGCCTCATTTCAAGAAAGAAAAAATAAAACATAGCGTCATGGATGCAATTAAATTCGTCAACGAGCAGACTTTATCGAATAACAACGGCTTAGATTTTGGCCCTGGGGATAATGTAGAAGTGAGTTATAGAATCATTGAAGGAGCAAAGGAGCGTATTCAGATATACAGAGGTGATGTGATTCAAATTAAAGGTCATGGACTGACTAAGACTTTCACTGTTAGAAAAATTTCAAATGGTATAGGTGTTGAACGTATCTTTCCTATTTCTTCACCTAACATTGCCGGAATTAAAGTAATGAAGAGAGGTAGGGTTAGAAGAGCTAGACTTTATTACCTTAGAAGTTTAGTTGGAAAAGCAGCTCGTATCAAGGAAAAAACTTCTTACGCTAAAGCGTAATCGCCCTTCCTAATAACATAATGAAGCTGTCTCATGCTATGGAGACGGCTTTTTTTGTTTGTTCACATTGCTTATTATACCAAAATTGATTTCGATTCGATACCGTCGTATAAAGAAACCTCCCACATACTCAGTACTATACACTTTTTCAAAGCATTTACTGCTGAATTTATATTTAACCCAAATTCTACTTAAAGACAATATTTTGCCTTTAAGAGGAATTCTGGTTTAAAAGACACCATTGAGTCTTAATAGGAATTCGAGTTGAAACAGCAAAACATGTAAATATATTGTGCAAAATGTATCAACAATTTGGTGACTTTCGAGGTTAGAGTATGTAAATTACACAAAAAACAAACAATACATATTAAAAAATATTGTAATATATTAAATTCGGTATTAAAATTGCAGCCCTTACGGTACAAGCAACAAAAATGGAGATGATAGAAAAAATTAAGCAATTACCGATTAAGAAGTGGGCATATACTGCGGTGTTTACTTTTGTAATCTTGAGTTTTGTTTCGGTAATATTATTGAGATTTGTTCCTGTATGGGCGACACCCTTGATGGTTATCAGGAGCGTGGAGCAATTAGGAGATAGAGACCGGGATTTCAAGGTTGAAAAGGATTGGGTATCGATGGACAAAATCTCTAAAAATGCAGTTATTGCAGTATTGGCGAGTGAAGATCAGAATTTTTTTGAGCACAAAGGGTTTGACTTTGATGCAATAGAAAAAGCAATGGCACACAACAAAGTCAGTAAGAAAAAAATCGGCGCAAGCACCATCACCCAGCAAACGGCAAAAAACGTATTTCTTTGGCCCGGACGCAATTGGGTCAGAAAGGGAATGGAGGCTTATTTTACTGTATTGATAGAATTGTTTTGGTCAAAAGATCGAATCTTAGAGACCTACCTTAATGTCATAGAATTTGGCGACGGAATATACGGTATTGAGGCGGCATCTCAACATTATTACCACAAAAGCGCATCTAGCCTAACACGTAGTGAAAGTGCCATGCTTGCCGCCATCTTGCCCAACCCTCTGAAATATAACCCGAATAATCCTTCAAAATATTTGCGCAAACGTCAGGCAAGAATCAATAGACAAATGTACACCATCCAGTATCCGAATACCGAGCAAACTATTACTTTTAGTAACTGAATAAGGAAGGGATTCAGATTATTTGTTAAAGATTAACGTACATTTCAGATAAACCCGTATTCCTCATTTGTATATTGTGGAATACTGTTTTTTTTATTCCCTATATTTTCTGATCAGATGATACGACTTAATAGAACTAAAAAACCCAATTATTCTATATTTTTTTTGATTTTATTTTATAATATTGAGGCAAATCGGTAACTTTATGGAAAAATAAATGTGTTATGAAAATCCATAATTTCAGTGCAGGGCCTTCCATTATGCCTCAGGAAGTTTTTGAAGAAGCATCTAATGCCATCATTGAGTTTAGTGGTGGAGGCATGAGTTTACTTGAAATATCACACCGCTCTAAGCCTTTTCAAGATGTGATGGATGAAGCCCACGCTCTTGTTTTTGAGCTAATGGGCTTGACCGATGATTATAATGTTGTTTTTCTCACGGGCGGTGCCAGCACACAGTTTTTTCAAATACCTATGAATCTCCTCAATGAGGGTGACAAAGCAATGTATTTGGAGACGGGAGTGTGGGCAAGTAGAGCGATCAAAGAAGCAAAGATCTTTGGAAATCCTATTATAGCGGGCTCGTCCAGAGATTCTAATTTTTCTTATATCCCTAAAGATAATAAGATTGATAACGACGCACGTTATATGCACATCACTAGCAATAACACCATATTTGGTACCCAGCAACATTGGTGGCCGGAGGTCGAAATGCCTTTGGTATGTGATATGTCTTCCGATATTTTTAGCAGGGAGTTTCCTTTAGAAAAATTCGGGTTGATCTATGCGGGCGCCCAGAAGAACATGGGTGCGGCAGGAACGACCTTGGTCGTTGTTAGAAAAGACATGCTTGGGCATGTTACGCGCACCTTACCGACCATGATAGACTACCGTACACACATCGATAACGGATCCATGTACAACACTCCACCGGTATTCCCTATCTATGTTTCCATGCTGGTGATGCGATGGATTAAAAAATTAGGTGGCGTGAAAAAGATGGAAGAAATTAATATTGCGAAAGCCAAATTGCTGTATGACGAAATCGATAGAAATCCTTTATTTAGAGGGACAACAGCCATCACAGACAGATCCCTGATGAATGTATGCTTTGTTATGGGGGACTCGTCTCAAGAAGATGCCTTTATGAATTTGGCTAAACAAAATGGAATATCCGGCATAAAAGGACATCGCTCAGTAGGAGGCTTCAGGGCTTCAATATACAACGCTATGCCACAATCCAGTATTCAAGTATTGGTAGATTTAATGCGCGAATTTGAACGTACAAATGGATAATATCTTGTATTTCAAATATATCTAATACCGAATTGACTTTTAACCCAAATTCTTATTAAAGGTACAATAGTTTCTTTAAGAAATATTAAGCTAACTTTTTGGGGTGTTGAAATTCAAATAGTCACGATTCAATATGTTTCCAAATATTTGATAATCAACTTGTTGCGATTTGGTTAGATGTAATTTTGCATTAGACAAATGCGGAATCGATTTACGACTCGCAGTCAATGGTTTACAGAAACCATTGAAACGATTCGTACATCGTAATAAGGCATCATTTACGTTATTCCCATCAAAGGATAGGTCACGCAACTGTTTGGAATTCCTAACGAGTTTTTATCAGAAAACAGCTATCTATTTTTTAATAAATTTAAACACCGTATTATTTTCTATTTGCACAAAATAAATGCCGCTGTGTAATGAAGACACATCGATGACATTATTATGCATCGTCCCTTGCGAGCACTCTATTCCTCTGACGTCAAACACCTGAAAATACATTGGTTGCGATATACTGGATTCAAACATAAGATTATTTTCGGTAATCGAATTTACTAAAATCAAACCATTGGATTGTAAATCGACGGCTTCGATTTCTGAATAACTTTTTTGTCCATCAAAGGATATAATTTCAAGTCGATAGTAATTAAATCGATCCGTCTTGTTATCCATGTATTCAAATGAAAAATCTTTCTTCCCCGGCAAGTAATCCAACACGTCTAAGTCATGAAACCTTTTGTTATCTTTTGATTTTTGTAAAACAACCTCCTTTGTATTGTCCAGCCCTGTCAATGTGCCACTTATCCTGATTGATTTATCAGATTTTGCAGCTTCAAACTGTATCACCTGAACAGGAAGGGGTATGATTGGATTCTCGCCTTCTACCCATACTGCATAAGACCGTGCTTTTAACTTGAGATTTAATATGCTGCCATTGAGAATTATTTCACTATTGCCATTGCTCAATCCGGTCACATCGGTAAATTTTGTTCCATTGGGCACACCCGTCGTCTCAATATTTTGTTCTACTTCCATGTCTTCACCGGCAAAATTAATAGCGACTACAACATCTTTACCGGAAGGTAAGCCTTTTAACTGGTAAATCACGGAAGTATTAGGATACCCATGGATAAAGTTTGAGCTATAACCAGAACCGATTGCAGTAAGATATACTGCCGATGTTGCGCCATAGATATAATCCTTATGTACTTTTATTAGTTGTTTGATGTAATCCTTAAGTGGTGGTGGAGCGCTTCGGTTGGCAGCGTCACCATAATAGCCAAAGTAATCGGGATAAAACACACAAGGTACACCCAATTGATTATTAGTTAAAATATAAGCATAAGGGAGCATCACATCATTTTGGACGAGGGAAGCAAAGCCTGAAGCATCGCGGAAGTCATGATTGTTGACAAAGGTGACAATATTATAACCGGATAATCCACTTGCATTCAATGAAGAAGTAAAAATATTGCGGGCATCATACTCATAAGAATCACAAGCCTGACGTAATGATTCTCGTAGTGCAAAGTCAAAAATCTTTGGTTGCATCGCAGCCTTGGTTCCGGCATTCATTGACGCCAAGACGTTGTTTACCCAGCCCGTCAGTTCGCCTGTATTTGTGCTATACCACTCACCGACGATGAGGTCCAGGTCTATTCCATTATCATGCAAATAATCAAGCATATCTCCCACAAAATCAGCAGGAAAGTGCTTGACGGCATCCAACCGAAAGCCTTTTATGCCTAGTGTCTGACAGTTCCATTTCGCCCAAGCAAACAATGCATCTCTGGCACACGTGGTATTCTGGTCATAATCATAAAAGAAGAACATGCCGTCTTGATCACCTTTTAGTCCGGTTGAATTGGTCAAATTGGGCTTAAAACAATCCCAATGCATCTCTCCCTGTCCACTCGGCAGTCCTGAAAAGTCGGTATAAGTCTGATATTCTAATTGGTTTATGACATTGGCACCTGCACTTGCATTCCAAATACCATAAAAGCGGTGGTCAGAGTAATCCCCATTGGGATTGGTCATATATATTTCTAAATAATCTCCGGCAGCATTAAAATCACCGACATTGAGATGGACTTTGAACTCATCTACAGTACATCCACTTGCATCAGTATATCCTATCAAGTCAACACCCAGTGGCAGTGTGTTGTTTGTTTGGTTGCAATCGCCGCCACCATTGGGTTCTACCTCATTGATAACCGGCTGATTTTGATAGCCTACAAGAGAGGTTTGCATATAGAGTTTATAAGACTTATTGGCAAATCGACTATGTCCTGAAGCTGAGCTGAGTTTAAAATAATAATCTCCTGCGCCATTGCCACTACTTCCACCTAAAGGTAAAATACAGCGGAAGCGATCAGAAGGGAAGGGATTGTCACCATTGTTGGCTTTATTCCAGTCAAAATTCTGTATGTAAGATTTTAATCCAGGATTGTTTTCGGCTTTGCCTCCGTCGCGATGATTCATCACCATATCGGCAACAGGGTGAATAGAATTGCTGTTCAATTGATTTAACAATGCATCTAAAGATGGTCTGTTGCCAAATCCCGTTGTTGTATTTCCGATATAGAGGTCTTTAGGATCATAACCATTACTACCTTGTCCAAAAGAAGAAGCAGTGTGTGGAGGTAACCAAACATGCGTAAATCCGGCATCTTTCAACTTAACCACCTTGTTATTTAGGCTGTCAGCCCAGCTTTTTCCTGCAGCTGTCTTAGGATAATCCCAATACCAGCCTTGCATCATAAACTGCTGGCAAAAGCCCGAAATTCCAAGAAACAAAAAGGAAAGAAGTAAACAATATTTTTTAAAACCAAAAATCATCTGAAAGCTTATTATTTAGAAAGAAAAGACAAACATAAAAAAGGGAAATGAAAAAGTGGCCCTATATTGTTGAAATCAATTGTTAAATGTCCAGTCAAAGCCTAACCGAATGGCAAAGGCATCGATAGGATATTGGGCGATCTGAAATTGTCCGCTCTTATCATAGAGACTGTTGATATTGTCCAATCTGATAAAGCCTCGTAGAAGTCTTATTTTGTAAGACAGAAAGGCATCATAGGTAAACACGTTGCTGTTTGAACTTGATTCGATATTGTACAAATTGAATAATATCGGGCTATATCCCATTCGATTGTAACCAGCCAAAACTCTACCTTCCAAACCGATATTGATAGTCAGTTTTTTACTAAAAAGTCTGCCTTCGACATAAGCAGCATGACGACTCACCCATTGTGGTAATCTCAGATTGTCATCACTGCTAAGCTGCCACAAAGCACTATTGTCCATGTGAAATACTCCCCATTTCAATTGATGTTTTACTTGTATTCCGGTCACGGACAGTGCATGTTCAATCTGTTGTGTCTGCCAATTGTTATCAATATATGTATAGTTTTGAATGACGTTTTGGTGAATAGAGGCTTCCAGCTTAATAGCAGGTATCTTTACCCTTCCACCGAAATAGGTATGGAAGGTATTCTTTGCATCCTTTGAAAAGATTGACTTGGAATTAAGGTGCAAATTGGTCAATAGATAGGAAGGGGATTGATTGCTTGCCTCAAACCACGCGTCTGCCTGCAACAACTTACCCAACCGCCCATGAACATTACTTTTAAGGTTAAAAATAGGAGTCAGGGAATTGAGCAAATAATAGCCCTTTGCTTGGATTCCTGCAATGTCTGACAGGCTCCAGTGACCATCTCCTTCGAGCATCAATAAGGAAAATGACGAATCAGTTGGGAGATAAGAAAGTCGGTTATGTTCCAACGCTAAGCCACCTCGCAGATAATCGGTAGTCTGATGAATCATCTTGTTTTCTGTGCCGACCAAAGAAAGGTATGCTCTATTGAGGAATACTTTGTGCTCATAATTATTGCGAACTCCCCTGATATCCCGGTTAAAATTCCGATAGTATATTGAGTCTGCAGTTGATCTCACGTTGGTGTCATAAAATAAGTTGTTCGTGCGCTTATAACTGATTTCATAGCCCAAATGGAGGCCTTGATTAGAATCGGTTTTTTTCTTGCCGATGAGATACAGGTCATTATTGAATAAAATACCCCATTCACGATATTTAGAGCCTCCTTCACCAATATTTACAGGCATACTTAGCCTTTGCCCGCTTGGCCCGGAGGAGATGTCAAGATATTGGAATACGCCACCATTTTCTTCACGCAGGAATTGATTGTAAATATAGATGAGGTGCGTCTTATACCGGTTATTCCAATGATTTTGTTCGAGGCCGACTGCAAAATTGGTGTTGCGCATCCGATCCCTCAAAAACTCTCCAACTTGGTTGATACGAGTATAGTCAAGATTAAAAGTGAGGTTTTTGGCAAATTTGCGGCTAAACTTCCCTGTAAAAACATTGTCGTCTCTAACACCTGTTGTCGTGGCACAACGCACTTGAGTATAGGGTGTCGTTGGACGGTACAACTTAAAGTTGTCAAAAGTCATGGTATATAAATCAAATCCATGCACAGCGATATCAAATGCCGATCGTTCTTTAGGTCTGAAAAGTGGGTTGAAAGCCGGCGAACCGATATTACCCAAGGTAAGATAATCTACATCTTGCGCTCTGGCAAAATCAATTTGCCTCATGCTAAGGCTAAGTAAACTATCATCAAACGGCAATAAGGTATAACGGCGTCCATATTGGACATAGGTAACTTTTAGGGTGTCATTGTCAAACAAGTCTGCCAAAAGCTCATTTTGAGTACTATCTTTCTTTGGAATAGTGTCTTGACTTGTATCAAAATTTTTATTCAAATTACGATCCTGCGCTTGAGTATCCACACTATAAAAACTTAAAATGCTTAAAAGGACTACCAAGACCTCAAGCATATTCCGTCTTTGCTTTAGCAATAATAGTACAGGATAAATCAGAATATATCTCAAGTAAAATACAACATTTTAATGCACAAACTTAAAGTATTTACATCGACTCATTTCAAATAAATGAAAATAAATTAAAAAGAAAAAAGGTATGATTGAAGGTACATGAAAAAAAGTCACCACAAATTCAAATGAGTTGAGTTTCTTCAAATGATTGAAATTTGTACAATATGTCCTGTAAATAATAGACCAAACTATTTATATTAACCTCTCGTTAATACCTTGGAAACTGTTATAAATAAACTTCAATAACGTTAAAATATTATTAAAAAATTAAAAAAGTATATTAATAATAACAACACATTAATATATAATATTTAGTTTTACAGATTGGTATAAAATTATTTAATTACGTAAAAAATAAAAAATGAAAAAATTACTTCTCCTTTTTATGCTTGTATATGTTGGGACAGTCAACGCACAAGAGAACAATAAAGTCTATAAAAATGAAATATCAATAGATGCATTGCACCTTGTGCTGGGCAATGTTGGATTATCGTATGAATATTTGATAAATGAAAATTCAGGCTTCGGCTTATATGGTGAATTTAATGTGGACAACAATAGGGCTTGGGATATTGATGCGGCTTATGGTATCAACTATCGCTTGTATGTTGGTTCAAGATATGCATCCGGATTTTTCATAGAGGGAGGTCTTGGTGGTTTTAATACTTCTAACTATTATTACAATTCTAAAAAGGAGACTTCCTTTCAGTTTGGGCCCACATTTGCGCTTGGTGGCAAATTTGTAATTCGCAAGCAGTTAGTATTTCAGTTTTTTGGTGGCTTAGGTCGTAATTTTATAAGTAAAGACAAGGATAATTCAATTTACTACGAAGATCAAATTATTTTTCCACGCTTTGGAGTGTCTATTGGAAAAAGATTTTAGAAGTTGTTTTTATTGCTTACCGGAGTTAGATGCATGTTAAGTACTCGGATATAGTTGTGCAATAAAAACGATTGAAATGTTTAGTACAAACCCGCTATTCCGTAATATTGTATATACCGAAAACACTTGAGTTGAACCAGCAACTATCTTTGTAGCCCCTTGCTCCCTAAAAGTGGACGAAATAGGCAATGGTCAGACTCATAGTAAATTGGTATAAAGAATGAAACGTTAAGGCAAAGGAGATTTTCTAGTTATTTCGAAATATGGTCGCCTTGCCTTCAGAGTACTGACTTTATTCGGAATAGGAGTATGTACAGAATCGTCTATAATTCTGATTGGATATTCGACATTGTCCTAAACGAATATCCAATCGGTATTTAAGAAAGTTTGATTGTTTTATAATCCAATTTGGTATATCCTTAATTTTATAGCAATTTAAACAAATAAACACAGCAAAACCGTTACCTTTCGGAAAATAAATTCATTACAATCCGGCTGACAATGACTGTTTCTGTCATCATTCCATACTACAACGCAGCAAAAACGCTTAAAAACACTGTTGAAAGTGTGATGTCTCAGCGTATGATGCCATTGGAAATTATTTTGGTGGACAACAATTCTTCGGATGAAAGTCCAATGATAGCCAAAGAGCTCAGTACGCAATATCCCAAAATACGCCTTGTCCATGAAGAGAGGAAGGGTGCTAACTATGCCCGTAATAAAGGGATGAGAGTGGCTCAAGGCAATTGGCTACAGTTTCTGGATGCTGATGATGAACTATTGCCTGACAAACTATTGCATCAAATTAATTTGATTCAAAGCAAAATGAAGCCATCTGATATGATAGTTGGAGAGGCTTACATCCGAATTGTCAATCCACATGGAATGATTCATCAGTTTGTAAAACCGGTCCCTCAAGATCTTATCCAAGGTCTGGTCTTAGGTACAGCAGGCAGTACTTGTAGCAACCTTTGGAAAAGAGAATTTTTGAATGATATTGCCGGATGGGATGAAGACCACGTCTATTTAAACGATCCATTTTTGGTCCTAAAGTGCGTCCGTCATGGCGCCGTCATAATAACTGACAATATCCCTCTTACCGTGATTCATCAGGATTACCGCGAAGCATCATATAGCAGACCTATGACTTCCGAACACCTTACTGCATTGATGGATGATGTTCATTCTTTCTATGTTGAATTAACCGATTATATACAAATGCAGGAGTCATCAAATTCAGACTATTTGAAGCTTTTAAGACAAAGACAATTTCTAACTTATTGTAACTTCAAACTACAATATGGCGAAGACTTTCCGGAAATTATTCGTCATTCAAAAATCAGAAATAATCTCAATTTTCATTTTATTTCGGCACTGAAATCGTATTATTATTTTCTCATATCCTATAAAGTAAAATCCACAGGAATGCTGAAGTATCCTTCATTACTATGGAATTCAGTGATTCATATCAGAAAGTTTTTTTCGTTATTTTCATAAAAAAGAAGAAGTTCGGTTCAGGTTAATAATTAAAAGCACTTTTTTTCAGAACTGCCGGGTATCTTTGTTTACCTTAGCATTCGATAATCTACAACGCTATACTAGCATGATTTTTAATTCTAAATATCTATTCTGTCAACCAAATGGTTTTTCTAAGTGATGATGGCACTTTTTATAGGTATTCTGGCTGTAGTGGTAGTCGTTCAGGCTTTATTTTGGATATTATGTGCTCATCAATTAGACCGACAATCCGGCATATTTCCAAAAGAAAATCTCGATGTTTCGTTGATAATTTGCGCTCGCAATGAGGCCGACAATTTATTGAACTATCTTCCCTGTTTTTTGAATCAAAAAGGGGTCAATTTGGAGGTAATAGTAGTGGATGACCATAGCACCGATCAAAGCATTTCAATATTAGAAGAATTAGCCATAAATCATCCGGAGCTACGCATCATTCAAATGGAGTCAAAGCATCATCCCGGTAAAAAGGATGCGTTATTAAAAGGAATATTAAGTGCACAGCACGACATTATCATATTGGCTGATGCCGATTGTTATCCTGCTTCTGATAGATGGGCTGCGTTGATGTCGGCGCCTTTAGCCGATGGATATTGCATTGTTGCCGGTTACAGTCCGATATTGGCAGAAAAGACTTTTGTAAACAGCTATTCACGGTATGAAAATGTCATTACGGCTTTGCAATATATTGGCTTGGGTCGTTTGGGATGGCCATATATGGGGGTAGGGCGTAATCTTGCATATCATAAGAAGGCACTGGAGGCGGTCGGGTATTTCAAAGAGCATACGGATATTGCTGCCGGTGATGATGATCTCACCGTTCAGTCAATACTTGCAAAGAAAGGATGCAGATCCATATACTTTCAGACGGATATACATAGCTTCGTCAACACAAAGGGAATACGTGATGCAGGTCAATATGTCGCTCAAAAGACAAGACATTACAGTGTCAGCAGTAGGTATCCGGCTACAATTCAATATATGTTGGCTGGAATTCATTTTTCTTGGTTGATGTTTTATATATGGTTAGCAATATGTGTTGCTATGCATCTATGGATCGCGGGATTTTTTTTGCTCATCGTCCATTTTGTAATCAGATGGCTGGGTTGGATAAAAATTCAAAAAAGTTTACGTCAAGGATTTTCTATAGTTGATTGGGTCGGGTTTGAAATATTGTATCCTTGGATAACATTAATTCTGACTATTTTTGGGCTTCTTAAAAAGCAAAAAGCGTGGAAATCATTTTAAAATATTTTAAGAATCTCAGCGACCGACAAAAAGAACAGTTTGCACAACTAATGCCGTTGTATAAAGAGTGGAATGAAAAGATTAACCTCATTTCAAGGAAGGATATAGACTATCTTTATACACACCATGTATTGCATAGTCTGGCGATAGCAAAGTATGTCAACTTTAAGCCGGGCGCAAAGGTGATGGATCTGGGGACTGGGGGCGGATTTCCGGCTATTCCATTGGCAATATTATTTCCGGAGACTCAATTTTATGCAGTGGATAGTATTGCTAAAAAAATCAAGGTTGTCGGAGATATCAGTGAGCGCCTCAATCTGACCAATGTTGAGGCGATTGTATCCCGGGCAGAAAGCATGAAAATCAAGGTGGACTTTGTGGTGACCCGTGCTGTAGCTGATTTGAAGGAGTTGACCCAATGGTCTATGAAGCACATCAGTCAACAGGAGAGGCATGCCATCCCCAATGGCTTGATTGCTTTGAAAGGCCCTTTGTTCAAGCAGGAGGCAAAGCTATTGCCTAAGGGAGACTTTGTGGATAGTTATGCCATAAGTAAGTATTTTCCGGAATCTTATTTTGAAGAAAAATATATCGTTTATGTACAGGGGCGGGGTTGAAAAAAGGAGAAAATTATTAATCACCTGAATAATACCGAATTGACTTTTAACATAGACCAATTGATGGAAAAGATATATTGGTCTATTTAAAAGTATCAGCGGTATTACGATTGTATAAAAGTAAAATAGATTGGTTTATTTTACTTTTACAATTCGTATAAAATATAGATTCATACATTAAGAAAGAATGAATACAAAATTAAGCGTTAACGTTAATAAAATAGCTTTAGTTCGTAATTCAAGAGGAGCCAATTATCCTGATTTGTTGCGGATGAGCTTAGATTTAGAAGATTATGGTGCTGAGGGTATAACGGTACATCCAAGGCCCGATGAAAGGCATATTCGATATGACGACATCCCGATATTGAGAGCGCACATCGAAACAGAATTAAACATCGAAGGCTATCCAACCGATGATTTTATTAAGCTGGTCATCGACAATCATGCCGATCAGGTCACGCTTGTGCCTGATCCACCGGGAGCATTGACTTCGGATCATGGCTGGGATTTTAAGAAAGACAGCACCTTTTTACAAAGGATCATTCCGGCCTTTAAATCAGCAGGAATCAGGGTTTCGTTGTTTATAGATGCTGATGCAGACCATGTCAATGCCGCACAAGATACAGGGGCTGATAGAATTGAGCTTTATACAGGACCTTACGCACATAGGTACGAAGTTGATAAGAAAGGAGATATACAAGGCCACATTGCAGCATCCCGTCGGGCTATGGAGATTGGAATGGGTGTAAATGCAGGACATGATCTTAATTTGAAAAACCTTGCCTTTTATGCCCATAGCCTACCTTTGTTGCAGGAAGTATCTATCGGTCACGCCCTAATCGTAGATGCAATGTATTGGGGATATTCCAATGCTATACAGATGTACAAAGATCGCCTTGCACATCCGGAGCATTATTTATCCCCAATTCAGCAGTAAAGGTTTTGTTAAACCGTATAGTGCTGATTATGAAGGTTAATCCCGATGTACGAATCGTTTCAATGGTTTCTGTAAATCATTGATTACGAGTCGTAAATCGATTCCACATTTGTCTAATGCGGAATTTGGGTTTATAACAAATGAGCTATTTCTTTTTACTATAAGCTAAAATGGCTTCGAGCGTAGATTTCTTTGGTTCAAACTTGCAGTCAGGAAGAATCTGAGAAAGTGTCGGTGTTATGTCTGATCTGTCAAGGGTTTCATTGACAAAGGCAAAGGTGTAATTTTTAATTTTCTTAGAATAAAATTGATTATTTGGAATTGTATAGGTTTGACTCATATTTAAGGAGTTGTTTTAAAAATTTAACATAGAATTACTTTTCTCTTCTAAAACAGCGTATTAACATTTTTTATTGTTTGCATCGAAATAAAGTAAGAAAAAAGAATATTTTATTGATAAAAATGTTTCATTATCCTAAAAAGGTGGTTTCATAGAGCGAATAAAAAATGTCATTGTCCAAATTCCGCATTTGCTAATGCTGAATCGAGTATCGGGATGTCCCTTAAAATCAGCACTATTCACTTTTTCAAAGCCTTCACTGCCAATTTGAGTCAAAAGAAATCAATCTTTTTTATTTGACTATTTCGGTAGGATCCCAAAAATATTTATCAAAATCCTGAACTACGTTGTCAATGATGGGCAGGCCTTCTTCCTCCAGACGTTGTGCCATGGTATGGTGTGGGTCAAAATGAAGTTGACCGCTCAGGACACCTTTTCTATTGACCACTCGGTGGGCAGGAATAGACATGATGGCCGAAGAAGATTGATTGAGCGCCCAACCAACCATTCTGGCAGAACCAAGACCCAACGCATTGGCAATGGCACCAAAAGTGGACACTCGACCTTTGGGGATGAGCCTTACAATGGCATATACATCATCATAATACGAAGACATAAGACGGTAAGTTTAATTGTTCATTTAATGCACATTTCTTGATAATGGTTTCAAGATTGACAGAAAATTGATTTATTTAGTTCCAATATTTAATATATGAAGGCTCAAAAATGAATATCTTTACCCTTAAAGCAAATGAAACGAATCTTGGAGCGATTTAAAATTACGGTAGAGATAAAGCAGGAAGACATCAAAGCATTATGCGAATTGATATTACAAAGGAGAAAGCTTCGGTCTGCAATACTTGGAGTTGTGATGGCTGCATTCTTTGTCATGATCTTTACAATGGCCGGTGTTGGATTGTATTTATCCATAGGTTTATCTATTTTGTTTGCAACTTTATTTGCTGGAGCTATGATAAAACTAACACGTTCTAATTACAGCAGACAGTTTAATACCAATAAAAATTTTAAACACCCTATTGAATATCATATATACAACGACCATTATATTGTAAAAACAGCATCTTCAGAATCCAAAGTAGATTTTGCCACCCGTTATGATATTGTTCAGGATGACGAGTATATCTTTATTTTTCACATGAGAGAAATGGCTTCCGTTATTCCAAAGCGATATTTAAACGCCGAAGAATTGACTTTTTTTAATGAAATAATAACTCGTTTTAGAAGAAAATAAATTTATTAAAATGACAAACCCAAACTCTCCAAAAACGAATGATGGCACGGTGCGAGAAGACCGAACAACGGACTATGGACGTTTTGTGCCGTGGTTGCTTTTAATTATTGGATTGTCAATATTGTGGTTTTTGAAAATGAATAAATAGACTTTATGTACAATATCTTTGTTTAGTCTAATGCCCTTTTCTCAACCAATAATGACTCATTCTATTAAACCCAAATTCATATTAAAGGTACAATAGTTTCTTTAAGAAATATATTGCTAACTGGTTGTTGTGTTGAAATTCAAATTGTCACGAATCAATGTATCTCCATATATTGGATAATCAACATGTTGTGATTTAGTTAGATGTAATTCAGCTATATTATACCAAATTGATTTATAAATTAGTCCAACATATTTTGGTGTTCCCGAAAAACGGGATTTCTTTAAAATCAAAATTCTCCCGAAGCTTCGGGATGATAGTCGTTTAGGCCAATGTAATTGGGCTATTACGAATATCCAATCGGTATTATTTGTAAAAAATTTTCATACTTTTTTGGACGAGCTGAATCCAACCCCATTTTGTATCAAAATAAACCCGAAGGGTTGTCATTATTATAGAATAGATTCAATAGCAGAAAGAGGAACCCAGAATGGGTGAAATGATTATTCCATCTATTCGTCCCAGTTTTTTTGAGCAGATACATTTTTTCTTGGTTTGTAAAAATGTCATCCCTTCGGGATTTTGAAAATATTGTTCTACGTTTTTTATAAAAATGTCATCCCTTCGGGATTATGCTGTCCCGAAGGTTCATCATAGTTCAACCCGAATTCATATTAAAGGCAAAATATTGTCTTTATGTGGAATTTGGATTAAATTCTTTACGATTAAGGATTATAGAACTATTTTTGTTCCATAAAGGAAAAAGCGCATGAACCGAAATAAGAGCATCCAGTTAATATTTTTGCTGTTTTCAATATTTACCTTGATACAATGCAAGAGTGATAGTCTGCCCACGCCAAAGCCTCGTTCTTTTCCAAGAGTCATTTATCCGGTAAAGAAGTATGTGCCCTTTGACACCAATTTTTGTCAATTTACATTTGAGTATCCGGCATACGCTCAGATTATTCAAGACACTTCATTTTTTGGAGAAAAGCCGGTAGATGCTTGTTGGTTTAATATTTATGTTCCGGAATTTCAGAGCTTAATTTTTTGTACATATTATCCGCTTGGAAAGAAGAACAAACTTTTTAGTGTGTTGAACGATGCGTACAAGTTGGCAGGTGTACATAATAAGAAGGCTAACTTTATTGACGAAATACCCATTGACTTACCCGGAAAAGTTTACGGTACGATATTTTCAATCGAAGGACCTGTAGCTTCAACGTATCAGTTTTTTGTAACGGACAGCACGAAGCATTTCCTTCGAGGGGCATTGTATTTCAACGCCAGAACCAATCAAGACTCTTTGGCGCCCATTGCTGATTTTATGAAGAAAGATGTTCAACACATGATACAGACTTTTAAGTGGAAAAATTGATTTCATTATGACAAAGAATAAAATGGGAAATTTGCCATGCTTGGTATTCTGCTTTTTAGTCATTTCTGGTCAGGCCTTTTGCCAATCTATTCCAATAAGTAATAATGACCGGATACAAGTTCTGGTGGATCGATTAGCGATGAAGCTGGAAGACCATAATGAATATCATTCGAGTCACCGATACATTACAAGGGCTGACCTCAGTATGCTTCTTCACCAATTGGATACGCTCACTCAGACAAGCCTGCGAGACAAGGCTGATATACAGTATCTCATTGATGAAAATATGGAAGGAGAAACGTATGCTTTTCTAAAGGATAATTCGACGAGCTATCGGAACTATAGGCCGCATTGGAATAGAAAGCCTATTTTGAATGTTTTCTACAAGACACCTTCCAATTTTATTCAAGTGGACAAATCAAATTTTTACCTTAGACTCAACCCCGTCTTTGATTTCAACTATGGTAAAGCCTATGGTGACAGTATTTCGACTACTTTTCGCAATGTTAGAGGTATAGAAATGAGAGGAGGAATTGCGGATAAAGTCTGGTTTTATTCGTCCCTCCATGAGACACAAGAGGCATTTCCGGCGTATACTAATAGATGGATAGCGCAGACCGGAGCTGTGCCGGGCGCGGGTTATATCAAAGTATATGAACCATCCTTTGCAAAAAATGTCCGTGGCTATGACTACTTGAGCTCACAAGGAATAATTGGATTCAATATTATTCCAGAGATTAGTGTACAATTGGGGCATGGTCGTAATTTTATTGGCAATGGATACAGATCGTTGTTTTTGTCAGATGTTGGCGCCAATTATTTTTATCTGAAACTAAATACAAGGGTGTGGATATTTGATTATGAAAATATTTTTGCCGAGCTCAATGCACAAGGTCAAAGGGCGGGCGACAGGCTGATTCCAAAGAAATATTTTGCAACTCATCACCTGAGTCTCAACTTGACCGATCGAATCAATATTGGATTGTTTGAAAGCATTGTCTTTAGTCGTCCCAATCACTTTGAACTACAATATCTCAATCCGGTTATATTTTATAGAACAGTTGAACAAATGGTTGGGAGTCCGGATAATGCCATGATAGGGGCTGACATGAGCATAAAGCTAGGAAGGTCTATTAAATTATACGGACAGTTGCTTTTAGACGAATTGATTATCAAAAATCTACTAAAACAAAATGGCTGGTGGGGCAATAAATATGGCATTCAGGCGGGGCTTCAATACTTTGATGTAGCGGGCATTGATCATCTTGATATGAGAGTAGAATTTAATCTGGTCAGACCTTATACTTATTCAGATAGTGATAGTACAGCCAATTATTCTCATCATCTCCAGCCATTGGCACATCCGATGGGAGCCAATTTTTATGAAAACATCCTGCAACTGAGATATGTCCCCTTTCCGGCTTTGGAACTCAATCCTTTTATGATGTATGCTGTTGCCGGCGAAGACTACAACGGAATCAATAGCGGGAGCAATATTTTGAAACTCAATAAAGACAGAACGTCTGAATTCGGTGTTGACTTACCCAATGGATATCGAGCAGACATTTGGATATTCGGAATGGACGCATCTTATAGCATTTATCACAATCTTTACGCCGATGCATCGGTATTATGGAGAAAGAAAAAGAGTGTAATCGTTCAAAACAATCGACATGAATTGACAGCTTCTGTCGGATTGAGGTTGAATATTGGGCGCAGAAAGCTGCTGTTATAGGGCGCTGATTCAATCGAGATGAAGAGATGGTAGATTTTTCGACTTTCCGCAAATACTCGTTTATGATGAAGGTACAAGAACTTCGCGCACTGCCAAATCAAAAAATTGTGACAAAGTCCAACCATGGGCTTGTGCTTGTTGTGGAATGATACTCGCCTCAGATAATCCGGGCACTGTATTGACTTCTATCAAATGAAAGGTCTCGCCTATCAATATATAATCTATTCTGACGAAGCCGGAGCAATTTAATTCCTGATAAATAGTGGCGGTCAACTGTTGCGCCTGTTGAGTCAGTTCGGCGCTGATGTTAGCCGGGGTGACCTCCTTTGAGGCGCCTTCATATTTGGCTTCAAAGTCGAAGAACTCATTTTCCGGAATGATTTCTGTCACAGGCAAGACGACGATTTCACCATTGACACGCATGACGCCATTGCCAAATTCTCTACCTGCCATCATCGCTTCCACTATGATATTCTCATCAAATTGAAAGGCATATTCTATAGCCGGCAATAGTTCTTCTCTGGTTTTTACTTTGCGGACGCCGAAGCTGGATCCATGTGCATTGGGTTTGACAAAGACCGGCAATCCCAACCGGCTGATGATGTCTTCCATGTCTAACCCTTCAAAAAAGGCCTTCCTGGTAATATATACTTCTTGAGCCATGGACACCAGACCCTTAAGGGCTCTTTTTGTCAAAGATTTATTCATAGTAAGGCCGGAGACAAAGCCATTGCAACAGGTGTATGGAATGCCTAAAATGTCGAAGTATCCTTGTATGACGCCGTTCTCCATAGGAGCGCCGTGAATAGCGCAGAATACAGCTTCTGGACGCCATTTAGAACCATCAAAGTCTAAGGAAAAGTCATTTTTATCAATAGACTGACCGGTTATTATATCCGTCCATCTATCCCTTTTAATATCTATGAGCCTTGCATCATATCTGTCTTCGTGGAGATAACGGTGCACAACCTTGGCACTTTTTTCAGATACAACCCTTTCTTCCGTGTCTCCACCGGATAGAATAGCAATTTTAATGCGATCAGACATGATAAATATATTTAATGTGTAAATTTAGTTATTTATTGGGATTTAGTTGGCAATTTTACGTTATTCAAACAATATTTTAATTTTAAAAATAGATAATCAAATACCGATTTGACTTTTAATATAGACCAATTGATGGAAAAGATATATTGGTCTATTTTACTTTTACAATTCGTATAGCATAAACCCGAATTGAGCTGTAAAGGTTTTGAAAAACCGTATAGTGCTGAGCACGAATCGTACATCGATTCTGCTTTGTCTAAAACGGAATGTGGGTTAAATATAGAAAAAGGAGGAAATTCGAATGAAAAAAGTTGTTATTCAACTATAATAAAGCCTGCCCAATAATACGGTTCATATTTCTTTAAGCGCATAGTTTTCTGAGCTTCATGTAATGCCTTCCTTGGACAAAGTTTTCTTATTAGAAGGTTGTTATAAAAAAGAGTAATGAGTTCCATGGTCTGATAATCGGGTACTTGCCAAAGGGTCATGATGATTTTATTCACACCGGCAATTTTGAAAGCTCTACCTAAACCATAAACTCCCTCTGTCGAATGAATATCCCCAAGACCGGTATTACAAGCGGATAATACTATTAGTTCTGTATTATTTAGATTAAGTTGCATGATCTCTTTAGCGGACAGAATGCCATCATCCGCACTATTGGATGAGGTATTATAGGATATATTATTGTTGACACCACTGAGTATCAAACCGCAATTTGGCGAATCAAAATAAGTGGATTTAACATCAAACCCACAGTCACATATTTTCTTATTCTCTTCTTGATATTGTCTAATAAAATAACCATGCGTTGAAAAGTGGATTATTTGCGGTGAAATTGCTGTTTTATATACATATTTATATTTTTTTAAGTATTGCTCTAAGGCATTATTTTGGGAGAGCTCTTTTACGAAGTAATTGGATTGGATTAAGCTTTTGGTAATAGACTTGATTTCTTCAGCTGAGTATATCAATGGCTTCCATTTCGGTGAATTTTTAGAAGATGAGGATACTTTTTTAAAAGTAGGAGTGTTGCCGTGTATTTTATTATTTGATTTTTTTACTCTATCCAATGTAGAATTAAAACAAATATTACCGATGACTAATGCTTCTTTCGGCTGTGTTTCAGTGTTAGGCTTTTGCTTTATTTTCAGGACATCTCTAGTGGAGTTCAATACAACGATATCAAATACATCGTTAGCTGTATTTTTATTGTCAATCATTAAGGCATTAATATTTACTTTGTGTAAGTTGTTATCAAGGCAGATATATAATGTCGTAATACCTTTTAAATGTGGCAGGAGTGTTTTCCACAATAATGAGGATAATTCATTGTTTTGATATAATGAATTTATGCTTTGGAAGTCGGGTTTATCCACAGCACCAAGAAGAAATGAACATAGTTGATTTGATTGAAAAGTAATAAATTCAGGAAATGTGTCATTCTTCTTTAATATCAATGCGCCATAAGTAGGGCAAACAGAATCGATGTTTACCTTATAATTAAAAAAAACAAATTCAATACATGCTTCTTTATCCGTTAAATTAGATTTAATGTCTTGTATTGAAATGGGTTTAATATCAGTTGAAAAATACCTTGAAGTTCGATTAAGCTCTTTTTCCAGTTCGTTTATCTGTTCACTTCTATCAATCTGTCTATATTCAAGGCTGTCTAACGCTAATTCTTTATTGAGATTTTTAGAATTTAGTTCAGCAATGGTTTTATAATTTTCCTTAAGCGAGTCATTCGTTTGAATCAGGCGGTGAATTCTCATAATTGAATTAGAAACGAATCCATTCAAAAACAACCGGCTATTGTATGCCAAAGTAGAAAGGTTGCTTTTTTCATTTTCTTTTAGAGAAGAGAATAAGATGTCAAGATAATAGGAGGCGTCATTAATAAATACTTCAAGCTCCTGAAAGGACATAAAATATTTGGCATCATTGATTTCATTAAAATAGATTTCCAATGATTTTAACAGATATTCATTATTGTTGTTTGACATATCTTTATCAAGAAAGAACTCCACCTGTGCCAGCATTTTAAGTATCGATTTATTGTCTTTTTGATCCGAACCAAAACTTTTATTTATAGATTCAAGGGACTGTAATAAGTATTTTTTTGCTTTCTTAAGATTGCCTTCTTTAAAATATACTTGACTCAGCGAAAATGCGATATATCTTTTTTTCTTATTTCCCAGACTAGGTTCTCTGGCGAGTAAAGAGTCACACAAATGTAGGTAGGGTAAAGCCTCTGTCAATTGATCCCTGTCGATGAGGAAATTAGCAAAGTAATACAATGTATTTCCATATTCGTATGTAAAGTTATAATAGGCAGGTAGTGAGTTGAAAGTAGTGAAAACCGACTGAAAGGCCACTTTAGCCTGATTGTATTCATTTAAATAATAGTATGCATTGGCAAGATTGACTTTGGGGTTTATGGAATTAATATGATTTGTTCCCAAAAGTGAATCAGTGCGATATATTCGAATCAGTGATATTTTTTTTAGTTCATGATAATAGTCTATTGTTTTATAAAAGTCAGCCATCTGTATCAACAGATCACTATACTCATTTGTGTAGATGCCATTATTTTCATATTCAAACTGTCGTTTTGATGCCATAAAGCAAGAGTCAGCCTGAGCCAATTGGTTATAATACTGGTGTAAATAACCTTTGAAGAAAAGAAAGTAGGCAGGGTAAAATTGATTTCTTAAGTTATGTATAGTATTAAAATGGACAATTTCTGTCAATAAGGTTAAAGATTCTTGATACTTGCCCGCTGTATATAATGCATCATTATAATAATCTATTAATTTCCAATATAATTGAATATCTTCTTTTGGCGTAAACCCATTTTTGTAATTTAAATAGCATATTTGGAGTTCTTTTATAAAAGTATTGGTAAATGATACCGTATCTAACTCAATCGTTGAGTTTATTACTGCTCTGATAAAATGTGTATCTCTGTCTCCATACTTTTTTTCATTTAAAGAAACATAAATCTTTAAATTTTCAACCATTGAATCAACATTCCCTTCTTTTTTGAAATTTGTGGCTTTTCGGAAATAATGATGAATGAAAATGGGTGAACCTCCCGTTTCATTCGAAATAGGTTTATGAGATAGATCCTTTGTATTATCTAAATGTTCGAGATATATGTCATTATTCTTATGATTTGCGTTTGGGCTTAAATTCTGGTTCCAAAAAGCAGAATCATTTTGAGAAAACATTAAAATACTGCAACATAAGGTCAGAATGAGTAACCAGGATATTTTTTTTATTATTCGTTTCATATCAACTCAATTTTGAATTGAAGAATTTTACTCGAATGCTGAAATCGAGGTTTTTCAAAACCGAAGATTTCCGATTATGAGGGACAACCTGATGTGCAAACCGTTTCAATGCTTCGTTAAACCATTGATTACGAGGCGCAAATCGATTTACCAACAGTTGAATACAACTTATAGCAACTTGAAAGTAAATAATGTAATGCCAAATTTAACCCATAAAATAATGACGGACAATATAACTTTAGTTAGGGGTAGGTATGTTGAAGGAATGGCATTGCTATGAAGAATGATTAGTGGGTTAGTGATAATATTCCCACTGGAATTATTCAATAAGAGAGCTCCCTTGCCCTACAATTGATTCATGATCATCTTAGACTTTGTATAATATGGATGTCTTGAGTCTTTGACTATTTTAGAAAATATATCTTTTGCCTCTGTTGCCTTTCCTAACTTGAGTAACATCAATGCTTCATAAAATGCTGCTTCTTTCTTATATCTGGAGTTATTGTCCTGAACTACTACATCGAATATATTTTTTGCTTTGGTGTATTGATGATTTGCGGCTAAGGCATTGGCATATAAAAACAGGAGATTGCTGTTTGCTTTCTGACTGTTTGATAATAATTTGAAATTCTTGATAGCGGCTGTGTAGTTTTTTTGCCAGTATGATTCCATAAAAATGAGGAAAGGATCTTGTTCATTCTCGCCCCTTGTTCCGGGATATAATGATGGATTATAATATGGTGTGAAATTCATTGCATACAGTTCATCCGCATTTTCTTTGTAGATATGCTCAATGAGACTATCATTTTGAGTCAAAGTAATATCCGTTTCTTTTTCCGGTACTGAAGTGCCGGATTCCAATTGTTTTTGAGAGGATAATTTAGTATTAAGGGGCAAATTGGGATTTGTAACATTCGTATCTTTTTCCGGTACTGAAAGTATATTGGATGCCATTGGTTTTTGAGGGAATATTTTAGAATTAATGGGTATGTTGGTATCACTTTTTGTAACATTCCTCAACCAAAAGCAAAAAACTAACAATAAAGCTAAAAGACCGACAAAAAGCAATCGATTTCTCCATTTTATTTTGACGTCGGACTGTTTACCGGCAATATTTAATTTTTGTTTAAGCTCCTTTCTGCCTGCAATGTCTATAGCATCGAAAACCTGTCGATAACTGTCAAATTCATTTTTGAGACTTTCATCATGTGCCATTGCTTCAAATAAGGAATCTCTTTCCTTTGCATCTAATTCTCCGGCAAAATATTGCAAAATCACGTCACTTTTATTCTCTGACATCTTTTTTAAAATTAGCATTAATGATATCCTTTAGTCGTTTCAAACAGCGACTGATGGATGCACTGACCACATTGTTGTTTTTCATGCCAAACTCCACTTTAATCATATCAATTGTTCTACTCATATAAAATTTACTTATTAGTATTTTTTTACATTCTCCCCCCAACAATTCCATTGCTGTTTCAACAGAAACCTCATTATTACGTTCAATCTCAAGGTCATCCATCAAAACATCTTCCTCTTCGGGAAACATATCAACAAAAGTAGTTCTTATGGCCTTTTTATGGTTATTAAGTAAAATTATCTTTCCAATTGAAAATAAATAAGTACTCAATTTGCTCTTTAATATCAAAAGCCTTCCATTCTTAACATTTTCAAAAAAAATAAGTATGGTTTCTTGCCAAACATCCTCTAAATCCTGATTATTGACGTTAAATCTTTGTTGTGCCCAACTGAAGAATTTTTTCCTGTTTTGTAAATAGACCATTTCAATGGCATCATACTGACCATTCTTAATGGCTTGGAGCAGTTCTATTTCTGATTTTGCCATCAAAGTCTATTCTACAGGATTTAAAATGATGAAAAATATTGTCAATGTCTAATAATTAATTCAAGACATACTTATTAAAACAAAGCTACATAATTTTTCAAAAAGTTAATCTTTCAATATAATGTGTCAAATGGCAGTTGGAATAAAAAATTGAAAGGGAAATTTGTCATACACCTTTATTGTCTTGCAAGTCATTTGTAATTATTGAATATTTGTTCCCTATTTTTAATAATCTCGAAATTACTGTATTGTAGAAATAAATATTTACCTTTAGTCAATCAATTAATTATTTTAATTCTTAATCTCATTTCGGTATTCTGCAGTTTGATTATTAATAGAACGAATAGTATTGATTACTAGTCGTTTATTGATTCTACTAAAGATAACTACTGAATCCTGGTTAAATTTGTATTATACTCGCAGTTTAAATAAAGCCACATGCGTACGTTATTTCTTATTATTTTTTTGGCAACGGTTCATCTTGTACAAAGCCAAACAACCTATTCTCCTTCCCGACAGGTTACGTTGAATTTTCTGATAAGTCCGGATGGAGAGCCGACGTATAACCTAATTTATAAAGACAAAATCGTTATTTCTGATAGTAAATTAGGCTTTGAACTGGAGGATAAAGCCGGAGAAAAGAACACATTTGCCACTGAAACAGAACAGAAGGCCTCAGAGGCACGAAGTCAGATGTATAAAGGTTTTAAAATAAAGGATATAGTAGAATCGACTTTTGATGAAGTCTGGCAGCCAGTCTGGGGTGAAGAGAATAAAATCCGCAATCACTACAATGAAATGGCTGTATTTCTTGATCATCCTGCAACCGGGCGCATGATGGTTATTCGGTTCAGAGTTTTTGATGATGGTCTGGGTTTTCGATACGAATTTCCTACTCAAGACAACCTCATTTATTTTACCGTTAAGGAGGAAAAAACGCAATTTTCTATACAAGGAGATCCTATGGCATATTGGATTCCCGGCGACTATGATACGCAAGAGTATGATTATACAATTTCCAAAGTGTCTGAAATAAAGCAAAATATGAAAACGGCCATTACCCCTAATGCTTCGCAGACTCCATTTTCTGAGACAGGTGTCCAGACGCCACTGTTGCTTAAGACAGAGCGCGGACTTTATATAAGTCTTCATGAGGCGGCATTGATCAATTACGGCGCCATGCACTTGAATTACAATACGGAAAACAATTCGTTTGTATCTTGGATAACACCGGATGCCGATGGCACTAAGGGGCATTTGCAGTCACCTTGTCATACACCATGGAGGACTATTATAGTGAGCGATGATGCGCGAGACATATTAGCATCCCGAATGACGCTCAATCTCAATGAACCCTGTAAGATTAAAGACCCTTCATGGATTAAGCCGACTAAATATATCGGCGTCTGGTGGGAGATGATTACCGGTAAAAGCCAATGGTCATATACCTTTGACGTGCCTTCTATTCTAATAGGTCAGACTGATTATTCTAAATTGAAACCTCATGGTAAGCATGGAGCGACAACCGCTAATGTAAAAAAATACATAGACTTTGCCTCAAAACACGGATTTGACGGAGTGTTGGTGGAAGGATGGAATATTGGTTGGGAAGATTGGTTTGGCAATTCAAAAGATCATGTTTTTGACTTTGTAACGCCATATCCTGACTTTGACATGGCTGCTATTAGGGATTATGCACGCAGTAAGAATGTGAAGATGATCATGCACCATGAGACGTCTTCATCTGTCCGGAATTATGAACGCTACCTGGATACTGCCTATCAATACATGAAGGCCAATGGCTATGACGCCGTAAAAAGCGGTTATGTCGGAGATATCCTTCCGCGTGGCGAGCACCACTACAGCCAGTGGATCAACAATCATTACCAATACGCACTCGAAAAAGCCGCAGACTATAAGATAATGGTCAACGCTCACGAAGCCGTACGCCCGACTGGAATATGCAGAACTTATCCTAACCTTATAGGTAACGAGTCGGCCCGAGGTACGGAATACCAGGCCTTTGGTGGAAGTAAGCCCAATCATGTTACTATTCTGCCCTTTATAAGGCTTATCGGTGGTCCTATGGATTATACCCCGGGAATATTTGAAATGGATATTTCCAAGATCAATCCCAACAACCATTCCCACGTCAATAGCACTTTAGCCAATCAGTTGGCGCTGTATGTCACTATGTATAGTCCACTTCAGATGGCTGCTGACTTACCTGAACATTACGACCGTTATCCGGATGCCTTTCAGTTTATTAAAGATGTCGCAATTGATTGGGAGAGGAGCATATACTTAGAAGCCGAACCCGGACAATATATCACCATAGCCCGTAAAGCAAAAGGCTCTCAGGATTGGTATGTAGGGAATGTAAACGGGAATGATGGGCGTAACAGCACACTCAGTTTAAGTTTTTTGGACGAAGAAAAGCCTTATTTGGCAACCGTATATATGGATGGACCCGATGCTGACTATAAATTGAACCCACAGTCTTATAAAATAGTAAGTGGAAGGGTAGATTCAAAGACCGTGTTAAAATTGCATTCCGCCGTTGCCGGAGGCTATGCCATCTCTATCAAAGCATTAAACGATGTACAACAAGCGAAGAAGGTGAAAAAATTAAAGCTAAAATAGCCGGTCTTAATAAGGCTAAACAGGACGAAATAGAGTGCCGAGGAGCTCTCATAAATGTCCTATTTGCATCGTGGGAACTTTGGATAATTATTAAAAGGAGTTTTTCAAATTAGATTAGCACAACTTTCATACCTTTGACTTTCCATTCAAAAGGGTGAGCGTATATTGGGAAATATTCTGAAAATACTTGATTGGTTTATCATAAAGAAGTATCTGACTACCTTCTTCTTTACAGCCTTTATTTTTACAATGATTGCCGTAGTAATAGACACGAGTGATAAATTGGAAAAATTTTTAAAGGAAGATTGTACACTAAATGAGATAATTTTCCAATATTATGGCGCTTTTATACCACATATCAACTGGCTATTGTGGCCGCTATTTTCACTTATTAGCGTGATATTCTTTACATCAAGGATGGCAGCCAATTCGGAAATAATCAGCATATTCAATGCCGGAATTAGCTACAATCGTTTTTTAAGACCATATTTTATTTCTGCCGGATTGATATGCCTTATTCATGCAATAGGCAATCACTTTTTTATTCCGGTTCTTAATAAAAACAGGATAGAATTTGAGGCGAAGTATATTAAAAAGGTGGACGACCAGAATCAAAACAATGAAGTCCACTTGATATTATCGCCGGATTCTAAGGTATATGTTCGTTATTTCAATCGGATTGACAGTGTGGCGAGAGATATGAGGATAGAACGGTTTAAAAATGGCAATCTCATTGAGTCATACAAGGCAAGGGAAGCCAAGTTTCTGGGTGATTCCTCTTATTGGCTTCTTACCGGCATTGAAAGGCATACTTTTGACGGCTTAAATGAGAAGTTGTACTTACAGCCTCGTGAATCCGTTAAGATGAAGCTCAATATAGGTCCTGATGATTTCTACACGATACGCAATTTTAATCAGACGCTGCCATCACCGGCATTGCTCAACTTTATCCATAAAGAAGAAGCGCGGGGGACAGGTGTGGCAGGCGAGTATCTCATAGAATTTCATCGGCGTACCGCAGATAGCGCCACTTTATTTATCTTGATGTTGATAGGTGTTTCTGTAGCTTCGCGAAAGATACGGGGTGGAATAGGACTTAACCTTGCATTGGGAGTATCATTAGGCGCGGCATATATGATTCTTTCAAGATTTTCTGTGACTTTTGCCCTAAGCAATATTATTCCACCACTATTGGGAGTATGGATTCCCAATTTAATCTTTATTGTAGTGAGCATCTGGCTTATTGGAAAAGCGCAAAAATAAGGACGAGATGCTTTTTCGTTCTTATTCCTTTACAAAATTAGTATGATAAATACCCGATTGGTCAATTACTTGAACGAAATATGCTCCAGGTAATAGGGACTCAATAGGGATGGATTCAGTAGATGATATTGACATCAACTTCTTTCCATTGCAGTCAAACAAAAATATTTGAAATGACTGGGATAAGTGTTTCGGAAGGAGTATTGTAACATGGCTGGTAGCTGGATTTGGAAACACATGGATAGGATATTGCTTTATGTGATGATAATCAGAAGTAGATCTATATCCAAAGCGCAATATATTATTGAATAATAAAGCATCTTCGATAATATTTTGATTAAATTCAATCAATCTGCCTTTGCTGTCTAACACATATTCAAGCTTTTCTTCTATTTTTTTCTGGGGAGCCGTCATTCGATAATAGGAGATCCGTCCCAAATCGTTATATTCAAACAGAGAAGTAGCTTGAGTCAATCCGGATGCATGAATTATACGAGATAACCTGTTTTTATCGTCCCACTTATATTCAATGCTATATAATGTTTGACCGGAACTATCGCTAATAGTGGAAGAAATATCGTCTGATGATTTTGAAAATGCCGATAATACCATCTCGCCTTTATTTCCATTTGATTTTCTTTTGAATTTTTGAAAGTCTATTGGTTGCTTAACGTATTTTTGAGCAGCATCCTCGCGGCTGAAAAAGTAGTTATCTGTACCGAGGGAATCCATTTCAAACCATTCATTGAAATCAGGAAATAATATAGAATAATCGTCATTTAGAAACGCCACATTCTCATATATGTAATCATTCAAAATGGTTTTACCCGATGAATCGTCCTCCCATTCAGATGAAGAAAATTGAAATATTTTATTTTGATCATATTCAATGTCAAATACTCTTTTACCGATATTCCATTTTCCTTCCTGAAAGTATAAGTATTCATAATGCCTGATCCGTTCTAATCCATCATACTCAATAGCAAGTGAATCCCCATATATGATGTTTTGATTTGCATCATATTCAATAGATGAGATGAGCCTGTTTTGCGAGTTGTAGAGATGTCGTTGTACGCCTTTAAACACTTTCTGATCATCTTGAAAAAGATAATAATCCAAGGATGAAAAGCGTGATTGATTACCCAAATAATGATAGTAATAGACATAATAATCTGCTATGTCCTTATTCTTAATAGTTGCCTCCTCTACTCTTCCACGACTATCGTATGTCACTACAACTTGGCTAACTAATGTTCTCGGCAATTCGTCATCTGAAAAATAAATGGAAAGTGTATCAAAATTGAGCATAAAAGAACGCTCGTCTCCCGATTTTATTTGTTTCATTTCATCTATTATCCCAGGCAAACGATTGGCTAAAATAGTGAATGATATCGGGTGTGACTGAGCAATGGCTTTGTGCTGAAAAACAAATAATGATATAAAAAAAATGAAAAATCTCATGCAGTTTGATGGTTTAGACAGCCCGAAATTATAAATAAATTCAACGGTGTAATAATTTTAACTTTTCCGGATGTGCCTCAAACATTACTTTTAACCTCAAATTTTATAGTATAGGCAAAAATATTGTCTTTAAAAAGAATTCGGGTTTAAGATTCATTGTCGTAATAAATTTTATAATATTTTCGCCCTTCTTCATCAACACCTTGTTCTATCAACTCATTGTTACCATGGATATAAATGTGGAAATTTTTATCCAGTTTAATGACACTTTTAAATAGTCGGGATTGCTTTTTCACGGCAGGAACAGAAATTGAAAAGGTTTTATCTTGATTGAAAATTTCATTTGAAAGTTGTTCGTCTTGGAAATTATGGAATGAATCCCTGACATCGGAATGGTCGAATACCGATTGAGCGAAAGCCTGATTATCAAAAGTGTCGTTGTTTTTAAAGTAATTTACCGAACGCAGCAATATATCAGCTTGTTGAACCTTTGACGCATCAAAGTCTCCGGCATAGCTGTGCGCAACAAACTGTTTGGTGAGCTCCATCATTTGGCTTGTCATATAATAATCATCCCCTGAATGTTGGACGCCTAAAAATTCGTCCTTCCAAAAGCCTGCTTCATTTGATTTGTTCAGGTAATCATAGATATACACTTTGTATCCCTTATCGGCATCTGTATTGATAATTAGACAAGCTTTGTCGGGTTTCTGTGCCGGGATTCCATCATTGTATTGAATTGAGGCAACTTTGTCCCGGATGTTGACATTGAGAAAAGTTTCTTTTGATTCTGATTTAAAAATACCGATAGCATTGGTTACTTCGTCTTCGATTACAACACCTTCGAGACAAGCAATATACAATTCACCCGATTTGATGCGGGGATGTTTACTATGGCGATATAGATGCGCTGCAATGGTCTGCGATAGCTTGGGTAAAGAAGCCGGATCTTCAAATATTTTTTTTGCCAAATGATAGATTTCATTTTGTTCTAGCCCGATGTCATTGTGTAAGTGATAAAGCTCTTCTCCACTTATGGCTGACGTAAAATAACTAAGTAAAATCTGATGAAGCGGCTCATCGATATCCACGACGTGGTCAGATAGCTCATAACCTTCATCTTGAGAAGCGTTGCCGATTTGGTGAACAATCATAGATTGTATGATGCAATTGTGTAAATGTAACATTGTGTGGAAATTGAAGCTGAAAGATACTAATATTCATGAAAAATATGGCATTGCATTTATTGCAATAAGTAAATCGGTATTTTCTACCTTTTTATTAAGCTAAAAATAGCTTGAAGGACAACAGATAATAAAACCAATGCCAATCCCCAATAAAACGAGGCATTCACCTCTTTTGCTTCATCGAATATCAAAAAGGCCAACCCTATAGCATAAATCGGTTCTAAGTTGAAGGTAAGATTTACTGTAAATGCAGATAAGTTCTTTAATGCCTCTGCAAAGAGTATATATAACCCAATAGTGCAAAATATCGAAAACAATATTAAATAGACGACATCCGTCAAGGAGGGTATATATACTAATTGCGGAAAAATCAGATAATAGAAGGGCATTAATATTCCCAAAAGGATGGTTCCTCCTCCTAACTGGTAATAATTGATCATTTTGCTATCATATTTTAATACAATTCGCTCATTGTATATCGTATATAAAGCGGAAAAAGAGGAAGAAATCACGCCGAGAATAATGCCTAACTGATAAGAAGCATCAAAATGAAATATCAGGCTAATGCCTACTATCGTCAAGAGGCTCAGAAATAATTGTTCGTAATTAAATCGTTTTTTGTTGATGATAGGAGCAAATATCGCCGTAAAAAAGCTCGTAAGGCAATAACAGATTACGCCTACTGAAACATTAGCATATTTGATACTTGCATAAAAGAAAATCCAGTGAAGCATCAAGAGTGAACCGACTTGCACTATCACTATTTTGTCTTTTAGAGAATCTAACCGCTTTATTTTTAATATTTTGAACCCCAGTAATAAAATTAAGGTGGAAAACAACACCCGATACCACACTAATGCCACCTCATTGAGGCTGATTAATTTGCCAAAGATGCCGGTAAATCCCGCCAAGATCACAGCAATGTGTAATATTAGATAGGACTTTCTCATCAAGTACTTGGGAAGTTTGACCTTTTGCTCATTTTATCAATGACAGTTTAACACTACGTATTACCGAGTTCATTTTTATCAATCAAAGATATCTTTTTATGGCATAATCCTTCGGGATAATAAAACATCGATTCAACTTAAATTTTAATTAAAGGCTTAGTGATGTCTTTACCTTAATGTCGGTGTAATTTGGATTCAATCCTGATTTCAGCATATTTATATATTTCTTTCATATAATTGCGTTTTTCTACTAATAAATTCGGTATTTTATATTTCTGAATTTACTTCAATGAATAATTCCTCTTTATGAAAAAAACCAATGTTTTATTAACCGGAGCTTCAGGAAATGTAGGTAGAGAAATTGTGAAAATATTATCGAAGGATAATGATGTGAACCTAACTCTCTTTGATCAGGATTCAAGGAATGTGCGTCGGGTGCTCAAATCTTTTCGCGGCAAGGTGATTTACGGTGACCTGAGAAAAACAGAAGAACTGGAGGTCGCAACACACGATTGTGACGTCGTGCTTCATTTGGGTGCAGTTATTCCACCACTCGCTAATCAGAGCATAGGCTTGGCAAAAGAGATAAATTATGAAGGGACAAAAAATCTGATCCGACTATTAGAGAAGAATTCTCCACATTGCTTTTTTATCTATTCCTCATCGGTAGCTATTTATGGAGACCGATTGGCATCTCCCTGGATTCGAGTTGGCGATGAACTCCATGCTTGTGAAGATGACTTATATGGTCAGTCCAAGATATTAGCGGAAGAAGCTATCCGCAATTCTTCCTTGACATGGTCTATTTTCCGCCTTTCAGCTATTTTTGGAGCAGGGAATCACACTTTGTCCGGTCTTTTGTTTCGGGTTCCTCTTGACACCCCAATAGAATTCACTACTCCGAAGGATACAGGTCGCGCTTTTGTTCATGTTATTCATAAAAGGGAGGAGCTCCGGTTTAAGATTTTTAACCTGGGTGGAGGTCCTTCATGTCGCTTTATTTATCAGGATTTTCTCAAAACTTCCTTTGAAATATTTGGATTGGGAAATCTCAACTTTCCGCCCAAAGCATTCGCAGAAAAGAATTTCCACTGTGGATATTATGCCGATGGGGATAATTTAGAAAAGATATTGAAATTCAGACATCATACAACCGAACATCTATATGAAATGATGCGTAAAAAGGTTGGTTCACTACAATTTATTACAACAAAAATGTTGCGAAAAATCATAAAAAAGCGCCTACTTAAGCTTTCTGAGCCATATTGTGCCTATCATTCCGGCGATTTACAACAAATGAAGAATTTCTTTTGATCCAAAATGTCGGTTTGATGTAAAACACATGATAATAAATACATTTACGATTCTATCTTTTTGGTTTTAGGATGAAGCCTTATATAACATTTGCTTCGTGTTGAATGAGCGTTCAAAAAATAAAACCGTATTTTTCTTTCGTCGGAATTATCGCGCTTTTTATCGAAAAATAAAATTTCCCTTGTAGTAATTTTTTCGCCTGGAACGTTGTAACAGCAATAAATTCATTCAAAAGTACCGAAAACACAATGTATATTGTTTAACATAGTACTATATTAGGAATATATCTTTGTATTGTAAACAAATTTTTTTAATCCATAAAATTAACACTCATGCAAGCTGTTCAATTTAATCGAATCAATGTTATGAAACTTCTTTTTTTAACTCTATGTGCAGGTATTATGATTTTTCTTCCTTCCAGTACGGAATTCAAAAAGCATTCTTTGAAGGGGAAGGTGATGTTTGATGCACATGAAGTTGCACCGGATGCAACCGTCAGCATCTTGAAAGCAGACGACAAATCTCTAATTAGTTCAGGTATTTCAAATGTGTCGGGTGAGTATAGTTTTGGTCAGTTGAAGCCCGGAAAGTACTATATAGCCGCTGGAACATTTGGCAATCCATTGAAGGTTGTTGGGCCTATTGAAGTGAAGGAAACAGAGAGGGTTACAATAGTTCCGCCGATTGTTGTTTCTCGACCAGCCAATGATGGAGGTCCGGTGATTAAGACCACTCGAATAAGCAAACCATTGACTAATAAGTCTCTGAAAATTACATAATCCCATATTCCGCATAAGACAATGCGGAATCGATTTACGACTCGTAATCAATGGTTTACAAGATCCATTGAAACGAGTCGTACATCGGGACGTCCCTCATAATCAGCACTATACGGTTTTTAAAAACCTTTACTGCTGAATTCGGATTGAACCCATATTCCGCATAAGGCAATGCGGAATCGATTTACGACTCGTAATCAATGGTTTAAAGAAACCATTGAAACGATTCGTACATCGGGACGTTCCTCATAATCAGCATTATACGATTTTTAAAAACCTTTACTGCTGAATTCGAGATAATATGGCATTAACTTTTTGATTATAGGTATTATTCTTCAACGGAAGAATGTTCAAACCAAAGAATGGTGGTTGCATCCGTAGGGAGAGCAGCCACTTTTTTATTGTGGACAAGTGAAAGAACCCACATTCCGCATAAGACAATGCGGAATCAATTTACGACTCGTAATCAATGGTTTACAGAAACCATTGAAACGACTCGTACATCGGGACGTCCATCATAATCAGCATTATTCGGTTTTTCAAAACCTTTACTGCTGAATTTGAGATAATATGGCATTAACTTTTTGATTATAGGTATTATTCTTCAACGGAAGAATGTTCAAACCAAAGAATGGTGGTTGCATCCGTAGGGAGAGCAGCCACTTTTTTATTGTGGACAAGTGAAAGAACCCACATTCCGCACAAGACAATGCGGAATATGAGTAAAATTTATTTTGACGCTCATTTAATTAGTCAGGTTGATTTTGCGTTATAATAATTGTAGGGTGTAAGGTTGATATTCCATTTTGGGCACAGTTTTTGCATCGTATAATGTTAGGAAAAGATTTATGAAGTAAATTATCAAAGAGAAGTTATGACTAATTTAACTACTAAAGGTGTAAGTATAGATGTCTCAGTAGAATATCGCACCAAGTCGGATTATGAAAACCGGTCTGACTTTCTTTTCATTTATCATATTGCCATCAAGAATTCCAATGCTTTTCCGGTGCAGATTAAAAGGCGTAAATGGCGTATATTTGACTCTAACGGTGCAATTCGACTTGTAGAAGGAGAGGGTGTCGTAGGCTTTCAGCCCGTGATTGAGCCAAACCAGACATTTGAATATTCCAGCTTTTGCAATCTTTTTACTGAGCTGGGCAATATGAGTGGTAGTTATATTCTGGAAAATCTTTTAGACTATTCTCCTTTTGAGGTAGAAATTCCTGTTTTTGAATTGGCCACACCAACCATAAGAAATTAGCATTAATCGATATTTTGAAGCGTGATGCATCTCTTTAAACCGAATTTATTTTAGGAGTAGAAATATTGTCATAATTTTTGAATTTGGGTTAATCCAAACCATACATCGGGAAAGAATTTTAACCCAAATTACGCATTAGACAATAGCAGAATCGATTTACGACTCGTTTATAAAGACAGCATTTTCTAATGATAAAACAGTTTGATGGTAGGTATATATAGAAAAGAGGCACTTAGTCTGGACGGTCTAAATGCCTCAATTCGTTGGATTGTACTTTTATTTTTTCAAAAGTTCCTCTGTTGAAGAAGTATCTTCGCCGGAAGCTTTACCCAATTCAATGGCTTTACGTGCAATATTTAAAGCGTTTTCTTTATCACCCATTTTGAAATAAAGCCAAGCCAATGTGTCGTTATTGGCATACTCGCTTTTTTTATCGACGGAAGCCAATGCCCATCCTATAGCCTGGCGCAAAAGTGCCGATCCTTCTACATTTTCATAAGCATACCATGCATAGCTATTGAGTTCTTGAGAAGAAAACTGTTCTATGTTTTCGGGGGTTAAATATTCGAAAAGTGCATTTTGATAAGCTTGTGTATCTTTTGATTTACGGCTGAAATACAACTTAGTATAAAAGGAAAGCATTCCAGCTTTTTCCGGATAGATGGCGCTAATTTCTTTAATTGCGCTATCCACATCCAAGCCTTTTTTGACATTAGCGACAAAATAATAGTAGGCCAATTCGTTCAAAAAGTCACTACCCATCACTTTAGTCAGCGCTTCCTTGTTTTCAAGGAGGAAGTGGTGATTGGGTGAAGCCGGATTGATGGCAAATGCTGCCAACCAATTGATGTTGTCAGGAGTTGTCAGGTCTTTTTGTGTTTTGAAATATTCAGTTGCTACAGCGTCACCTTCCGGACTTCCCATATTCTTCAATACTTCCATGTAGTTTGTCATCAATTGAGGCTCACGAGAACCGGATTCATACTTTTTCTTTAAGGTAGCATATTGTTTGTCAGGGTCATTGGCACTTTTTCCCAATTCAATAAATCCGGCAACATCCATATAGCCTAAACCCATGTGCACCATTTCTCCATTTCCATTGATAAAAAAGTGAGAAGGGTAGGCATTGACGTTGTACTGTTTGGCCAATTTTAAACCTTCGCCTTTTTCCATGTCTATCTGAGCGTTGACAAAGTGTTGGTTGTAAAATTTGCCCACTGCTTCATCCGGAAATATATTCTTTTTCATCATCTTACAAGGTCCGCACCAAGTGGTATAAGCATCGAGATAGATGAGTTTCTTTTCTTTCTTAGCCTTTTTAAGGATGGAGTCCCAATTACCTGTTTCAAAGACCATACCTTGACTAAATCCGGTTTGAATCAAAAGCATGCAAATCAATAATGGAAGAATTCGTTGAATAGACATATTTAAGGTTATTTAGATTTTATTCGGAGGATAACGTTGTCAAATTTTGTGGTATCCATATTTTTCTTAGTTGCTTCCTCTTTAGCTTTCAGGGCTTCCTTTAGTGCATTGTCATTATCGCCTGAATCCTGTAGGAAAACAGCATAATCAAGCCTTATTGAAGGATCGTCACTGATATCCACCATTTTCTTATATACCACACTTGCCAATGATGCTGCATTAGGGACATGGTTATATTTAGTTTGTAATGATTTGATAATGGTGGCCAACTCAAAATTAGAAGTATTGCCCAGTTTTTTTATCATTTCACTTACGTTTTTAACATACAGTTCGCCATTATTGCGAGCATCTGCTTTGATGACATCAACATAAGTCGGGAAGAGTGAAGCATTGCTCTTGTCGAGTACTTTTTTTGATGTTGTGATAGCGTCATCAATCAAGGATTCGGTATCATATTCTATTCCTTTATAGACCGTATTGACTAAGGCGTTGAACACTTTTCGGTCATATTCCTTTTGGCCTACTATTTTTGAAATTGCCTTTTCATTTGTAACCAAATAGGTAAATGGCTTGGAGTCAGAGCTGACGGCACCTTCATAAATAATGCGATAATAATCATCTGTTTTGGGTGCTTTATCATTGGCGAGGAAGTCATTGGTTACCCTAGTACTTGACTTGCCGGCAGCATTCAAAGCCTTGATATACTGAAGTACTAACTCGGGGCTATGGTCTCCTGCTTCGTACCGTTTGCCCAATTCAGGACTTTTGTCATATCTTAACACAGCGCTTTTACCCATATCGATAAATCCATTAGCATCAGCACCTCCAACACGAAAATGAACCTTTTTTCCATCTCCATCGACAAATACAAAGGTAGGATAAGCGGTAATGCCATATTCCCGTGCGAAAGTGGGGCCCTCGCCCTTCTCCATATCCAACTTGTAATTAATAAAATTAGCATTGTAATATGCTCCGACTTCTGGTAAAGGAAATATATTGGCTGCCATCCTCTTGCATGGTCCGCACCAGCTGGTATAGGCATCGACGAAGATCAGCTTACCACTTTCCTTTGACTTCGCCTTAGCTTCGGCCCATGTGCCATGAAAAAACTCAATCCCTTGTCCTATGCTTGTATTGACAAAGGAAAAAATCATCAAAACACACGAAATAAATATACGCATGATATAATTTTATCTTTTTATATTGTTTTTTCGCTCAAATTCTTCGATCAGTTGAGCATCTGTCTTGTTGAGTGTCGCCATCAATAATTTGACGTCATCTGCCATTTTATGTTTGGGATAATGGTCCAAAAACTCCTGATAATATTTCTTAGCTGTTTCTTTGTCGTGCAGGTCGTTATCAAATGTAAAAGCCTTCTGGAAAGCTGCTTCAGGTGCCCATTTGCTCGTGTTGTAGTCAGAAGTTATAAGCCCCCAGATGCCTATTGCCTTTGTAGGTCCTTTCCTTCCATTGACCAATGCTCCTGTTCTGAATAATAATTCCGGGACAGAAGTGTCGCCTTTCATCTCTTTTGCGAGGCTGACGGCATCATCATAGATTTGACCATTAGTATAAGATGAATCTTCAACTTCTGATGGCGAAAGGTAGGAAGAGTCAATATATTTTTTCAACTTAACGTAGGCTGTAGAACTTGACTCGACATTGCTTTGCTGAGGTTCAACCTTCTTTTCATCCTGTTTGCAAGAGAATAATAAAAATAGTATAACTAAAGGGAAAAAGTATTTTACACTCATCGTGAAATCTCAATTTTTGATAAATCCAATGTTATTGAGATACGAGCTCTTTGATCTTAGTCTCTAACACGTTCTCATCTCCGGGGACATAGCCGGCGTGTGTCCATACGATGTTACCGGTCTGGTCTATTAGAAAAGTTTGGGGTACAGCTTGGAAGTTGAGTGCTTTTTGCAATTCCTGATTTTGGTCGTTGAGAATCGTGTATTCCCAACCCTTTTGCACCACCATCGGTTTTATTTTGGAGGAAGAGCGTGCGTCATCGGTAGAGATAGCGATTAGCTCAACACCGTATTCTTTCTGCCAATCCGGATATAGGTCATGGATAGCATCTAATTCCTTTTTGCATGGTGCACACCACGTCGCCCAGAACGAAATAACAGTAACAACGCCGGGTTGAATAACATCCTGCAAAGTAACTCTCTTGCCGTCTAAAGTTTTAATTGATGTAGAGGGAAGACTATTCTGCGCATTAATAGAAAATGTCAATGCGACTAAACAAATAAGGATAGTTGCAAAATTCTTATAGTTCATATACATTTTTTAAAATTCAATTTAATCAATCAATATGGTTTATAACATAAAGGAATAACTTTTTTGAAAAATTATAGCCTGTCTTAACGAGACTTTAACCAAATCAACAAGCATGGTAGTCATTATGTTTAAATATAACCAAAATGGAACGGCAAATTTAGCTTTAATTTTGACAATTATTATTGTTTGAATGCCTAATTTCAAGAAATAAAAATATACATTTGTGCTTTATTTTAAAATATTCTCTTAAATCAAATGCAAAAACTAGCTTTGTCTTTTTTAGCTCTTCTGGTGTGCATGACTACCGGAAGAAGTCAGGGCATTACATCAGGAAAGATATCGGGAGGCCTACAGACAAATTTGAATTTCTTTATGAAGGACGAATCCATCAACGCCGCCAATACGCCGCAATACGAATCTCAACTTTACGGAGCTGATAGTTGGCTGAATGTCAACTACACGACCAATGGTTTTGAAGCCGGCATACGCCTTGACGTTTATAACAACTCATATCTGTTTAATCCCAACGGAGGTTCATACACTGGCATTGGTATAGGCAATTGGTTTGTCGAAAAGCAAATCAGCAAATTAACCGTTCGCGGTGGATATATCTATGACCAAATAGGTTCCGGTATTATCTACCGAGCTTATGAAGAAAGACCTTTGGCCATCGATAATGCGCTGTTTGGTGTGCGCGCTTCGTATGAGCTAAGCCCTAATTGGCGAATAAAGGGCTTTACCGGCCAACAAAAATTCCAGTTTGACCGGTATGGTGCCATTTTAAAAGGAGGTAGTATAGATGGATTTATTGCTTTTGAAGACTCGACAAAGAAGTATAATCTGACTTTATCGCCTGGTGCCGGCGTTGTAGCCAGAACATTTGACAATCAGACCATCGAAGGCATCAATAATGTCTTAAAATACTATGAACCCATTGATAGTATAGCTTCCTATAAGTCTAATACCTATGCCATGAGTATATATAATACCTTGAGCTATGGTCCATTTACGCTATATACAGAAGCGGCATATAAGACACCGGAAGTCATGATGTCGCCTACCGATTTCAGACATATAGGGCAGGATTCTTCGGCGGGTAAGTTTATCAAAAGAGCCGGTAACGTACTCTATGGAAGCTTAAGTTATGCCGATCATGGATTGGGGATATCTATCGAAGGAAAGCGTACACAAGACTTTTCCTTTAGAACAGATCCCAACCTTTTATTAAACAGGGGATTGGTCAATTACATCCCGGCAATGTCCAAAATCAATACATACAGGCTTACTTCAAGGTATAATCCTGCTATCCAATTTATGGGTGAATATGCCTTCCAAGCTGACGTTCAGTATAAGTTTAATAAGAAGTGGAGTGCATTGGTCAATTACTCACATATTAACAACCTGGAAGACGTAAAGCTGTACAGAGAAGTGTATGCGGAAGTGACATTCAAGCCCAATAGGAATAACAACTTTATCTTTGGATTGCAAAGACAAGAATACAATCAGTTTGTATATGAAGGAAAGGTGGGGGCACCAAATGTTGAAACATATACCCCATTTGTCGAATACCTTCACCGATTCAATCGAAAGACAGCACTCCGTATAGAGGGGTCAATGATGTCCACTCAGCAGGACTATGGAAGCTGGGTTTATGGATTGGCTGAGTTGTCCATAGCGCCACACTGGAGCTTTGTTGTGTCTGATATGTATAATTATGATCATAATCCGGAAAAAACTAAAAAAGCCAATAATTATCCTTCCGTGATTGCATTTTATACACGTGGCAGCAACCGCTTTTCATTGGGTTATATCAAGCAAGTTGAAGGAATTGTGTGTACCGGAGGAATATGTCGTTACGAGCCGGCATTTAGTGGTGTAAAAGCAACAATATCAACAACTTTTTAATTTTTTAACTATATTATATTAACGGGAATTGGTTTGTCGAAGCCATTATCATAAAAAACAAAAAAATGAAATATTTAAAACAAATATCCCTCCTATCGCTGTTACTATTGATTTTTAATGGATGTAGTGAAACAGAAATAGTCGTTCCTCGAGTAGGCGAAATAGTTTCAGATCGGGTTGTTCTCATAGAGGATTTCACCGGCGTGAAATGCCCTAATTGTCCTAATGCTAGCCGTGAAATAGCTAATTTATCAAAGAAATATCCCAAAAATATTGTTGCAATAGCATATCATACCAATTTTTTAGGAGACCCCATCACGAAGGAAGGGTATAAGAGCAAGTATGATTTCCGTACTCCTGATGGCGAGCTTCTGGAAAGTGAAATGGGGAGTTATCTCGGTAAGCCGGCTGTTGCCCTCAACAGGAAGTTGTATAATGCACAGCAGGAATATTTGTTGACGAGCACTTCAGTTTTTGGTAATTTAGAAAATGAATTGCGCAGCATACCCAAGGTTAAGATTACCTTAGATAAGAATTATGATGCATCAAGCAGAAAGTTGATTTTGAAAGTAAACATATCTCCTCTTTCAGCGTCTAATGGTGACTTCAGGCTTCATGCATGCATTACAGAGGATAAAATAATTGATTCTCAGGAAGACAATATTATCTATGTAAAAGATTATGAACACAATCATGTGTTTAGAACGATGCTGAGTGCATTGGAAGGCGATATATTGGGAAGTGCTTTGACTCCGGGATCCGATTTCAATAAGACCTACGAATTTATACTACCTCCGGAAGCCGGATGGTGGGTGGCTGACAATTGCAATGTCGTCGTATTTGTTACCGACCTGAGTCAAAAAGCATTTAATGTAGGCGCCGTACTGCAAGCTGCTGAAAAGAAGGTTACGGAGTAAGAATTGTTATGGCAACTGAATGTTACAGATAAAAATGTTGATAATACCAATTGGATATTCGTAATAGTCCAATATTATTAGCCTAAACGACTATCAGCCCGATAACTATCCGGAGCATTTTGATTTTAAAGAAATCCCGTTTTTCTGGAATACAAAATATGTTGGACTAATTTATAAATCAATTTGGTATAAAATATGCTTGAACTTTAGGACACCTTAACCTAAAGGTCATCAATCTTCCCTCAATGCACCGGAAACAGGTGTTCCGAGACTCCAGAACTGAGCCACTCGATCCCATCGTTCTCCATACGCTCGATAATAGGCTATTATCTGATAAATATTGGAAGTTTCAAAGCTATTTCCTTCTGTTATCCTTGCGTCAAAACCCTTATTTGTTTTTTCGGCATAATAATAATCGTAATAGCCTTGCTTGAGTAATATACTCGTTGTATAATATTTCTTCTCCGGAACATAAGTCATCGGCTCTATATCATCGCGATGCCCCCATTCGTTAAACTGTCCTAGTACATATACCGGACTGGCTAATTTGTTCGGCGCATTCAGGTAGAAATGTACTAAAAAATAGTCACATTCGTCATCAGCATCCGGTCTATCCAGGTTTTGGATTAAATATGATCCACCCAAGTCAGGATAAGACGAATAAGCAGCGTTGCCTTCAAGGCTTTCAGTCCTTAAGAATACTTCAGTCCTATTGTTAAAACGTTCGAGGTTTTCAATTTTATAACTTGGTCGCCGTACACTTCTGATGTCAACATATCGAAATTCCTTGCCTCCCGGGAAAGACACTTCGTCTAAATAGTCAAAGCTCAATTCTTCATTTCTGATATATTTAGGCGTCAATAAAGGTCTAGTGTTCCAGATTCCATTTTTCAAAATAGCTACCCGCACTTGGCTCATTGGATCCGGAATTCGCATGGTTGGATTCAAGGTAAGGTCGATTCTTTGATTTTCGAGTGTTTTGCCTGCTCTGAGGTCACTGGTCAGCATAGCGCCAATATTAAACACCTGTTCGCTGACGACAAAACGCCTTGTCAAAGCAGGCTCATTGTCATTGTCTTTATATACATGGATGAGATAGTTGCCTGATTTGGTTACGCCAAGCAAGTCATTTGGAAAAACTAAATGATATGTTGTATAATTAACACGTGTATTAGTCGAATAGGCATAATCTCTAATTTCCTGATCGTTGAAACCTTGTAAGTATTCAATTTCGCTGAGTTGACTTGGATTCCAATTGGCATCACACTGAACAATCCTGTATTTGTAAAACACAAAATCTCCATCTAAGTCGTCAAAAAGCAATTCCAATTGACGTCCGCTATTAAGATACGTCATCGGGAATCCAACAACAGAGCCATAAGGCCTAATTATTACGGTTTGAATATTAGTACTATAATTATAATCGTAATTTGCCAAATTCGTGGGCTGACCGTAGCTTATAACCTGAAAGAAAAAGAGACAGACGATGAGGCCAAATAAATTGTGAGGCATCCTTTTCAGTAAAAATATATTTGTCAAACGATAGAAATTTGGATATTCGATAACAAAGTAATCGGTAAAAGAAGCGATAATATTTGTAAAAACAAACTTTTTTATCTGTATTTGTCAAAAGATAACATCAATTTAGAAAAATTATTGCTTTGTATGCTAAAATGACTTGAAATTGACCATTTACTATTCTTGTCCCCTTTAGAGGAGGTGGGGTAAACAAGGATATTAAATGGTCAAATTATTTTCAGATTATTGTAACCGATGATTTTTGCGAATAACACCTTTGTTTTGGTTGAAACAAAATTCGGCATCCTTCGGTTTGGGAATACCGAAGGATGCCGAATATGAGGGCTGACCCCAATGAACAAATCGCCTATCGAATCAGCGTTTTCAAATGCTGACTTCGGGATTAACAATTCTTATAGTTTATACGGAAACTGAAGTGCAATTCCCTTTGCCAACAAATCTGCTGTTTCCATCATGTGATTGAAAGCGATATCGTAATTGACGACGGCTTGGGTACGGTCACCTTTCAAAAGGTCAACGGCGTATGTTGTAGTTTGAGAAATATGATGTTCCATGGCGTGATCCATTGTAGCAAGAGGCCAATTTTCGGGATTGGCAGCACTCAAAAATTGTGCAATTTCCTTGGCGTTGTTGTTCCAGTCGGCCAACCCTTTGTCTAATGCTGCTTGATCATTGCTTTTTGCGGCTTGTAAAACAGGGACCGCAAGTTGGATATGTTCCGTCAATAAAGCGGATAGTTGATCTCCTGCAGCCTGTCCATAATAGGGAACGATGGCGGCACCAATATCTTTTTGGTTCTTTAAGAGCCTGTCTAAGTTGGGCTGCAAAGCATTGGCGTCATTAAAGAAGGCATCAACGGTAGCGTACGTCCATTGCATGTGATCCGCCCATAACTTATGCATAACCGTATTTAGAGTAATATATCCGGGTTTTTCGAGTGGAGAAATTTCCTCTTTGGTGCATCCTTGAAAAGCGAGAAGTGCGAATAATACTGCAAAAGCAGATAGTTTTAACTTTTTCATGTTGTGTATTTTAGTTTAATTAAAAAATGTCAATGTCATTGTTTTAAGACAGTAATTATTTAGAGTAAACTAATTCAGAAAAGGTTACAGAAATAAAACCCTTGTCCACAACATGCTTTTATAAAGTAACAAATAATGTTTTATGTATTTTACTGTAATCATAGTACATAGCATATTAACATATTATAATGCCGATTGGCTATTAATAATAGCCCAATTACATTTTTCTAAACGACTATCATTCTGATAGCTATCGGGAGCATTTTGACTTTAGGGAAATCCTGTCTTTCGGGAACACCAAAAAATGTTGGGCTGATTTATAAATCAATTTGGTATAAAATGATGACCAATGGTAGAAGGGTGTCACATCCTGAACCATGATGTTATATTGCCTCCCGGTAAGATGGTATTATACATCACTGTCTAATGATGTTCTCGCTATTCTACAACAACTTTTCGCACGCCCAAAGCGGTATTGCCACTATAAAATGCAACAAAATAAGCGCCTTTAGCCCATGAAGAGATGTCAACAGTCCATGCTTTTTCCTGTTTCATTGCCTTTCTGAGCACCTTTTGTCCCGATGCATCAGAAACAATCATACTGATATTTTTTTCTCCTTCGCTTTCTATCAGGATATTCAACTTGTCAAATGCGGGATTGGGATATATCTTAGCCGAAAACCTTTGGGCGGAAGAAGATATATCATATTTACCAATATGGCTCTTCTGTACTATCCACTCCACTTTATTCAGGTGCAAAGAGGCATGGTCATCCACTCTAACCATATTGGTGGTATCTTCAACCAAGACAACAACCTTATTCGTCCCAATTTCAAATAAATCAGGAAAAACGACCAATGTATCTTGACCGGATGCCACCTTCGTTCCGTTGACTTCCCATGCTACACTATTTGTGTTTGGTTCAACCGGGATATTGTTAACCGAAAACACCAATGAATCGAGCCCCGCTTCAATTGTATTTTCTTTCGGGGTATAACTTTCTAAGGTAGGGGCCAGTGTGTGTATCCTTTCTACCAAAGCTTGTGTACATACAGGGCAGAAGGGGGCGTTCAATGTGCGCATCTTGCAGTTTTGATGCGGTCGATACCAAAGCGCTGAACTTTCGCCACAACAGTGTTGATACACACCTACGTCGTCTGTGCCTATCCAGTTTTTCCACCTCACCTTTTCGGGATCGGTTTCTTTTGTCATATTAACTTTTTCTTGTGCATAAAAATCGCCTGCATAGTATTCATCTGCCAGCCTGCCAAAGCTATGACCCAGCTCGTGGAGTGTAACCTCACTGGAATAAGGATGAGTAGAGGCTGTGGAATAGTCGCCTCCACTGCCACCATAGTATTCCGAATTTACAATAATAATGACATGGTCATACATAGGGAAGTTATCGGCACTAACCTGATATACTTTAGCTACATCGGTTGCTAAAAGCAATCTGTGGATCTGATAATAATCAAAGGTTGAACTAAAATAATTGTTGGTCTTTAAAACAGGATGAGCCGGCTCACTGACATCCGTAGCTGTCCCCGGGTGATTGGCTCCGCTTTCTTCTGACGGAACTTCAATGGCAAAAAAATTGAAATAATGCTTATATTGTTTGAAGGGAGACGTGGCAATGAAGGTTGTGATAAATTTCTGAACATCCTCTGTAAACTTACCCAATTCCTGCGATGTATATCCATCCGGCAATATGACAAAGTTAATTCTTGATTCTACGGGACCAGACTGATATACGGTATCGACTTTAAATTTCTGACCAAAACATAAAGTCGATAAACTAATCGTTAGAGCAATAAAAATTATACGCATATCTTCTCCTTTTTTCAAAACAAATATAAACTAATTATCGCAATATGGCAATAAAAACCCAACAGTGTAAACGCCGCTTATAGTGTGGACAATAAAGGGTAATTTATTGTCCGCGTTGGACAATTTAGAATATAAGTCTTACTTTCGCCATGGTTTCAATCTTGTTGTAAAATTGTGATTTTCTCCGGATTGATTTTGTTGATTTTAAAAAACATATTGACATGAAGGATGATGCAAAAGTATTGACTGACAAAGCCACTCCCCGTGGGCGGTTTCCCCATATCAAGCGAGCCGGCGACTTTCTGTTTGTTTCAGGGACAAGCAGTCGTAAGCCTGACAATAGCTTTGCCGGAGCGGAAGCGGATGAATTTGGTGCCGTGACTCTTGATATTAGGGTGCAGACACGAGCCGTTATCGAAAACATCCGGGATATACTGGCATCTATGGAGGCCGGCTTGGAAGATCTGACGGAAGTAATGGTTTTTCTGGTCAATATGAATGACTTCAAAGCATATAATGAAGAATATGGAAAATATTTCGATACTTCCGGTCCAACAAGGACAACAGTAGCTGTGCATCAATTACCTCACCCTCACTTACTGATAGAAATTAAAGCCATTGCCTACAAACCAATAAGCCGGGGATAATTCGGTGATGCCTGTCAAGCAGATAAACATTGACTATCCATACATAGCCTTAAGTCTTTCTCCCGGTAAAATGTTGCATAGTGTCATAAGCACCGAAAATGTGGCGCATTACCCAATCAAATGCTTTTAATGGAAGAATCCCTTGGCTCAAGCGGACAAACCAGTATGGAAGGGGCATTGTCAACATACTTCGCTCCCGCTCAATAGCTCGTATTATCTTCTCTGCGGCCTTTTCCGGTTCAATGATGGGCAGCAATTTTGATTGCACCCCTTCAAACATTCCGGTCTTAATAAAATATGGCATAATAGTCGTTACGACGACTTTCTTATTCAACTGTTGCATCTCCAACCTAAGACTATCACTCCAGCCCACGGCAGCCCACTTCGAAGCCACATATACCGACATCTTAGGATTGGATATAAGTCCTGCCATAGAACAAATATTGCATATCCATCCATTGTTATCCGCCATCATATCCGGTAAAATCTCGCGTGTCAGGTGCATCATAGCATTGGCATTGACATTCATGACGGCCGAAATGTCACGGTGTTCCAGCTCATGGAAGTACTTACCGGCAACAATCCCGGCATTATTGATGAGGATATCTATTTTGCCCACTTCCTGAATTATCTTAGGCGCTATTTCTTGTATTTGTTGAGCATCAGACAAGTCAATTCGGTATCCATATATTAATTCAGCATATTGCGGCCATTCAGTACGAAGCAGTTCCAATCCGGACTGATTGATATCTACCGCTATCAGCTTATTTGCTCCACGTTCCAACGACTTGCGTGCCATGATTTTACCAATTCCGGAACACGCTCCGGTTATCAAAACAACTTTATCCTGAAATATCATATTTTGTTTATTCATCATTTACTTCATATAAAACCAAATATTCTATGTGGCAAATGGAAAAACCTCACATTACTTCTACCATCAATGTTCGAAAAGCCACAAATTGATCCCTAAAGCGGTCTATGGTTTGTTTTTGTAGTTCAGCTGCATATTTTTCTTTATACGACTCATAGTCATCCATGTGCAATGCCTTATATTGAATAATAAAAGTAATCCCTTCTTCACCTTCGGGCTTGATCAACTTATAAAAATCGTACTTGACAAAGCAACCTGTATTCATCACATCCGGGATATGGCTGGTTTTCATCCAATGAACCCAGGTCGTTTCGATTTCAGCATCGATTGTAACTGAAACATTATAGGAAATCATATTAGACCTTTATTATTAGCAAATATTTTTAAAATTGAAATTCATCACGATGATGCAATTTTAACTTCAACCCGAATTCAGCAGTATAGGTTTTGAAAAACCGTATAGTGCTGATTATGAGGGTTAATCCCGATGTACGAATCGTTTCAATGGTTTCTCTAAACCATTGATTATGAGTCGTAAATCGATTCAGCATTTGCCTAATGCGGAATTTGGGTCCAAATATAATGCCGAATAATCTTTTAATAGAGACCAAATTGCGATTTCATCCACTATTTTATTGCAATTTTAAGGGTTATGACTTTTAAGCTCGAGTTCAACAGTAGGGATTTTCTAAAACCGAGGAGTGCTGATTGCGATTCATACGTCGATTCCGAATTAGACGTATGAGGAATTTGGGTCAAAATCACAATAATTTTCAAATAGGAGTTTTTATAAAATCATTTTGGAACTTTGTTCGTTTGGGTATTTCAGATATATTTGCAGCGTGAAACACATGGGTGAATTAATAGAGGGTTTTAGAGACAACGGACGCATTTCCGGAAATGCTGTTCTAGTGTTTATCCTTTTGTCCACCTTAGGGGTAAATATTGCCCAATCTTCAATGGATGTCTCTAATATATCTTTTGGAACGTTTAATACTACGCATGCTACAGATGAGGATGGTAGTCACCAACAGAATATTACCTCATCACAGCATACGAAGTCCCAAAAGTCATCCATTAAAAACACGATAAAGACTGTTTTTCAACCAAAAGGTCAAGGATTAAACAACTTCAAGAATACTGACCTTATCCAAGCTATTACTTTGGATGAAATACCTTTCCTTTCGACTCAACATGCATACCTATCTCTTTTTTATTTGTTTTGAGTTTTTTGTAAAAAAGGCAATAGACTTCATTTTATAACCCCATTCAGTCCAAGCGATTGATTATTCTTCATTAGTATCAAAAAAATATAATATCATGAAATGTCCTAATTGCGACGAAACTTTATTGATGACCCATAGAAATAACATTGAAATAGATTACTGTCCCAAGTGTCGTGGAGTGTGGCTCGACAAGGGAGAACTCGACAAGATGCTGGAAGTAGCTGCACAGCAAAGCGACCAAATGCCCAATTCTGAACATTATGATTCGGGACGAGACTATCAGCGACATTCTTCAGAGCAGTATGATCGAAGGCCGGAGTATCAACGATATTCTTCAGACCATAAATATCATAAGCCACACAAACGAAAATCTTTCTTAGGGGACTTGTTCGATTTTGATTAAATAAGCAATCTAAGTAGCCATTCGCTCAAAGTGAGTCTTTATGACATCTCAGCTTCTTGTAGGTGTGAAGTGTTTGGCATGCTTATTGTACAGGAGAAACACAAATTATTAAAAAAACAGAATTTATTCTACCATACATGGATGCAATCTTAACTTTCATGAGCCAATTGACGGATCCGGAATGGATTATGTTGAATGGTGGGCTATATATAGTCGTTTTAATCGTATTTATTGAGACGGGTTTACCTTTTGGGTTCTTTTTGCCGGGAGATTCATTGCTTTTTATCGCGGGAATGGTAATAGCCAATGCATTATCTCCATTTGCATTTCCTTTTGTCAACCTGATATATTGGATTGTTCTCATTGCCGGAGCCGGTACACTTGGAAACTTTATCGGTTATTGGATAGGTCGGCAGTCGGATGCACTGTTACATAGAAAGAAAGACAGCTGGCTTATAAAACGGAAATATTTGCTACAAGCTAAAAATTTCTATGATAAAAATGGGGGCGGTGCTATTGTCATTGCTCGATTTTTTCCGATGATACGAACCTTTGCTCCTTTAGTGGCGGGTATTGTTAAGATGCATGCCGGCAAGTTCTCATTTTACAATGTGGTAGGGAGCCTATTATGGGTGATATCCATTGTTACAGCCGGGTATCTATTAGGTGCCAGGGTATGGGTACAAGAGAATCTGGATTTAATAATCCTTGGTATCGTTGTTGTCACTACATTACCTCTTGTTATTAAAGCGATTACATCAAGAAAGCGGGTTGACAACGCAGCGGGCTAAGGTCATTCTATCTTTTTCAATTACATCAAAAACAAACATACATGGAATTATTATTACCTGATTTTGCCAGTCCAACGGTTTGGATTAGCTTGCTTACCTTAAGTTTTTTAGAAATAGTTCTTGGGATAGACAACATCATTTTTATATCAATTGTAGCGGGTAAGTTACCCAAGAGTCAACAGCGTAAAGCTCGAAATATCGGGCTCTTACTTGCCATGGCATTTAGAGTTGGCTTATTGTTGTGTATCAGCTGGATTATAGGGTTGAAGGATCCTGTGGTGACGATTCCTTCCATTGCAGCGCTGGAAATAAGTGAGATATCATTGAGTTATAAAGACTTAATATTGATAGCAGGTGGGATATTTTTGATTATCAAAAGCACGATGGAAATTCACCATAAATTTCAGAAAAAATCCGAATCAGATAAAAAGATTGGTGTTGCTGTTGCCGGATTTGGCTCAGTCATCCTTCAGATTGTATTGGTAGATGCTGTATTTTCATTCGATTCTATACTTACGGCTGTAGGTTTAGTGGACAATGTAGTAATCATGATTATCGCTGTTATTGTGTCCATCGCCATCATGATGATGTTTGCAGGCCCTGTAACCAGGATTATCAATGACCATCCAACATTGCAGATGCTGGCGCTCACCTTCCTTATCGTCATAGGCGTTGTGCTGGTAGCGAGTGGAATGCATCAAGAAGTAAGTAAAAGTATCATTTATTCTTGCTTAGGATTCTCCTTGCTTGTAGAAATGTTAAATATTCGACTTCGTAAAAATGCTGAAAGTGTGGAGGGCGCATAGTTAATGCTGATTCGGTACTAATTCCACATTCCGCATTTGTCTAATGCAGAATGTGGAATTAATTCTTCTCTTCTCATTTCAATGAATACTAATCGGAAAATAATTTGACCATTTAATATCCTTGTTCACCCCTACACCCCAAAAGGGGACAAGAATAGTAAATGGTAAATTTCAAGTCATTTTAGTTTACTTGTATTGCAAATAATTTGCATTGTCAGCGTTTCACCATTATTTATCCAAATTAGATATTAGTTATAGCCCAATTAAACCCAAATTCCACTTAAAGGCAAAATATTGTCTTTAAGAAATATGACGCTAACTGTTTGTTGTGTTGAAATTCAAATAGTCACGAATCAATATATTTTCAAATATTTGATAATCTGCTTGTTGCGATTTAGTTAGATGTAATTCAGCTATATTATACCAAATTGATTTATAAATTAGTCCAACATATTTTGGTATAATACTCCCGAAGCTTCGGGATGATAGTTGTTTAGGCCAATGTAATTGGACTATTACGAATATCCAATCGGTATTGTTTTTAAAAAATTTTCATACTTTTTTGGACGAGCTGAATCCAACCTCATTTTTTATCAAAATAAACCCGAAGGGTTGTCATTATTATAGAATAGAGTCAATAGCAGAAAGAGGAACCCAGAATGGGTGAAATGATTACTCCATCTATTCGTCCCAGTTTTTTTGAGCAGATACATTTTTTCTTGGTTTGTAATAATGTCATCCCTTCGGGATTTTGAAAATATTATGCTACGTTTTCTATAAAAATATTATCCCTACGGGATTATGCTGTCCCGAATGTTCATCCTTGTTCAACCCGAATTCATATTAAAGGCAAAATATTGTCTTTAAGAAATATGACGCTAACTGTTTGTTGTGTTGAAATTCAAATAGTCACGAATCAATATATTTTCAAATATTTGATAATCTGCTTGTTGCGATTTAGTTAGATGTAATTCAGCAGTATAGGTTTTGAAAAACCGTATAGTGCTGATTATGAGTCGTAAATCGATTCCGCATTAGACAAATGCGGAATTTGGGTTAAAAAAATGATACTTTTAACAGCCAATTAATATTCCTTAATATTGGTCAAGATACCTCCCGTCCCGTCGGTATCATCGTGCAATAAGAGACTTACACCATTCACAAAACTTTTTTGGAATGCTGAAACTATTTTTGTAGCTTTGTAGGTCACCTCTACATTCTTAACAATAAAAAACGAATGCCTTAGTAGAACATATATATTTGAGTTATACGAAATTTTAATTTTCATCAAAAAACAAGGTTATGAAAAAGATGTACTTAAGTTTGTTAGTAGCATTAGGAAGTTCAATGTTGCTTAATGCACAAAATGTAAACATTCCCGATGCCAATTTTAAAGCCTATTTGGTGGGGAATACTGCCATCAATACCAATGGCGATACCGAAATACAAATAAGCGAGGCAACTGCATATACGGGTACGATTGAGTGTAGAAATTTGTTGATCAAGGATTTAAAGGGTATTGAAGCGTTTACCGCTTTAACTGACTTGAATTGCGCCTACAATCAGTTAACAACACTGGATGTTTCAGCAAATACCGCTTTAACTGTCTTGTATTGCTACAACAATAAATTAACAACATTAGATGTTTCTGCCAATACAGCTTTGACCGTCTTGTGGTGCTACAACAATCAGTTAACAACATTAGATGTTTCAGCAATTACAGTTTTAACCTTCTTGGATTGCGGCAACAATCATTTAACCACACTGGATGTTTCAGCAAATACGGCTTTGACTGACTTATGGTGCTACAACAATCAATTAACCACACTGGATGTTTCAGCAAATACGGCTTTGACTGGCTTATGGTGCTACAAAAATCAGTTAACAACACTGGATGTTTCTGCCAATACAGCTTTAACTAACTTGTATTGTCACTACAATCAATTAACCACATTGGATGTTTCTGCCAATATAACTTTGGCCTACTTGTTGTGCAGCAACAACCAATTAACCACATTGGATGTTTCTACCAATACAGCTTTGACCGACTTGGAATGCTCAGGTAATCAGTTAACCACATTGGATGTTTCTGCCAACACAGCTTTGACCAACTTGAGGAGCAACAACAATCAATTAACCACATTGGATGTTTCTGCCAATATAACTTTGGTCTATTTGTTGTGCGGCAACAATCAATTAACCACATTGGATGTTTCTGCAAATACTGCTTTAGAATACTTGGATTGCGGCAACAATCAATTAACCACATTGGATGTTTCTGCCAATGTCGCTTTAACTAACTTGTATTGTCACTACAATCAATTAACCACATTAGATGTTTCTGCAAATACAACTGTGACCGTCTTGTGGTGCAACAACAATCAATTAACCACATTGGATGTTTCAGCAAATACGGCTTTGACTGACTTATTGTGCAGAAACAATCAATTAACCACATTGGATGTTTCAGCAAATACGGCTTTATTATACTTGAAATGTAACAGTAATCAATTAACAACTTTAAATGTAAAGAATGGCAACAACAAAAGAGTACTTTACTTTGATGCAAGATCTAACCTTAACCTCACTTGCATTCAAGTAGATGATTCCACTTACAGTACGAACAAATGGACTAACATAGATGCAACAGCCAGTTTCAGTGAAGAATGTGCTAGATCAGGTATTAACGAAAATTTTCCTTCATTGGCAACTTCCTTTTATCCAAACCCAACAAAGAATCAAATCTATTTTTCGGTTCAAACTAATGTACACCTGACTAATGTAACAGGACAAATTATTATGGACAGAAAAAACGTAAATACACTTAATCTTTCTGCCCTACCAACAGGCATTTATTTTTTGATATTTACGGATAAAAAAGGTCAAGTAACTCAACGTAGCAAAATTGTGAAAGAGTAACTGTGCATAATAATTGCCCCAAGTTGCGTTTATTCTAGTGGAGGATGGCTTGTACAAAGGATATCAGCGTGGTCGACTTCCGGTTTGTGTACTACAAATTTTTTCTTTTGATGAATGGATATGATTTGTAGTGTAATGCGCTGTATAATTCCTGGAAGTCCCTGATCGGTTGGGAACATTTCAGGATGATGACATTTTTGTCGTGTTCGTCTTTTGCTTTAGTGATTATACCATATTGATTTATAAATCAATGTCGTATAAAATGAATGAGGGTTAAAAAAGGGTCACCTTTTGGCAACCCTTTTTAATAACCTCTTTAATCGTTATGTTAGCAACTTACATTTCAATGTAATGTATTGCAAACAGACTTGTATTGCAAATAATTTACATTGTCAGCGAAGCACCCTAATTTACATTTTCACTACTCGTGCTGTATAAATTGCCGTTCCATCGAGGTACTGCACCACATACACACCTGTTGGAAGGCTGCTCATATCGACTGTAACCTTACCTGTAGGGATGCTCAGTGTGCGTACTCGCTTGCCGGTATAGTCGATGATGTCTATTACAGCCTGTGCACCTATTGCGCCCTTCACTTCTACCGTAAGGTCACCTGTAACAGGGTTAGGCGATGCGTGTAAAGCCTTACCGTCATTGACATTGATCGCTGCTATACGGCTGTAGTTGGTCAACCCATTGGATTCAACCATAGCGAGGCGATAGTAGTTGATACCTATCACAGGGCGCGGATCGATGAGTGAGTACGTCTCTTTGCCCAGATTAGAAACTGTACCAATGGCTGTAAAGTTCTTGCCGTCAACACTGCGCTCTACGTCATATTGCTTCATATTCACTTCGTCTTTCACTCTCCAGTCAAGCAATACTTCTCCCCGCTTCACCTGCTGTGCTTGGAAGGAAAGTAACGTCAATGGAAGTGCTGATGAGTTATTGTTATTAATCGTAAAGGTTAAGCCTGTGCCTCCAATGTCGGTAACTCTCATGTAATACACAGTATTATTCCTAGTTTCGATATCTCCATCCCACAATGGAAGCGTAAACACGAGGTTTTCTGAATATCCGGTTGTTCCACCATTAGCACAAGCTACTTGAGAAAGACTGCCACATGTACCGGAGAATAAAGTCAAAGCCACATCCATGGTTGAGGCTGGTGTCACGGTAAGATTAAGGATGGCATTGTTATTGCCATTGGTCGTTATTTTATACCAAACGTCTTTAGAACTTGTAGTAGAAGTAAAGCAGGTTCCATCGGATGTGGAACTGAGTGACGTTCCTGCCGCTGTCTGAATACCCGGATTGATATAATCTGTCTTAGGATCAGTTGATATACTTATAGCACCGGAACAATCATTATTGGGTATTACATTGATCGTATAGTCTTCTCCTTGACCCCATCCGGTATTATTACAAGGAGGCGCCACTTCAACATATTTTTTCATAACCCGCATCCCCGTCAATCCGGGCAAAGCTGTGGCAGGGACAGCTATTGTACCCGTTGATACTTTACTATCTGTTCCGGTTGAATTGGAGATATCAGATAATAGGTACTTCTCATTGGATCCATTTGAATCATCAAATATTCCATTTTGATTCCAGTCTATGTAAACAACTATTTTATTGGTATAATTTCCCCCTGTGTTCCCTTTCACTTGAATGGAATAAGACAGTCCGGAAGCCACATTTGCTACCAAGTTTATAAAATCTTCCAAAGCCGGAGTTCCACCCACGGCGGCATTCGTAGTGTTGTTGATTTCATTCAGTACGACAGAGGTAATAGGTTCTACCCCATTCGGAAAAGTTACGTTGGTACAATAATTGCATGTATTAGCTGGCTTCACAGTCACCGACACCAAGTTGGAAATATCGGATGAATTATTGTTGGTACATTCGACATAGTATCGATAAATTGTTGTCTGTGATACAGCCACTGGATAACTATCTGAACTATTATTTAAGTCAGTCCATGTAGAACCACCATCTGTCGATGCTTGCCAAGTCCGGATCAAGCCGACAGCCGGTATTGACTGGCCGACTACACTTAAAATAACCGTAGAATTAGGGCAGACTATTGTTTTATCAATGCTAATACTACCTGCCTCAGCACCCAAACAAGGTGCCAGTGCCGTGGTAAAGTCAATTATATTGCTATTAATACTGTACCCATTGGCTCCGCAATTTTGTCGTACCGTATAAGAGTATATGGTATTGCCGGAAAGACCTGTTAAAGTCTTTGTGTTTACATTGGCTGCTGTGACGACTGTGTTGTAAGCATTGCCGGCTGCTGCTCCGGATCCGGGAGTTCCAAAGGTTGCCTTTGGACCATATTCGATGGTGAAGTTGCCCGTAGCAAAAGACCAGTTGGCATCAGCAGAAAAATAGGTAATATTGGTTGCTGCTGTAGAAGTGGGTACTATACAATTTGAGTTTTGAATTGTAATATTTGCATCATTAATATCAAAGAAAACATTATTAGAAGCCTTTATCATAATTCTTCCTTTTGTGGTATTATAATTAGGCACTGTAACTACTGCCGTACCATTATTTGTCACACTCGAGGCCAACAATATAGGAAAAGTACTACCTCCATCGCCTGAGAAGAAAATGTCAACATTCGAGCAGTTGATTGGACTATTATTTGTTCCGGCAACGTCCCATGTAATCGTCACATTATTTTGTGATTGCCACGTTGTCGCCGTATTTTGTGACGTTATTTTAAATGGTCCGGCTGTGCCATTTACGGTAATGGTTATATCATCGCTCGCCGAAGCACCACCGCCGGCATGATTATCGCGGACAGTCAACCTAAATTTCATAGTCCGGGCAACGGATGGAATCACTTCCCAGGTCCATTGAGTTTGTCCTGTTAAGATAGTAGAGATATTAGGGAAATATCTTTTTGGTGAAGCAGTTGGTAAGACCGATCGAAACACGGGCCCTTTGGTATTGGTAGCCAAAGGAGGTTGTGTCGCACCTGTTCCCACTTCATTATCCATTTGTTCCCAGCAATAGGTTACAGCATCACCTTCGGGGTCGCTTGAAGACCCTGTGAGGACAAATGGGGTGCTTTTTGGTATCGTGAAATTACCACCACCACCTGCTGTCGGAGGTTGGTTATTAGTAGCTGTTTTTACTGCACAAGTAGATTGACCCGTTGTGACGTTTCGCCACATCTCCTGGATGCTGATGGCTTGAAAATAGTCGTCGCTATGTGCCTGAACATTCTGGCTACCGCAGATACCTGCATAACTCATTATCGTCGAACCACTACCCGGTTCCACAGCAGTAGCATCATTACGGTTACCGCCACATGACCCTTCCGTGCTATTAAAGGTATGGTTGGCGCCATATTGATGTCCCATTTCATGCGCCACATAGTCTATATAAAAAGCGTCTCCTATTGGTGCGCCAAGTCCGGTGACTCCACGTGCTTTTTTAGTAGTACAAGGGGCATTCAGGGATGCAACACCTCCACCCCCAGTGCTAAACACGTGTCCAATGTCATAATTACTGCTACCTATTATGTTATCACAGGTTGTTTGATTTTCACTCAGCATCGTTTGGCCATTATTATTGGTATATGGATCGGTAGTGCTATTAAGGTAAATGATAGAGGTGTTGTTGGCAACAATGACCATGGTTACTGCGAGGTCTCTCTCATATAAGCCATTGACACGTGTCATGGCGACGTTCATTTCAGAAAGGACGGCTGCTTTTTTAACAGCATCGGTAGCGCTGCCGGGAATACCTTGGTTACTGAGATGATATTGGGCGTATTCACCGGTACATGCGAGGGCAAGTCGAAATGTCCGCAATTGGCCGTCATTGGCATTGGCATTAGCTGCCCTCAGTTCCGGTGCGTCAAATCCCTTTCCTTCAGTATGACAAACCCAGTCTATGTCGCGATGGTAATTGTTTTTATCGTATAGGATATACGCCTCTTTATCTTTGGTATAGGGGTCGATGTACACCGTGGGATATTGTGCTGATAGTATCATGGCATGAATCCCTGTGTAAGGAGAATAGCTGATTCTTGCTGTCGCTGAAGGATCATCGATTCCCTGACCAAGATAGGATCTGATTTCCGGGTATTTTTCCTGCAAACCTTGTTCAAATAAAGGCGCTTCGTATAACCGAAATTGTTGTAACTTTCCCTGATATCCCGGTAATACAACAATAATATCAGATGTAGCCTTAAACCGCACCGGAGCTTGCTGTAATCTTGATTTGAAGCCATTGAGATCTAAGCGAAATAACTCATAAGAGTCAGGTACTGCGGCTCGTATTTCTTTCACTTTGAGCTGAACATCATTTTCAGAAATCATTTGCCATAATGAGTTTTGGGCATTGGAATATTGCATTCCAGACAAGAAAATGAAACAAATTAAAGTAGAATAAATTTTTGACATCATAAAACGTATGGTTTTAAGGATAAATGACAATTACTATGAAAATTATGAAAAGGAGGTAAATATAATATACTGAATGCTAAATAAAAATCAATTCCCTATTGAAAGCAAAAGTAATATTTTCCAAATAACTTTCTTGAAAAAAAATAAAAAGAATTTGTTTGTATTAAAAAAATACATTATTTATTGTTTATTATTCACCAATTGATTACAAGGCAACTTAAATCAATCCATTTGGGTATTCAGTAAGAAAAGCATTGCATACAAATCGATTTTTTTACCCAAATTCTTCATTTAGACAAATGCGGAATAGGGATGCGACTCGTAATACCGATTGGATACATGTAATAGTCCAATTACATTGATCTAAACGACTATCTGGAGCATTTTGATTTTAGGAAAGTTTGACTAATTTATAAATCAATTTGTTATAAGCTTTTTACAATTTCAGAAATATGCATCCTCCCGTACAAATCCGGTTTTACCTCACAGGATTTGCCGACATTTCAAAGACTAATTCACCGCCGCCTTGTATCATTGAATGTGTGATATACCGCTCTTTCCAAGGGTATCCCTGCCATGTTACACTCTTGACATATACGTTTTTAGGGCTTTGGTTCTTAGTCCGTACGGTAAATGTTTTCCCATTTTCAAGGAGTATTGATGCACTTTCCACTAGCGGGCTTCCCAGCATATACTGATCGGATCCCGGACAGACCGGATAGAATCCGAGTGAAGAAAAAAGATACCAGGCACTCATTTGTCCGCAGTCGTCATTACCGCTCAGGCCATCCGGCCCATTTCGGTATTGATTGTTTAAAATCATTCTTACCTTTTGCTGGGCCTTCCAAGGGCTATCCGTCCAGTTGTACAGGTAAGCGACGTGATGCGATGGTTCATTGCCATGGACATAAGAGCCAATGATGCCTTCGCGTGTGATATCTTCTGTTTTTTCGAAATATTTGTCCGGCAAGTGTTTTTCAAACAAATCATCTAGATACTTTTCAAATTTCACCTTTCCACCCAAAAGCATCACCAATGCAGGCACGTCGTGTGGCACATACAAGCTATAGTTCAATGCATTCCCCTCTATAAAGCCTTGTCCATGAGTGTCCAGAGGGTCGAAGTCCTTTTTGAACGAACCATCCGATAAGCGGGGTCGCATAAAGCCTGTCTGTGGGTCAAAGACCTTGCTAAAGTTGCGTGATCGCTCTGAAAACTCTTTCATGATATCATATCGATCTACTGCTTTTGCCAAGGTCATGATACACCAGTCATCGTAGGCATACTCAAGGACCTTGGATACCGAAGAAGAAGACTTGTCTTCGGAAATATAGCCCTTTTCCATATATTCGCTTAGACCGTCATAACGCCTACTTCGCGCTGTTTGGACGCAGGCATCAAGCACTTCGTTGATGTTGCCCTTATAAACACCCTTGGCAACAGCGTCGGCAATAACCGAAACACTGTGATAGCCTATCATACACCAGTTTTCATTGGCATAGTGGCTCCATACTGGTAACATGTGCATGGCACTCTGTTGATAGTGCGCCAACATAGAACGAATCATATCTTGATTGCGTGTCGGTTGGACAATATTAAACCAAGGGTGCAATGCTCGATACGTGTCCCACAAGGAGAAGATGGTATAATTTTTAAATCCTTTTGCTTGATAAATATTCTGATCCAACCCTCTATACTTGCCATCACCATCCTGATAAATGATGGGAGACAAATACGTGTGGTATAATGCCGTATAGAAGTTGACCTTGTCGGCATCACTTCCTGACATGCTGATCTTATTGAGTTCTTTTTCCCATTTACTGCGTGCCTCCGACCGTAATTGATCAAAGGATTTTCCGGATGACTCACTTCCAAGGTTGTAAAGCGCCCCATTCGTGCTTACCGGAGATAGTGCCATCTGGACTTCTATGGCTTCATCCTTTGCCATATCAAAATCGAAATACATCCTAAGTTTTTTTCCAGCCAATTCAGGGAAGTCGTGAGTCTGATCAAATTTTCTCCAAAACCCCCGATACACCTGTGGTCCATCATAGTTGACACATCCATAACTTTTAAATGGCTTGGAAAATCGCATCGCAAAATAAACCAGTCGGGTTCGTGCCCATCCATTGGTTTGGCGATACCCTACGACCGTGTAGTCATCTATTACTTGTACAAAAGTCCAAACATTTTTTTCATCATAATTATAAATTCCATGCATCAAGTCTAAAATAATATGAGATGGACCGCCTTGATGAAAAGTATAGCGATGTACGCCGACTCTATCCGTAGCCGTCATTTCGGCAGTTATCGGACCTTTGTCCAACTTAACCCTATAATAGCCCGGTTGAGCTACTTCATTAGCGTGTGAAAAGGTTGAACGGTATCCACCTTCCGGATTGGTGGCAGTACCGGGATTCAGGTAGAGTTTACCTTGAGATGGCATAATGAGAAAGTCGCCCAAATCGGAGTGCCCTGTACCACTAAAATGGGTATGACTAAATCCGACAATAGTTTTATCATCGTACTGGTATCCCGCACAGTAGCGATATACATCCGGATTGTATTTGCCATTGACTTCATACGGTATCGTGTCTGTATCCGGGCTAAGCTGAACCATCCCAAAAGGCACCGTTGCTCCGGGATAGACGTGTCCCATTCGTTGTGTACCTATGAGTGGATCGACATAATCAAAAGCAGTTTTTCCCTGACTAAAGGAACAAAAGGGAAGACACATCAAAAAAATTACAACATAACGCATGATACAATAACTTTGGGTTAAGGTGGCTAAGATACACAAAACACCCATATTGAAAAGAACAAAATATAGAACATTCAGGCAGAAGGAATGGACAAAAATAGGTAGATTTGTGACATGGCTTTTCAAAGTGTTTCGATAGTACAATTCCTTGAGCTCTCTCTCTGTCATCCGGTCTTTGACGTGCGAAGCCCTTCTGAATACGAACATGCGCACATTCCGGGAGCATTTTCTTTGCCCTTGTTTGACGACGAAGAAAGGCGCATTGTAGGGACAGCATATAAGCAACAAAGTCGAGAAGAAGCCATCAAAATCGGATTGGACTATTTCGGTTCCAAGATGCGTCCCATGGTTGTCACCGTAGAAGAATGCCTGAAATCGGGCACTTCGAAGGTTGTCTTAGTCCATTGCTGGCGAGGCGGCATGCGTAGTTCGGCAGTAGCGTGGTTGCTTGACTTATACGGCTTTGAGGTTATGGTCTTAGATGGTGGGTATAAAAATTATCGACGGTGGGTTTTAGAACGCTTTGCTCTTTCATATTCTATTCGAATACTAGGTGGCTTCACCGGAAGTGGAAAAACTGAAATTCTACACAAACTACGGCAATTAGGTCATCCGGTAATCGATCTTGAAGGCTTGGCTCACCACAAAGGCTCTTCTTTTGGGGCATTGGGACAGCCAACGCAACCGGGTAACGAGATGTTTGAAAATCAGTTGGCCATGGAGTTGGATCGGTATAACAAACTTATTCCAGGTCAACCAATATGGCTTGAAAGCGAAAGTAGCCGCATAGGCTGTATCAACATCAATCATGTTTTTTTTCAACAAATGAAGTCGGGCGACTATATCCGCTTAATGATTCCCCGTGAAGAAAGGTTGAAAAAAATTGTAACAGAATATGGCTCTTTTGACAAGGATACGTTGATAGCCGCTGTCATACGAATTAAAAAAAGGCTCGGTGGCTTAGAAACTCAAAATACAATTAACTATATCCTTCAAGGTGACATCTCCTCAGCATTTGAAATACTTTTGGCATACTATGACCGGTTTTATGAGAAAAGCGAAATATTCAATCCCCCGACCCTCTCCATCGAATTGCCTGATACCAATGCCGCAGCTAATGCCAACAATATTCTTGAAGCCTTAGAATTAAAAAAAGATATATAATTCTTTCATAATCACATAACCAATTGATAACATTTATATTATAAATATGATTGAAGAAATAAAGCTGACCAAATACTCTCATGGTGGCGGTTGTGGGTGTAAGATTGCACCACAAGTATTAGACGATATTTTGAAGAGTAATGTGGCATTCACGCACTTTGACAACTTGCTCGTTGGTAATGAAGGTAGGGATGACGCCGCCGTATATCGGCTCAATGACAATCAATGTTTGATTGCCACCACCGATTTTTTTACCCCCATTGTTGATGATCCATATATCTTTGGTCAGGTAGCGGCTGCTAATGCCCTTAGTGACGTATATGCTATGGGTGGGCGTCCTGTTTTGGCCCTCGCTATCCTTGGCTGGCCCATCAATAAGCTGCCTGTTGAGGTGGCACAGCAAGTGATGGAAGGAGGTAGAAGTATTTGCCATGAAGCAGGGGTACCGGTTGCCGGAGGACATAGCATCGACTCTCCCGAACCAATATTTGGACTTGCTGTAAATGGATTGGTTGAAATGCGGTATCTTAAGCAGAATAATGGAGCAAAGGAAGGAGATTTCTTGCTACTTACTAAGCCAATAGGTGTCGGAATATACGCTACGGCAGTCAAGAGGAAGGTAATTGAGCCACAAGATTTAGATTCCTTTTATCAGCAACTTATACAAGTTAACAAAATAGGGGAGTTGTTGGGACGTCTTGATGTCGTGCATGCCATTACTGATGTGACGGGATTTGGACTGGGAGGGCATCTGGTTGAAATGGCTACCGGTTCCGGATTGACGGCAGAACTGTATTATAATGCTATACCGAAATTAGACGTGAAAAAATACCTGACCAACAATGTATTTCCGGATGCAACCTATCGCAACTGGAATGGTTATGGTGATAAAATAGACTTTGCTCCTACCGTCGATGCTTTGGAGGCTTTTCAGTTACTACCTGATCCACAGACCAATGGAGGGCTATTGGTCGCTGTATCGCCGGAAGGTCTTGCTGAAGTGCAGCAACTATTGGCTGAAAATGGGTATCATGCCTTTCAAGAGCCCATAGGCCGATTTGTACAAGGAAATGACAAAAAGGTAATGGTTGTTTAATCCCGAATTCCACTTAAAGGCAAAATGTTGTCTTTAAGAAATATGAAGCTAACTTTTTATTGTGTTGAAATTCCAATAGTCACGAAACAATATATTTTCAAATGCATGATAATCAACTTGTTGAGATTTAGTTAGATGTAATTCAGCAGTAATGGTTTTGAAAAACCGTATAGTGCTGATTATGAGGTTTAACCCCGAATTCATATTATAGGAAAAAATATTTGCTTTGAATTTGAATTTGAGTTGAACATTATCTCAAAGTGATTATTGCATCAAAGTGTGCACATGCTTCCAAATCTCTTCATGCAATGCCTCCTGAGAAAGTGTTCCATCGACGAATACAATGTGTTCACCGTCGCCGGCGACTTCAAATGCTTTAAGGTATTCTTCATGCGTACGTTTGAGCTTGGTGGGATTTTCATAAATATCCAAACTGTCTCTTGTCTTTGTCAATCTTTGATAACAAATCTCCGGATCAATGTTGATATAAAAGGTAATGTCGGCTTTCAAATAGCTTTTACATAGGTTGTTTGTCTGAATAAGCCAAGATAGAGGCAAGTATTCACCTTGAAAGGCATAAGTAGAAAAATAATAACGGCTCGCTATAATATTGTGTCCTTCTTTCAGAATGGCCAGCATACCGTTATCGGGATGTGTGATATGATCTAACCTGTCCGCTAAGTATAGTGCTGCTATGACGGCGGGGTCGGCACTGACCTTTCCACTCATAATATCCCGGATCATCAAACCAATTTTTCCATCTGTCGGCTCATGCGTTGTAATTGCCGTTTGGCCGTGATTGTTGAATGCCTTATAAAGTAAATCAATTTGGGTGGACTTGCCGCTTCCATCAATACCTTCAATGACAATAAACAGGGGTTTGGACATATTTTATTTATTAACTTCAAAAAACATGATGTAACGCAAGAGTATCGGAATATTTCATAAATTTGATTTCAAAATAATTCTGAATACAGTCAATATAATACAGCAATTGGGCACAAACATAAGAAATATTAACCTTACAATTGAAATAAATGGTCGTCTCTGTCGGGCAGATATCAATCATCCGATAGACTTATCGATGCCCCTTCATAGTGGCTACCCACAGGTCAATTGTTTTGAAGCCCCTTATTTCTATGCAAGTCCATTGAGGGCAGGTGACTTTATCGGCAGCACTGCTCAAGGCAGCCCGGTCAATTTTTTCAATATCAATATCAATCCACACGGTAATGGTACACATACCGAATGTGTCGGACATATAGCCACGGAGTCTTATTTTATCAATCGTTGTTATCAACCCCGTATTCACCTGAGTCAATTAATCAGTATCTTTCCTCAGCTGATGGACGATGGAGACAAGGTTATCCATACGACACATTTGGAGTCTTTGTGGGAGCCTGTCGGTGAAGATGCTTTAATCATACGAACATTGCCCAATGGCGATGAAAAAAAGAACAAGGATTACAGCAATACCAATCCGCCATATTTGAGTGCCGATGCCATGCATTATATCATTGAAAGGGGCATTCGACATTTGCTGATAGACTTGCCCAGTGTAGATCGTGAAAAAGATGAAGGTAAGCTAAGTGCCCACAAAGCGTTTTGGAATTATCCCGGCGATGCGGTCAGACACGATGCTACCATAACAGAATTAATATTTGTAGAAAATTCTGTTCAAGATGGATTATATTTATTAAATTTACAATTGCTAAATTTGCAGTTGGATGTTTCTCCAAGTCGCCCTTTGTTGTATAAACTATTGTAAATGTCTTTTACCTACGTATCGGACCGCTCTCTATTTGATCGCTTTATAACGATTGAAACCGGCTCTTACCGGGAGATAATCCATTTTTACGAAGATTATAGAGAAAATATCAATAGACTTGAAGTCCGCCAAAGGTATGAAGTATATGTATCTTATCTCGAAGCCTTATTTGAAATGGGTAAATATGCAGAAGTCCTCCTTTATGTTGACGAAGCCATCGAAACTGCCATTGAATCCGAGTATTCTAAGTTGTTGGGCGTAGATATTTATTTTAATTTATTGATGAAAAAAGCGGTTGCCTTGTATCAAACAGGAAGGTATGACGACTCTTTTCAGATAACAATCCAATTGCTTTCGATGAATCCGGATGAACCCAATGTAAAATTCTTTTTCAAAGAAGCCCTGATGCATCGCTATCGCAAGTTTGTCCTTCCGACACGCGTATTCTTTATCGCAGGTGTCATAACGACTATGTTGATTATGGCATTTGAAGTGCTTGTAATTATACCGTTTTACAGCGAATTCATCGACATTGTGTCGCGCATCCGCAATATTTTGTTTTTGTTTTCAATCCTCATCTTTATCTCCGGCGAGGCTTCTCGCTATTTGATGATGGAAGGGCAGGTTTTCCTCCAAATCAAATACTTAAAAAATCAAAAAAAGAGCACAAATAGGCAAATCATCTCCAACAAAATCGAAAATAAACAATAATAAATCAGCTCTTTATCTCGTAGAATTTTGTATTGACCGAGAATTCAGCCTTCTGAGTATTTGGCAGTAATTTATATTGCAACTGTGTAATTACAATGGTAAGTCAGACGAACAAACGCCAAATATTGTATTGAGGCAATCTTCACACACCCATATAAAATTTGTGTTCCTGTACCAGATAGATCTTTATAAATCAGTCCAACTTTCCCTAAAATCAAAATGCTCCGGATAGCTATCGGGATGATAGCCGTTAATCACAATCCCCCAACTCGAAAGACGGAGTTGAGCACTATCGCTAACGAAATTATAAACTATTGAAAATGAATAGGATAATTTGCCGTTAGTCAGAAGAGACATTGTGATACCTTCTTTTTTAGGTCACAGGGTTACACAGGGTTTTACACAGGGTTACACAGTGAAAATTACTCTGTGAGACTCTGTGTCCTTCTTTTTTAGGTCACAGGGTTACACAGGGTTTTACACAGGGTTACACAGTGAAAATTACTCTGTGAGACTCTGTGTCCTTCTTTTTTAGGTCACAGGGTTACACAGGGTTTTGCACAGGGTTACACAGTGAAAAATACTCTGTGAGACTCTGTGTCCTTCTTTTTTAGGTCACAGGGTTACACAGTGTTTACACAGTGTTACACAGTGAAAATTACTCTGTGAGACTCTGTGTCCTCCATTTTTAGGTCACAGGGTTACACAGTGTATTACACAGGGTTACACGGTGAAAACTACTCTATGAGACTCTGTGTCCTCCATTTTTAGGTCACAGGGTTGCACAATGTCTTACACAGTGTTACACAGTGAAAACTACTCTGTGAGACACTGTGTCCAAATTTTTTACCACAATGTCACACAAGGTTTTACACAATGTTACGCAAGGTTAATCACAATCCCCCTACTCGAAAAACGGAGTTGAGCACTGTCGCTAACGAAATTATAAACTATTGAAAATGGATGGGATAATTTACCGTTAATCAGAATGTAGGTGACCTATGACGAATATCCAATTGGTATTATTAATCCCGAATTCCTATTCAAGGCAACGCTTTGTCTGAAATAAGAATTCGGGTTTAAATTAATTGGAAACGATTTATATTAAGTCTAATAATTAACTACACATATATTTTTTAATTCTTCATTGGGTTTAAGAAAATGGGAAAACATTCTCCAGAATTGAATTTTTCTTTCTTTTAATGACAGCAAGAATCTATTGTGAG
>JAGPCT010000108.1 GCA_018057925.1 Saprospiraceae bacterium
TATTTTAACAATAAAGTTAGAAAGGCAATGAATAATGGATAATGAAAAATGAATAATGAGAGCGGGCAGTGTAGCTAGATTTTAAGGAGTATCGATTATTTTAGAGAGGTGAGGAGGTGAGAAAGTTAGAAGGTGAGGAAGGCAAACGGCGAACAGCGAACAGCGAACGGGAAGAGCTGTCAGAGTAGCTCGGTTTTAAGGAGTATCGATTATTGGGAGGAGGTGAGCAGAATAATGAAAAATGAAAAATGAGAGCTGGCAGTGTAGCTAGATAGGGATAAGTATCTATTATTGTGAGAAGGTGAGAAGGTGATTTAAAGGGAACGGCGGGATGCGAGATACAAACGGGAAGAGCTTACAGAATGCCACGATCTGAGGTAAGATAGATAATTGGAAAGCTTTAAATTTGAAAACGATTTTTGTTGTCACTAAATCACCTATTTCTCATTGCCCATTACCGATTGAAAGCGAACGGCGGGATGGGAACGGAAAGAGCAGGCAGATCTACCTGATCTGAGCTATATTCGATTATTTTTGTAATGTAAAACCTCTGAAGAGCAATGCGCTGCGTGCAGTGCCCTTCAATGGGTCATGACCCATTGGGAGGTACTCATCACTTCGTGATGCGCAAGCGTGATGCGCACTACCATAGGAAAGTAACTCTAAAGGCATAGATTTTGAGAAAGTCTATTCTTGTATACGAATTACCTATTACGTACTTAAGTTTCGACGTTATAAATTTATATTAAGACTATTGCTATTACTCAATCAAAGGTAAAAATTAGAAATTAGAAATTAGAAGTCAGAATGAAACTTCGATGGTTGAGCCCAGCAAATGAATTCATTTAAATGAATTGAAGAAAATCGAGAATTGAATTAGTTATTTAGCAATCAACATTTTAGGTGATTTTATCTTTTAATAATTATATATTTATACCATTGATTATCAAATGTATAATTACTCCGAAACTTTAGTTACTTATAGAAAGACTAATTATCTACTTCCGACCCGTTAAAACCAACGTCGTAATCTCCGGAAGTATCCCTACCCTACCGGCATATCCCAAAAAGCCAAATCCACGGTTGACATATAGGTATTGTGCACCTTTTTGATATAGGCCGGCCCATTGTTTGTAGACAAATTGGCTTGGACTCCACTTGATCCAACCGGGTATCTCGATGCCAAACTGAAATCCGTGGGTGTGGCCGGCAAGGGTCAAATTGATATCCTGGTGATTTTTATTTACTTCAAAATCCCAATGCGTTGGATCGTGTGATAAAAGTATCTTGACATCTGTGGGCGGCATTCCCTCAACTGACTTTGTAAGATCTCCATGTTTAGGGAATTGTGGAAGTGCTGAAAAGTTTTCTACGCCGATCAATCCTATTTTAGCACCCTTATGTTCGAGGATTCTATGTTCATTGAGCATAAGATCCCAACCAAGAGTTTTATGTATGCCTTTGATCTTTTCAAAGTTGCGATCAAGGTCTGCCTTGCTATCCCACTTGTAATAATCACCATAATCATGATTACCAAGGGTTGAAAATACTGTTTTGTAAGGCGTTTGAATTTTGCCAAATATTTCATAAAGGCCGTCCATTTCGTCCGCCTTATAATTGACAATATCTCCGGTAAAGACCACGAGGTCAGCCTTTTCTTTATTTATTAGATCTATACCGTTCAAGATCGGCTCCTTAAAGACAAAGCTACCTGAATGTACATCTGAGATCTGAACTATCTTAAATCCTTCCAGGTCCGGGTGCAGACCATCGATAAATATATTGCTGCGGTGTACACGATATCTGTAAGGATTGCGCAGCGCACCATAGGTCAACGCTACTATTGGGGCAGTGCCTAGAAAAACACCTACACCTGAAAGAAATTTTGAACGGCTGAGATTGAAGCTTTTTTCTACCATAAAATAATTAACTACCGCAAGGAAGCCTCTTCTTACATCATCAATCAATAGAATGGGAAAGGCACAAAGCTTGCTGAGGAATAAAATCATCAAAAATGTGCGTCCGTAGATCGTCAGAAAATGATTTTTATCTGTGATAATATTGGCCATCATGGCGATAGCAAGTAAATAAGCCAACGCTGAAATACCCCAATATCCAAACATAAGAACCTTGCGAAGATCCGGTGACATAGTCTTGGTCACTCCTCTAAATGCTTGAAATGCATAAATGTCCAATAGAATAAAAAATATGAGCGCAATGATCAAGCGAATGTTCATTTTTATCGTGTATAACTTTAGGAAATAGTCTGTTCACAGTATTCTGCTGAAATGTGACCTTAAACGAACACGAACATATTAAAGTAGTTGCAGAAATTCGACAAAATATGGTAGATAGTTAATAAAAATTGAAAACATGAAGGAAATAAGAGACATTAAGTGCTTATTGATTTTCTTAATTATTTAATATTTAAATTTAAGTGATGTTAAAATATATTGATAGAGAAACAAGTGGTTAAAACTCTAGGAATTGTAATCTGGATCCGTCGGTTAAAACCGACGGCAATTTATTCGCTTGACATCAATTGAATTTATTCGTGCATTCTTGGCAATAAAATTTCTGCCTATTAAATTGAATTCTTAGCTTTATGGTAAGATATGAACTTTAAGGAATTAAGGGCCATTAAGCGATCCTTGATTTTCCTAATTCTTTAATATTTGAATTTCAACGATGTTTCAATGTATAGATACAAAAACAAGAGGTTAAAACCCTAAAAATAGTAATCTGGATCCGCAGGTTAAAATCGACTGCAATTTATCCGCTTGATATCAATTGAATTTACTCGTGCATTCGTGGCAATAAAATTTCTGCCTATTAAATTGAATTCTTAGCTTTTTGGTAAGATATAAACATTAAGGAATTAAGGGCCATTAAGCGATCCTTGATTTTCTTAAGTCATTTACTTAAAGCTCTTCTCATTTATTCAGCAGTCGGCGCGAATTTCTTTTTAACTACATAATACACAGGGATACCTAATAAAACAATGAATAGTCCCGGAAGTGTGTTTTCTGTTTTGTCGATCAACAAGATAAAAGCGATCACAGCGGCACAAACTATATAGAGTATAGGCAGTACAGGGTAGCCAAATGCTTTATAAGGTCTGAAAGTATCCGGGCTTTTCCTTCTTAGAACAAAAATTCCCGCAATTGTCAATATATAGAATAGCAATGCTGCAAAGATGGTGTAATCCAACAATGCACCATATGTTCCGGTAAGACATAAGGCAGAAGCCCAAATAGCCTGGGCCTTTATACCAAATCCAGGAACAGCATTTTCATTTAATCTACCAGCTTTTGGAAAAAAGAGGTTATCCTTGGCCATGGCATAATACAATCTTGAACCGGAAAGGATAAGTCCATTATTACACCCAAATGTAGAAACCATGATCAGTACACTCATTATCGCTGCTGCAGAAACGCCAAAAATAAGGGAGGCAGCTGCTGTACCAACTCTGTCATTTGTAGCAAATGCAATACCTTGAGAAACGACATCGGTGCCATTCGGACTCCCTTGCAAAGGCAGCAATCCAAGGTATGTTACGTTCGTGAGTAGATAAATAACAGTCACGATCAAAGTGCCAAAAAATAAACTTTTAGGAATATTCCGGGATGGGTCCTTGATCTCACCGGCTATAAAAGTTACATTGTTCCAGGCATCACTTGAAAAGAGCGTTCCGACCATAGCACCACCTAGTGCCAGTATCAGTGCCACGCCGCTGATAGAAGAAAAAGTACTTCCATCCCAATGTTGTG
>JAGPCT010000109.1 GCA_018057925.1 Saprospiraceae bacterium
CGTTATCGATCATTAAAAATCAATAAATGGGTTTTAAAGTAAAAGAGGAAAACTATCCAAGGTACAAGAAGGCTTTTGAAATTATTTGGCGACATCAATTGATTTCAATAGATCCAAGTTTAGCTTACGCTTCATCTCCCATTATGCCAACTGAGGTACTTAACCGCATGGAAGATGCTAATAAAAAATTGGCGATAAAGGGTTTGAATGAAGCTTTAAGAGATGTGCTTACGAACATTCATCACCAGCGAAAAGATATTCTTGAGTCTATGGATTCAGATCTCATCAAGAATGGTTTGCCAAGCCTGCAAACTTTAATCGCTCTCGTTCGAAATCATGCTCAAAAAGCTATTAAAAGGGGAAAAATTAAAAGCCAAAAAGAATACTTAGTCCTTCTGGAATTGATGAATGATTTGGATTCTGGTGTTAGTGAAGAAGAGATTCCTATTATCAATAGTTTGTTATTGGAATTTGAGAAGAGTCAGATCCGATAATAGAATTAGCGCTAGCAATGGGAAATGTCCATAGGCCACAGTTGCTTCTTTCTCCACAAAACCCTAATTTGCAGATTATAAGACGAAATCATGGAAGGAACAATTCAAATTCACATAGAAAAACTGCCTGAAGGTGTGTATCTAGCTACTTCAGATGACATTCAAGGGCTTGTAGCTCAAGGCCGAACAATCACAGAGACCCTTGAGATTGCCAGGGATATCGTAAAGAAACTTTTGGAGTCGCAAGCAGATCATGCCGGTAATGTCACAAAGCTCGGGGATAAATTTGACTATCCGCTTGTGATCGGAATCTGAAATGGGCAGATTGGGTGGATTTAGCTATCGTGACGTTGTAAAACGTCTCAAACAGTTTGGTTTTGAATTTCACAGGCAAGGAGCCGGTAGTCATGAAGTTTGGTACTCACCTTCAACTAATCGCTATACCACTATTCCCAATCATACAGGAGATATGCCGGAAGGTACGTTAAGGGCGATTTTGAAGCAAGCTAATATTACGCCGGAAGAATTCCTTGACAATGCCTGAACCGACCGATAACATCGGCTTCGCACTATGGCGGATATTCCTATCATTGATGCTTTGTTCTTTGAGGCAGATTTTACTATCTTGAAGATAAAATCCAGGAACGCCACAGCGCGAAGCCCAAGTCGTTACAGGAAACATAATTATTGAGCATGTTTAAAAATTTCTTCAAAAAATCCCAAGAGGTATCTTATTTTATTGGCTTAGAATATGATATGACCGATAGCGAAAGTTTGCATAAAATATTATCGGAAACAAGGATAGATAAATCTACTGCTGAAAATTTAGAGTCAGCAATGAAATTGGTATATAAGAATGGCATCTTGTCAGAAATGTATTCGATTGAGGAGGGTCAATATACCGATGAAGAAATAGGCTTTACTGATAAGATACTCACATATCGTGATTATCCCATACGAAAATTTATGACTCTGGCTTTCGATGAAAATGGTATGCATCAAATTGGAGGGAGCCCACCACAAGATTTTCAATTCCCTGAAAACAATACTATAACTCCATACGTCTATCTAGGTTATCTTCATAATCGTGACGAGGTTTTAGAATGGCTTCCAATTGAATATCTCCACTTAGTCTGTCCTATATACAGCGACATGGGAGTAATTTTTCTAGATTACTCATCTCCAAATGCACCTTTGTTAATCAAATCAGAATCTCAAAACATTATTGGAACTGCTTACGAGGGGTTAACTCCAGAAAATACTGTCGAGTTCGGTGCCTATAAAGCATCTTTTAGGGAGTATACAAAGGAAATATCCTTTAACAGTGACAACCTAGGCTTTGTAGGTGTTCCATATTTTGTTCAACAAAGCTATATACCCATATGCCCCATTTCCGGAAGAGAAATGAAATTTCTAATACAATTGGAGTCGAATGACAAAGTAAAACTTGCAAAGACAGATATCTATTTAAAAACTGAAAGCTTTCGAAAGTATTTTGAAAAACTTGATTTCTGGGGGGCTGGGACACTGTATATTTTCATTCAACCCGAGACAAAAGTTGTAGCATTCTATATACAGAATACTTAAAATATTCATGTAACAAAGGCTCAAGTCAATGGCGGTTTTAAGTTCACGAAAAGTTCACTATTTTGAAGCAGATTTGAGAGACTCAACAGACAAGTGCATTGAATAGCCACTGCCTAGAGCCCGGGTCGTTATGGGTCATTTACAATATTGATGATATATATATGATTCATAACACCTTTAATAAACTTTAATATTACATTATGAATCTAGTGGTTAAATCATTTATCGTTGTAATGGTTGCATTGGTTTCTTGCAACAAAGAAGCACCTTGTACATTCCACTACAGCAAGTATCTCATAGAATTTTCCAATCAAAGTTTAGAACAGAATCCATTTCTGGATTTGGAGGAGTATGTTATCATTCAAAATGTTAATGAATTGGATACTTTGTCTGTCACAACCAATCTAATATCTCAAGGAAATCGGAAGCATCTTAATTTTTGGCAGTGTAAGGAAGATTCAATTATTACGGACTCATATTGGTTTTACGTTAGCTATGTTGAGGCATACTTTCGGGACAAGCAAAGTTCCTTGACATTTGTCTTTGGTACTAAGAATTGCCCAGATCTCTATGATTCTGATAAGTATTCTGAGTTTTTTGAATTATTAGTTTCAACTAACTACAATACTATCCAAGGTGATCATGAATCATTAATTCGGTTTAATACGAATGTCAATGGAGCATCCGAATGCCATCAGGCTTTAGGGGAGCCTTTTGATCAAGGAGAATTCCATGCAAATTTTGTTTTTGGTGGTAAAACGTACTCAAATGTATGGTATGGCCATGCCAGTTTTTCAAATAGAGAAATCCAAGTAGTTTATTCAGCGGTTTCGGGGCTAAAAGCATATGCAGTTGATACGAGAATCACTGAAGTTGTTGGATACAAATAAAATTATTATAAGCCAAACGAAAGCGACTACCTCCTAGATTGACCGCTTTCCTTATGAGTTATTAAATGGAAATTGAAAATTTCAATAAACACAGCTTGGTTAATAGCACCAGTAAACCTAAACGAACTATAACATAGGATGTAAGCAATGGCGGACTTCGAAGTAATTGGATAAAATGTTCCAAGAGGGTTTATTGCTAACACGATGATTACTAACTTAATTCGCCACAGCCTACATCCCCGAACGTTGGGCTCAAGCCAAAAATGTTTCCGCGGACAATTGAGTATTGACTTGCAAGATTCGTTTCCGAAGACAATTTGGGACAAATGACAACCATGAGAATGAACGACCAAAATATATACATATGACCCAGTACAACTCAACACTAGGCAATTTATCTGTACTTCAACAACTTAGCTTCCGTTGACCACTTGGACGCTCGAAATGAAATCATAAATTAATCCGCAAATGAATAACCATAAATGCTGAGAAAAATTTCAATTGCCGTATTTTGGCTCGCCTTCTTCGGTTTCTTTTTATACAAACTGATTCCTAAGTACAAGTACCTCAGCAATGACACTTTAGAACATTGGGGAAGTAACACTGCGCTTGACAACAGTATTTTTGCATTGCATATTTTTGGCGGCATCATTGTTTATTGCACCGCAGTATTGCAATTCACACCTGCGATACGCAACAAATACATTTCCTTTCATCGAACTACGGGCAAGCTTTATATTCTTTCATCCTTGTTCTGTATTACAACATTGTACATTATGATACCCAGAACTTGGTG
>JAGPCT010000005.1:0-67028 GCA_018057925.1 Saprospiraceae bacterium
CTGAACTTAAAGAACATCGAAAGGTCCTTATTAATAATGAATGGATAGAGGAAATCATGCTTAAAGACACTAAAAAAATACTAACTAAGCTGAATCTATATTCCGTAAATTCAATTAAGAGTTAGGGATTAAAAAACCGAAGTTCATCCGGACTAAAATCAACAATCTGTGATAGGCTTTTATTAACAAGCTCAAACATTTAATATAAGTTAGTGTAGTAAAGAGTTAAATGACAAATGTAAATATATTTTTCAATAAATTTGCATATTAATAGAATATTTTAATCAAAAAACCATATATTTATAATTTTATTAATTTTAGGGCTTTATAGTATTTAATTTCTAAATATATATGCTTTATTTTATTTGATAAAACAAAGAATTCTTAATTTTATTGATTATTAAATTTTATTGTTTTGAAACAAATTATAAGAAAAAACACTTTAATATAGAAAATAGTATTACATTCATTGCCCAATTAACTATTTGTGCATTAAAAATATGAATGCTTTAAATAAAATAGGTGTTTTAATGATGTGTATGATTCCATTGCTTAGTCAAGGTCAATCATCTACATTTATTATACCTACCGAAAAAGGAATCATTTATAATTCAGAACAAAGTGTGGATTTAAGAGTGAATACCAATGGTTTCTCGATTGGTTACAATCAGGGAAAAATTAAAACTTTTTATAAAACCAATATTTTCTATTTTGACATCACTCTTCACCGTGATATCAAAGAAAACCGACAAAACAATAAAGTCATCTTTGCCCCAACAAATGAAACTTCTACTGCCTTTTATTACGGTAAAACAAACTCACTTTATACCATTAAAGCGGGAAAAGGAATAAAAAGATACTGGTCAGACAAAGCTACAAAAAAAGGCGTAATGGTCGGATATTTACTGGAAGGAGGTATTACCTTGGGAATACTACAACCATATTACATCAAAGTGGCTACGCTCAATGAAGATACCGGACTGCCGGAACTGAAAGAAATAAAATATGGTGCAGGATCTGATGATTTGTTTCTGGATAATTCAAGGATTTTTGGTCGTGCATCGCTTTCTAAGGGCTTGTTTGAATCTACTTTTATACCGGGCATTCACCTTCAAGCCGGCCTACATTCTGACTTCGGAAAATACGATGACTTTTTAAAAGCTCTTCAAGTTGGAATCATGGCTAATATCTTTACTCAACCCATTCAACTCATGGTAAACCAACCCAAAAGACCCTATATGCTCAACCTTTATCTTTCCTTGCAGTTTGGTAGAAGACGTTGATATGCATATAGATTTTCCAATATCTTATCTTTGCTGATACTAAAGCATTAACTTCAAAAAGCAATAACTTAAAACAACTATATATATAATACTGAAAATCTTTTATTTAATAAAAATATTATCATGCTCTCTTTAAATATTACACTGTTTACCCTTATTACTACATTAGGAATTATAACGAACAATAAGTTTATGCTACACCAAGATATTAACATTACTACCAAGTCAACTTATATACATGGAGACGAAGACAACATATTATTACAACCGTGGGGCGGTAAGTTTGGGGGCTATCCACCCTTAGACAAAGTTAAAATAGGAGATTTCCTTCCGGCTTTAGATAGAAGTATCGAAGTAGCAACACAAGAAATGAATGCTATTGCAAATAATACAGTGGAACCGACTTTCAACAACACTATTGTTCAACTAGAAAAAAGTGAACAGTTGCTCCGACAAGTAACTGCGGTATATGGCATTTGGTCTTCTACAATGAATACACCTGAGTTTCAGGAAATTGAGGCTAAGTTTGAACAAAAATATACCACTTATCAAAATTGGAAGGATCAAAATATTGGCCTTTTTAACCGCATCGAAAAAATATACACTTCAAAGGAATACAACAAATTGAATCCCGAAGCACAAAGACTTGTCAAAGAAAAATACGACTATTTGATTCGAAATGGGGCAAGGCTTAACGAAGGACAAAAAGCAACTTTGTCAAAATATAATCAGAAATTATCAGCATTCTTCACTCAATTTAGTCAAAACCTCTTAGCAGACGAATCTGAAAAATACATTATTATTGACAATAAAGATGACCTCAGTGGACTATCTCCCGACTTAATAAATGCCGCTTATAAAGCTGCCATAGACGAAGGTCTAGAAGGTAAATACGTCATTCGAAACACCCGATCTTCAGCTGACCCATTCCTTACTTTTGCTGACAATAGGACACTCCGTGAAAAAGTATGGCGTATGTTTATTAGTCGAGGGGACAATAATGATAAAAACGATAACAAGAAAATCGTGGCTGAGATATTAGACCTTCGTGACAAAAGAGCTAAATTACTCGGTTTTGAGACCCACGCACATTGGCGTCTTGGTAATTCAATGGCAAAGACACCGGAAAACGCTATGAAACTCATGCTTGACGTGTGGACTCTAGCAATTCATAAGGTTAAGGAAGAAGTCAACGACATGCAAAATCTCGCTCTTCGTAATGGAGATCATATAAAAATCGAACCATGGGATTATAAATATTATGCCGAAAAGGTTAGAAAAGAAAAATACGATTTAGACCAAAATCAAATACAAGAATATTTACAATTGGATAAATTAAAGGAAGGGATGTTCTGGGTGGCAAACGAAATATTTAACCTGACTTTCAGCCCATTACAAGGAATTCCTGTCAATCATCCTGATGTTGAAGTCTGGCAGGTAAAAAATGCAACCACCGGAAAGCACATAGGGTTATTCTATTTCGATCCTTATGCTCGCAAAGGCAAGCGAAGCGGGGCTTGGATGAACGCTTATCGCGATCAACAAAGAATTACAGAGGATATCCCTACCATAGTTTCCAACAACTCCAATTTTACAAAAGGGCTACCCGGAGAACCTGTTCTTATCTCTTGGGATGATGCCACTACCCTATTTCACGAATTTGGACATGCTTTACATGGGCTATCTTCCAATGTAACTTATCCTTCACTCTCAGGCACCAACGTTTACACAGATTACGTTGAGTTTCCATCACAGCTATTGGAATTCTGGCTTTCTACGCCTGAGGTTCTACAACGATTTGCCCTACATTATAAGACAGGCCAACCTATTCCAACTGATTTAGTAGCCAAGATACGCAAGTCATCTACTTTCAATGAAGGTTTTGCCACCACAGAGTTTTTAGCATCAGCCCTAATAGATATGAAATTACACCTGGCACAACCGTCTATTGAGGATGTCAATGCTTTTGAAAAAACTGAATTGGATAAATTAAAAATGCCATCTGAAATAGTTATGCGACATAGAATTCCGCAGTTTGGACACCTTTTTAGCGGCGATGGATATTCTGCCGGATATTACAGTTATCTTTGGGCTGATGTGCTTACCGCTGACGGATACAAAGCCTTTCTAGATGGTAATGGTCCATACGATAAAAAAGTAGCAAAAAGATTGTTGGACAATGTATTTTCAGTAGGCAATACAATCGATCCAGCTGAAGGGTATAGAAAATTTAGAGGAAGAGAACCTCAAGTGGAAGCATTGATGGAAAAAAGAGGATTGAATTAGAACATTAAAAATTCAATCAATAGAAAGTGATGTCTGAATAACAATTCTATAAAGAAAAAATATGGCATAACTTGAAAATTATCATATACAAGTTATCTTTGCTATTGAAATGCAGGAAGGACGGGAAATAATATCCAATCAAAAATTTGACATCGTCGTCAGGAGGCTTTGTTATCAGCTAATTGAGAATTATCAAGACTTTTCAAATGCCTGTATTATAGGATTACAACCAAGAGGTACCATTTTATCAAAATTAATTTACAATCTCTTAACCAACGAATTTGGGGTCAAAGAGATCGAATATGGCGACTTAGATATCACTTTTTATAGAGATGACTATCGGGATAGAACCAAAGTGTTGCACGCCAGCGAAACCAGAATGAATTTTATCGTTGAGCAAAAAAGGGTTCTTCTAATAGATGATGTCTTATATACCGGAAGGTCTATACACGCTGCCATGTCCGCCATACAACACTATGGAAGACCATCAAGTATAGAATTACTTTCCTTTATAGATCGCCGCTTCAATCGCGACTTTCCGATACAATCTAATTATACCGGCTTGGTTGTAGATGCTTTGGATGAAGCATACGTTATTTTGCAATGGAATCAAGAAAAAACCTCTTCTTCCGTAAATATTTATCCTAATAAATCAGACAAACAATGAGTAATAGTCAAGGTCAGTTGAGTACTAAACATTTGCTTGGCATAAAAGACCTGTTGGAAGAAGATTTGCAACTCATTTTTTCAACTGCTCACAATTTTAAAAATGTAATAAATCGACCTGTCAAGAAAGTTCCCTCTCTTAAAGATATTACAGTAGCTAATTTATTTTTTGAAAACAGCACACGTACAAGAATGTCTTTTGAACTGGCTGAAAAACGTCTTTCTGCGGATGTGATTAACTTTTCGGCTTCTACTTCTTCTGTCTCAAAGGGCGAAACGTTACTCGATACCGTCAACAATATACTTTCGATGAAGGTAGATATGATTGTAATGCGGCATCCTGCGCCCGGTGCTTGTGCTTACCTATCCAAAAAAATAAATGCTTCCATCCTGAATGCAGGTGATGGAGCACATGAGCATCCAACGCAAGCTCTATTAGATGCCTTTTCCATTCAAGAACAAATTGGAGAAATTAGAGGAAAAAACATTGCAATAATTGGTGATATTGTCCACAGCCGAGTAGCACTTAGTAACATATTTTGTTTAAAAAAATTAGGTGCCCATGTACGTGTGTGCGGCCCACCAACTTTGATACCACGTTATATTCACGAATTAGGCGTTGAAGTCTCATACAACTTAGAAGAAACTTTGCGCTGGTGCGACGTCGCCAACGTCTTACGCATTCAACTTGAACGTCAAAAAATAAAATTATTTCCTTCTTTAAGAGAATATGCCCGTTATTATGGAATCAATCGACAGATATTGGAAAAAGTGGGTAAAGAGATCATCATAATGCATCCCGGTCCAATCAATCGAGGTGTTGAAATAACCAGTGATGTTGCAGATGGGCCCGCTTCAATCATCTTACAACAGGTAGAAAATGGCGTTGCAATACGCATGGCTGCTCTTTTTTTATTAGCAACCAGGGTATAAAGTAAACTTTGCAAAACATTAAGAAAACATTTCACATTCATTGCGTTACTTTACATCAAGAATCAAAAGAGTAAAGCATGACATTCAAAAGCATTATCATCTCATCCTTCCTTGTTGTAATGAGTATTTTTGCCAATGCCCAATCCGGTTACAAAATTGACATTAAACTTAATAACTATAACAATGACACGCTGTTGTTGGGTTATTATCTGGGTGACAAACAATTTGTCAAAGATACTGCCATCTCACATAATGGAACTTTCACATTCAAAGGAATAAAAGATCTTGATCCGGGTGTATATATGGCAGTCATGCTACCTGAAAAAAATGTCTTTCAATTTATTGTTGACAAAAACAATCGATTCTTTGGTATAGAAGCCGATGCATCAAGGCTTACCAGTAAATTAAAAGCCAAGAATAGCGATGAAAACACCATATTCTTCAACTATATCCATTATTTAACTTCCCAGCGGCCTATGGCAGAATCATACCGAACGAAGATGAGAGAAGCAAAAGATAGTACGGCATACAAGCTCTATTCTTCTAAAGTCGATGAAATTGACCAACAAGTATTTAGTATGCAAGATGATTTTATTAAAAAAAATCCAAAATCATTCACTGCAACGTTAATCAAGTCTTCAAAAGAGCCGCCTTTACCCGTTTATGGTCCTAATGATGATATGGAAGACAAAATAAAGGGTTACAACCACTTTAAAGACCATTATTTAGATAATTTAAATTTCCAGGATGAAAGGCTTTTCAGGTCGCCTGTTTACTTCCAAAAAATTGATAACTTTATCCAAAACATTACCTACCAGCAGCCTGATTCTATTATTAAATCTTTGGATTTTGTATTAGAAAAAACACAGGTTATCCCGGATGCATTCAAATTTTATCTTAGTCATTATTTTAATTTTTATCTGAAAAGTAAATTTGTTGGCATGGATGCAGTCTATGTGCATTTAATTGATAAATACTACAGTAAAGGAATGGCACCATGGGTGGATAAAGAAAATCTACAAAAGATGAAAGACGCGGCAAATGATGCACGTCCTACATTAGTCGGAAAATTAGCACCTAACCTAACTTTCATCAACCAAAAAGATAGTTCTGATATCAAGTTATATGATGTTGTATCACCCTATACCGTAATGTTTTTCTGGGCCCCAGATTGTTCACATTGTGAAAAAGCAATTCCACATGTTTTAGAGTTTTATGAAAAATACAAAGATAAAGGAGTTGAAATTTTCGCTGTGTGTACCGGACTATTGGATGAAGCTAAAGATTGTTGGAAAAGTGTTGAAAAGAAAAACATGAAACATTTTGTCAATGTCTATGATCCTGTTTTATTGTCAAATTTTAAAGTTATTTATAATATCAAATCAACACCTCAATTTCTTATTCTCGATAAAGACAAAAAGATCCTTTCCAAGGGTATTGGAGCAGATCAACTTGATGAAGTGATGGGTAAAATCATTGAATACAATCATAACAAATCAAATTAAACATATATAAACCCAAATTCCGCATTTGACAATTGTGGAATCGATTTACGACTCATAATCAGCATTATACGGTTTTTCAAAGCCTTTACTGCTGAATACGGTATAATACCGAATGGATATATTCGTAATAGTCCAACTACATTGGCCTAAACGACTATCATCCCGAAGCTCCGGGAGTATTTTGATTTTAGGAAATCCTGTTTTTCGGGAATACCAAAACATGTTGGACTAATTTATAAATCAATTTGGTATAACATAAACAGTCGATAGAGTTCATAAAAAAACCGGATACTTTAGCACCCGGTTTTTTTATCTATTTTTAGAATCTTAACCTTCTTTAGATTCTTCATCTTTGATCTCTGGAGCACTTTCGTCATTAGATTCTGAAGTGGAAGTTGTTTCATCTACGATATTTTCCACTATCTCTTCTACCTCTGCTGTTTCTACATTAGATTCTTCCTCTGCGACTAAATTTACTTCCTCTTGCACTGGAGCGGTAGGTGTTGCTTCTTTAGTAACTCCGGAAGCTTTTCTTCTACTTCTACGTGTTTTAACTTTAGCTTTACCATCTAATGATTCATTCGGATTGTAAATAGTATTATAATCCACAAACTCAATCATTGCAACATCAGCATTATCATGACGGGTATCGCCCAATTTGATAATACGCAAATACCCTCCAGGTCTATCACCAATTTTTTCTCTGATATCAGAAAATAAGGTATCAACAGCTACTTTATTCTGAAGATATGAAAACACAACCCTACGAGAATGTGTATTATTGCTTTTAGACTTGGTAATAAGTGGTTCAAGATAACCTCTTAAAGCTTTTGCTTTAGCTAAAGTCGTATTTATTCTCTTGTGTTCGATTAGGGAAGAAGCCATGTTTTTAAGCATAGCGTCTCGGTGTGATTTCGTCCGTCCTAAGGCATTAACTTTATTACCGTGTCTCATTTGTTTAATTAATTTTTTAACTTCGCAACACCTTCGACCTTTTGGCCAATAGTAATTTGCATATAATTATGTGAAATAAATATTATTCTTCGTCCAACTTATATTTGGCAAGATCCATACCGAAGTGAAGACCTTTTGTAGTTAACAGTTCTTCTATTTCCACCAAAGATTTCTTACCGAAATTTCTAAATTTCAATAATTCATGCGTTTCATATTGAACCATTTCACCCAGTGAATTGATTTTTGCAGCTTTTAGACAGTTATACGCTCTTACAGAAAGGTCGAGATCTTCTAGAGTAGTCTTTAAAAGCTTTCTCATGTGAAGTATATGCTCATCCACAACATTTTCTTCGCTCTTCGTTGCATCGTCAAATGAAATATTCTCATCCGTAATCAACATCAAGTGATGAATCAATATTCTGGAAGCTTCTTTAACAGCATCTTCTGGATGAATAGTCCCATCCGTTTTAACCTCAATGGTCAACTTTTCATAGTCGGTACGTTGGCCTACCCTTGTGTTGGATACTCTATAAGCAACATTTTTCACCGGAGTGTATATTGAATCGATAGGAATAACCCCAATTATATTGTCTTTTTCCGGTTGTTCATCAGCCGGAACATAACCCCTACCTTTATTTATAGTAAGCTCAATTTCCAATGTCACACTTGGATCCATGTGGCAAATGAGCAAATCAGGATTCATCACCTTGAACACATTGGTAAATTGTTCGATATCACCTGATTTAAATTCTTCTTTACCTCTTAAAGTAAGATAGATTTTTTCATTTGTTATATCTTCATCATTGAGATTCAATTTCAAACGAACCTGCTTCAAATTAAGGATAATCTCAATTACGTCTTCAACAACGCCGGGTATTGTGGTAAACTCATGATCTACGCCGCCTATGCGAATAGCAGAGATAGCAAAACCTTCGAGTGAGTTAAGAAGAACTCTTCTCAATGAGTTACCGATAGTTTGTCCAAAACCAGGTTCAAGTGGTTTAAACTCAAAAATGCCATCGAAATCGGTGGCTTTTTGAAGAATAATTTTTTCTGGTTTTTGAAAGTTTAATATACTCATTTTGAATAAATCTACAAATGATAAAATGATTGAAAAAAATATCCGAATAAATTATTTAGAATATAATTCGACGATCAACTGTTCATTGATGTTTTCCGGAATTTGGTCTCTTTCAGGATAAGCAAGGTATTTGCCTTCCATTCTTTCAGGATTAAATTCAATCCAAGCAAATTTACGATTATCGTGTTTTGATTTTACATTAGAAGTAACAATATCCAATCCTCTTGATCTACCTCTAATTTCAATCACATCTCCAGGTCTTACCTGAAATGATGGAATGTTGGTTACTACACCATTTACTACTATGTGTCTATGTGAAACCAACTGTCGTGCTCCTCTACGAGTATTAGAAACACCCATACGATAAACAACGTTATCAAGGCGAGATTCTAAAAACTGTAACAAAACAGTACCTGTTACACCTCCCTTTCTAGCGGCTTTTGTAAATGTATTTCTAAACTGACGCTCTAATATACCATACGTATATTTAGCTTTTTGTTTTTCCATCAATTGGAGTGCATAGTCAGACTTTTGTTTCCTTCTACGAGAAGGACCATGTTGACCAGGTGCATATTTCTTTTTGTCAAAAGCTTTATCGGGTCCATAAATTGGTTCACCAAATGCTCTTGCTTTTTTGCTTGCAGGACCAGTATATCTTGCCATAATTTATATCTACTTTATGCTATGATAGTGATTAAACTCTTCTTTTCTTTGGAGGACGACATCCGTTATGTGGTATTGGAGTAATATCAAATATCTTAGTAACTTTGATACCTGATCCATCAATGGCTCTAATAGCAGATTCTCTACCTGCTCCCGGGCCTTTGACATATACTTCAACATTACGCAAGCCTGCATCGTAAGCAACCTTTCCTGCATCAGATGCAGCAACCTGAGCGGCATACGGTGTATTTTTCTTTGAACCTCTAAATCCAGCTTTACCAGCTGATGCCCATGAAATAACTTCCCCTTGTCTATTGGTAAGAGATACAATCAAGTTATTAAAACTTGCCTGTACATAAGCCAGTCCTTCAGACTCGACTTTTACTTTTCTTTTTTTAACTTTCTTTTGTGCTTTAGCCATAATAATTAAGCTATATAATATCGATGTTATTTACAATTATTTAGTAGCCTTCTTCTTGTTAGCAACTGTCTTACGCTTACCCTTACGAGTACGAGAATTATTCTTAGTTCGCTGTCCTCTTAAAGGCAAGCCTTTACGATGGCGAAGACCTCGATATGAAGCGATATCCATTAATCGCTTTATGTTTAACTGAATTTCAGATCTAAGCTGACCTTCTGTTTTATGTTCGTCATTGACAATACGAGAAATAGTTTTGATATTCTCATCATTCCAGTCAATAACTTTAGTATCTTCACTAACACCGGCTTGTGCCAATACTTTTGAAGCCAGTGAACGTCCAATACCGAAAATATAGGTTAAGGCAATAACGCCTCTTTTGTTCCTGGGTAAATCAACTCCTGCTATACGAGCCATAAAATTATGCTATTATAATTGATAAATATTATCCTTGTCTTTGTTTAAACTTAGGGTTCTTCTTGTTGATTACATAAAGCTTCCCTTTTCTTCTAACGATCTTACAATCCACTGATCGTTTTTTAATTGATGCTCTAACTTTCATTAGTCAAATTTTTTATTTATATCTATATATTATTCTACCCCTCGATAAGTCGTATGGCGACATTTCCACTGAAACTTTATCTCCGGGTAAGATTCGAATATAGTGCATACGCATTTTTCCGGAAATGGTTGCCAATATCTGATGATCATTTTCAAGACGTACCCTAAACATAGCGTTTGACAACGCTTCTTCGATTATACCGTCTTGTTTTATAATATCTTGTTTTGACATATCCTTTTTTTCGGAGTGCAAATATCTAAATATTTTTGGAAATATTCACTATATTTCCATTATTTTTTATTTCTTCCTCAATTTCAGTGTGATCTGAAAGAATTTCTCCGCCATCAGACCTCACGGCTACCGTATGTTCGAAGTGAGCGGACGGCTTATTATCTTTCGTTAAAATAGTCCACCGGTCTTTGGCTTGATATACATCTTTTCGTCCTAAATTAATCATTGGCTCTATTGCAATAGTCCAATTTTCTTCCAACTTCAAGCCATTTCCCTTCTTCCCAAAATTTGGAACATCAGGTGGTTCATGTAAATTCTTTCCAATACCATGACCCACTAATTCTCTTACAACCCCATATTTATGCTGCACTTCAGTATATTCCTGTACTGCAAAGGAAATATCTCCGATTCTGTTACCTACTTTAGCTTGAGCAACGCCTTTATAGAGAGATTCATTGGTTACTTTTAACAACTGAATTACCTCTTCTGCCGCTGGTTTCAATGCAAATGTATAGGCAGAGTCTCCAAAATAATCATTCAATACAGCTCCGCAATCAATGGATACAATATCTCCTTCTTTCAACTCTTTTTCATTGGGAATCCCATGAACAACAGCAGAGTTAATGGAAATACACAAAGATCCCGGGAAGCCATGATATCCTTTAAACGCAGGAATACCACCCATGTCTCTTATAACAGTCTCCGCTTCTCTATCAAGATACAATCCGGTTACCCCGGGTTTAATTATCTTGGCAACATGAGCAATAGCTTTAACAACTATTGTACAGCTTTCTTTTATTTTTGAAATTTCCTCTTCGCTTTTCGGACTAATCCTTTTATTAAACATTGAATAGGAAATTGTTTTTTATTTTAATAGCAACCAATACTGATTTATCAGTAGGATGTAAAGAATTAATATGCTCCAATTTGAATTCCTCCTGATCCACGACCCTGAATTTTTCCGGATTGTACTAATCCATCGTATTTTCTCATCAACAAATGACTTTCAATCTGAGCCAATGTATCCAAGATAACCGCAACATCAATCAATAAAGATGTTCCTCCGAAGAACATCGCAAATGTAGGGTTGACACCAAACATAACAGCAATTGGAGGCAATACCGCAATGATTCCTAAGATAATGGCTCCCGGGAACGTAATTTTAGAAGTAATAGCATCTATATAATCCTCTGTATCTTTGCCAGGTTTTACCCCAGGAATATACGCATTAGATCTCTTTAAATATTCTGCATATTGTTGCGGATTCACCAACAAAGCAGTATATACATATGTAAATAATATAATCAGTATAAAATAAATAAAGTTATAACTAAAGGAGAATGTATCATTTAAAGCACGAATGAAGCTATGTGATGCCATCTCCGGATTGTCAGAACTTGCAAAATATTGTGCGATTATCGCAGGTAAGAACATCAGTGCTTGAGCAAAGATAATCGGCATTACACCAGAAGCATTGACCTTAATTGGAATATAATCTCTATTACCCGCTGCAAGACTACCACCACCTATAGCTTTCTTAGGAAACTGTAATGGAATTTTGCGCACACCTTGTACCACTAATATTGTAAACATGATGATGACAAACATTGCTGCCAGTTCAAGGATAAACATTATCAACCCATTGGATGCCATCTGTGCATCGAATTCGAAAACCAAAGCCTGAGGCAAGCGGGATAAGATACCCACCATAATCAATATTGAAACACCATTACCGATTCCTTTATCCGTAATCTTTTCACCCAACCACATAGCAAATATGGTACCTGTTGTCAAGATTAAAATATTGGCACCCCAGAAAATAGACATTGATACATTGGGAGATATGGCACCGACACCTTTCAAGTAAGTCAGATAAGCCCCACCTTGAACTAAAGTTATCGCAACGGTCAACACACGAGTAATCTGATTTAACCTCTTACGACCGGATTCTCCTTCTTTTTGTTGAAGACGCTGGAAGTATGGAACAGCAAAGCCTAAAACCTGTATTATAATGGAAGCCGTAATGTAAGGCATGATTCCCAATGCGAGAATTGAAGCCTGATTAAAAGCTCCTCCTGTAAAAACATTTATCAAACCGAGTAGGTCATTAGCGCCTCTGTTTTGAGCAACACTAGACAATACATCCGGCATAACTCCAGGCAACACGATAAATGAACCAAGTCTAAAAACTAAAAGTAATAAAAGAGTATATAATATACGATTCCTTAATTCCTTAATAGACCATATATTCTTTAACGTGTTGATAAACCTTTTCATCCTTTAGACAAATATTATTTTATTATTCTAAATTGATACAAAATCAATGATTAAATAGTGGTAAAAGTACCTCCTAAGCCGGTAATCTTTTCTTGAGCAGTTTTTGAAGCAGCATGAGCTGAAACTGTCAAAGATTTAGTCAATTCACCAGTACCTAAAATCTTATATTTTTCGGATTTCTTAATAACTTTTTTAGAAGTCAAGAAATCAAAATCAATAGCAGAAACTTTATACATTTCAGCGAGTGCTTCGAGCGTATTTAAATTAATACCAACGTATTCAACACGATTAATATTTTTAAATCCGAACTTAGGAAGTCTCATTTGAAGTGGCATCTGTCCCCCTTCGTGTGCGCGTTTACTATTAAAACCGGTTCGTGCTTTAGCACCTTTGTGACCCTTGGTAGATGTACCACCACGACCACTACCTTGTCCACGAGCAATTCTCTTACTTGATTTATTAGAACCTACTGCCGGTCTCAGATTATTTAATTCCATCAGAATATATCTTAAATTAATTCAAAGATTATTTTACTTCTTCTACTACAACAAGGTGAGCCACAGCTTGGATCATACCTCTCAAAGCAGGAGAATCATTATGTTCAACAGATCGGTACACTTTTTTTATACCCAAGGCTTCCATGGTTGCCTTTTGTCGTTTATTCCGATCGATTGTACTTTTTATTTGCGTTATCTTTATTCGTCCCATGACTAATTTTTTTTAAAATTCTCCGGTAAACATTTCATTCAAGGTGATGCCTCTTTCTTGAGCAACAGCGTAAGGGTCTCTCAATCTAGACAATGCATCAATAGTAGCTTTCACTACGTTATGTGGGTTGGAGCTTCCTTGTGATTTGGCAAGTACGTTGTGTACTCCGGCTGTTTCTAGAACTGCACGCATCGCACCACCGGCTATAACTCCTGTACCATCAGCAGCTGGTTTAATAAGGACTTTACCTGCGCCATATTTACCTAACTGTGAATGAGGAACCGTTCCCTTTAATATTGGGAAGCTTATCAGATTCTTTTTAGCATCATCAATTGCTTTGGCGATGGCATCAGCTACTTCTCTTGCTTTACCTAATCCATAACCGACAGTGCCATGACCGTCACCCACTACCACAATAGCGGCAAAGCTAAATGTACGTCCCCCTTTTGTTACTTTAGCAACTCGGTTAACGGCTACTAGCTTATCTTTCAATTCAGCGTCAACTGGACGCATTTTATTATGTGGTTGTTTTGCCATTATTTTATTCTCTAAAATTTAAAACTTTAATCCGGATTCACGTGCGCTATCAGCCAATGCCTTCACTCTACCGTGGTAAAGATAACCGCTACGGTCAAATACAACAGAATCAATATTTTTATCTTTTGCCTTTTCAGCAATTAATTTACCTACAGCTTTTGCTTGTTCCACCTTATTCCCGGATGCATTGTCCAAAAGTAAGGTTGATGCAGCAGTCACCACGTTACCTGTAGTATCGTCAACCAATTGCGCATATATTCCTTTATTGCTACGGAATACGGTCAAACGAGGGCGTTCTGTCGATCCCTGAACTTTTTTTCTAATTCTAAAGTGAATTCTTTGTCTAGATTCCTCTTTTGTCTTTTTCATATTACTTAAAATAGTATATTATAAAGAAATTATTTTTTACCGGCAGTTTTTCCTGCTTTTCTTCTTAGAACTTCGCCAGCAAATCTGATACCTTTACCTTTGTATGGTTCTGGCTTTTTAAATGATCTGATTTTGGCTGCGACTTGTCCAATTAATTGTTTATCAAAACTGGATAGAATAATAGTTGGAGGTGAGCCTTTTTCGTTTTTTGTTTCAACCTTCACTTCATCTGGTATATAAAACATAATAGGGTGAGAGAATCCAAGGGCCAATTCCAACAATTGACCAGTATTGCTTGCTCTAAAACCTACTCCGATCAATTCCATTGTTTTAGTAAAACCGGAGGAAACGCCTTCAACCATACCATTTAATAATGCCCGGCTAAGTCCGTGAACAGAACGATGACGTTTTGAATCTGTTGGTCTTGATACTGTCAATGTACCATCTTCCAAACTAATAGTGATATCCGAATCGAATTTTTTAACCAACGACCCTTTAGGACCTTTCACTGAAACAACATTAGACTTATCTATTTTAAACTCTACACCTGATGGAACTGAGATGGGAGCTTTACCTATTCTTGACATAATAATTTAGTTCTTAACTTTCAAATAATTTAGCTAATAAAGCAAATAACTTCTCCGCCAACATTCATGGCTCTTGCTTGTTTGTCAGTCAAAAGTCCCTTTGATGTAGAAACAATAGCAATTCCTAAACCATTGATAACACGTGGTAGTTCTTCGCAATGGAAATATTGTCGAAGACCCGGGCGGCTAACGCGCTTCAACTCCCGTATTACGGGTTTCTTAGTCTGAGCATTATACTTCAAAGCAATCTTAATGACGCCTTGTTTGCCTTCAGCATCGTCAAACATATACTTCAGGATATAGCCATTTTGGTATAGAATTTCAGTAATTCCTTTTTTCATATTAGATGCAGGAATTTCAACAATTCTATGTCCAGCTTGTTGAGCATTTCTGATTCTGGTGAGATAATCTGCTATAGGATCATTTAGAGCCATTTTCTAAAGTTTAATTTGCTTTTAAATAAATTGTTCAATAATATTACCAAGAAGATTTTGTTATTCCTGGAATTTTTCCGTCGAGTGCCATTTTTCTAAACATCACACGGCAAATTCCGAAATCTCTCATATAACCTTTTGGACGACCGGTCAATTTACATCTATTGTGTAATCTAATCGAATTGGAATTACGTGGTAATTTATCCAATTCATCGTAGTTACCGGCTTCTTTCAGCTGTTTTCTTTTTTCAGCATATTTAGCAACCATGCGTTCTCTCTTTTTTTCACGCGCGATTATTGATTTTCTTGCCATCTGGAAATATTATTTAGCTATTTTTTTGATTTTTAAAAGGAAGGCCAAGTGCTGACAATAAAGCATGAGCTTCTTTATCGGTTTTGGCTGTGGTAACGAATGTAATATTCATACCGAGTACCTTTGCTATTTTGTCTATATTGATTTCGGGAAAAATGATTTGTTCCGTGATGCCCATAGAGTAATTACCTCTACCGTCAAAGCTTTTATCATTAATACCTTTAAAGTCGCGTACTCGAGGAAGGGAAACAGAGATGAATCTATCTAAAAATTCATACATACGTTCATTTCTCAGGGTAACACGGATACCGATCGGCATTCCTTCTCTCAATTTAAAGTTAGAGACAGACTTGGTTGCTTTTGTTATAACAGCCTTCTGACCGGCAATAGTAGTAAGATCAACCAATGCGTTATCAATTACCTTCTTATCGGCAACGGCATCACCAAGACCTTGATTGATGCATATTTTCTCAAGGCGAGGCACCTCCATGATAGAAGTATATTTGAATTCTTCCATCAATTTAGGGACAACTTCATCCTTATATTTAGTTTTATATCTAGGAATGTAACTCATTATTTAACAATTTCTCCTGATTTTTTAAAATATCTTACCAACTTACCGTTATCTTCTTTGCGTCCGATGCGGCTAGGATTGCCTTTTTTATCAACAAGCATCAAATTAGAAAGGTGAATAGGCATTTCGATTTCTTGGATACCTCCCGGTTGATCTTGTTGTGGTTTAGTGTGCTTTTTAGCTAGGTTGCGACCTTCGACAACAGCTCTATTCTGGCTTACAAGAACTTTAGAAACAGTACCTTTATTGCCTTTTTCGCTACCTGCGATAATAATCACCTCATCACCTTTTTTAATATGCAACTTAGGTGCGAAGCGTTTTTGATTAGAATTCGATTTTTTTCTCATGACTTACGATTTAAAGAACTTCTGGAGCCAATGAAACAATTCTCATATAATCTTTATCCCTTAATTCTCTAGCGACGGGGCCAAAGATACGAGTACCACGGGGTTCATCCTGATTGTTCAACAAGACAACAGCGTTGTCGTCGAAGCGGATATATGACCCGTCGGGTCTTCTAATTTCTTTTTTAGTACGAACAATAACTGCTTTGGATACTGTTCCTTTTTTTATACCACCCGGATTCGCATGTTTCACTGAAACGACGATTTTATCGCCGATAGATGCATAGCGTCGAGTAGATCCACCCAATACATGGATGCACAACACTTCTTTTGCTCCGCTATTATCTGCTACTCTGAGTCTTGATTCTGTCTGTATCATGACAAATAAAGATTATTCCTGATTATTAAATTACTTCGCTTTTTCGATAATTTCCACCAAACGCCATCTTTTTATCTTAGACAACGGTCTAGTTTCCATGATTCTGACCAAGTCACCGATTTGGCATTCGTTTTTCTCATCGTGTGCCATGAATGAGGTTGACTTTTTCATGATTTTACCATATAGAGGGTGCTTGATTCTTCTTTCCACCTTAACGGATATAGACTTATCCATCTTGTTGGAAGTAACCTTACCTGTCCTTTCTTTTCTGGCTTTTCTTACAACTGGTTCCATATTTACGGATACTTTATTATGATTAACTATTGGTGGATACAATTATTTTCTTCTACGAAATCTTAATTTAGATCTTTTAGCCAATTGTCCTTCAGACATTTGAGCTAATTCTCTGCTTCGTAATTCTGTTTGAACCCTGGCAATAGTTTTCTTTGCTTCTCGGATTTCTTTAGGTGACGCAGTGCCTGAAATAGTAGCATCGAATCTAGTTTTTGTCAAATCCAATTGGGTTTGAGCAAGTTTTTCTGTCAAATCAGCGTCAGCCAAACTTTGAATTTCCTTATATTCTTTATTTCCCATGATTATGTTATGGTTTCGAATTATGCAATACGAATATCAGTTCTTAAAATTGTTTTAGTCAATACCGGCAATTTTTGTGCTGCCAAGCGGAAGGCTTCAGTAGCAACAGATTCCGGAACGCCATCCATTTCAAAAAGGATTCTACCAGGTTTAATTACAGCAACATAATGATCTACCGGACCCTTACCCTTACCCATACGAACTTCCAATGGTTTCTTAGTGATAGGCTTATCAGGGAAAATTCTGATCCACACTTTACCTTCTCTTTTCATATAACGGGTCATGGCAATCCTTGCAGATTCAATCTGGCGTGCAGTAAGTCGTCCACCAGTTACGGCTTTCAAAGCTACTGACCCGAAAGATATCGTACTACCTTTATGAGCAACCCCTTTCGGGTTCATTTTATGTTGCTTTCTATATTTTGTTCTTTTTGGTTGTAACATGGTACGTCTTTCTTTATAATTCGCTGATTAAAAGCTATTTGTATGTATATTCCTCTAAAGAGGTGCAAAGATACATCAAATAAATTTAATTATTGTCTTTTAGATTTAAAATTTCGATTACCTCCTCTTCTATCGCCTCTATTTCCACCTTTTTCATTTCGTCCACCTGCTTGTGTATTTGCTTTTTTCTCTTCAGATTGTAGGGGCATTATTTCTCTTTTTCCAAAGACTTCGCCCTTACAAATCCATACTTTGATACCTATCAGGCCATAGACAGTTTCAGCTACGGAGATACAATAATCAATATCCGCACGGAATGTATGAAGAGGTGTACGACCTTCTTTATATTCTTCAGATCGAGCCATTTCAGCGCCGTTGAGTCTTCCGGACAATCTAACCTTAATTCCTTCCGCTCCGGCTCTCATTGTAGATTGAATTGCCATTTTGGTAGCTCTACGATAATTGATACGAGATTCGATTTGTTTTGCGATCGTTTCACCGACGATTGCCGCATCTAATTCCGGTTTGCGAATTTCGTGAATATTAATTTGAACGTCTTTACCGGTCAATTTTTTCAATTCTTCGCGGATGCGATCAACTTCTTGGCCGCCTTTACCGATAATAATACCTGGTCGAGAAGTATGAATCGTAACCGTTATTCTCTTAAGCGTTCTTTCGATAGCTATTTTAGCGATTCCACCTTTTGGTATACGAGCTCTCATATAGTTTCTGATGTGTTCATCTTCGACTACTTTAGCGGCCATATCTTTGCCACCGAACCAGTTAGAATCCCATCCTCTGATGATTCCTAATCTATTACCTACTGGACTTGTCTTTTGACCCATGAAAATGGTTATTTATAATTAAATGATGGTATTAATTTTCTACTGATACTTTGCTATCGATAACGATAGTCAAGTGACAGGATCTTTTTCTGATTCTATGAGCTCTACCGTGTGGGGCTGGTTGGAATCTTTTCAACATGCCTGCTCCATCCACAAATGCAGTCTTAACATATAATCCATGGCTATCGACGCCTGACTCTATACCTGACTTTTGTTCCCAGTTAGCTATAGCTGACAATAGTGTCTTGTGGACAAAATGTGCTGCTGACCGGGGAGTATGTTTCAGGATTGCAAGAGCTTGTCCTACATTTTTTCCTCTTACCATATCAACGACCAAGCGCATCTTCCGCTCTGAACCTTTGATATTTCGATATTTAGCTTGTGCTTCCATTGTTTTATGATTTAGAAAAGCCTACTTTCTATTTAACAATTATTTCTTTTTACCTCCGTGACCTCTGAAGTTACGAGTCGGAGAAAATTCTCCTAATTTGTGTCCCACCATATTTTCTGTTACAAAAACAGGAACAAAAGTTTTACCGTTATGTACTGCTATGGTTTCACCTACCATATCAGGTATAATCATTGAAGCGCGTGACCAAGTTTTGATCACTGACTTTTTAGTTGATTCTTTTGCCTTTGCAATTTTTGCAAGTAGGGCGTAGTGTACATAAGGACCTTTCTTTAACGATCTAGCCATAATGCTAATATTTCAGATTTCGGTTATTATTTAGATTTTCGTCTTGAAATAATCAAAGCGGAGCTTTTCTTATTGACATTTCTTGTTTTTTGGCCTTTCGCCATGATTCCGGTACGAGAGATTGGATGTCCTCCTGATGCTCTACCTTCACCACCACCCATCGGGTGATCTACCGGGTTCATTGCAACACCTCTTACACGTGGTCTTCTACCTTTCCAAACCTTACGACCTGCTTTTCCTAATACAGTTAAGCTATGATCTTGATTGGATGCTATTCCGATTGTTGCACGACATGTTAATAATATTCTTCTTATTTCTCCGGAAGGCAACTTTATCACTGCATATTTTTCTTCTTTTCCAACCATCACAGCATAAGAGCCTGCGCTTCTTGCCATAGCGGCACCTTTACCAGGTTGCATCTCAATGGCGTGAATTTCAGCACCCAGAGGCACGTCTTTCAATGCCATAGCATTACCCGGTTCTATTGCTACACCTTTACCACTGATAACGGTGGAACCAACAGTCAAAGATTTTGGGGCGATGATATATCTTTTTTCACCGTCGGCATAATTCAATAGTGCGATAAATGCAGTTCTATTCGGATCATACTCAATAGTTGCCACTTTAGCTGGCACACCATCCTTATTTCTTTTAAAATCAATGATACGATACTTCCTCTTATGTCCACCACCTCTTTGTCTCATCGTCATCTTACCATCATGGTTACGACCGCCTGACTTCTTGAGGTCAGCAGTCAACGACTTTTCAGGAGTATCAGAAGTGATTTCTGCATAAGCATTCCCAATTCTGTATCTTGTACCCGGTGTAATTGGATTATATTTCTTAAGTGCCATAGTAGCTACCGTTTAATAATTTAAATTAGGGTTTATTCTTCGTTACTTCCTTGGAAAATATCAATTGTTTCGCCAGGAGCAAGTGTAACAACAGCCTTTTTGTACGCAGATTTAACACCTCTCATAAGACCTGACCGTCCGTTACGAGTAATAACTTTAACCGGCATAACAAATGTATTGACGGATGCAACGTTGACGTTGTACATTTTTTCAACAGCCTTACCTATCTCAATTTTGTTGGCTTTCTTAGCTACAACGAAGGTATATTTTCCAAGATTAGACAGGTCATTGGCCTTTTCAGTAATAATCGGTCTAACTAATATATTGTGAATCATGATTATGCTTTATTTAAGTTTAAGCAATGGATTTTACTATTTTTTCAACTGCTCCTTCAAATAATATGACTGAATCAGCTTTCAATAGATTATATACATTCAATTCATCGGCGAAAGTAACATCTGTTCTCTCCAGGTTACGACCTGACAAATAAACATTCTTGTTCAATTCACTAGTAACGAGTAGCGGTTTTCTAGTTGCTTTCAAAGCGCTGAAAATACCTACTAATTCTTTAGTCTTTGGTGCATCAAAGGTAAAATCTTCTACTATGATGACTTTGTTGTTGAGCAACTTATCGACAAGAGCTGAACGGCGAGCTACTTTTTTCACTTTACGGTTCAAGTCCTGGCTATAGTTACGTGGGCGAGGTCCGTGAATACGTGCTCCACCATGCAAAACACCTGACTTAATGCTACCTTTACGTGCACCACCGGTACCTTTTTGTTTGTGAAGTTTACGAGTAGAACCGGAAAGTTCACTACGTTCTTTCGCACTATGAGTACCTTGGCGTTGATTAGCCAAATACGCTTTTACTGCAAGATACACTGCATGTTCGCTTGGTGCTTCACCAAGTAACTCTGCTGAGAATTCAAATGAGCGTCCTGTTGACTCTCCTGTCTTAGTTAATATATCCAGTTTCATTTCTTAAGACTTTCAATGATTACGACAGAACCTTTATGTCCGGGTATAGCTCCTTTAACGAGTACCAGATTCTGTTCAGAAAATATTTTCAAAACCTTCAGGTTTTTGATCTTAACATTAGTGTTACCAGTTTGACCACCCATACGCATACCCTTGAAAACTTTTGAAGGGTAAGAGGATGCGCCTACGGAACCGGGAGCTCTTAATCTGTTATGCTGACCGTGGGTAGCCTGACCTACTCCGCTAAATCCGTGACGTTTTACAACACCTTGGAAACCTTTTCCTTTAGTCAATCCGAGAATATCTACTTTATCTCCTTCGGCGAGTACATCGGCAATTTCGATTGTTTCACCCAAAGATTTAGCTAAGTCAGAATCTCGTAATTCAACCACTGTCTTAAGAGGATCGATTCCTGCTTTAGAAAAGTGGCCGGTCAATTGCTTAGAAACACTTGAAGCTTTGACGTCACCAAATGCTATCTGCAATGCCTTGTAACCATCCGTATCGACATTCTTGACTTGTGTAACTACACAAGGTCCAGCTTCAATGACTGTACAAGCAACATAGTTGCCATTGGAGTCAAACACACTGGTCATGCCTAATTTCTTTCCAATTATTCCGTTCACGACAATATTATTTAATAAGGTACACAAGGATGCCAATCCTCAATGCTACCGCTTTATTTTATTAAAAAATGAATTTATCCTTATTATGTCAACTTGACCTGGATATCGACACCACTTGGCAGTTCCAATCTCGAAAGAGCATCTACGGTTTTCTGCGTTGGAGTATATATCTCAATCAAACGTTTGTGGGTACGCATTGAAAACTGCTCTCGAGATTTCTTATTCACGTGTGGCGAGCGCAACACGGTAAACATTTTTTTCTCGGTAGGCAGCGGAATCGGACCCGTTACAACAGCACCACTTGAGCGGACTGTCTTAACTATTTTCTCCGTAGAAATGTCCACTAAATTGTGATCATAAGAACGAAGTTTAATTCTAATTTTCTGATTCATATCCTAATTAAATTATATGTGGATGCTCTCTGTTTTCTTCTTAAAGTGGCGCAAAGGTATAAAACATTTTAATAGTGGCAATATTTTTTCATGTTTTTTTTACAAAATATTTTACTTTTTTCTCTTGTCATCCTTTATTTCTCCCCATTTCCTTTTTTTATTTGCATGTACCTTGCCTACTTGCTTATTATTTATATGGCATTCTTTCCATATCGGCAAATTTTATCCTATAATCTAAAGAAGACTCAATCATTATTAGAATTTTTACTAAAAACTATTTCTACCCAATAATTTTTGCAAAAAAAATCAAGTTCAGTGCTATTAATGTAATATCTCGTCATAATAATGGCTATAGAATTAGGCTTTCACCGCAACGATTACCCAATTATTAAAAACGAATGACTATTTAAAGTTAAGTGACGAAGTCAAGAACTATTTGGGTTAATAGCTTGGACCTTGAGTTGCGGACAAATCTTTTATCAATTATTTTTCCTGAAAAAAAGTTCGGCATAATCCACTTCATCAAAACCCAAAACCAATACTTTACCATTATTATCTTCTATGAGTGGTCGCTTAATGATGGAAGGTTGAGATGACATAAGCTTTATCGCATAATTTACATCATTAGTCTGGGCTTTTTCTTCATCTGAAAGCCTCCTATAAGTAAGGCCTTGTCTGTTCAAAAGTCGATCCAGAGGGATTTGTTTCAACCATTGTTTAAGTTTTTCCGCGTCCACTCTATGCTTCTTGTAATCGTAAAAAGAATATTCTATTCCGTGATTTTCAAGCCATGTACGAGATTTTTTCACTGTATTACAATTAGGTATGCCATATAAGGTTATCATAAGTCAAGATTTTATTTTTAACATCATCCATTTAAAATCCCAAAGTTCAAATATTAAAATCGTATATTAATGATATTGATAAAACAAAATTAAAAAATAGTCATTACATATCCATAATGAACTAAGCATGACTATCCGAACAGAACAGGATATTATCGGGATGAAGCAAGCCAGTGAAGCAGCCGCAAAGACTTTACGTTTAATGAAGGCATATTGCGCACCCGGAATGACGACGAGGGATGTCGATCAATATGGTGGAGAAATTATCAAAAGCTGTGGAGCCCGATCAGCCCCCATATTGGCTTACCGATTCCCGGGATTCACTTGTATTAGCGTCAATGAAGTTGCGGCTCATGGAATTCCATCTTCCAATAAAGTCTTGAAAAATGGAGATTTGGTCAATATCGACGTTTCGGTCGAATTAGATGGCTATTGGTCTGATAATGGCTGTTCCTTTATTTTAGGAGAGGACTATTTTCATTTATCAGATCTGGTAAACGCATCCAAAACTATATTAAAAGAGGCAATTAATTTGATCTGTCATAATTATAAAATGTCGAATTTAGGTGGATTTATTGAATCTCAGGCTACAGCAAAAGGCTACCATGTAATTAGGAATCTCAATGGACATGGGATAGGAAAAAGTCTTCATGAAGATCCGCGTGAAATAGCCAATTACAAGGATATACTGAATATCAGAAAATTTAAAAAGGATATGGTTGTTGCTATAGAAACGTTTATCTCAACCAAAAGTACGCAAGTTAAAGCGGAAAAAGATGGTTGGTCATTGGTTGGAACCAAGGGAGGATTTGTGGCTCAACATGAGCACACCATTCTAATCACGGAAGATAAACCAATTATCCTAACAGCTGCAAATGGTATTTGGGACGAAATTTAATTTGCACTGACCCAAATTCAAATAATAGGTACAATTTTGTCTTTAAAAGGAATTCGTTTTAAGCTACTACTTAGATTTTAGTCGGAAAGATGAATAATATTAATAACCATCTCAACAAAAAACATATCATTGAATTTATTATTGAAGGTGTTCAAATTAAATGGGTTATGCTTGCCGTCCACTTTTCATTTTAAATAATTCTATACTTAATTGTATGAAATCTATGAACAAAAGATTACATAGTACATTAAAAGGGAAAAGGGTTTAACTAAAAATATTTCAAAATATAACTTTACCCAATAAAAATATCAATTAGATGGAATATATTGATTATTATAATGTTTTGGGCGTAGATAAGAATGCCACAAATAAAGAAATAAAATCAGCATACCGTAAATTGGCGCGCAAGTATCACCCTGACCTCAATTCAGGCGATAAAGATGCTGAGAAAAAATTCAAAGAAATAAATGAAGCCAATGAAGTCTTGACCAATGAAGAAAATCGTAAAAAGTATGATCAATATGGCAAAGATTGGCAGCATGCTGAGGAAATTGAAAAAATGAAGCGCCAGCAAGGTGGATCTCAATCTTATGCATCCGAAAGGGGTGGATTCGGAGATTTTGGTGGCTTTCAAGGGTCTGGGTCTGGCTTTGGCAATGGAGATGACTTTTCTGACTTTTTCCATTCTATGTTTGGAAGAAGTGGTGGAACACAAGGAAGAACAGCCCGAAAATTCAAAGGTCAAGACTACAATGCCGTGTTACAGTTAAATCTGACCGACACATTGCAATCACAACAACAGGTAATTGAAGTCAATCAGCAGAAATTAAGAATAACCATACCGGCCGGACTTGAAGATGGTCAAGTCATTAAAATATCAGGAAAAGGAAGTCCCGGGCATAATGGCGGACCAAGTGGCGATCTATATATACGGTTTGACATCCATAATAACACTCACTTCAGACGTGAAGGAGCCAATTTACATCAAAGTGTACATCTTGACCTTTATACTGCTTTGCTGGGAGGCGATATCTTGGTAAAAACCATTTATGGTCAGGTAAAGCTTAAGGTAAAGCCGGAAACTGCTAATGGTTCTAAAGTAAAGCTCAAAGGGAAAGGAATGCCAAAATATAAAGCAGAAGGACAATATGGCGACTTGATTATAACATTTGAAATCATCAATCCTACTCATCTTACTGAAAAAGAAAAGGAATTATTTACTCAACTTAAAAACCTGAGAAACTAATGGACAACAATTATATTTTGGTAAAAACCATCTGCCACCATTATGAGATAAGTGAAAAGATGGTAGAACAGCTTCATGAATTTGACTTCATACAATTTTATATGGAAAATGATGAGGAATACATGGACGGGCAGCAACTAAGTAAATTGGAGCAAATATTAAATCTGCACAATGACTTGGGCGTTAATTTTGAAGGAATTGATGTCGCCTTCCATTTGATAGAAAAAATTCAACAAATGGAGTCAGAAATAAAAACATTAAAAAGCCGTTTACACTCTTTTGACACTGATATGGGAGAAGAAATAGATTTTATTCAAATGTTATAAAAGAAAATTATCTAATTTGCTTACCGGTTATAGAGATTTTATCACTCTTTGTAGGTAGATAATTCTACACCAAAAAGTTAAACCTACCGTTATTTTTAAAAGCTTAATCTAAATCAAAGATGAATGATAGTAAAATTCATTTTTGGATTTAATACTAAGTTCGCATTTGATATTTATATCTAATCATAAAATAAAACAACTAAAATCAGAATACGATGGCAAGCGAAGCAGAACAAATTCTTACGGACGAAGTAGTACAATTAAAGAAATTGCGACAGATTGTCAAAAATTCCATAGAAGATGAAAATCTGATAATGGAAAATTTAGCCCATCCACCTTCAGAAATACTCAATATGGGCCAAAGAATATCAGACAAAATAGCACGGTTTGGGGGGAGCTGGACATTTATCATTTTCTTTTTAATTATTTTGGTTACTTGGATTATTATTAACTTTGCGCTGCCAAAGCCTGATAGATTTGATCCATATCCATTTATATTAATGAATCTGGTGTTATCGTGTATTGCAGCATTGCAAGCTCCAATTATTATGATGAGCCAAAATAGGCAAGAAGAGAAAGATCGGAAGCAAAATGTAAATGATTATATGGTCAACTTAAAATCTGAACTTCAGATAAGGGCGTTGCATCAAAAAGTTGACTTATTATTGGAAGAACAGATTAAAGTCCTATATGAAAGTCAAGCAAAACAATTGGATTTGCTGCAATCACTCATTGATAAAATAGAAAAAAAAGATTAAAAATATGCCGTTATTATCTGACAAAGCACTTCAAATGCCGCCATCTCCAATCCGAAAACTTGTTCCTTATTCCGAAAAGGCTAGAAGTCAAGGAAAACACGTAATTCATCTCAATATAGGACAACCGGACATTGAAACGCCACTCATAGCGCGTGATGCCATCAAAAATACTGATATTCATGTACTGGAATATTCGCATTCTGCCGGATTTGCTTCGTATCGCGAGGGTCTGACCAAATATTATGCCAAATATAATATTGATATCACAGCAGACGAAATAATTGTAACGACCGGAGGTTCTGAAGCACTTTTATTTGCCTTCTTTGTATGCCTAAATCCAGGTGATGAAATCATCATACCAGAACCATTTTATGCTAATTATAACGGTTTTGCAGTGGCGGCCGGCATAAAAGTAATCCCTGTCACATCAACAATTGACAATGGCTTTGCATTACCACCCATTTCAGAAATAGAAAAGAAAATAACTTCCCGCACCAAGGCAGTGTTGATATGTAATCCCGGAAATCCAACCGGATATCTATATTCGCAAGAGGAGCTAGAACAATTAAGTAAAATAATAAAATCGCATGACTTGTTCTTATTTGCAGATGAGGTTTACCGCGAATTTTGTTATGATGGAGCCCACCCATTTTCAGTTATGAATCTAAAAGATATAGAGCAAAATGTCGTATTAGTTGACTCTGTATCAAAGAGATATTCTATGTGTGGTGCTCGTATCGGTGCTTTGATTTCTAAAAATAAAGAAATCATTCAATCTGCCCTTAAATTCGGCCAAGCGCGGTTATCTCCGCCGACATACGCTCAGATAGCAGCAGAGGCAGCCCTCGGTACACCTCAGTCTTATTTTGATCAGGTAATTCATGAATATGTAGCAAGGCGCAACACACTGGTAGAGGGACTTAATCGAATAAAAGGTGTAAAATGTCCAATGCCTAAAGGTGCTTTTTATTGTATCGCTGAGTTTCCAGTTGAAGACACTGAACACTTTTGTCAGTGGCTTTTAGAATCATTTGAGTATGAAGGCAATACAGTGATGATGGCGCCACTTAGCGGCTTTTATGCTACACCCGGATTGGGAAAAAAGGAAGCACGGCTTGCGTATGTCTTAGACCGAAAAGAAATCGAGATGGCAGTTAAATGTCTCGAAAAAGCCTTGGAAGTGTATCCACATACCACATATTAGTTGGCTTTAACCCCAATTCCTTTTAAAGTCAATACTTTGCATATAAAAGGAATTGGACTTCATTCAATCCAAATTCAGCAGTATTGGTTTTGAAAAACCGTATAATGTTGATTATGAGTCGTACATCGATTCCGCATTTGTCTTATGTGGAATTTGGGTTCAAGTTTTAAATTATTGGAAGGCTTATAATTTGAAAATAGAATAATTGAAATATATGAGCACTGAAATGAAGAAATATCAATCCTTTCACAAAGTTTGTTAAAATATATACATGAGTAGTAGGAAATTTTAAATAAATAATTTAATTTTACCGTATAAAATACTCTACCATGTCTGATGTTGCTCTAATTCCTTTTTTACCAAGAATAAAGTTGCAAGAACAACTTAGCTCTCTCGTTGAAAATCGTGAGATATATTGTCTCAAATCCTGCGAATTAAATATTTTCGAAACACATCAAGTTGCTGAAAATGTCGAACTTCAATTTAGTGATATGATTGTAGCCAGTATGTTAAGGGGAAAAAAGTTGATAAAAAACGATCTGGGGGAAAAGGTGGAATTTGTTCCAGGAGAATCTGCCTTAGCAGCACCTAATAGTAAAACATGCATTGATTTTCCGGAAGCATCGGAATTTAACCCAACACAATGTATTGCCCTTGCATTGGATTATCAAAAAGTGGCAGAAATAACAAATTTACTCAACGAAAAGTATCCGCAACCAGATATTGAAATGTTTTGGCAGTTAAATTACGATAATTTTTTCTTCAAAAATAATGTCGAAATAGCGAATATCCTTGGTAAGATCATCCAGACCTGTCAAAGTGATGATTTGTTTAAAGATGCTATAGCCGACTTGGGCATTCAGGAACTTATCGTCAAAATCATCCAGTTCCAAAGTCTCGATAGCATGATCAATAATGGAAATAAAAAAATCAACCCCCAATTGATGCTTGCCATCGAATTTATCAAGTCTAACTTACCCAATAAGTTGAATTTGCAGTTAGTTGCAAAAAAAATCGGAATGAGCTCATCCTCCATGTATAGGCTTTTTAAAACAGAACTCGGCATTAGCCCTATGGAATTTATCATCATGGAAAGAATCAAACTTGCTAAATTATACCTTTCTGATAAACATAACTTTGTTAAAAATGTTAGCTATGAAGTCGGATTTGATGACACTAATTATTTTATTAGAATCTTTAAACATTATGAAGGAGTCACACCTAAAAAATATCAACAAAGCATAATAAATAGTTGATTCTTTCTTCCGACTTTACTTACACATTTATTTTATATGATATGCAAAACTATGTGTAATACAATCATTTCGATAAAAAAGCACCCTCCAAATCAACTAATTTTATTAAATCCTGCTATTATTTGAATAAATTATGCTACAAAAGCATGTAATTCGCTCTTATCTTTGTAACATAATATAAACATTGCCTTACTTTATAATTTTCAAAAATAAATATGGTGAAAAGTTGCCGTGTTAAAATGTTTCTAAATTAATGTAAGACATTTATCGTTTCTTCTCTACTTCCCCAAATACTATTATACTTTCATTCAAATTCATTTCATAATAATGTGAATGAAAGTAAAAGTATTTTGTACTTTAAATCAAGTTGTTTTATCAACAGTATTTATAGATACATTTTTTATTTTAATTGTGTGTGTGTGTGCGAATTTTTAATAAGAGATACTACCTCATAATTTTAATTCAGCACAATTTTATTTGTGAGTATTAGGACTAAGGCAATTTAACCAAAAGGATTAAATTGCCTTATCCTTTTTTGTACTTACATTGTACATAACCAATCGAAAACATTATATTTCTTCAAATATTTCGCTCCCAATTTAACTACCAAATAAATTTAATCGGGATGTCTATGACAGACCTGACCGGTTGTTTTTTGTAAAGCGGAGGATTCCATTTAGGCATCTTCCTAAACACACTTGAAAGGGCATCTTCCATCTCCGGCATAATAGGCTTCAAATAAGTTATCAGTTCGATTTTTCCTTTTGAATCAAAGTTTAACCTGACAACAACTTCCTTTGTTTCTTTTTTAAAATATTCAGCGACTTGAAGATTATCCATCAGAAATTCAGAAAGTGCTTGTTGTCCGCCAGGAAATTCAGGAATCATCTTAGTTGTCTCATTATTCGAATTGCTAACTTTCCATTGCCCATCAGGACTTATACTTATCTCTCTGGTCTTGACATCTCCCTTTGAATCCGATTCTCCAATAGAATGAATGGGCTTTAGTATTTTAAAATCCATACTATGCACTACAGCCGAACACAGTGCAATAGCCGGAAAAAAGCTTAAAAATGTTAGCCTACTCCATCCTGTTGATCGGACTTGTTTCATTTTTAAAAATCTTTGTTTCAAATCAGAAGAAGCAAAATGCTGCGCCAATGTGTGTACTTCACCCATTCGTTGCGTCAACAAAAGCATTCCGTATTCTTTAACAGACATATTTTCTATTACTGTGGCATCAGCTTGATACTCATGTACCAGACTCAATTGCTTTTTATACCATAATACTATCGGACAGAACCATGTGAAGATAAACAGCACTTCCGCCAAAAGCAAATCCAATGTATGTTTTTGGCGAATATGTTCTTTCTCATGTAGTAAAATAGCACGATCTGAGGATTCACTTATTGTAAGTTTGCGATTAAAAAAAACTCTATTTAAAAATGTGAAAGGTGTCGGGAACAAAGGAGATACAATGACATGTACACCATTCTTATAATATGATATTCCACTCCTCAAAGCAAGAATTACTTCTAGCAATCTATATGAAAATATCCCGGCGAAACAGGTACATACCATAAAATAGACGCCATAAAGGATACCTGTATTCAGTGAAGTAAAATTCAATTCAATTGGTTCAATCGAGGCATTAAAGCCAGAAAGTATATTAATATTTAACCATTCAGCATTGCTTATAATGACATCAGAATAGTTAAAAAATTTATTAAATAGGTTTTTTTCTACACCTACAATAACTCCTGCTATCAAAGACATGAGCAAATAAAGTCTTTGCAGGGAATGAAATGTCGAATTCCGAAGCCACAACCAATAAGGTATATACATCAAAAGCCAAACTATTGTGGCAGTTATTGCAGTGGTCAAGATTACCATATCAATTCCTACTTCTTATCCAAAATATTCATCAAATCGCCAAATTCTTTCAAATCGATGTCCTGTTCTCTTGCTATAAAAGAAACTAAACCCGAATAAGAACCATCGAAATACTCATTTACCAAACGGTGAATTGATCGACTGGAGTATTCTTCCTTCGATATCAATGGAAAATATTCAAACGTGCGTCCAAACGACTTATGATCGACAAATCCTTTTTTCTCCAATATCCTTACTATCGTTGAAATAGACGAATGTGGCGGCTTGGGTTCCGGTAATTTCGCAATGATATCAGAAACCGAACACTGATTATTTTCCCAGAAATACTGCATTATTTCTTCTTCTGCTTTCGTAAGAACTTTCATACTATTCATTTACTTAATTCAATCCATTAGATTGTATATGTTTTACAAGAAAAAAGTATTTCATACAATCAATTCATTGAAATTATCTACAATAAAACGATCGACTACTTTGCCAAATCTCTTACTACAACGTAATTTTACGATAAATAATTCTATGTTCAACTTAATATTTAGTTAAACCCGAATTCCTCTTAAAGGCAAAATATTGTCTTTAAGAAAAATTCGGGTTGAACAAGGATGAACATTCGGGGCACATAATCCCGAAGGGATGATATTTTTATAGAAAACGTAGCATAATATTTTCAAAATCCCGAAGGGATGACATTATTACATACCAAGAAAAAATGTATCTACTCAAAAAACTGGAACGAATAGATGGAATAATCATTTCACCCATTCTGGGTTCCTCTTTCTGCAATTGAATCTATTCTATAATAATGACAACCCTTCGGGTTTATTTTGATAAAAAATCGAGTTGGATTCAGCTCGTCCAAAAAAGTATGAAAAATTTTTACAAACAATTTAGCTGAATAATTACAATAATTGTAAGAGGCTAAATTACATCAAGCCAAATCGCAACAAGTTGATTATCTAATATTTGGAAATATATTGATTCGTGACTATTTGAATTTCAACACAACAAAAAGTTAGCAATATATTTCTTAAAGAAACTATTGTACCTTTAATATGAATTTGGGTTAAACTTGTGAAATACTCGTTAGCTTTACTTTTTGCACCTTCAGCATTTTTCTAAACTTATCAATTTGCATTATAAAGTTTGTCTTATAAAAAAACTGAATTAAATTAGCCTCCCATAACCGGATACAACATGTCTGTACAAATTCGACAAGTGACAACTAAGGGTGATTATAAATCATTTATATATTTACCTGAAAAAATACATCACGCCCATCCCAATTGGGTTCATCCTTTATATATTGACGAGGAAGCGTTTTTTAATCCGGATAAAAACCCGGCATTTCAAAAAAATCCAAATATTCTATTTTTAGCCTATAGAGATAATATCCTTGTGGGTCGAATAATGGGCATTATTCCTACCGGATTCAATCAAAGTAACCAATCTAAGGACGCACGTTTCAGTTATTTTGAATGCTATGACGATCGCGAAGTATTTGAAGCTCTATTAAAAGCAGTGGAATCTTGGGCAATTAAGCAAGGTTCTGACCACCTTATAGGGCCGCTGGGCTTTTCAGACAAAGAGCCACAAGGTTTTGTCACAATGGGACACAATGAAAAATCGATGCTCGTCACCAATTGTAACTTTAAATATATGGTTGACTTCATTGAAGAACAAAGATATGAGGCTTTTGTCAAGTTGTGCCAATACGATGTCCCCTTGACAGAAAAAATAATCCATCGCTATTTACCGTTTGCTGAAAGGGTCAAAAAAAACTTACAGGTTAAAGTACATGAATTTAACAAAAGCAGTGAAATAAAGCCTTATGTGCAAAAAGTATTCCAACTAATCAATAAGACTTACAATAAAATATATGGATTTTCTGAAACCACAGAGAAGGAAGCAGATGAGTTTGCAAGACGTTTCCTACCCTTGCTCAATCCTCGATTAATTAAGTTAATTACTGACGAAAACGATGATGTTGTAGCATTTATCATAGGTATGCCCGACTTGAGCAATGGTATCAGGAAAGCCAAAGGGAGGCTTTTACCGTTTGGATGGATGCACATTTGGAAGTCCTCACGTCGCTCAAAACGCTTGGTATTACTACTTGGTGCTGTAAAAAATGAATATCAAAACAAAGGATTAGATGCAGTACTGGCGGTAACGCTTATCGGATCAGCCTTAGACCTTGGATTTACTATGATGGACAGCCACCTCATCATGAAAGACAACATCAAAATGAGACGGGAGATTGAAAGATTAGAAAATTTCAGACAATATAAAGAATATTCGATTTTTAGGAAATCTTTAGGTTAATCAGAAATAATATTCGTTCTAAAATAGATCAAATAGCTATATAAAAAAAGCATTGTCACAATAAAGGACATCCGGTCGCAACAACGGTTCAATCTTTTAAAGATATTCCACAATAAGAGTTTTTTTACCCTATTCAAATTTCATTACTTTTGCTCTTTCGTATTGATTAAAAGAAAGTATAAAAAACAAAATCATTTTCATGAAAAATTTATCATTAATCTTCAACATTGTTTTGGCAATAGCTGTAGCCTTCTTGTATTATTTGCATTTCAGTAAGCCAAAGCAAGTAACCACCATCACTACTGCCAATGGCAAAGATTCCGTTGTTACCATTGAGAGCCCGGAAAAGGAAAGTGAAGTGGCAGAGGCAACAGGAAAGGTATTATATGTGGACATAGACACTATAAATCAGAAATATACATATATCAAAAATCAGAAAGCAATCATTGAAAAGCAAGGTGCACAAGCAGAAGCAAGCTTAAAAACCAAGGCTCAAGCCCTTCAAGCTGATTATATAGAATATCAGAAAAAAGCTCAGGCAGGAGAACTGACCCAACAACAGGCGATGGCTTTAGAAAAGGGATTAACAGACAAACAACAGGCCCTTGCACAACAAGAACAGCAACTTTCTGAACAGCTTGTTCAAAAAACTCAAAAGATTCAGGAAGAACTAAACCGAAGAATGCGCAAGGAGCTTCAAGTCTATATGGATAAATATGGTGCTGATTATATTCTCGGATATACTGAAGGGGCCAATATCTTACTAACCAATCCTAAACTTAATATAACCAAAGAGGTTTTAAATAGACTCAACGAGGCAAATAAAAAGAAATAATCAATGCCTTTTCAATTAGAATCAAAATATAAACCTACCGGTGACCAACCACAAGCGATTAGGCAACTTGTAAAAGGAATTGAAAATGGGGAGCACGCTCAAGTTCTATTGGGAGTGACGGGTTCGGGTAAGACTTACACAATGGCCAATATTATAAAGGAAATTAATAGGCCTACTCTTATCTTAACTCATAATAAAACATTGACGGCTCAACTTTATGGCGAATTTAAAGAGTTCTTTCCGGACAATGCCGTGGAATATTTTGTTTCTTATTACGATTATTACCAGCCTGAAGCCTATATTTCAGCCTCTGATACATTTATAGAAAAGGATTTGTTGATCAATGAAGAAGTAGATAAATTGAGGCTCAGGGCAACCTCCAGTTTGCTTTCAGGACGTAATGACGTAATTATCGTAGCTTCTGTTTCTTGTATCTATGGTATGGGTAATCCGGATGACTACAAAAACAGTATAATCCGAATTCAAAAAGGAGATATAATATCGAGAAATACTTTTTTATATAAATTAGTTGATAGTTTATATTCCCGTACAGAGGAGATACCGGGGCGGGGACAATTTAGAGTCAAGGGTGACATCGTTGACATAGCATTGCCATACGTCGATTATGGATTTAGGATAACTTTCTTTGGAGATGAGATCGAAGAAATTGAAATGTTAGAATTAGAAAGCGGTAAACCCATCCAAAGGATAGATTCTGCGGCGATCTACCCTGCCAATCTATATGTGGCGCCCAAAGACAAACTCAATGAAATCATACTGCAAATAGAGCATGAATTAAAAGAGCACGAATCTTATTTAGAATCGGAAGGTAAGTATATCGAAGCGAAGCGCATCCATGAAAGGACTAATTTCGATTTGGAAATGATAAGAGAGTTGGGGTATTGCAGTGGAATTGAGAATTATTCACGATTTTTTGACGGTAGAGATCCGGGGACTCGGCCATTCTGTTTGTTAAATTATTTTCCTTCAGACTATCTGATGTTTATTGATGAAAGCCATGCCACGATACCACAACTCAGAGGTATGTGGGGTGGTGATCGAAGCCGTAAGGTCAATCTGGTAAACTACGGATTCAGACTACCGAGTGCCATGGACAATAGGCCTTTGAATTTTGAAGAATTTGAATCCATGGTTAATCAGGTCATTTATGTTTCGGCAACTCCCGGTGATTATGAGTTAGAGCAGACTGAAGGCTCATTGGTAGAACAGGTAATCAGACCAACCGGATTGGTGGATCCTCCAATAGAAGTGAGACCTTCAATCAACCAGATTGATGATTTATTGGAAGAAATAGCTCAAAGGATTGAAAAAGAAGAAAGAGTCCTTGTCACGACGTTGACAAAACGGATGGCAGAAGAATTGGCAAACTACCTACAACGGCTTCAGATAAAGACCAAATATATTCACTCTGAAGTGGACACCTTAGAAAGGGTTGAAATACTAAGGGATTTACGTATAGGAGAATTTGATGTACTGGTAGGCGTGAATTTACTAAGAGAAGGGCTTGACCTGCCTGAGGTGTCATTGGTAGCCATCATCGATGCAGACAAGGAAGGATTCTTACGCAATGCTCGTTCACTCACACAGACAGCCGGAAGAGCAGCCCGAAATATCAACGGAAAAGTTATCTTCTATGCTGACAAAATAACAGACAGCATGCAACGTACCATTGATGAAACCAATAGACGCCGATCAATCCAATTAGAATATAATCGAGAAAACAACATCACCCCTATTAATCTTGCGAAAACAAAAGAAGAAATCTTAGCCCGGCAATCTATCTTAGACATTAGAGGCAGAAAACAAAGCTCCACATATATCGAGTCCGAAGCGCCAAGTATTGCAGCTGACCCGATTATTTCTATGATGAGTACAGATCAAATCCTCGCACTTATAACTGAAACTGAAAATAAAATGAAAAAAGCTGCCAAAGAATTAGATTTCATTACCGCAGCACAATATAGGGATGAGGTCTTTGCTTTAAAAAAGAAACTAAAAGGAGTGTAATGAGCAAAAGTGTAAAATACATGTTTCTGCCCTTATGGATTGTGGGCTTTTCTCTTTTCATCTTGGTTACATCGGAAGCCCGCCCCCCTATCAAAAACAAAAATGATCAAAAAAATGTGCTTATTTTTCAGATTAGGGGTTTGACATACGAGATGTTAGAGCGTGCTTATACGCCTAATATCAAATACTTAATTAAAAATGGGTTCTTGGGCTCAATGAAGTATAGGAATCCGGAAGACCAAAATCCATCTGGACGTCGGGGCTATATCAAGAGTAAAATTGGCGATATCGCACAATGTTTAGATTCAATTCATTCAGGACTTTACACATTAAATAGTGTGGGTTCCTTCAATGATACAATCATAGGACCTTTCAATAGATTGAATAAAAATTATCGATCCAATGAATCCATGGTCAAAGATTTTATCAACAACAAAAACGGAACCAATGTCCGGCTTGCCTTTTTATCATTCCGTAATTTTTCAACTAGCTCTAATTATCTTGACCGAGAACAGATCAATGAATTAAGTACCATAGATAGCTTGATTGGCGTTGTCTTTAAAAGTTACCAGGAAAAAGTCAAATGGGAAAACACAACGGTATTTATCCTAAGTAACGGTATCGCATGCCACAAATATCAAGAAACTGAATTATACAAAAATACTCCAATTGTATTTTATGGTAGTAACATTCCAATCATCGAGAATGTCGAGAATATGGTCACAGCTGAGGATGCTTTGAGTCTTATTGCAAAGACACTTGGAACCAATTGTGCTAATACGCCGAAGAATGATGATACCCATTTCATCCAAGAATTTATAAAAAATGATAGTACAAACAATTTCTTCGCTTTGTTTGTCCCTCGACCTGACATTATCTCTTATTCCATTCCCGGGAAAAACATGCTGGAAGTAGAACTTCAGTCGGATAATGAAAGTTCTAAACTCTATTACACCACGGATAGTCATGACCCCCGGATTAATGGTATAGAATATCGAAATCCTTTCTATCTCAAAGAATCTGGTGTTTATTTAATCAAAGCCGCTTCAAATCAAAATGGAGTATGGTCTCCCGTTACCCAACAGTCTGCTACACTTCGGCATAATATTGGATCTATCCTTATATCGCCACCGCCTGATCCAAAATATACTTTTAATGGCGTAGATGAGCTAATAGATGGTGACACAGCCGAGCTATATTTTGCAGTTGACAAGTGGTTGGGCTTTCAAGGAAAAGATGTTGATTTTTTCTTTGATTTTGGCAATAAAAGAGAGATTTCTACAATTGATGTATCGACGCTACAAGACAACGTGTCCTGGATTTTCCTACCTCGTAAGATTACTTTTTTTATTGGAAATGATCGTAATCAAATGATAGAAATAGGCGCCATTAGCCATAAGAATGTAGAACAGAATCCAAAAAATCTGAAAAAACATTATACCTTAGATATATCTACAGATCTTTTGAATTCGCTCGGCAATAATTTGATAAAAAAACGAAAAAGGAAGAAATCCCTTTATGTCAAATACCTTTTAATCCATGTCGAAGCCCAAAAAACTGCACCTGACTGGTTTTCTCTGCCGGGAGCTCAAGTGTGGTTTTTCACAGATGAAATAAAAATTGAATAAATCTGCAAAATAAAAGCCTCATCAAACCGTTGGTTAATATATGTATAAAACAGGGCTAAGCCAATATTTTTTCAATCAATTCGGCAGTTGGCGAGCTTTGTCTTTATGGGGCATCAATACAGGCGTGTACTTGACTATCTCCGGTCTCTTTGCGAGTCGCTTTCTGATTGCTTGCGGTATAATCGTCATGGGCTGTGCTTCACTCATTTTTGCTTTTACGCTCAGTAAGGACGATGTAAAACAAAGGCTTTTGTACACACTCCCTATTTCTATCGCAGTTCTATTATTTTTCGGCAGTGTAGCAACTTCTTTTATTGGAAGCTCTGAATGGGGATTTGCCATAGTACGTCTAAGGCTTTATGCCGCATTATTGCTCATGCCTTTGATAATAGGCTTTGCTCCGTCCCTTACACATCTGCATTTCAAACGGTACTTTCTTTATGCTTTGGCGTGTGCAATTATCACGGGGCTTTCAGTCTTGGCAAATTATTTCATACACCAAGATGAAATCATTCGGAATTTAAGTCAGGGGAAACCCATTCCGATGCCCATTCCACACATCCGCTATGGCATGTTTGTCAGCTTTGTATTCTTAGGAGGTTTGTTGGCCATTATCAAAAACTGGTATCCCAAAAGATGGGCAATTGGAGTCGGCATTTCTACAGTGTTTTTGGGATGGTTTATACTCTTTTTAGCCGTCAGGACTGCATGGTTGATTACATTATTGGGCTTGATTCCCATTTCATTTTATTATCTATACCAATATAAAAAGCTGCTCTGGGCTATTCCATTATTTCTCTTTTTAGGTGTGACCATTTACATAAGCTATCATTTGATTCCATCCATACGCATCAAGTCAGGTTATAGTTTGTATGACTGGAAGTCGTTGTTAAGGGATCAAGGTGAAGACTATTCAGACAGCGAACGGATCTATTCACTCCAAAATGGATGGGCGCTTTGGAAGTCCAACAAATGGTTGGGTGTCGGCTCCGGAGATTTGCACAAGGAAATAGAAAAAAATGGTGTAAAATATCATTTGCCGGGCAATCAAATACCGCATAATCAATTCCTGATGACGATGGTGTGTGGTGGCTTGTTATCCCTATTTCAATTTTTGGCGGCCTTATTTATTATATGGGCGCCGGCCATGCATAGAAAGAAGTTCTTGATTAATTTGATGCTCTTTTTATATGTGGCAACCTTCCTATTTGAACCGACTTTTGAAACATCCATTGGGTTGATTTCATTTGTATTTATTTTTACGATGATTTTATTACCCGTTTATCAAGGAAGGAGATCTAGTACAGGGAGGAAAAGGTTATCCTAAATTTAACCCTCATAATCAGCACTCTACGGTTTTTAAAAACCTTTACTGCTGAAATCGGGATAAAAAAAAAGGGACATCTGCCCCCTTTTTTACTTTATTGCACATTTTATTTTAAAACACCATCGGCGATATCTATTGTGTCTTTGCCATTAAACGGATAACTCAACACCCATCTTTTTCCGGAATTGACCTTTTGACGAAACTTATTGAAATCAAATTTAGGAAACGACTTATATATAACACCATTGTCCACATAGAAAGAGTCCCGACCCAAATAACCATCTACATAAGGAGCTCTCATAAACGGGGAAACGTATATATGCTGTATGCCATTATTGGTGTGAATCACCCCATAAAGATTGCCTATTTTAGTTACATCTTCCGTATTGGTATAAAACAAGAAGTCGTCTTCTCCATCGCCATTGATATCGTGAAGAAATACTTTTGTAACTCTTCCTGCTGCTTTTCTGTCTGTATTTTCAAGCAATTTACCATCTTTTCTTACTTTAATCTGAGCTGCTCCGTCAATAGAGCCTCCTCTGAAGGTCAATTCAAATTGAATGCCTTTATTATTGACAACTGTATCTGTGGTGGCAATTTGTCTCGCAGTGCTGTCGTAAGGAACATACTTTTCTGCTTCATCGATACCGGCTTTGCCCTTTGTTGTATCACTTTTGCAACTTACAAGGCCAATACCTAAAACAAGGATACATAAACTTAAATATTTCATAAGAATTTAATATATAGATTAATCATTTAATTTTAATACTTCCAAGAATGCTTTTTGTGGCACTTCAACATTTCCTATTTGGCGCATTTTCTTCTTTCCTTCTTTTTGTTTTTCCAATAATTTTCTCTTTCTGGAAATGTCACCTCCATAACATTTGGCTGTTACGTCTTTTCGCATGGCAGATAGTGTCTCCCGAGCTATTATCTTGGCACCTATGGCAGCTTGAATGGCGATGAGAAACTGTTGGCGAGGCAGTAAGTCCTTGAGCTTACCGCAAATTTTGCGCCCCAATTCTTCTGCTTTGGATCGATGTACTAATGCGGATAAAGCATCCACATTATCACCATTCAACTTTATATCTAACTTGACCAATTCAGACTTGCGATAATCTAATGGCTGATAGTCAAAAGATGCATACCCTCTTGATATTGACTTCAATTTATCATAAAAGTCAAACACAATCTCAGCAAGCGGCATTTCGAAGGTCAACTCTACCCTACTTGTCGTAAGATATGTTTGCTTCGTTAAAATCCCCCTTTTATCCATACACAGCGACATAATTGTTCCGATATACTCCGGCTTGGTTATCACTTGCGCATGTATGTAAGGTTCTTCGACGTGATGTAATAAAGTAGGATCCGGCAAATCGTTGGGTGTGTTGATGACAAACCTTTCTTCCGGATTTTTATTCAAATAAGCATGATACATTACATTGGGAACCGTAGTAATTACATCTTGATTAAACTCTCTCGAAAGCCTTTCCTGGATGATATCTAAGTGAAGCATGCCCAGGAAGCCGCATCGAAAACCAAATCCGAGTGCAACAGAGCTCTCAGGCTCGAAAGTCAATGATGCATCATTTAATTGTAATTTTTCAAGGCTGTCTCTTAAATCCTCAAAGTCATCATTATCAATAGGATATATCCCCGCGAAAACCATAGGCTTAACTTCCTCAAACCCCTTAATCTCATCGGTAGTGGGATATTTTGCCAAAATAACGGTATCTCCCACTTTTATTTCTTTGGACACCTTGATACCCGTGATCAGATAACCTACATTGCCTGCATGTAGCTCAGGTTTTTCGACCATATTCAGCTGGAGGATGCCGACTTCATCAGCCAGATATTCCTTGCCCGTATGGTAGAAGCGGACTTTATCATTTTTTCGAATCATTCCATTGAGAATCCTAAAATAAACAATAACTCCTCTGAATGAATTGAATACCGAATCAAAAATTAAGGCTTGTAAAGGTGCATCAGGGTCACCCTTAGGTGCTGGTATTCTATCAACTATCGCTCGTAGGATATCGTGCACTCCAACACCAGTCTTTCCACTCGCAAGAAGAATCTCATCCCGCTTGCATCCGATTAAATCTATTATCTGATCAGAAACCTCATCTACCATCGCACTCTCCATATCTACCTTATTCAGAACAGGAATAATTTCCAAATCGTGATCAATTGCCATAAATAAGTTGGAAATAGTCTGTGCCTGGATGCCTTGACTAGCATCAACCAAGAGCAATGCCCCCTCACAAGCAGCAATAGAGCGCGACACCTCGTAGCTGAAATCAACGTGACCCGGCGTGTCGATCATGTTATAGGTATAGACCTGTCCATCATCATGATGGTAAGACATTTGAATAGCGTGACTCTTGATAGTGATGCCCCGTTCACGCTCCAAATCCATATCGTCCAAGGCTTGATCCTGCATATCTCTTTCCGCAATTGTTTGGGTATATTCCAACAACCTGTCTGACAATGTACTCTTACCGTGATCGATGTGAGCAATAACACAAAAGTTCCTAATCAATTTCATGGCGCAAATGTAAGCAATGTTCTGTATTTCAATATGGCTTATATATAAATACATCAATTATTTCATCCATTCTTTGCTAAAATAATCATACCTTTGCACCTCAAAATCAAAAAGAGGCACTATTTAGTCTGATTTTCTTAAAAAAACGACCATTGAAGCCTTATCTTTATTATGTTGGAAGTAAAATAAATATCAAATGAATATTAATCCCACCGAAATAAGCCCTAACCTGATTCAACTTAATTTCATCATGGAAGCAAGTGAAATCAAAAGCAAATTTGATACTGAAGTAAAAAAAACTGCCAAAAAAGCGCATATTAAAGGCTTTAGGCCAGGAAAAGCTCCTGTCAATCTAGTTAAAAAAATGGATGGTACGAAAATCCTGGTCAATACAATCAATGACTCATTAGGCAAAGGATTTACTTCCTACTTAAAGGACAATAATATATCTGCATATGGCGAACCCGTTTTTATAAAAGATGGCAATAATTTCGCCTATGATTACAACAACCTTACCGATTATGACGCCACTTTTGCTATCGTTAAAGAATTGGACTTTGATACTACCAATTGGGACTTTATCGATGGTCTCAAGGCCTATTCTTTAATATTGACGGAAGAAGAAAAGGCGACCGAGCTGGATTTTGCTTTAACGAAACTTTCCGTATCTAAAGACTTTGATGGACCGATTGACGATACAACAATTGTTACCTTTGATGCTGCAGAACTAGAAAATGGTGATTTAAAAACGGATGGATATTCTATGACATTTTCTTTTCCTATTGCTGATATAACTAACCAAGAAATCAAAGACGTATTGCTGGGTAAAAACATAGGTGAGACGTTGGAAATAAACTTAAAAGTACTACAAGACAAAGAATATCTTTTCTTAAACGATATCCTTGAATTACCTATCGAAGATACCCGGACAATGGATGACTTTAGTGATTTATTCAAAGTGACTATTAAGTCTTTAGAAAAATTGGAAAAAGCAGAACCCAATGAAGATTTCTTTTCAAGGTTGGACCCTTCCGGCAAAATCAATACCGTAGAGCTTTTTTATGACCACATCGAACGCGATTTTGACAATAGTGCTAATCATATTAAAAGTACTATTTTTATTCTGAATCTAAGAAAAGAAGCGCTTGAAAATATTCAACTTGAATTGAGCGATGAGTTTTACAATAAATATTACAAACAGCATAACAATTATACAGAAGCATTTATTGAGAAAAACTATGATAGGCTAAAGGAAGATTTCAAATGGTTCTGGATTATGAATACTATTCAGTTGGAGTATGGCATTGAAGTTACTCAAAATGATGTTTATAACAAGCTAAGAAGCGATTTATCCCGACATTTTGGCTTTGATGTCCCTCAGGAAATGTTAGATATTTATTACAAAAACCTTGCGGACAGTAAGAAGCTGGATGACATCTATAATGAAATATTCACGCTCAAAATTGAACAGTCTTTTATCAACCTCTATAATTTGGAGCGTGTAAAAGTGAATGGTGATGAATTTAACGAAATTCAAAAAAACTTAGCCTCCGTGATTCCACCACTCGAATATCCTAAACACAATCACGACCACGACCACGACCACGACCATAACCATGACCATGACCATGACCATGACCATGACCATGACCACAATCATGACCATGACCATGGACATCAACATTAATAGAGGCTTAATACGGCATCTATAGAAAAAACAGAAATCTCACAATTGTGTATTCTAATTTATTTTCATTCTAAATTTTAAATACAATTTAGGATGAATGAACTTTTTTGGATAATAATTATTTATCCATTATTATCATCAATAAATCAAAGAACTGTATATGTTTTCAAAAGATGAATTTAGAAAATATGCTACCAAACACTTGAATATGAGTGGCATGCACTTAGACAAGTACATGCAGGTGGCTGTTCCGAATATCCATGGTTTTACGCCAACTGTCATCGAAGAAAGACAGATGAACGTAGTAGGAATGGATGTTTTTTCAAGGCTAATGATGGATAGAATTATATTCATGGGCGTTCCGGTCAATGACTATGTTGCTAATGTTATTCAGGCACAGCTTTTATTTTTGGAGAGCACAGATCCCAAGCGAGACATCCAAATGTTTATCAATAGTCCTGGAGGTTCAGTAATTAATGGTCTCGGGATATATGATACAATGCAATACGTAACTCCGGACGTTGCTACCATCTGTACCGGCTTGGCTGCCTCAATGGGCGCAGTATTGCTTGCTGCCGGTAAGAAAGGAAAAAGAACTTGCCTATATCATAGCCGCGTGATGATCCACCAGCCTCTTGGCGGAATGGAGGGTCAGGTCTCAGACATGGAAATCTCTTACAAGTTGATTAAAAAAATGCAGAAAGAGCTATATGACATTCTTTCTGTCCATACGGGTAAAGACTATGAGTCTATCGAAAGAGATTGCGACCGTGACAATTGGATGACTTCCAATGAAGCAAAGGAATATGGGCTTGTAGATGAAGTATTGGACAAAACCAATCCCGTAAAACCAACTAAAGAATAAGTTGTTATAAATTATATATATCGATGGCCTATTTCTATCGATATATATTTTTTTTCAATAAAGTTAATGAAACATGGCAAAAATCAAAGATTCTCATAGATGTTCATTTTGTGGAAAAGATAAAAATGATGTCATCATTTTGATAGAAGGATTAGATGGACATATCTGTGAATCCTGTGTTGAGAAAGCTTACGATATTATTGAACAAGAAATCTTGGATCGCACACCAGATGATGATTTGTTCAGCAATAACCTCTCCGACAGAACACCCAAGGAAATAAAAGAATACCTCGATAACTATGTTATAGGTCAGGATCAAGCAAAGAAAACTTTAGCTGTTGCTGTCTATAATCACTACAAACGTCTAGGTCAGAGTGACAAAGAAGTAGAAATCGAAAAATCCAACATTATCTTCGTTGGATCAACAGGCACCGGCAAAACATTAATGGCTAAAAGTATAGCCAGAATGCTCAATGTACCATTTGCTATAGTTGATGCTACCGTATTTACGGAGGCAGGATATGTCGGAGAAGATGTTGAATCCATCCTTACCAGACTCCTACAAGTATGTGATTATGATGTGAGGATGGCTGAAAAAGGCATAGTATATATCGATGAGATAGACAAAATAGCCAGAAAAAGCGATAATCCTTCCCTTACAAGGGACGTTTCCGGCGAAGGCGTCCAACAATCACTTCTAAAAATGCTGGAAGGCACGGATGTCAATGTGCCACCTCAGGGAGGGAGAAAGCATCCGGAACAAAAACTTATTAAGGTCAACACCCAAAATATACTGTTCATTTGCGGAGGCTCTTTTGATGGTTTAGATAAAATTATCGCCAGAAGACTCAATACGCAAGTAATTGGATATAGCCATGAAGCCAAAGATAAAGTAGATCAAACTAATCTATACCAATATGCGCTCCATAGTGACTTGAAACACTTTGGCTTGATTCCGGAACTATTGGGAAGGTTGCCTATCATGACTTATCTTGATCCTCTTGATAAAGACATGCTGAAGTCCATTTTAATTAAACCTAAGAATGCCATTATCAAGCAATTTGCTAAGTTGTTTGAATATGAAAAAATTGAATTGGTTGTAAAGGATGACGCCTTGGACTATATCGCAGAAACAGCACTCAATTACAATCTCGGAGCCAGAGGTTTACGTTCTATCTGTGAGGCAATATTCATGGATGATATGTACGAAATGCCCTCTAAAAAAGGCGTTAACAAGCTCGTCGTTGATAAAAATTATGCAAAAAACAAGCTGAAAGGCTCTCGTATTGAAGCCAGTCTAAAAGTTGCCTGATGCGCTTTCTCGTTTATTGCAGCTTTGTAGGAACAAATTATATCGGCTGGCAGAATCAACCCAATGGCACAAGTGTACAAGCATCCCTTGAAGCTGCTTTAAGTATTTTTTTTAATTTTAATACATCTATTGTAGGCTGTGGACGCACAGATTCCGGTGTACATGGCAGAAACTATGCATTTCATTTTGATACAAAAGACCTATTTGATCCTGAATTCTTTGTTTTCAAAGTCAACAAACTTTTACCCCGTGATATCGTCATCCACACTGTTGAAGGCGTAGATGAATCCTTTCACGCAAGATTTTCAGCCACTTCAAGAAGATATATTTATCGGATACACACCAATAAAGATCCTTTTATAAGTCAATTTAGCTGGCATTTTGACCGCATTAAGCCGGAATCTATCAGCATTATGAATGAGACCGCACAATTTTTAATCGGTTTGTCGGATTTTGCATCCTTTGCCAAGACCGGCTCCGACAATAAGACGACATTATGTAATCTGATACAGTGTGAATGGCATTCCTTTGACACACGTGTAGAACTCCATATTGAAGCAAACCGGTTTTTGAGAGGCATGGTACGTCTTATTGTAGGTGGATGCGTCAATATAGCTGTCGGAAAACTTGAGATGGAACTAATGAAAAAACTTTCTTTAGAAGGTCAGATGTTACCTTATGCTTTTTCGGTACCCGCCCACGGATTGACCTTCGAGGGAGTACGTTATTAGGCATTTCGAATTTGGGGGCAATCGCAATACCGCTGATTACTTTTAAATAGACCAATATATCTTTTCCATCAATTGGTCAATAATAAAGATCAATTCGGTATTATTCCGGCTTTGCCAAAATCTCTTTTTTTACGAAATTTAACAATGGAAAAATGACGACCTTTGAATAATTTCATTACTTTTATTCGTTTAATTCTAAAAAAAGGAAGAAATAACTATAAAATTCTCTTTTTCATATGTATTAAACATACCAATTTTCAAAACATTAATAATATTTTTAAACCAAAAAACAAACCAATGAAAAAACTAATTTGGATTACATGCTTTCTTTCTTTTGTAACCTTCACAACATCATGGGGTCAAAAAGTTAACATGGATGGCAATCTCGACTTTCTAAAAGGAGTCAAAAAGGTTGAACTATCTTACAAATACGACAATATGGGCGTTGGAAAATTTAAAGATGGAAAAGAATACATCGCAAAGAAAACTGAAGAATACAACAAAAAAGAAGCCGGCAAAGGAGATAAATGGGCGCAAGATTGGGTAGGTGACCGAGCATCACGATATCAACCAAAGTTTGAAGAAACATTGGGCAAATATTGTTCTTCTATAGAATTTGGTGAAAATGTCGGCTCTGATATTAAAATGATTGTAGAAACCACCTTTACTGAACCCGGTTTCAATGTCGGAGTTATGCGTAAAAGTGCATCCATCAATCTTGTAATAACCTTTACCGACAAATCCGGAAAAAATCTGACAACACTAACTATCAATAACGTTCCCGGAAGAGATGTTATGGGCTATGACTTTGATACTGGATATAGAATAGAAGAAGCATACGCAAAAGGAGGTAAGGAAATAGGCCAGTTTATTACTAAAAAGACAAAGTAATAAGTAACATATCCCTGTTTCAAACCAAATTCTTCTTAAAGGCAAAATATTGTCTTTAAGAAGAATTACATCTAACTAAATCACAACAAGTTGTTTATCAAATATTTGAAAATATATTGATTCGTGACTATTTGAATTTCAACACAACAAAAAGTAAGCTTCATATTTCTTAAAGACAATATTTTGCCTTTAATATGAATTCGGGTTTAATCATTGTTTGAGCTGGTTTCTAAGTGAATTACTGCAGATTGACAAGATTCATCAGAAGAAGAATAGCTTTTAGACTAAAATACTGAAATTTGACCAACACGTTTTCTGACCACCATTTGGGGCGAGAGGTTATAAAAGTTGGATATGGTCATATATATGCCCCATTAGCAAAGCAATAAAAATACCGAAGTGTGTTCTTAATTTGGTTCGTTCGGCCTTGACCAATTCACCCAATTTATTGACACACTTCGGTATATAATTTGTTCAAAATATATGTTTTTTAATACCGAAAGTATTATTGTAAAAGTCCAATTCCGAATTTTATTGCTTTAAATATCGGCTCAAATTTTTATAAATTTACCACTGTGTACGATTCGCTTACCATCACCGATTGTATAAATATAGGTTCCGGCAATCATAGCGGATACGTCAATACCCAGTTGACCGAGTACCCACCGATCGCTTGAACGCATTTGCCTCCCTTGTATGTCAAATATTTTTACTTCATAATTTTTAGGATCATCAGAATTTTTGATGATGCTAAAATTTTGTTGGACAGGATTTTCCATAACAGAAAAAACAATTCCGCTTTGATCTTTATTTGTTCCAAGGGTATAAAAGTTGCCATCCGGACCAAGGTTGATGATATGACCTCCGATATGATATGGCCAATGGGTAGCCTTTGAAATATCCCAATTTTCACCTGCAATTAGAATCGCATTATCTGTAGTCAATTCCGCATGTAGCTGCAAGTAGCGATAATCTTTCCTAAAAATAAATTTTCGCTGCCATACCGTATTTAACTCAAAATCATATTTACTGACAAAGAAATAGCTGGATTGCGCATGACCGTTTTCACCTGGTATTATAGGAACTGCCTCGCCAAAGGTGTAATATCCGTCCGTACCCTTAAAGAGCCCCCCTGTTGTTCGACAAGACACATCACTGGATTCTTCAAGATTAAAGTCTATAAACGATATGTTTTCAACCGGCTCTAAGTCTGAATTGAAGATGGCTAAACTTAAACCCATTACTATTTCCTTTTTTACTGTGTCTCTATAAGAACACCTTCCCCATCCCAAATACTGATCAGAAGCTATATACTCGTATCCGGAATAAATTTTATTCCAATTCTGAGTATCAAATGTATTCCTATTGTCTTGAAATTTATATGATTTAAAATTGAAATCTTTGTCAAAACGGTATGATGATGGCCATCCATACCCAAGAATATCACCTGTCTTAGGGTCAATTGCATATTCTTGTAAATTGAATGCATTATTATTATTTTTTGGATTTCTTAAAGTTCCAGTTTTTTCAACTTTACCTTCATTATCATAAATAAAATACTTTGCATCAGATTCGTAAACCAAATACATTCTTTCATTGGTGTATTTAACCATTGCAGACCCCAAAGAGGTGTATTCAAAATAAGAGGTTTTAACATAAGGAAATATTTCAGTACTTAACTGTGTCAAATCTAAATCATACACTATTGAAATGAAATAATTTACAGTTTCTGACCGTGCAATACCATTTAAAATAATGAAGTCATTAAACCGATAAACATTTAAATCAAATAGTTCTAAGCTATCTGACTCCACCAATACTGATTTTAATATAGTTCCATCTTTTTTACTTTTAATCAATTTTGTCAACCATGATACCGTTTTTGATTCAGAATTTAACCCCTCAAAACGATGTTCGATCCGAGTATATATCAATTCATCCTTATTAATTTCAGTCGCAAAATTAGACGTCAATACAGTTCTATCTATGTTGGAATTATTCAGATGGATATAATAACCATCAGATTGGCTGAAAGCTGAAGTCCATAAGAGCATTAAGCAAACACATATAGCCCATTTGTTTGAAGTTAAAATTTTCTCTTTCATCTTAATTAGCTTTATTAGTTGCATTTAACAGAATGTAATGCTATTATTTCACCTAATGCTTCAGGGAAGGTATAAGAAATTTCATCTCGGTTAGATATATTGTGGTTATTATATGCTTTCACCATGTCGAATAACATCTTAGTATTGGAGATTCCGGTTGCCGGAATTATTGTACTTTCTTTCTTATCTATTACCTCTTTCTGACAACCAAAAAATATTGGTATGACTAAAAAACCGAATAGATAGAAAACATTCCTAAATCGCTTGGTGCACAAAATTAAATTTTGAAAGCAATTTAAAAAACAGGGGGAGGGAGAGATAATTTTGTTTTAAACATGATACGCAGTTTTATAAATTAGATAATAGCAAATATAACCAATTTATACAAATAAAATAATTTTTTACAAAAATTAATTAAACCCAAATTCCATTTTAGTCAAATGAAAAAATGATATGTGAGTTATAGTGTGCACAATTCGTACAATACATCTCCCGTATTAGGATATAAATGAGGGCTTATCGTCCCCACCCAAGCCTAACGCCCACTTCAAGTGAAGCCGGTTTCAATTTTTGGTGATAAAGTACATTATCGGTAATAGGGAAATTTTGCTTATATTGAACAATCGGTGAAAGTCTAATAATTTTACCAAAATGTATATCTGCCCCAATACCGATTCCGGCAACAACAAATTGTTCCTTGATGTCATCAACAATTCCAGAAGGATCCGTTGTCCAGTTGCGTAGTTCGTAGCCGATAACAGGCTGAACAAAGAAATTATTTTTAAAGAAATTAGCTTTCTTAAAAGTGGGACATTCGTCACATTGATTAAAATGAAAAGGGTAAATAGTCACCGGTAAATTAATACCAAAACTTTTGATAGAACTGACTTTACCAACTTCTAAGTTACTCACATCATACACATCAATCCCGTTGGTAGAAAGATATTTTAATGCGACCTCAGGCCCAAATACCAATCCGTAATTGACCATCTTAATGCGATAATCCAATGCCAAGGAAGCGCCATTTTGCTGCAATCTATCGTTGGGTCTATTCGGAACATTGCTTGGAATATCCTCGAATCCCGAAACATATTTAAGTGAAAGTCCAAATTGGGCATTTGCTGTGCCCGTAAAAACGAAAATCAATAAAAGAGTGAAGAAATAAAAATTAAATCGATGCATAAATACTTAAACCTAAATTATTTAAAAAAACGAATTGATTTGCATTGTTCATCAAAATGACACAAAACACATCATTCAATTTCCGTATCTTTGTCTTATCAAATGTACATTGATTATCTGAATTGAATGGATTTTTCTTTTTAGATTATTGAAATAAAAACTATATTTAATATAATTAATATTGAGAGCCAGAACATTAAAAGAAAATAAAGTTAGTGTCATTACTTTAGGTTGTAGTAAAAATGTGGTAGATTCTGAAAATCTCATCACCCAATTAAAAGGGAATGAATTTGAAGTAGATCATGATCAAGTGAGTGAAGATACAGGTGTCGTCATCATCAATACTTGCGGCTTTATCGACCTGGCAAAGGAGGAATCCATCAATACCATCCTCAAATATGCCAAAGTAAAATCAGAAGGCGGCATTGACAAGTTATACGTCACCGGCTGCCTCTCACAACAATATAAGGAAAACTTAGAAGAGGCAATACCGGAAGTAGATGCTTATTTCGGGACATTAGAGCTACCGGGATTACTCAATACATTAGAAGCTGACTACAAGCACGAATTATTGGGTGAGAGGGTGTTGACGACGCCATCACATTTTGCATTTTTGAAAATATCTGAAGGCTGTAACCGTACCTGTGCCTTTTGTGCTATACCATTGATGCGCGGTGGACATGTGTCAAAACCTATCGAAGACTTAGTAAAGGAAGCTAAGAATTTAGCGCGAATAGGTGTCAAAGAATTGATATTAATCGCACAAGAACTCACTTATTATGGATTGGATATTTATAAAAGAAGGGCTCTCCCTGAATTGCTCGACCAATTGGCAGCAGTTGATGGCATCGAATGGATCAGACTCCAATATGCCTATCCAAGCAAATTCCCCATTGAGATTATCGATGTCATGAAGCGCCAACCCAAAATATGTAATTATCTCGACATCCCGCTGCAACACGCATCTGATAATATACTTATGGCAATGAAGCGGCAGATTACACAACAGCAAACCCGGGAATTGATTCAAGAAGTAAGGCGACGTATTCCCGAAATAGCCATCAGAACAACCTTCATTGTCGGATTTCCCGGAGAAACAGAAGAAGATTTTGAACAATTGTGTGACTTTGTCAAGGATATGAGATTTGAAAGATTAGGTGTATTTCAATATTCGCACGAAGAAGACACCTCCGCTTTCTTACAAGAGGATAATGTACCGGAAGAAATTAAAGCAGAGCGAGCGAATACTTTAATGGCGATCCAACAAGAAATCAGCTTAGAACTGAATCAGGAAAAGATAGGAAAGACCTTCAAGGTATTGGTCGATAGATTAGAGGGAGGCTTTTATTACGGGCGCACCGAATTTGATTCTGTCGAAGTGGACAATGAAGTCATCCTCGATGCATCACAGAATTATTGCTCAATAGGCGGATTTTGTAATGTTGTGATTGACGACGCAACAGAATATGATTTAATAGGCCATGTAGTTCATTAATTAAACAAATACTAATGCTCAACGCTTTCGAATTAAATTATTTATAATATAATGAACCATTAATTGATAATTTTTTAAATAGCATATAAAACCTAAATACCTCTTTATGAAAAAAATTATAAACTATCTCATTGAAAAAAGACATCCACTGGCATGGGCTTTGGTACTTATCATAGTCTTTTCACTGTTAATTTCCATCAATTATTTATGGATATTTCCCGGTGACAAGGATTCCATTTTCGTTGTAGGCAGCATCGGAGTATTGATGTACGGTGTTTACAGTGCCTTCATGCTATTCGTATCCAAAAACATCTTACGGGATTGGAATCTAGCATTTGTTGGCTTTATTATCGTAGGCTTTACGCTGGTTAAACTATGCATGCAGATAAGTCATCGTAATTGGAGCGAATTAGCTTCTTTTGGACCTATTTTGAAGATAATTGTTGTGGTATCGATCATCATCATGACGATGTCCATTTCGGCCAGAAAAGTACTCGAATGGACACAAACTATTGACGATAATCGACAATAAATACTGTGAAAAAATTATCAAATTATTCCCTTTCTAATGACAAGTTTTTATTTCATACAAGGTATATGAGAAAATGAGGCGTATCGGTGAATATATTTAAAAACCAATTAATTGAATTTTACATTCAATGCTGAATAATTAAGTTTTAAATGACGAAAAATCAAAGAATAAATGCTTTAAATCTTCTTATAGAAGACTTGTACAAAAACAATGCTTACTGGGACGAAGTTATTGCTCGTGCAATGGCAATGAACCCATGGTTTACGGAAAAAAATATCCGGATGGCGCTTACTTCAATATGTGAAGAAATGCTTGATTCACAAAAGCTCACCCAATGGTCAGGACAATATCCGGAAATTCAAGACACAAAAAAAGTAGGGCTCATTATGGCGGGCAACCTACCATTGGTCGGCTTTGCAGATTGGTTGGCAATATTTATTTCAGGGCATTATGCCGTCGTAAAATGTAGTGAAAAGGACAATGTGCTATTTCCGGCAATCATAGAAAGGTTGGCCATATTGGACAATGAGACAGCTAAATATACGTCAATTGTAGAGCAGTTGAAGGGTTTTGATGCTGTTATCGCCACGGGAAGCAACAATACGGCTCTTTACTTTGAAAGTTATTTTAAAAATGTTCCTCACATCATCCGCAAAAACAGAACAAGTGTCGCTATCATAGATGCCGAAGACTCTGACGAAGTTTTGAATCAATTAACTATAGATATTCACGCTTATTTTGGCTTGGGTTGCCGCAATGTTTCAAAAATTTATTTACCGGTAGGATTCGATATCCAACGTATCATGAGGGCATTGGAAAAAGATACAACCAATAGCATGTTCAACAAATACAAGAACAACTTTGATTACAATCTTTCGATCTATATGCTGAATAAGATTTCCTTCTATACAGACAATAACATTATTTTAATAGAAGAGCCCGGATTGTTTAGTAGAATAGCCTGTCTTCACTTCCAATGGTTTGAAAGTATGGAAGAAATAATCCATGATTTCGATTTACACAAAGAGGATATTCAATGTATTGTATCCGCTATCCCCATCGATGGACTGAAAACTATTCTACCCGGACATACCCAAATGCCTGCCCTGACAGATTATGCGGATGATATCGATACCATGGCATTTTTAAGTAAATTATAAAACTATGGCTAAAAAGATATCCCAAAAACAATTCAAAGCCGACGATATCAGAATGATGTTGGAGGAATTGTATCCCAAGACGCCTATTCCATTGAATCACAAAGATATTTATACACTTTTGATAGCTGTATTGCTTTCGGCTCAATGTACCGATGAACGGGTCAATCAGATTACACCCATATTGTTTTCGAAGGCTGACAACCCTCATGATATGATTGAACTGGGTGAAGATGCTATACGTGAAATAATCCGCCCTTGTGGACTATCGCCTATGAAGGCAAAAGGTATATATGGCCTATCAAAGATAATTATTGACAAGTATCAAGGTCAGGTACCCTTTGGATTTGAAGCTTTGGAAGCGTTGCCGGGAGTAGGCCACAAAACGGCGTCAGTTGTGATGAGTCAAGGCTTTGGTGTTCCGGCATTTCCGGTAGATACCCACATTCATCGTTTGGCAGCAAGGTGGGGCTTATCTTCCGGTAAATCTGTTGAACAGACGGAAAAAGATTTAAAAAAATTATTTCCCGAATCTACTTGGAACAAGCTCCACCTACAAATTATTTTCTATGGAAGAGAATATTGTAAGGCACGACCACATGTCATAGAATTATGCCCTATTTGCAAAAAGTACATGAGCAAAAAAGCGATTCTTCTTGAAAAAAAACCAAATCCTTCTGTCAAATCCCGAAGTTAAGAACGCTATAAGGTCAAAACTCACTCACCACTATGCTAATAGCGTATGACGTTTACAAAGATGACGATTTCTAACGAAGACCTATCGAATTTTCAACAACTTCATCCAAGCTGACCCTTTCGCCATTGCGGTAAGCACAAATAAAAGCTTCGGGAAAGCCATTTTCTTTTGCCTTTGTTTTCACCGTTCTTGCTTCTTCCATAGAATTACACACAACCTGATATTTTAGAGCATTGTTCTCACTTCTAGCAATGATATTGCTAAAAGGTTCCCATTTTTTCTGTTCGAGATCCTGTACACTCTTCGTCGCTTCAAGCTGAACACATATTTCAACCAAATTAGAAGTATTATTTTCATTGGTATTTTGCTTACTTAAAATAGAAAGTTCATCCACCTTTGAGCTGTTTTGTTCAACAGCAACTCCTTGTTTGACTACTTCATTTCTCACTTGAGGAGGGGCTGTACTCTTAGCAATTAGGCCATTGTCATCGGGTGCAGAAAACTCGACATTTGCTTTAAATTTTTCAAATCCTCTAAAAATATTTTCAACGATTTCTTTTTTCCCTTTGGCGCTTGTCATATAATCTTCCTCCTTGGTATTGCTCAAAAATCCGGTTTCAATCAAAACAGCCGGCATAGACGTTGCACGTAAAACAAGGAATCCAGCTTGTCGCACACCTCTTGATTTGCGATTGGATTTGTGTTCAAATTCTTTTTCGATCTTTTCTGCAATAGAAATACTCTGAGTCAGGTGGGCATTTTGACTCATCGTCATCAAAATATTACCTTCCGGACTATTGGGATCAAAGCCGGCATAATTCTTCTCATAGTTGTTTTCCAAGAATATAGAAGAGTTCTCACGCTTAGCTACCTCTAAGTTATCTTTAGCACGATGCAGTCCCAAAACATACGTCTCCGTACCGTAAGGTGAGGTATTGGGATTCCAATTACAATGAATACTAATGAAAAGGTCGGCTTTTGCGTGATTAGCTATATTGGCTCTTTCGTGCAATTCAATAAAAACATCCGTCTTACGCGTATAAACCACTTGAATATCCGGATAGGCACTCTCTATCATAGCACCAAGATTAAGCACGTATTCAAGCGTCAAATCCTTCTCTTTGGAGTCTTTGCCAAGACAACCGGAATCCTTACCCCCGTGCCCGGCATCCAATACGATGGTGCGCAATTTAAACTGCCTGTTACCCGGTGGAATCATATTGACCACCGACTCAACCATCTGATGAGTGATATTTTTTGAAAAATTTAACACTTGCCCAACTGAAAGCATGTTACATTCGCTCGTTAGTACAATATGATTAGAACAAGCATCATGAAAACAATTGTGTGCTTGTGATAAAATAGGAAAAAAGAAACATGCCACTATAACTACATATTTCAAGCTATTTTTTAATGAAAATCCAAGGGTCATCATATGCTTTTTGGTTTTTGATTTTTTAATTAGCTTTGTGCTTCAATAATTTTTATATATTAAAATTTATTATAAATTAAATATATATAATAATCAGTTAATTATAGATTATAAATATTTATCACAAATGTAAAAACAATCATTGAATTGACCAAAATATCTACCATATTATTATTTATTTTAATATGTTTTTCTGTAAAAATATTTAGTCAAGTTGACTCTAAGGCTCCCTTTAGAGTTGACAAGAAGTCAGATAGCACTCATATTCAATTAATTAGACCGACAAGCATTGCCGATACGCTTCCTCCATCAATTGTGCAAAAAAATATTGCCAAAATAGCTTCCAAGCAGGATGTAGATGATATTGTTGAGTACGGGAGCAGAGACAGCTCTGAATTGGACAATAAAAATCAAATAATGTATCTGTGGGGTGATGCTTATGTCAGATATCAGAAAAGTAAAATCAACGCACATTTTATTCGGATAGATCTTAAAAACAATGTTGCTTTAGCGGAGGTAGGCATCGATGCTAATGGACGGCCGTTGGGCAAGCCAGCCGTGGATATGGAGGGGCAGCTTATTGTCGCCAATAAGTTGGAATTTAATTTTAAAACACAGAAAGGCATCATTTTAGATGGCCGCTTCAAGCAGAATGATCTTTATATCAATGGTGAAAGGATCAAAGTCATTGCCGGTCCGTATGATAGCATTCAGACGGATGACGTTGTCTATGAAGAAGACGCGCTCATCACGACATGCAATCATCCGGAGGCTCACTTCGGCATTCAAGCCAGCAAGTTAAAGATTGTGCCGGATAGGCTTGCAGTCATCGGCCCGTCCTATGTTAAGATCGGAGGAGTCCCTACTCCATTAGTTCTACCATTCGGATTCTTTCCAATGAAAAAGAACAAGCAGACGGGTATCATCTTTCCCAATGATTACAACTTTTCACCTCAATGGGGCTATGGTTTGAGGAATATCGGATATTATCTGCCTATTAATGACCAACTCGACTTTGTGATTTCAAGTGACATTTACCTCCGTGGCTCACATAAAATTGGTGTCACAACACACTACAACACAAGGTATAAATACAATGGTTTAGCTACAATAGAATATTCAACTTATTTCAACGAGCCCTCGGATACGTATTTGGTACGGAGGCAGACTTCTTTTCGCCTTCTTGTATCGCACAATCAAGACCCGAAAGCCAATCCATATCACAAGTTTGGCGGAAATGCTGATATACAGATAGGTCGATTCCAATCATTAAACTACAATGACGCCAACAGCGTACTCAACAACAACCTTACTTCCAACATCACCTACCAAAGGATCTTTAGCGGAAAACCCTATAGCTTTGCTGCTTCCATGTCTCATTCTCAACAATTGGTCAACCGGGACTTTATTATCGAGCTTCCACGACTGACATTCAACACACAATCTATCTACCCTTTCAAAAACAGCAAAAGAATAGGCGATCGATGGTATGATCAAATCAGCTTTACTTATTCAGCTGATATGAGCAATAAGATACAGACACTGGACTCATTACTTTTTACGGACAAGACATTGAAGACCTCCAAACAAGGTTTCAAGCAGGCTCTCAACGTAACTTCATCGTATAAAGTTTTAAAATATTTCAACATAAGCCCTAATTTCAATTATACTGAAGTATGGGGATTGAACCAGATTCAGCAACGTTATGACCCGACAGTAGTCACGATATTTGACACTACCCGATATGCTAATTTTCCGGATTCTTTTACCGTCAGACAAAGGGTTTTGAATGGCAGGGTAATGAAAGATACGCTTCAGCAATTTGGGACGTACAGGACTTTCAATGCGAGTATTGGCATCAACACCCAGCTATTCGGTCTTTTACAATTCAAAAAAGGATTTATTCGTGGTATAAGACACCAAGTAAGACCGAGTCTTTCACTTGCTTTTTCGCCTGATTATTCCCATTATTATGACTCAATACAGACCAGTAATGTGTTGCCCATCAACAAATCCATTTATAATAAATATCAGGAATTCATATTCGGCGGCCCTCCTTCTGAGGGTCAACGGGCAGGTATCAACCTTGCTATTGCCAATACCTTGGAAGCTAAAGTTATGGGACGAAGAGATACCATAGCCCGAAAAATTAAAATCCTGGAAAGTTTCAGTTTGAGTACTTTTTACAACGTTTTTGCAGACTCATTAAAGCTGAGCCCATTGAATTATAATGCTACAACACGATTTTTCAAAGGACTTTCCACGTTGAGTATGAGTGGCAGCTTCGACTTTTACGACCGAGATTCCAAAGACCAAAAAATCAACACCTATTATTGGACAACAAAGGGGCGTCCACTGCGCTTCGTCAATTTTAGTGCAACACTTAATACATCTTTAACGGTAGAAAAAATCAGAAAATTCCTCTCAGGGCAATTAACAGAGAGTGAGGCTGCCTCCAGACAAGACAATAAAAAGCAAACACTTGAAGATCAGTCTTTCTGGGACTTATTAAATAATTTCTCAATTAATCATACCGTCAATGTGAGTGCACGAGACGAAATAGGACCCAATAAACTAAGGTTTACTACCAATTCAATATCTTTATCAGGCAGTATCCCTATTACTGACAAGTGGGCTGTTAATGTTGGATATTTTGGGTATGATTTTAAAAACCAAAATATTGTTTACCCCGACTTAGGTTTTTCCAGAGATCTGCACTGTTGGCAAATGAGCCTCAGCTGGCAGCCAGTGAGGGGAACTTATTCATTTATCATAGGAGTCAAACCGGGTTCACTTGATTTTTTAAAGATACCGAATAACAAAAACAGAGTGGATGCCTTTACAGAGTTTTAAGGCAGTAGGCATAAAAGATCAATTCAGCACAACAATTTTACCAAATCAGCATAATAATTTTTACCAATTGGCAAGAATTTTGATTTATCAGCCAACAGTATTTCCACTTTGTGGTTTTTCCTATCTATATTGATTATCCTATTTTTATTAACTGCATTCGCTTTACTGATGCGGACAAAATTAGATGGAAATTTATTTTCCAATAACTGGAGGATTGAGACATCGACCTTCATGGTAGTGGTGTCTAAAACAATGTATGTCAATCCACTCCCGGCAGATTCGAGATAGGCAATTTCCGCAAAATGTATCTTCTGAAATTGATTTTTATGCTTGATAAATACTGACTCCTCAACATTATTTACGCTTTTATCACCTATATTTTCAGGCAAATTTTCTTCCGATGTATCACTATGCAAGGCGACGATAAGTGCATCAATGGATCGCCGTAGCTTAGTTTCCCAATCCTGTCGTATAGGTTTGACTAAAAAATGAACTACTTTACTCCGAAAATCATTCAATGCCACAGAAGCATATTCATGAAATGCGGATGTAAATACGATATAGGGCAAGGGAACTCCGGAACGCTGCAGCCTATTCAGTATCTCAAAGGCATCTCCGCCGATGAGCTTGATGTCCAAAAATGCTGCATCTGGTTTGTGATATAATAGCGCTTTAAATGTGTCATCAACACCGACAGTTTCAGCTAAGACCTCTATGTCTTCAAAAGTACGCAAATGTGTGACTAACCACTGTCGAGGTTCATCTTCATCTTCTGCAACGATACAACGGATTAATTTTTTCATAATAACTTAAAATCAAACTTTTTTGGAAATGTAATGATGACCCGGGTACCAAAACGAATACCCTGTTCATTCATAAAAATGTCGTCTTCATATCTGTGACTAATCGGTAAGATATTGAATTTATTATAAATCTGCTCTATATCCCTGATCATTTGTGTTCCATATTGAGTGCCGAGTGATTTGATTTCTCTGGATTTTGCCCGACCTACGCCCGTATCTTCTATTCTGACGACTACTCTATCAAGTTCGTGTTCCACGCTGATTTTTACCCAACCGGCTCCATCCCGATTGTTGCGTATCCCGTGCTCTATTGCATTCTCGGTATGAATCTGAATCGACATGATAGGGACATATACATCATCCAATTTATCAACTTCCTCATTCGTAGGTAGGATATATTTTAATCGCTCACCGAACCTGCATTTTTGTAAGAAGAGATAATTCTCAGTAAATCGCAGCTCTTCACAGAGGCTATTATGGACTATTCCATCCCTGCTATTACGAAGCACAGTCCTGAAATTTTTTGACAATTTATCCAATGCCTCGATGGCTACCGGGTCATTGCCCACACGTAATTGTAACCAATTCAAAGTGTTATTGACGAAATGCGGGTTGAGTTGATTCGTTATCGCATGTAATTTCAGGATATCATTCCTTCTATTTAATCTATTTAGATCCAATTCATTTTCATTGAGCATCATTCTCTGACGAAATAATATCCGCTGACGAGAGTACAGATAAAGTCCCAAACCTAAGAAAGGAATAAATATTGCTGCCCAGAAGCGCCAGTCATTTGCCAATGGGGGTCGGTTATAAAACGAGATTGTTTTTATCTCGGATAAATAACCATTTTTATCTGTTCTTAATTTGAAAGTATAGTTGCCGGCTTCCAAATTTTGAATATGTATAAAACGCTCATCAACAGGCTTACTCCATGCATTATCATTCAATTTATAGCGGTACAAAATATTTTGACCTAAGTCCGGATCGATACCATGACTGAAATAAATAGTGAGGGTATTTTCATTTGATTTTAAGAAAAAAGGAACCAACAATGCATTACCGGCAATCACTCGATTACCTATCAAAACACTGTCGATAAAGGCTTCTTCAGGAGAAATATCCAATTTGTATTTATTACTGAGATGACAGACTACTCCATTGGAAGTAATCATCCATATATTTCCATTTTCATCCAAACTACACCCATTTTGGTGAATCCTTCCACCGGGATAATTTTTATTTGAAGTGGTAAATATTCCTTTGAAACGAATCGCCCCATCGTATTTATAATACTGGTTTATATCCAACAAATAATATCCTATATCAGTACCTAAAAACAAGGTGGAAGAATCAATCATCTTCATGGCAGATATTGCACGATTACCCAAAATTTCTTTGGATATTGGGCGCAAGTGTTTCGCTAATGAGAAACCAGGCCGGATATCTCGTATCATTTTGAAATAATATAAACCCAGGTTATCCGCGATCCATAGATTTCCGCGCATATCCTGCTCCATTGTCATACCTCCTATATTTTCCGGGTTATCCTGAATCAGCCAGTTGATCACTTTCTCTTGCAGACTATCATACAGAGCTATACCCATACTGGGCCTGGTCATCCAGTATCTACCATATTTATCCTGTAGAGCAGAAAGCACATTTTGTAACTGAAGTCCACGGGAAGCATCAATTTTAAAAGCGACCCCTTCATCTCGTAGATCATCTTCACTTTTATACACATATAATCCATCTCCTAAAGTACCACGCATCAAGCGACCACTACGGTCGTAATTCCAGAAAAGACCCGGGGCTGAGACAGCAGTGGTATGTGCTGTTCCATCTTCTTTGATGGCTACTGTGAAATGTTGATTTAGGTATGATGCATAATTAAATAATAATGTGTTGGCACGGGTCTTAATCGAACCATCAAAATATTGCCCATACTTAATTTTAGGTATGCCTACAGGTGCTTCAATATAATTAAAACCATTGAAACCCTTGAGTCCCTGAACAGACGACCCCAACCAAACCATTCCATTGTGAGCTACACCCACTGACCAAAACTGATTAAAGTTGCTTTTACTAGCAATGAAATATTGTTCATTTAAAATTCGCTGTATTTTACCTTCCGACGAAACCCAATAGTCACCTCCTTTATCTTTAGTAATTGAAAAAGGCTGCTCCGTAGAAGAATAATGTAACTGATTGACGAGCTGCATTGTATTCAGACGATATTCCTGTATGATATACTGACCGGATGTAGGGCTACTTCGTAATAAAATGAGTGATGAATCAACAATACTAGATGCTCTGTAATTAGTAGTAGAAATTGGCAGGCAACTTACTTCCCCACTAAAATTCCGCACATACACCTGACTGAGATCCAAAATCCGATTATCAGTATGAGAATGATAGATAATCTTCCCATTATCTTTAAATTCTAAACATTGCCTATCATTGATAGCTTGAATTCGGGACTTTTCCGGAAATGTAAATTCAATCTGGACTTCATTCTTTTCATTTAGAAATGCAGTATATACCTTAGATTCAGTATTAATTACCAATGTGTTGCCTCTGATTCCTGTCCTCATCCAAGTGATATTTTTTATTTCTTCAGGAATAACTTTTTTACCGCTATTTATAAGTAAAAATCGACTTACACCCGGATCATAGCGATAAACCTTCTTTGCAGTAATATCTATAATATGAGGAATATTGGCTCTCATAGTAAAAAGCATTAAATGGTTACTGTTCATCCCCGGTATAGAGAAAGTCAATATTTTGTTGTTTTTAATGCAGACAAAATTGCAGGTTATTTCATCATCGTGTAGCACCCAAATATCCTTCCACCTATCCTCAAAAAATACACCACCCCTACCTTTTAAAATATCTGACGAAAAAAAACAATGCCATTCCTGACTATCAAACATATTCAAATAAGGTCCGGCAGAGGAAACCCAAATGCGCCCTCTATTGTCTCTAAATATCATGGAGAAAGATTGACCACAAAGCCCGTCTTCCGGTGTGTATTGAATCGCAGTATGGTTCTGGGCATAGCTTGGTAACAATAATAAAGAGGAGAACAATAGAATAAAAAACAAAATTAAAGCTACTCTATTGCCAAACAAATTTATAAATCGTGTTAAAAGTGAATAAGCATTCATACACAATGAATTCATGACTAACCCAAGATCAGTCACCTATCCAAACAAAATTAAAAATTTTATTGATTCTAACGTGCTAAGATTCCTTAAAAACTGAATTTTCTTAGTAATATAATCTAAACTCAAATTCCGTAATTGACAAATACGGAATGTGGGATAAGTCGCAGATTTATTCCTTAATCATGGTTTCATTAGGCACAAAATGGTATTTTGAATAAAAAACAAAAAGGAGAGATTTTACCCAAATTCCACATTAGACAAATGCGGAATCGATTTACGACTCGTAATCAATGGTTTACAGAAACCATTGAAACGATTCGTACATCGGGATTAACCCTCATAATCAGCACTATACGGTTTTTCAAAACCTTTACTGCTGAATTCGGGTGTAACAAACTCTCCTTTTTGCATTTACATCAAACAGGAATCTCTTATACGAAACTGATTTTTATTTTAGCCCAATACTATCTCGTATAATACCGATGCGATAGCCGTTTAGACCAATTTAGTTGGTCTATTACGGATATCCTTTCGGTATTACTTAATTTTTACAAATTTTTTCTCATTGACAGAAACATCATCTACCAATCGTAAAAAATATACTCCAGAACTCAAAGATTCAATATTTACTTTGTTTACTTCTTGAGTGTATAAATTTAATGATTTAACCCATTTCCCTTGGCTATCCAATATTTCTACCGACTTTAATTCTCTCCCCTCAAAACCACTCAATTTAACATTTACCATATCATTCGCAGGAATTGGATAGATATCCAAAGATATTTCCTTTTTGCAAGAAGTTTTAAGGACTTTCACATCAGAATATGAAAAACTACCATCGCCATCTAATAATTTCAGCCGATAATACTTATAACTGGAAGATTTATCACTATCTGTCACAAAGGAATACTCAGCACCATCTATACTATTCTTGCTTGATATGAATGACAACGACTCAAAAGCCTTGCCATCAACAGAATATTCTACATCAAAGCCTTTGCTTTTTATTTCAGATTCAGTCTTCCAAATAAAATGTACCTGACAATCCTTCTCAAAAACATTAAATGAAGCTAAGCTTATGGGTAATGGACCGGCAACTATAACGGTTGTGGTTGCGTAATTATTTCTATAATCGTCTCCATCGGTTTGAAAACCAATTCCACACGGATCACCTTGAAATCCACCCCAAGCTAAATTCAAAACAATAGTACCCGGACCCCCATTTACATTTTTTGCTTTAACATTAAAATCGATGAAGACACTTTCTCCGGGATCAATGTCTCCATCCGTACCATTAGAAATAACAATCGATTTACCGTCATTGCTACATAATAACCAACCCGGTGGCAAATTAACACCAGTAATTATTAATAGACCACTAGGTACATCCAATTTCGGTTTAATCTTGTTAATTGGTATGGGTATTTCAGGAATACCATTATTATCCACTTTAAGTGTAATAATTCCGCTCTGATTTGGTGCCAAGATTGGTGGATTAATGGATATTGAAACACCAACATCTTGAGCTATACAAATACTACTGAGTAAACTTAAGCAAAATAATAAGCCTATATTCATTTTTTTCATATTACTTGAAATTTATACATTTATTTAATTGGATGTCAAAAGATAAATTAATCTATTATTCGATGCGTTAGCTTCTCCTCCTGAATTCGGAAGAATGGATATGGTCATTGGGTATAAGGTATTAGCCGGCGTACCAGGATTAACCTTTACATGAAGGCCTATGGATGCTAAACTGAAAGCATCAATATTTGTCCCCGGAAGAGACTCAATAAAAATAAAGCCCGCATTCTCTCTGAATGTCCAATTGCCATTCTCATTAACTCTCGGTGTAGATCCTATCATGGTTGTACCTGAAATTCCAACCTGCGGCGTACCCGACAGGGTTAATCCCGGAACAGAAACTGTATAGCTAAGAGACTTAGAAATTCGTATGGTCATAGTTTGAACTGAAGACCAGGCCTTATCCCCAAAAATTTCAAAAATATCTAGCATAAAATCACGCTCTTCGTTAGGATCAAATGACGAACTATATAAATCAACTGAAGGAGTCAAATCTGGTGTCCCTAATGCTAGTACAGTTATTGTCGCTGTATTAGAAGATGAATACACATTGGAACATCCATTCGCATCCGTAACACTCAACAATTCATAGGTAAAGACACCTGGCACAGCAGTACTTTGCGAAACATCTACTGAGGTATTCATACCGACAGTTGTGACATATTGCACAGGACCATTATTGATAGTGTAAGCAAATGTATATGGCAATGTACCACTTGATGCAGCAAATGTTATAACCGGCGGAATCATCTGGTATTGTGGAACTGTTGCTGTACCGGAGATTGTACCATCCGGTGACGCATTGACATAGAGTGTATAGCTAAAGGTCGAAGTGCAGCCCTCTGTAGTGGTTACTACCAACTGATAAACTCCTGCATCACCCATAGCTGCCGTAAAGCTGTATGTACCATTGACAAATGGTGCATCATCCGCTATCGGGTTGCCATTTAATGTCAGGTCGTATGTGCCGCTTGTGTTTACATTGCTGATCTCGGTAGTTACTGTACTGCCTTCGCATACAGTCATACTTCCATTATTTAACACCACAACACTATTCACCTCAAAGGTAAATGTAGGTAGAGGATTAACATTAAACGTATAAGTAAATGTAGATGTACAGCCGTTTATGCTGGTTACAGTAAGAGTGTACACACCATCTTGGCTCAATGTAATATTAAACGTATTTGGCGGTCCATTTAAGGAGCCACTTCCTACGACAATCATTCCTTGCTCCAATACATAAGTCGCTCCCACATCACCTGTAAGTTCAATCGTAACTTGATCTCCTTCGCAGAATTCAACTGATTCGCCATCTGTTAACACATTATTATTTACCTCAACCTGATACTGCAAGTTAGCTTCTACGCCCACTACAAAACTGCAGGTAGTTATATTATTACTTGCATCAGTCACTGTCCAAGTTACTGTTGTATTACCACTCGGGAATATTGCTCCTGCTAATGATGATGAATTATTAAAGTCATTGGTAATTGTCGATCCAGGACAATTGTCACCAAAACCAATAGGATCAAATTCTGTACCGGTTGCTAAATAAGTACACCCTCCATTATTGACTTGTCTGACTTGGTCACCAATACATGTAATAGTTGGATCTTCAATATCATTAACTGTCACCGTAAAGGTACATGTTGCGGTATTACCACTAGCATCCGTCACTGTCCAGATTACTGTTGTTGTTCCTTTAGGGAATACAGCGCCGTTTAGGCTTGTTGTATTATTATAATCATTACTTACTGTATAACCGGTACAATTATCACCAACTAATGTTGGGTCAAACTCTGTTCCACTTACTGTGTAATCACATTGTGCAAGGTCTGTACCTTTTGTCATATTACCGACACAACTAATTGTTGGATTCTCTGTATCCGTTACTGTAATCGTTTGAGTACAGGTCGATGTGTTGCCACTGTTATCTGTAACTGTCCATAACACTGTCGTCGTGCCTATTGGATATGTTCCACTCGCATCTGATGTACCATTAAAATCATTCACTAATGACGCTACTCCACAATTATCACTTGTTGTCGGTGAAACCACTGTTACTACCGCTGTACACACTCCGGCGTCTGCTGCCTGCGTCTGATTGGCTGCACATGCTATTGTTGGAAGCTCTGTATCCGTTACTGTAATCGTTTGGGTACAGGTCGATGTGTTGCCACTGTTATCTGTAACTGTCCATAACACTGTCGTCGTGCCTATTGGATATGTTCCACTCGCATCTGATGTATTGTTGAAATCATTCACTAATGACGCTACTCCACAATTATCACTTGTTGTCGGTGAAACCACTGTTACTGCCGCTGTACACACTCCGGCGTCTGCTGCCTGTGTCTGATCGGCTGCACATGCTATTGTTGGAAGCTCTGTATCCGTTACTGTAATCGTTTGAGTACAGGTCGATGTGTTGCCACTGTTATCTGTAACTGTCCATAACACTGTCGTCGTGCCTATTGGATATGTTCCACTCGCATCTGATGTACCATTAAAATCATTCACTAATGACGCTACTCCACAATTATCACTTGTTGTCGGTGAAACCACTGTTACTGCCGCTGTACACACTCCGGCGTCTGCTGCCTGTGTCTGATTGCCGGCACATGCTATTGTTGGATTCTCTGTATCCGTTACTGTAATCGTTTGAGTACAGGTCGATGTGTTGCCACTGTTATCTGTAACTGTCCATAACACTGTCGTTGTGCCTATTGGATATGTTCCACTCGCATCAGATGTATTGTTGAAATCATTCACTAATGACGCTACTCCACAATTATCACTTGTTGTCGGTGAAACCACTGTTACTGCCGCTGTACACACTCCGGCGTCTGCTGCCTGTGTCTGATTGCCGGCACATGCTATTGTTGGAT
>JAGPCT010000005.1:67128-140751 GCA_018057925.1 Saprospiraceae bacterium
TCTCTGTATCAGCTATAGTTACCGTAAAGGTACAAGTTGCCTGACCACATGTGTTGATAGCTGTAACGACTACTGTTGTTACACCTTTATTAAATACGATACCACTACCATTACCACTTCCTGATCCAGTGGTGGCTCCGCTCAACTGATAAGTCACACTATAAGTCAGTGGCATTGTTCCTGAAGATGTATATATCTGGCTGGATACATTGGTAGTATAATTTACTACAGCATTACACAAGCCTGGTTCCGTGCTTTGAACAAAATTAGTAGGACATATAGTAAATACTGGCTTAGCATACACTCTTAAATCACCAGGACTTGAAACGACAGGTGTTCCGCAGCCAGAATTGATGGTGACAGTATATGCGCCTTCATCTCCTATTACTATCGTAGGTATAGTATAACTTGGCACATTAGTTGTTGCAACTGGCAATCCATCCTTTTTCCACACATATTCATTGGTCGTACAACCTCCGGTATGTTGAATTGATAAAGTAATCGAGCTACCTTCACAACGATTATAAGCATACTGCAAGTCAGTAGTTATTGACACTAACGGCCGAGGCGTAATTGTATATGTTGCATCACATGTGATTGTTCCACACCCATAAATCGAGGTAGATGTAAAAGTTACTGTCGTTGTTCCTCCACAGAAGTTCGGTGCACCAGTATTGTTATTGGTTAGAATACCGTATGATGCGCTTGCTTGACTCAACCAAGTTGAAAATGCTGCATCAGCTGCTGCCTGATCTACAAAGTCACAAGACAAAATAGTAACATCAGGAGAACATGATATACCTGGCAGAGGATTAACAGTAAGTGTGTAACTGAATGTAGAAGTACAACCAGGTACAGTAGTAATCACAAAGTCATAATCACCTGAATCACTCAATGACGCCGTAAAGCTGTAGCTACCGTTGACAAATGGCAAGTCATTTTGTACTAATACATTATTGAGGTACATATCATAAGTACCGCTTGTATTCACGTTGCTGATCTCTATATCAACTGTACTGCCTTCGCAAATGGTTGCGCTTCCATTATTTAAAACAACAACATTATTCACCTCAAAAGTAAATGTAGGTAGTGGATTGACATTGAGTGTGTAACTGAATGTAGAAGTACAACCAGGTACAGTAGTAATCACAAAATCATAATCACCTGCATCGCTCAATGACGCCGTAAAGCTGTAGCTACCGTTGACAAATGGCAAGTCATTTTGTACTAATACATTATTGAGGTACATATCATAAGTTCCACTTGTATTCACGTTGCTGATCTCTATATCAACCGTACTGCCTTCGCAAACCGTTGCGCTTCCATTATTTGGCACTACAACATTATTTAACTCAAAAGTAAATGTAGGTAGTGGGTTGACAATAAGTGTGTAACTGAATGTAGATGTACAACCAGGTACTGTAGTAATCACAAAGTCATAATCACCTGCATCGCTCAATGACGCTGTAAAGCTGTAGCTACCGTTGACAAATGGCAAGTCATTTTGTACTAATACATTATTGAGGTACATATCATAGGTACCACTTGTATTCACGTTGCTGATCTCTATATCAACTGTACTGCCTTCGCAAACCGTTGCGCTTCCATTATTTGGCACTACAACATTATTTAACTCAAAAGTAAATGTAGGTAGTGGGTTGACAGTAAGTGTGTAACTGAATGTAGAAGTACAACCAGGTACTGTAGTTATCACAAAGTCATAATCACCTGCATCGCTCAATGACGCTGTAAAGCTGTAACTACCGTTGACAAATGGCAAGTCATTTTGTATTAATACATTATTGAGGTACATATCATAAGTACCACTTGTATTCACGTTGCTGATCTCTATATCAACTGTACTGCCTTCGCAAACCGTTGCGCTTCCATTATTTGGCACTACAACATTATTTAACTCAAAAGTAAATGTAGGTAGTGGGTTGACAGTAAACTGATCAGTTCCAATTAGTGAAAGGACATCGTTTTGATTCAAACTGATAGAACAACCATCTTCATTTGTAATTGTAGCACCAGTTATCGTATTAACTCCGATAAAGCCAGGAACACTCATATAACATGGTACGCCAATAAGCCAATCAGCAACTGTAGTTGTAAATGTAGGATTATAACTATTGGCATCTGCACCTACAATATGTAGTTCGACAGTTACGTTACCTACCCAGTCATGACCATCAAATTCATTGAAATCTATTGAAAGGACTGGCACATCATCATAACAGTATGCGAAAGATGGCCCACCTGATAATGAAGCTGATGAAATTATGAATTCATTTACACATGATCCAGCAGGCTGGAAGCCTTTTGCGACAGGGTCACTGTCTACTCCTGAATCAATAAAAGTGCAGAATTCAGCGTTTCCATTTATTCTGGATTTAATTGTTGGAACATGTATAGAACTCCAGTAGTTACAATTTGCATCAATTGGATTAGTTACCGAACCTTTAACAAACAGGTAATTATGATCCACGAAACGATATAAATAATTATTATTAACTGTAACATTAGTTGGATTGGCATTAGCACTAGGTCCTACATATATCAAACCAAAGTTATCAGGATATGCATTTGAATGAACCAAATCTCCATCTCCTATATCGTCAATATAGTTATTATGAATTTGAATATTCTCACCATTACCGTCGATACCGATACCCATAGCATAGGCAGAATAAGCTGAATGCATTTCAGTGTTAATTGTATTGTTATGGATGAGGGCATTGCTAACCGGCAAGCCATCTGAACCAACAATAATTCCTGAGCTTCTTGTGGTAATCATATTTCCTGAAACAGTTACATTTCTAACCCCATAGAGATAAACTGAGCCAAACGCACTTGTTGAACCATCAATGTCATTGTCTTTTATATGAAGATTAGTGCCTGGCTGATTAGTAGGTGTTGTACCACTGTATGAGGAGAATGTGATACCATCACCTACAGGGTTTTTAACATAATTATATTGCACCAAATAATCTGTTCCACCTTCTAACTGGATACCTTCATCCGTAGATTGATACACGATATTGTTTAAAATCTGGATATTAGTTTGGCTGTTTGAAGCTTTGAAAGCATCAGCTGTACCACTTCCGCCAGAGTGCTTAGCTTCGAAGCCATTAATAGTTACATTATTTGATTCAATTTTGAAAATATTTTTGTTCTTAGGAGCAACAACAATAGACTCAGAAGCATCATCAATAACACGTGTAGAAGATGTCGAAGGTCTTGGGTCAACTCCGGCTTTTGCTCCATTGATGGTCAATTCCTTATTTACCACCACATTTTCATTATAGGTACCGGCACAGACTACTATTGTATTCCCATTTACTGTATTCGTAGCATTAATAGCGCCTTGGATGGTTGTGAATGTTTCTCCTGTTGAAATGTTGGTCACAGGAAGATACTGAATTACTACCGGACCATAAGTGTCTGTATTACCATACGTATCTGTTACTGTAATCATATAGCTACCTGCAGCCAACCCTGTTATATCGTATGGACTACTTGCCAAACCAGTCTGAGATCCTCCCGTCCAAGATACAGTATAATTCGCTACTCCACCCGTCCAGACAACATTGATTGACCCTGAAGCTTCCCCACAGATAATATCATCTGGAGTTGCTGATGTAATCTCTACTGGAGATCCACTACAAGAATTAGGTACAGGCTGGAAGCCTGCCGTGCCAGGTTGATCATCTACTCCGCTGATTAACCATTGAGTATAATCAACATTACCTATTATCTTGGAAGCTATTACACCTGCTGATGTTGATCCATACCAGTTACATTCTGCATCTAATGATGCGTTTCCATTTACTATGGTCTTATCTACATTCAAGATACTATTCTCATTTACGGATATACTCGCAAAACCAGTATTAGTATTAGGAACTGCAACACCGAAGGCAGCTGTAGGTAATGATCCGTTATTTACTCCATCTATAAAGTTGTTTTTAACAGAAGCTCCTGGTGTTTTACCTGACAACTGAACGCCATAGGACAAACCACCTATTATGTTGGTTATTGTATTATCCTGAATTATTGCTCCGTTTACACTACCCGTACCTGCACCCCATGCGACTCCTACATAAACGCCTGATGCATCTTTGTTTGATAACGCAGATTTAACATTACTGATCGTATTACGACTGATATTCGTTCCAGTCACGATGCCATTTGCTGTACTTTGCCCCAACCATATAGCTGCACTATGACCTAATGCTGTCGTTGTATTAAATATCTCATTAAAACAATTATCTGTAATCGTTGGTCCTGTAACATTTGGATTATTAACTCGGAAATTAACTGCATATACATTGCCCGACCCTCTGGCTGTTCCAATATCATGTATATAATTATACTTGATTGTCAGATTGCTCGCGCCATCACCACCTGCATAGATAGCATAATTTGATAATGTACCTGTAATTTCAAATCCGTTGATTGTTACATCATCTGATATACCTGCTCCTGATAAGTTAATAGGTGTGCTTCCCGCTGTTGCAGGCTGCAAAATACTTTCTGCTCCCCTGCTTCCTGAACATGATACATTAGCATTCGCACCATTTAAAGTCAATGGTTTGTTGATTAATAAATCTTCACTATAAGTACCTGAACAAACATCAATCACATCACCTGCTGTTGCTGCATTAATAGCTCCTTGAATGGTGCTATATCCGGTCATTGTAGTAGTATTGACTACTGGTGATGCTCCTACCGTTGCGCTAGCAGTCCCTGTATTTCCAAAGCTGTCCGTTACAGTTACTGTATAGACGCCTGCTGCCAAGTTGACAGCATCTTCTGTGATTTGACCATCACTCCATAAGTAGGTATAAGGTGAAATACCACCTGTCACAGTAATTGAAATCGTTCCATTTACGCCTGTAGTACAGAGTGCATCTATCACACCATCTACTGTTACCGCAATAGGAATACCGCTACATGCCCCGGATACCGGTTGGAAACCAGGTGTCCCGAGTTGATCATCTGTACCATTGATTAACCATGGAGTATAAGTAACATTGCCAGATATCATTGACGCCAAATCATTCACTACTACCGTGCCCCACCAGTTACAAGTAGCATCTATACTTCCTGTACCTGCGGATGAACTTGCCAGACGAGAGCCTGAATTTGCATTTCCATTTAATAAGATACTGTTATCATGTGCTGTTATTGAATTAGTCGTACCATTACCTGTAAACAAACCATATACTTCTGTAGTACTTGATGCTGGTAGAGATATAAAGTTGTTATAGGCTGTAATGGTAGCTTCTTTCTGTGCAATAATTGAAAATCCATAATTTCCTCCAGCACCCCATGCATCATGACCATTATTACTTATCGTATTTGCTGTCAAAGCTAGATTTACCTTACCACGAGCATCAAATCCTCGGTTGGCATTATTTTGGATAGTGCTGTTATATACTGTAATGGTCTGAACATTAGTAGAACCGCCACTGAAGTCAGCCAAATAGATACCTCCGCTCGCCTGTGACGGCTTGCCTGTACCATCAATAGTTACCCCCTCGATATTCATCGTGATTCCTTCGGCTATTGTCGTTCCTGCTGTGGTAAATGTATATACACCTGCATGGAAGTTAATGGCAGGATTGGATGAAGTGCCGGTAAAGCCGTTCATTATAACATCCTTCACGTTAATTGAAGAACCTTTAGTTAACACACCATCTGTATTTATTATAGAAATACCTTGCATTATCCCACTTACTGTCCCACCATCAATGGTCGATACCGGAGTCGTATTGATGTTGTATCCAGCATAACCATATAATGCACCACTAATATCATTATTTGTAATCGTTGCAGCAGCTGTCCCTGCCAGATTAGCCAACTGGATTCCCACTGTAGGTTGGGTATTCTCTATTTGATCAGAAAGAGTAATTGTATTATCATCAATCGTCAATCCATTGGAACTTGACAGAAGCATTCCGGTCAGATTGATACCAAGTGAGTCAGCATTGATAGTATTTCCGGTAAAACTGCCATTGGTCGCACCAGAACTTGACTCAACTGTACGGATACCTTCATTAGCTGTAATGGCACATCCGGTGAAACTACCACTTACCTGACCGTGTGTACTACTTGGATGATCGTGTAGATAGACCCCAATATTAGTGGCATTGATGGTCACACCATTGACAGCCGCATGTGCACCGTCAGCTCCATTAGAGGAATAGCCCTCATAGTTATTCACGAATATACCCGTAGAGACTCCACTGATGTTGCCACCACTGATAGCTGCAGGTGCATTATTCTTCACATTCCATACTTCGATACCCTCACTTGGATTCGTGATTCCTGCGCCATTTATGCTATTATTGCTTGTGGTGGAAGGAACTGAAAGTGAAGATAACAAAATGCCGTCCCACACTGTCTCGTGGCTATCCATCAATCCGGTAATCGTATTATTGGACAAGGTATATGCGGAGGCATTACTATACGCCAGATTGTGGAATATACCACGTCGGCGTACTGCCATAATATTATTTGTAATCAACTGATCGTTTGTCGTACCCGGGTTGGCCTTCGAATAATTTCCGGTTTGTATGCCTGTTCTAACATTGGTCATACAATTATCATGTACATAGGTATATTGGTTATTATATAGTAATACACCGCCACCCCAATAATCAATTCCGGACCCTGCGTCATACGTACCCAAATCCTGAATCTTGTTGTTTGCTATTATATTTCCTGCAGATGGAACACCGGCAGGGTAATCATACAGTGTAACTCCAAAATAGGATAGGTTTTGTATGATATTATTCGTAACTACCAGATTGTCTCCTGTACTGTATCGCACTATACCGCTTGCGGCATCTATATCTGCACCATTAGTACTAGTAAAGCCGGTTGTAATATCAGGATTATCCCCATTTAGTAAAAATCCACTGATAGTAACATTTGATGCCTGTACATCAATCAAGGCTCCATCATCAGTATTATAGGCTATATCAGATACCGGTGGATAGATGATTGCTTCTGGTACTCTTGTTCCGCCACATGCATCAATCGTGGCATTCGGACCCAATAAAGATATCGCTTTATCTATTTTTATATGCTCTACATACGTTCCCGCACACACATCGATTTCATCTCCCGCTGTAGCAGCATCAATCGCTGCCTGAATAGTTGCGTAAGTTGATGACGTAGTCTGATTGGTCACCGGGTGGTATTCCACTGCCACTGTTGTCGTCACTGAAGAACCGTTTACATCTGTAATAGCAATTACATAATTACCGGCGACAAGTGTAGGAATTGTATAGCTATTAGCTGAAGTCATGTCGCTACCTGACTCAGGTCCACTCCATGCTATCATATAATCGGCTGTACCACCACTATAAACTATGGCTATCGAGCCATTGTCATGTGTACAAGTCTCAGGCGATGGTGTAGTTGAAGTAATTTCGACAGGCGTGCCGCTACATGCTGTAGGTAAAGGCTGAAAGCCTGATGTGCTTGGTTGATCGTCTGTTCCACTGGTCAACCATAATATATAATTCACAGTACCTGTTATTGCGGCTGCTATAGCATTGCTGCTAGTGGTTCCATACCAGTTGCAGGTAGCATCAACAGTATTGCTTACTGTGCTATTAATTGCATAGGTGGTAAAGCTAGTAATATGGTTCTCATGAAATGTACCGTTAACTGTTCCTGATGCCGTTTCTCCTAATCGTATGCCCGTATCAGCAGAGATATAGTTATTTATTGCCGTAGCATTGACAGAACTGTGGCTGGTACTATTGGGGCTATCATAAACTACGATACCTTCATCTGCATTGGAAACAGATACTTTACTTATATCTGCGTATGATCCATACGAGCCATCTGAATTGTACCCTTCAAAATTGTTGACAAAAATACCTTTGTCCACATTAGTTAAAGTTCCTTCTGTAATAATAGGACGAGCTGTATTGGTGACATTCCATACATTAATACCTTCTGAGCCTCTAGTCCATGCATTGGTCAATCCACTACCATCAACTGAGTTATTTACTATATTGCTCAAGCCCATATTATTACCCAATGATGCTATCAAAAGTCCCTTCCAAGACTTAGTGCTCGCTGGCAACTCATCCGAATTGAAAAGGGCAGTAATGGTATTGTCCTTTATCGTGAATGGTGAATAATTGTGTAAGTTGTAGAAGATACCCAGCGCTCTCGCTTCAATTGTGTTGTTCTCGATTAATTGAAAATCAGTAGAACCTGAATTTACTTTTTGGAAATTACCTGTCTGGATACCAATACGAGCATTCTCGATACAGTTTTCATATACATGTGTATATTGACTATTGTACAACAATATTCCACCTCCCCAGTTGGCTATACCAGATAATGCATCATAGGTACCCATATTTCTGATTTGGTTATTTGAAACTACATGTCCATGAGTTTCGGGGGCGCTATAATTAGCTCCAAAAAGGCTAACCCCAAAATAAGATAAATTCTGGATAAAATTATTTTGAACCGTAAGATTACTTATATTATTCTCATATACAGTAATACCTTCAGCTGCATCAATATCTGCTCCATTGGTACTTGAAAATCCTGAAGTCAATGCTGTATTGTCTCCATCGATAGTAAATCCTGAAATGGTTACATCAGATGCTGCCACATGAAAAATCTCACCAGAACTGATGGCGGAAGTTGATGGGACTACTATAGCCTCAGCACCTCTAGTTCCGGTGCATGGATCAATTGTGGCATTCGGGCCTAAAATCGAAACCGATTTACCAACCACAACATTTTCAACATAAGTGCCGGCACTAACTTCAATAGTATGACCATTGAGGGTAGGATTATCATCAATAGCTTGTTGGATTGAACAATATGCCATTCCGGTATTTGTGTTTTCTACCTTTCTGCCGTTTAACTGAACAAAATTGGCACCAAAACCTACGGTACGGAAGTCTGTTCCATTAGCAAGGAGTCCAGTGCCATTGGTTTGTCCGCCATCAACTATTCCACAAGATTGTGGAGCATTACCTCTACCAAAATATTGATCGGCAATATTACTTTGATCACCTGCATCTGGAATGCCACCACTTCCTGTGTATGGCGTATGGCCCATTTGGAATTGCAAACCTACATCATTTCTTTTCAAAGTATTATTTGTAATAATATGCCCTTGACCTTCTGCAACAATACCAAAACCTTCAGAATTGGAAGGTTGCTTATAGCCTTCTACTGTATTATTTCTAACAATTACCCCTTGTGGCATATTTGGATTACCATCAGAAAAGATAGGCGAGCGTCTGAATACGGCTATCCCTGCACGGTCTCTTAATTCTGGTGACCCCAACACATAAAGTGCTGTCAATTCGACTGTATTATTTTCAACCACAATAGAGCCATCACCATTATCCAAGCCGGTACCCATTGGGTTTTTGATTTCAATACCAAATCGACCGTTATCTTGAAGGAAATTACCACTGATAACATTAGCTCCTGCTCCTGATGTGAGACCCACTACGCCAATGCCGTTATCACCATTTCCTAATAGTATATTATCACTAATGGTTACTCCTGAGGCTGAGCCATCCTGCAATTCGATACCGCAACAATTATTATTACTAACCGCATTATTTGAAATAGTAATATTTTGTTTAAATCCATTCCAGATAACGATACCTCTTGCTCCTGGACCATGACCGGAAACAGTTGAGTTGGTTACTTCAAAACCATCGACCGGTCCATTGGCATATATACCACTGGCACTCACATTATTTTTAACCGTTACATGATCTGCTGTAAAGCCATCATTACTTCCATTGGCATATATCCCGGCAGACCCATTAGGAGAAGATCCGGTATAGTTTTGAATGGTCATTGTTTGAATCGTTACATTGGTAACATTGCTATTGATTTTAATACCACTACCTGTACCACTCAATCCGGTACCGTCTAATATAACACCGGCTTCACTTTGCCCTTGGAGGGTTAAAGATTTGTCGATAGTAACTCGTTCCTTATATGTGCCATTTGCTGCTTCTATTACATCACCTGAATTTGCAGCATTTACAGCCGGCTGGATTGTACTAAAATAAGTGTTTTGAGTGAGGTTATGCACAGGACCGATACAAGTGCCTGTGGGGACAAAACCTTCGCCTGCAGCACTATTTCCATTGCCATCTAATCGCATTCTAGCATCCACATTTCCTGAAATTTTGGTGGCAATTACCAAAGGATCAGAAGATCCCCACCAATTACAAGGTGCATCAACATAAGAGGCTGCATGGCTATTTAAAACAAATGCACTCGAACCCGTTCTGTCAAATGAATTATTTTGAATAACATTTCCCGAGTGAGGCAGGTTAGCAATTGAAACACAAGTTGATTGTGCTCCGGTAAATAAATTATTATGGATATTATTATTTAATCCAAAATTTTGACTTGGGTTATTGGCATGCCCTGTAATATAAACAGAACCTTTAGCGAAGGTATTATTCTTAACCTCTTTATTACTTGCTCCTAAAGCAATAGCAGGCCATGTATTTATATCAAAGTAATTCTCCTCAATCACGCCTACCGAACTTCCCATACTTCCAGAAAAGATAATACCTGAATACATATTTATTATATGATTATTGGTAACATATACAGAAGATGATAAACCTCCATCAAAAAATATTTTCCATCCCGAAGTTGTAAAGTTTTGAATTAAATTTCCTTCAAAAGTATGAGTGCCTAAAGTACCTCCATTGTATATTGCAAAACTAGTTGAAGTACTAAGCCCATCAATAATATTGTTTTTTACCAATATATTACTCGATAAACTATTTGCCCCTCCAGATTCTTCAATTGCTCTTAGATTACTTCCTTGATTTATTGTAAATCCTTGAAAAATTATTGTCGGAGCAGTAATTTTTACATTCCCGACAATTACTGCTTCTGGTACTCTAGAACCGATATTAGGATCAATAGTTGCATTTGGACCATTGATGGTTAAACTAGTATTTACTGTAACAGCTTCAGTATAAGTCCCTGCACATACCTCAATGACATTACCGGCACTGGCAGCATCTATTGCAGCTTGTATAGTGGCGTAAGTCACTGAAGTTGTAGAGTTCAGTACAGGATGATACTCTAAGGTTACAGAGGTTGTAGCTGTTGAGCCATTAGCATCCGTAATCGTAATATTATAACTACCTGCACTTAGAGTCGGTATTGTATAAGTGGTATTGCTGGTCAAATCACTTCCACTCTCCTGTCCACTCCAGGATATCGTATAATTAGCTGTACCACCACTATACAAGATGGCTATCGAGCCATTATCATGTACACATGTCTCTGGTGATGGTGTTGCCGATGTGATATCCACTGGTGTGCCGCTACATGACCCCGGAACAGGCTGGAAGCCCAATGCAGGAGCATTGTCTGTACCATTGGTAAGCCATGGTGTATAATCTACATTGCCAGTAATCTTAGATGCTACTCCACTGGAACTTGTCGTTCCATACCAGTTACACTCTGCACTCGCTGTGCCTGTTGTTCGGTTATCTATTGCCCAGTCTGTTACTGTGCCTGACAAATCATTATTGCTGATTGTCAATCCACTGATATTCGATGCGGTATTTAATATCGTGATATGTGATGTATTAGTACCAAAGATATTTCCCGTATAACTTAAAGTACCTACTCCTTCGATTACCCACCCTCGAGTATTATTAACTGTATTATTGCTGATCGTGCCTGATCCATTGCTCAGATAACCCGGCTGTCGAAGTGATTCAATGATATTACCATCCATTACGATGCCTGTCATTGGATTGGCTGACCATACTGTAGCTCTTGTTACCTCTGGATCTCCAAATACGTACTCGCCTGAAAACTTGTTGTTCAGTATTTGTGTATTCGAATGGTAGATAGATACCAAATTTCCCTGGCCCTTTCCTACTACCTTGAAATGTATGTTCTGAATGGTTACATCTGATGAGTTACAGAAAAATGCATCTACTCCATTCACATTGAACCACGATGATGATAGTTCTACTATTGAGCTCAATGTACCTTGTCCCTGTAACGTGATTTTCTTCGTAATCGTCACCGGCGCACTTAGTGCAAATGTACCTGCACAAATTTCTATTACATCGCCATCATTGGCCGCATTGACTGCCGGTTGTATATCTGCAAAGGTGGTGTTTTGTGTGAGGTTCGTTATCGGGTAATAATTTATGGTCGCATTGTCTGTGTCCGTTGATCCATTGGCATCCGTTACGGTGATGCCGTATGTGCCTGCTGCCAAACCGGTGATAATGTATGGTGATGTCACTCCTGTGGCTGATCCTCCTGTCCATGCAATGTCATAAGGACTGGTACCTCCTGCCCATGATACATTAATCGATCCGGTCGTCTCCCCACAAATGATATCATCTGGTGTTGCCGATGTGATATCCACCGGTGTGCCGCTACATGATCCTGATACAGGTTGGAAGCCTTGCGTACTAGGTTGATCATCGGTGCCATTGGTCAACCAGGAAATATAATCAAAATTAGCAGATGCCGGACCTAATATATTTGGTGCACTGCCAGGATTTGTCGCTGTTCCTCCATATGCAACAGGAATTTGACTTGCATAACCTGGCTCTGCGCTATTAACTATAGATACTACTGGTGAAGTAACTCCATACCAATTACACTCAAAATTCTTCATATTGCTACCAGGAGGTGGCAATGATCCGCCGTTCTGGCGATCTACGATATCTCCGTACCAGTTACCTGAGATGTTATTGTCGTTGAAGTTTGAATTAAGCGCTTGTTGTAACGGACTATTGGAACCACCACTCGCATCAATAAACAAGACACCCACCGTCCAGTTATCCCGGATAAAGTTGTTGGTCATGTTAGTGTTGTCCGTTTGATTTCTAAACAATAAACCGGTTCTGTTAAAGTCAATTGTATTACCGGTAATCGTATTTCCATTGGAATTATTAACATCTATACCTGTCCTGTTACCGGTGATAATATTGTGTCTTATCGTTGCTGTATTACCTTGACTTTGGATTGCCACTCCGGCACTGTTCAAAGTAGGATCATTCCAGTCAGTTGTATTATTGCCATCTCTTGTTATTGTAAAGTTTTCGATGATAACTCCAAATGCAGAGACTCTAAATGTAGCATTGCCCCCTCCTTTAGGACTATTGACAATGGTAGTTGTAGCATCTGCACCACTTATTGTTACTGACTTGGTAACATTAACATCTTCATTGTATGTGCCCGCACTTACTGTAATAGTATGACCAGCCAATGTCTGTGCATCATCTATTGCAGACTGAATAGTGCAGAAAATTTCTCCAGTATTAATATTCTGTACTCCTCCGGAACATCTTGTCAGCACTACGTCATTGCCATCGCCACCGGCATAATTAATACTAAAAGTATAACCTGAAACGGTGATAGCAGCACCTTGTGCAAACTGTCCAACTACAGCATCAGAAGCATCATTGTTAATTATGGTATAGCTGTCACCCAAAGCCGGGGTATAGCCCAATGTCAAATCAAGTGTGGCACCTCCGAGTGAAACACTGCCATTGATAATAAACTGATCATAATCTGTACAAGCATTGGTATTATTCGCTTCAATGTACATTATATCTCCACCATTCAGACTTACGTTGCCATTTATGGTTACACATCCCGGACTTGCACCCGGTGACAATGTAACTGTCTTGGAAGTAGCATCCACATTTCCTGTATAGACACCGGCTTCAATATGCACTATATCGCCATTAGAAGCTGCACCAACACCGCGCTGAACATCAGGACTTGTTGTTATATTTGGCAGATATGAATTGGGTGTCACGTAGCAATGAGTCGCTACCCATGTAACCAGCCCGTAGGAAGCATTGTCAATTTTATGAATGATCCTGTCCTCAATGTCATAATTATCTGAAGTGCCTGTGAATGTATTATTATTGGTTGCATCAACAGGTACGTAAGAACCAACACTACGAATATCTGTTATCTGATTGGCAGGAGCAACCACATAACTGGACAATCCTGCGAATTTAGAATTTTTTATTACTAAAGGAGTTGTCCCATATAATCCACTCAAGGATAAGGCTCCCTGAGATGCGCCGGTACCATTAAACTCGACACCGTCAAGCTCTACTCCTGCATTTAAATTACTAAATGTCCAGATTCCCATCAAGGCACGTGGATGTTGCTGTGCACCGGAATAGTCATTTAATTGCATATTTTTAAATGTCATATTTCCGGCAGGCTCAGTACCTCCCAAATATTTACCATTGATACCAAAACCGATATAATATGGACTAGCCACTGCCGTATTTCCCATAGTAATTACTACATCGTCCACATTCAAATCTCCATTAAAGCCTAAGAAGAAAATGTCTCCATTACCTGCATCTAAATCTCCACTGGTATTGTTATGATTAAAATCAACTTTATTAAACACAAAATCATCAAATTGATTTGAAAATCCAGAACCATTATCCACTCCATAAATTAACATCCCTGCTCTTCTGTTTTCAGAGATGACTGTTCTACCCGATCCACCAAGAATTTCCAAGCCATGCACCTGAGTGTGGCGTGCGGAAATACCATACTGATTATTGGTAATTAAACTATTGATAATCTTAACATCAGAAATAATATCTGTAGAAACCCCTGTAGCACTTACTCCCTTAAAATGAACTCCAGTGGTCTTTCCAAGACAATTTGCCACTGTAACATTCTCCAAGGTAATATGTCCTAAAGGGTTATTATTAGAAGCATCTATTTCGATGCCTCCAATCCATGATAATGTGTTGGACGCACTAGTAGTGACATAAACGTCTTTGATAGTTGCTCTATCAGATACATTTAAACCACCGGTTCTGATTTTTACTACAGGGATATTCAATGTAGAACCTTGGATAACTGTATTGGTTGCAGGATTAGAACCAGATCCGGCACCAATGATTGTTAGACGCTTATTGACAGTGATTTCTTCATTGTATGTCCCCGCACTTACTGTAATAGTATGACCGGCTATTGTCTGTGCATCATCTATTGCAGACTGAATAGAACAGAAGGTTTCTCCGGTATTTGTGTTTGTAACAATACCACCTCCGACACCTATATTTCGCGTGTCGGTACCATTGCTATTAAATGTGTTACCACTAATCGTATTTCCACATGTCATCGGCGAGTTACCTCTACCAAAGTATTGATCTGCGACATTGCTCTGATCGGCATCGCCCGGATAATTAGATGGATTACGCTGTTGAAGTATGCCCACTTCACAGTTTTGTAAAGTATTGCCGGTCACTGTATGGTTTGTTCCTTCCACCACTATACCAAATCCTTCACTCGTGGAGGTTTGCTGATAGCCATCCACAGTATTTCCTGTTATAGTTACTCCATTCGGTATATCCACATTATTGCCCAATACACCTCTTCTAAATACTGCTATCCCTGCCCGGTCTCTTAGATCTGCATTCTGCGTACTCAATGTTACAGTATTATCACTTACGGTGACTCCGCCTGCCGGGTTCTTAACTTCAATGCCATATCTGCCACCTCCGGTAATCGTATTGCCATCAATTACATTCAATCCTACAGTAGCATTTAGTCCTGTCAACCCAATGGCATTGTCCCCACCACCTATATCAATAATATTATCTGATACAGTTACTGCTGATGCATCTCCATCCTGCAATTCGATACCGCAACAATTATTATTGGTAACTGTGTTATTTGAAATAGTTACATTTTTCTTTAATCCATTCCAGATCACAATGCCTCTGGCACCAGGTCCATGCCCGATTACTGTAGAGTTGGTTACACCAAATCCATCGACAGGGCCATTGGCATATATACCACTGGCACTTACATTATTTTTAACTGTTACATGATCTGCTAAAAAGCCATTATTACTTCCATTGGCATATATCCCGGCTGATCCATTAGGTGTAGAACCGGTATAGTTTTGAATGGTCATCTTTTGAATCGTTACATTGGTAACATTGCTATTGATTTTAATACCGCTACCTGTACCACTCAATCCTGTACCGTCAAGAATAACACCGGTTTCACTTTGCCCTTGCAGGGTCAGGGATTTGTCGATAGTAACACGCTCATTATATGTTCCATCTGCTGCTTCTATTACATCATTAGCATTGGCAGCATTTACGGCATCTTGTATTTTAGTATAGTATGTATTTTGATTGATATTATGCACCGGACCGATACACGTGCCGTTTGCAGGTTGAAAACCTGGTGTACCCGGTTGATTATCTGTACCACTGTTAAGATAAGTACCCGCAGTAACATTACCACTATTTTGTCCAGATAATGGACCAGTAGCTTGTCCCCACCAGTTACAATTTGCATCAATAGCACTACCACCATAGTGTGCAATTGAAACAATAGGATTATTGGCAATAATATTATTATTAGCAACTACACTACTTCCCACCGTACTTGCACCCCAGCCTTCCTGACTGTTATTTGTAATGGAACTTCCGGTCATTGAGAAATTAGTAAGTCCATCAGAACTGATACCGTAATCATTGCCGTCAATTAAATTTCCGGATAGTACATGACCAGAGGAAGGATTTAAATAGATCCCCCTCCAGTTATTGATGACGCTACTATTAGTCAGCAAAAAATTATTATGATAGCCTACCTCAATACCGGTATTTTGGCTACCTGTCACATTCTCAACTATTGTATTGGTTACAGAAACACCCGCAGAGGCTACTAATATTCCATCTTTATTTGGCGATCCTCCAAATTGGTAGCCATTAATAATTTCAAATCCGTCAATAGTACCGCCAGCATTCATTTTAAATGCACCGTCTAGGATAGTTTCAGCACCTCTCGAACCCGGATCGTTACCTGCGGCAATCCCCGCATTAGCACCTTTAATGGTAACAGCTTTGTTTACGGTAACATTTTCGGTATAGGTACCTGCAGCTGCGGTTATCACATATCAAGCCAAAGTACTAGCATCATCAACGGCAGCCTGTATTGTATTATGTCCGGATACCAAGGTAGTCAGGGTATTGTCGGTATAGACGTTGATAGGATATGATGTTCCTACAAACTTCACATTATCAAATCTATTATTACCACTGCCAACTGTAGCACCATCCACAGTTACTTTTATATAAATATCTGATTTATTATTAAGTATTGTGGCACTTGAAAAGTCAACAGTTTGAGTTGAAAAAGAAACATCGTTTCTTCCAGTAATTTGCTGAAATTGTGTAAAACTTATTCCATCAGTACTATAAGCCCAGTCATGAGTTTTAAACCCTGCACTAGTTCCTCTAGTATCATAAATCAATAAGAGGTCTTTATAACCTAGGGTGGACAGTTTAAAAACTATACTTTTTCCATTATTGGCATTATTAGTTGGAGACAAAGCACCTGATGCAATTGTCACACCACATAATGCAGGGCTTGATACATTACCAGAAAAAAACTGATAGTTGCTATTATTAGAAGTCCATACGCTTGAACCATTTGTTCCGTCTGCATATATTGACCCGTTTCCACATTCTGCACTTATAGTTAATGGTGCTGGACCAAAATTAGTCGGGAAAGTCCAACCCGCCAATACATTTTGTCCCCAACTCGAACCAACTCCTCCCAACAAAAACAGGAGCACCAAACCCATTTTTCCAATAAAACAGTGATAACTGCGACTGAATAAAATTAGAGAAGAAGATAACCTATTAAATTTTTTGGACATGAGAGACGAAGCGGACAGTGTGTAAAAATGTGCTTTTTTCATATGGAAGGGTTTTGTGTGTCGGATTATTGTAATGTTTTTATCAACTTGAGTTTTTATATTAATTTACATATTCATTGATTGTGGATTTCCAGAAATCAATATTTCTAAAACATGACTTATTCTTTGTAGCATTTAACTATAGTTTTCATCATTACTGAAAATGATCGGTTTAATACCTTCCGACGGAATAGCCGGTAATGAACAATTATCAATGTCTAGATTACTTCCGCTCGACTTGATGAAAATACTCACTATAGTATTCTTGAAGCAATGTTCAACAAGTTGATTAGAATCAGTTATTGTCCGGTGTATCATATTTATAAATAAGCTATTAATGGATTGTAACAAAAATGAATTATAGCACTTTCTTCATTTTGATACTTTTCTGTGTCTTTATATTGTAATCCCAGATTACTTAAGCATTTTTATTGCAAGGTGGAATTATACTATAAATTGAAATGCAAGTTAATTACACTTTATTTAATGCTAAACAAAATGTTAACAACTGCCCTTATTTTGTTAACTATAATATTATTTTTGTTCAATTGGACACAAATCACTATAATCCGCCTTTACATAATGATCTATCCTGAATTACCCGGCTATAACTTTATTTACGAGTGATCAATTAGCAATTCATCCTGAAATAATTGTATAATAAGCTATTTATCCTTCTTAATTCAGTTTCCGATATATCTTTGTACCTTTGCACCCTCAAATTGAAAAGCGATAATAATGGAATGGAATTTCTCTGAAGCTGAAAAAAAATGGAAACAAGTATGGATTGACAATCAACTATATAAGGTTGATATCAACCACAACAAACCCAAATTTTATGTTTTAGATATGTTTCCATACCCTTCCGGCGCCGGTCTGCATGTGGGCCACCCCTTAGGCTATATCGCTTCCGACATCTATAGCCGATTTAAAAGGCTTCAGGGATTTAATGTCCTTCATCCGATGGGATACGATGCCTTCGGATTGCCGGCAGAGCAATACGCCATCCAGACCGGAGTGCATCCTGCCGTCAGCACCCTGGACAATATCAAAAGCTTCAGAAGTCAATTAGACAATCTAGGATTCTCATTTGACTGGTCGCGCGAACTGATGACCTGTGATCCTAACTATTATAAGTGGACTCAATGGATTTTCCTACAGATGTTCGACTCATGGTACGACAATCGGGAGAATAAAGCCCGTAAAATTGAAGTCCTAATCTCACATTTTGAACATTCCGGCACTCAACATATTAATGCATCTTCCTCCACCACATTGAATTTCACCGCTTCAGAATGGAAGGCATATTCTCCCAAAGAAAAGCAAGATATCCTGATGAACTATCGGCTCATGTACCGTAAAGTCAGCACCGTCAACTGGTGTGAAGCACTCGGCACTGTACTTGCCAATGATGAAGTAAAAGACGGCGTATCTGAAAGAGGCGGCTATCCGGTCACCAAAAAACCAATGATGCAATGGAGTATGCGGACAACCGCCTATGCCCAGCGATTGTTAGATGGATTGAACGATGTAGAATGGTCTGATTCGCTTAAAATTATGCAACGCAACTGGATTGGAAGATCAGAAGGTGCGCGGGTATTTTTCAATCTCAAAAACCATCCTGAAAAATTAGAAATATTTACGACTCGTCCGGATACTATATTTGGTGCAACTTTTATGGTACTTGCCCCTGAACACCCATTGGTCAGCCAATTGACCCTTTCCAGTCAAAAAACGGCAATGGATGAATACATAATCTCTTCAACAAAGGCATCTGAAGCTGATAGGCTCAATGCCGACAAGGCTATGACAGGTGTATTTACCGGATCTTATGCCGTACACCCCTTTACCGGTACCGATATTCCGATATGGGTTTCCAATTATGTATTGATAGAATATGGGACAGGTGCCATTATGGCTGTACCGACCGGAGATGAGCGGGACATGCGCTTTGCCAAGGCATTTGATTTAGATATAAGAGAAATTATTCAGTGGGATTCAGAAGATGATGATCGAGCTTCTAAAAATGGAGTAATGATTCATTCCGATTTTTTAAATGGGCTTAGAGTTCCCGATGCCATAAGCAAAGCCATTGAATCGATAGAATCAAAAGGCATTGGCAAGAAATTAATCAATTATAAACTACGTGACGCCAACTTCAGCCGACAACGATACTGGGGTGAACCATTTCCAATAGCATACGATGCTGATGGCATATTGCATGAGGTAAGTCCACTCCCCTTGGAGTTGCCCGATGTAAAAGACTTTAAACCAAGTGGAGATGGCAGTTCACCTATTGCAAAAGCAACAGAATGGATCAACGCCACTCCGGGATTAAGGAGGGAGACGGACACTATGCCCGGCTTTGCAGGATCCTCCTGGTATTTTCTACGCTATATGGATCCCAATAATAACGAAGCTCCATTTTCCAAAGACGCTATCGATTATTGGCAAGACGTGGACTTGTATATTGGTGGTGCGGAACACGCAGTAGGTCATCTGCTATATTCAAGAACATGGCATAAGTTTCTGTACGATATGGCTATGGTGCCCACAGAAGAGCCTTTTAAGAAGCTGATCAATCAAGGGATGATACAGGGTGTATCCGAAAAGACGTTTTTACTCAAAGATACCCAACATTCAATTTATTGTAAAGATGAATCCGGAAAATATTCCACAATATCTTTGGATAAAGCTCGTCCCGTCTTTATCTCAATGGAGTTGGTAGAAGATTATCCAACAAAATCCACTTCTGGCGAAGAATCATTAGACGGATTATCAGAGATGACTATCCATATCGATTTGGTAGAAGATTATGGAGCATCAACAGGAGCTTATTTAACAGAAAAAGGAATTAGAGAATTTCTAAACAGGAGGGCGGATTTTGAAGGAGCTGTATTTGTCACATCCGGAGGTTACTACTTAGACAATGTTTTCCATCCGATAACAGATTCAGCAAAGACTCGCTTCAATACCAAATCCGAAGTAGAAAAGATGTCTAAATCAAAATACAATGTCATCAATCCGGATACCGTTATCAATGAACACGGGACGGATGTTTTTCGGATGTACGAAATGTTCCTTGGTCCATTAGAGCAGTCAAAGCCTTGGGACACAAAAGGAATCGAGGGGGTTAGTAAATTTTTAAAACGATTTTGGAACTTATTCTTTGATGAAAACGGCCAATTCGTAATCAATGATGAGCAGCCATCGGAAGAAGGATTAAAGATTTTACACAAAACCATCAAAAAGGTAGGTGAAGAGATAGAAAAATTCTCTTTCAACACGTGTGTTTCGGCCTTGATGATCGCGCTCAATGACATCAAAAAACATCAATCTACACAACGCACTATTCTTGAGCCAATGCTCATTTTATTGTCACCATTTGCGCCCTTCATGTCTGAAGAACTTTGGCATTTGATGGGTCACCAAAGTAGTGTCCACACAGCAACATGGCCGAAATATTCAGAAAAATATACCGTGGATAACATCATCACTTATCCACTTTGTATCAATGGCAAAAAACGTGATTTATTCGACTTTCCGGCAGATGCGGACGATGCATATATCACTGAAATAGCGTTGAAAAGGCCTGAAATCATCAAATGGTTAGAAGGGAAAACACCTAAAAAAGTCATCGTGGTAAAGGGCAAGATGGTCAACATAGTGGTATAAACCGAATTATTTCTTATTTGACTTTTTCTCCCAAAACTTCCAATTGGATTGGTTTTTGGAGGAGCTTTTTTCTCTTTCCCAAAACTTCCATTTGACTTCTTTCTTTTTGGCAGGCACAATGATGTATCGCAAAGAAATAGCTGATTGGCTATCAAATACATGCTCTCCTCCAGCAAAGTTTATTGCCGGCTTATAATCTAAAGATGCGAGAACACGTCCAAATCTCATTTCTATTCCGCCTATAGCCGTCACACCAAGGCTATTCTTTCTACCATTGCGATCGGCAGCATCATACAATCCAATGTGAGGTCCGGCGCCAAGGTAAAAATTCAAACCTTTGAAAACCATCTTCTGATGATGCTCGTATAATACAGAAATAGTCGTCAGATCATTAAAAAAACCTTTTTGAATAATGCCTTCCAAGGTAGCATTCTCTAAAACTAATTGCTGAATGGTAAGACCAAATTCTGTCCCGATACGGATACCCGCAGCTGTCCTATATTTCTGAGCTGCAAGGGAAGAAACAAGTAAAAAATTAATAAAACAGATGGCTAATACTCTCATTATAAAATTCATTTTGCAAGAATAAGTGAAAGTTTGGATTTACTTCAAATAAAATGCATTAAATATTACTTTTACACCTTCCTATTGTAATGGATATTCTAAAAACTACAAATACTTAAAGAATAAACGTTTTAACATTCAAAAAATAGTATTTTAATATTGCTGAACAGAATTAATTATTTCCTAAAATTTTATTTTGAAGCGACAACGCTTTATAATGTTCATTCGCCCTATGTCTATCGATTGGTTCATTTTTTATTTCATAATAAATTGACACCCGCTCTAACCAAAGAATTAAATTCAATACGTCAATTCTGGCTAAATTGTCCGGATGTTATTGAAAATAAAGACCTCGGAGCCGGCAGCTCAATGAATGCCAATCGCTCCCACATAGCAGTCAAAGATATTGCCGCCACGGCTATGTCCGGCTCATCCAAGTTGTTGCTACTTCACAATCTGGCACAATACTTCACACCAAAATTATGTATTGAATTAGGAACATCTCTTGGCATGTCGGCAGCCTGCCTTGCCACCCACAGTGACAAAGTCGTAACTATTGAAGGCAATCCCCAAATAGCTAGCCTTGCTCAACGCACTTTTGCAATGATTCAACAGAATAATGTTGATACATTGGTAGGCAACTTTGATGATTTACTACCGGAAATATTGAAAAAAGACAAACCTGATTTAATGTATGTTGACGGCAACCACACGTATGAGGCGACTATTTCATACTTCCAAATGATTCTGGAACACCATGCTCATAACGACCTCGTCGTCATCTTTGATGATATCTATTGGTCTGCCGGGATGTACAAGGCATGGAAAGAGATCCAAGCACATAAGAGCATACGTCTTACCATCAATGTGTATCATTTTGGAATTGTCTTCTTTAATCAGGATATCATTTCACCCCGGCATTATACCTTAGTACCCAGCAAATGGAAACCTTGGCACATTGGGTTTGCGCCGGTCAAATCTCATTAAAATAAATAACAAATAATAAATCCGGATTAATGCTACTGAATGACACCTTCAAATAGCCACTGGGCAAGAGCTTGTCGGTTTTCTGACTTAATAAACCGTTTTTGATCGTGTTCATTTTGAATATTTCCCACTTCGACAAAGAGTGCAGCCGGATGAGAATATTTAACGACATAGAGGTCACGGCTTTTAATGGTTCCGGTATATTTTTTATTTCCTGCCTCAGCATAATTTTTTTCAAAAACGGCTTGAGTATTTACCGCCATATCATAGCCGACCTTGGAACCTTCAGAATAATAAAAATGGGTATCTAATTCAAGACCCTTAGAGCGACTGTCGATGTGGATACTTATAAAACGTTGATCTTTTACACCTCTTTTCTTATACTTATAATAAAAACTATTGATGATAGCTACACGCTCTCTAAGTCTCAAAATCTGATTTACAGGTATAGCTCTTTTTCCGGCATGTAGCTCATCTTTATCGCACGGCAAATAGTCATCATCCCGTATTCCGTCATCCGGATCATATACAATAAAATGTACTATAGCCCCATGACTAATTAGGAGCCTACCCAAACGAAGCGCTATATCATAGGCGTACTCATCCTCACAATACACATTATCGTCTATCTTAACCATGGCTCCCGGATCAGGACCACCATGTCCACATTTAATATAAAATACACGCCCTTTCAAGTTGTCATTTAACATTTCGACATCTTCATACTTCGTCCCAAACAATGGAATACTGACTATATTTTTTGATTTGGCTTCTATTTTAGACTCTTCCTTCACTGTCGGCGAGGTGGGTTTCTCTGCAACAACGCTGATTGCGCCTTGTTCATATTCACAATTATATACGTAATAGGGGACCCACAATAACCTGTCTTGTAAAAAATAAGTAGATTTCAGTTTTTGAGATTGAATCCATTTGTTATATCGTTCAACTTCCAACGCCTTGACGAGGTCAAAATTCTTTAAAGTTGAGCGGATGGAGCTATTATTGTATTTATAAACCTTAATCGGCAAGAAGTATTTTTTGCCAAAGCTCAATGCCTCACCATATTTCAAATTATTAATTTTGTAAAACTCCGCAAAACTACAAGGAGACTTATCCAATCCATACCTTCGCATTAAGGCATATCCACCTTCTCCCCTTTCCATCTCGACGCGGACATACTGCTGACCTCGAAGAGACAAAGAACTGCACACACAGACGATGCTTATTAAAAATATGTATAATTTAGAAATCAAGCCCTTATCATAAAACCACAAATATATTATAATATTTATTAATGTGTATTCAAATGGAAATAAAAATTTTAATAACTTTAAATAAATGATAAATTTGCAGCCTTGACCAGAATTATTTTTGATGAAAAAAATATTACTTTTAGTCAAAAAGGATTTTTATTCGGAATGGCGTAATGAGCATGCAATAAGTTCTGTTTTGTTGTATGTATTTGCAACTGTATATATTACATATAGTGCATTTATCAATATACCTGTCCAGACGTGGAATGTACTTTTCTGGATAGTATATTTATTTGTCTCCGTCAATGCATTGATCAGGAGTTTTGATCAGGAAAATAGTTCCAAGGCGTTGTATTTTTACCAATTAGCTAGTCCTGTAGCCATATTTGCTGCCAAATTTATTTTCAACACGATATTGTTGTGGATATTGGGTTTACTGACATTGGTATTGTTTTCATTTATTGCCGGCAGTCCTGTTCGTGATTACCCATTATTTTTATTGTCAATATTTATGGCGGGAATCGGCTTTTCCACCGTATTTACATTCATATCGGCCATCGGCGCCAAGACGGGCAATAGCCATATCCTGACGGCTATATTGGGATTTCCCTGTGTAATTCCGATTTTGTTAGAGTTATTAAAACTATCTGCCAACAGTGTTGGATTATTGAATGACACGGATTTCACGACGGATATACTCATATTAACTGCTGTCGATACAATACTCTTAAGCTTATCTTTTATTTTATTTCCATTTATTTGGCGGGATTAATCCTAGTCTATTCATGGCATCCTAATTTGTCTAAAATCGGACATATTCGATTGCCAGTAACAATTGTAAGGTAAAAATAATACCAAATAAAATATACCCTTATGTCTTACCATCAAACAACATCAATAAAGAAAATAATAAAAAGACAACCCAGGTTAATAACGTAGTCTTAGATGCATATTTAAATGCAGTTAATAATACTCTATTCAAATCAATCACACAATATTGAGTTAGTTTAGGCTATTTTTATTTCTAAATAATAAATAAAGGCTAAATACCCAACCTATGATGCTATGACGAAGAATTCCATCTTGAAAAAAATTCACGGTCGTTCCTAAAGGATTAAAATAATGAATAATCGTGTACGCATATAGTAAAATGCATATACATAAAAGACCTATTGAAATAAGGACCTTATAAAATATATTCTTGATTTTGAAAAACTTGTAAATATAGAATAAGATAAACATGGTTAAAAAAAAGAATACCCAAATACCGATAAATGAAGGTAAGGTAAAAACGATCCCATATATTATATACCCTAATGTCTCACCATCAAACAACATGAATAAGCTAATGAGTAAAAAAACAACCCATGTTAATAACGTAATCTTAGATGCATATTTAAATGCAGTGAATAATATGCTTTTCATATCAATCATCTTTGATCAAGTAAATTTGTCACCTTGAATATCTTGTATTGCTTTCGGCTTTACTTTTCTATTTCTTAGAATCATGAGATATCCAAAAAAAGTGCATCCTAAAACAAAGAAGAGAAGAGCCCAATCATCCTCAAATTCAATCGTTTTTCTCTCATAGTTGAAGTAATTGTTAATTACAAAAGTGTAAATCCATATCGTAATAATGAGATAAATAAAAAATATTGACAATTTTAAAAATATCGATTCTTTTTTTATGAACTTAATTATAAGAAAAAATAAGGTGAAAAAAATAAAATAAACAATTAACATCAACAATGTAAATGGCATCCCAAATACAAACAAATATAAGAAATATCCAAATGACCACTCATCAGGTGCAATAGCTCTTATTGCCCAGAAAATTATTGTATTTACCCATACAAACAATGTAGTTTGCCAGGCATAATTCCATGCAGTTAATAATATTCTATTCATATCAATCACACAATATTGAGTTAGTTAATTCTATTTTTATTTCTAAATAATAAATAAAGGCTAAATACCCAACCTATGATGCTATGATTAAGAATTCCATCTTGAAAAAAATTCACTTTAGTTCCTAAAGGATTAAAATAATGAATAATTGTGTACACATATAGTAAAATGCATATACATAAAAGACCTATTGAAATAAGGACCTTATAAAATATATTCTTGATTTTGAAAAACTTATAAATATAGAATAAGATAAACATGGTTAAAAAAAAGAATATCAAGATGCCTATAAAAACCGGAATTGAAAAAACAGCTATATACAAAAGGAAACCCAAAGTACTATTGTTGAAAATTTCTATTATAGGTCGAATAAGAAAAATACCATAAGTAATAATGGTCATCCTCCATGCATAATTCCATGAAGATAGCAATATTCTATTCATATCAATCACACAATATTGAGTTAGTAATTGGGGTATTCCCTTTGAATAGTGCCCCCCAATGCAGTTTGATAAATATGAAAATTCTATTCTTCAAATAGCGATTTGTTTAGACGCATTCTATTTTCAACTGCATTATCTTCCAGCTTCTGTTCTCCCTTTAAATCACCGGCAAAATTCTTTAGCAAAATACTGGGATAAAACCGGATCGCAATATCCAACTCCAAGAATCTGTCCAATATAAAAGTAGGGTCTTTTTCTACCCTTGATACCGCCATCATCACAGTCGCTTTGCTTTGAAGATCAAAGTTGTTCCCACTCAGATAGTAATAAATCAGGGAGCAATTTCCGTGTGTCCTGATGTATGCTGAGAGATGTGACCTATCGATCTCAGACCCGTACAGGTTTACCACTGCAGCACAAGTGTCCATAGAAGGGAGCTTACTCACAAATGCTGATTTGTGCTGGCTCAACCCATACATGCTATAACCCATTACTATGATCAATACGTATAATACTTTCATTGCAAAGAGTTTTTAGCCCACTTCCCCCTCTGCCAAAACCAATCACCCAACTTGTAGTACCAGAGTGGAGCAAAAATTATTAAATAAATAATTGGGTATATAAAATTATTAAAATAGAATAGTAAGTATTCACAATTATCTGATTTAATATTAATTGAAATTAACCTGCCAAAAAAATCAAAACCAAAAACGAAATCTACTATAATATAGGATATTATGAATAAAATAATGATGGTAATGAATCCCCATAAGTACATGTACAATAAATCACTTACTTTTTTTGTAATTAAAATCAATATAAAATAAAAAATAATCCCTGAAAGCGAGCCGTATGCATATATTAATTTTATAAATATCTTTGAAATAAGGCTATAATTTGAATAATAATAATTCTGACATGAAATATTAAAAAACCGGAGCAAGCAGCCTTCTAAAACTACCCATAACAAAAGATAACAAACAAATAGTAAAATTAGAAAAGTAGCCCTCATTATTCACAAGAAATAAAATTAACAGGAGTATTACTTTTCAACTTACCATCCAACTCATTGTAGTTTATTCTGGCCTTAGTTATATTTATGGCAGGTTCGGAATATCCCGGTTCAGAAACTACCTGCCCACCGAATTGATTAATAAAAGCTCCTGCTTTCAACATCAGGTTTTTCCACGTTTCATGTGCTATATTATAGTATGTATCGTCATCACAATTCCATGCCCATGGTTGCATGCCCCCAAGTTTTACCAGACCGCTTGTGTAAGCTCGATCGGCAGCTTTGGTATAGAAAAGTATTTTTCCTCGTGTATTGGTCTTGATGCCAAACTGCCTATTGCTATTCACTAAGACCTATTTTGCATTTTTTAACAAATATCGGTCGTAACTCACAATAGTATAAGATGATTCCAATAATGATAGTCACTACATCAATCCATCCTTTTAAATGAATGCCTCTGATCCAGTCTATCAGATATTTGTAATCTTTCATAAAGTGAAACTTCATAAATGCAAGAAGTATCAGGCATATTATTACAATATATAGAATGGTGTTTTTCAATATTCCCAAACTGAATACTGGCTTAGAAATTCTAATTAAATATGCATATCCCAATAAAGCAAATACAATTAACTCCCCACCCATAATTATCATAAAACAACCATATATCAAACTATTCTCCAGCATTCTTTCATTTTTATGGACATCGTTGGCAGTAAACCAATAGAAAATAAAGGAACATATTGAAACCAGCACACCAAATAAAAGACAATACATTATGTATTTAAGAATAAATCTTATCATGGCTCTTTATTGTTTGGGAATACATGTGATAGGACTTTGTCCTTTCAAGGCATTTTTGACAAATCCCCAATTAGGAGTAGATCGAACAGGCTCTAATTTTGTAGATGAACCCTGATGATTATTAATAAAAGCCTCTACTCCATCCTGCATGCTTCGCCATTGTTTGTCAGCAAAATGAAAAATGAATTCATAAACATAGTCATTAAACCAATTATCTGCCCGGTCTACACCTTTAGTATAGAAAAACTTTTCTCCCTGTGCATTGGTCTTGATGCCGAACTGCCTGTTGCCGCTTACCGGATGTGTACCCGTATCTGGCCCTTTGATTGTACTAAATACCCAAAAGTTAGTCTCTTTCTGTGCACATACTACAGCCCCATCATCGGGTCCTGTTATTTCAATTTCAATTCTTGCTTTAACAGGATTACTTGAGTTCCAGATCGGTCCGTCAATTAACAGGTCTAATGGTGAATATATAGCATCATCATTGACATGGTCATTCCATGTCAATCTGATATGCTCTACCAGCTCTGTATCGGTATAGGTTTGACCATTGGGCTTTTTAGGCATTTGATTGATCTTGACCCGGTATTCATCTATATTGGCAAATCTGCCATACGCATCATTGATAGACTGTATCTTCCAAGGAGGACTGAAGGAGTTAAGGTAATTAACGATAGCAAGCTCAGGGGTAAATGTTAATAGATCCTGCCAATCAAGAAGATTGACTGTTGGTGTTTGATTTTCACATCCCCGCACTAATGCATAAGGATCATTTTGTATCAGATTCCACAACTCAAAAAACCGTTGCCGCACATAGCCTTCATTATTATCCAATAGATCGAGCATCGCACCATGATAAGATTTGATCCCTGTTTCTTGGACATGATCTTCAACATGATCCATGAGAGCCACCAGATCCGAGACATGACCGGAAAGCCACCCTACAGCTATGGCATAATTGCCGGAATACTGAATAGCATCTAAATACCGACTGGCGATACCTGCTATTGCGCAGTCATCATCAAAAGTAACTTCATCAAAATCCGGATCTATTGTGTAGCAACTATATACCATCGGTAAGAGTTGCTCTATGCTCTGACTGAATCCGTAAACCGTCTTTAATTTCAGTAAATGACTTTTTTATTGTTTCTTTACATAAAATCCCAGACCACTCAGTTAGTATTGAAAATAAAGTGGATTGTTTCATAATATGAATAATTTAGATTTATAAAAATAACTATGTACAACATAAAAGTGCCACTTATTCATCATTTCAAAAATATATGGAATGCCAGATGCAGGTGCTTATGTATCCATTTTACAAATTATTATTTTGATGATAGAGCTATAAAGAAGACAAATATAAGGCAATAGTTTTATTTTTCAAAATATTTGTCGATTTATTTTAGAAATCACTTCATAGAGAGAAAGCTTTTCATTTTAAACCAAGAAATGATAAACGAAAAATAAATCCCATAGGGATGAAATGATTATAAAAATGAAAATATATGCGCACAATTAAACTCTGAAAGGGTGAAATGATTATAATAATGCAAATATTTGGGTTAAATTTGCCTTGAAACAGCTGAAAAAATGAATAATAAATGGCTTAAGATACTCACTGTCATCCTCATATTTTACACCTTTATCGGGGGAATGTGGCGACCATTGAATCCCGGTATCATGGAAGTAACACCGGACAATATTAAGTCCGGAACCAAAGTTGAAATCAACATATCCACCTATAATACGCATCTCGATCAGACTGACAATACTTTTTACCTTTCGATAGACAGCTCTTACAACATAAAAGGCACATCCAGTAATATAAAAAGCTCCAATGAGGCAACGGTCTCTTTTGATATCCCCACTTATCTGCCCGTCACAGCTAAAATGTCCAATGCCAGTCTTTTAATCGTCAATTCAAAGGATGGCGGATACGCCAGACCATCTACCATCAGTATTACACAAGATTCGGTTGATGTTGAAGCCGGAAAAACCCTATGGAGCAAAGTTCATATTGAGAGCTTTCCGGATGCTCCCACCAAGGGATTTCCATTTAGATTGATATTAGAAGAGACGATACGCAATATATATTATCACGTGCCCTTTTGGATGGCAATGATTATTTTATTCAGCTTTTCAGTATTTTATTCTATCCGTTTTTTGATAAAACCAAAGGCAGAAGATGCTTATCGGGTTTTTGCATTCAACCGGGTCGGACTATTTTATGGCATCATGGGACTTATTACCGGAGCGATCTGGGCAAAGAATACCTGGGGGCAATATTGGAGTGGAGACATCAAACAAAATATGACGGCAATAGCATTATTAATATATGCATCCTATTTTATTTTGTGGAAAACCTTTAAAGATGAACAGGTTCAATTGAGGGTATCCTCAGCCTTTACAATATTTGCCTATGTAGCGATGATACCATTATTATTTGTTATTCCTAGATTGTACGACAGCCTTCATCCCGGAAATGGCGGCAATCCGGCATTGGGCGGGGAAGACCTTGACAATACCATGCGCATGGTTTTTTATCCGGGAGTCATTGCTTACACGTTATTGGGCCTTTGGCTATCTAATCTTTTTTATCGAATAATACGGATGGAAAATATTTTAAAACAATAAATTGTTAAAAAACATTAATTACAAAATAAAGTTCGGTATATCAAATTTTCGCATTATCTTTGCGTGTTTTATACAATGAAAGATAAAACAAAAAATAAAAATCATGTCCTTATTACATGTTGATTTTCAGTATATTATTCTTTTAAATGCCCGTAATTTTTCTATGTACGACAGTGGCAAGATATATGTAGTTATCGCTGTTCTTGCTGTTGTATTGCTTGGTTTCTTTATTTATCTTTTCAACATGGATAGGAAAATAAAATCATTGGAACAAAAAATTAAATCAAATGAGTAATAAAAATGCAAGTTTCTTTGAAAGTGTCAATAGAAACTTCGATAAAGCTGCAGGTTTTACCGGCTTACCAAAAGGCCTGCTCGATCAAATAAAGGCATGTAATGCCGTATATCAGATGAGATTTCCCGTCAAGGTGGGCAATGAATATCAGGTTATTGAAGCATACCGTGTCCAACATAGCCACCACCGCCTACCGACTAAAGGTGGAATCCGATATAGTGAGATGGTCAATCAGGATGAGGTAATGGCATTAGCAGCGTTGATGACTTATAAGTGCGCCATCGTAGATGTCCCTTTTGGAGGCGCAAAGGGTGGAGTAAAGATCAATCCCAAGAATTATACGGTTAAACAATTGGAGAAAATCACCAGAAGATATACGGCCGAGTTGATGCGTAAGAATTTTATCGGCCCCGGCATTGACGTACCTGCACCGGATTATGGTACGGGCGCCCGCGAGATGTCTTGGATTCTGGACACTTATACAACCATGAAGCATGGTGAAATAGATGGCGTGGCTTGTGTAACAGGAAAGCCGGTCACTCAAAATGGTATCAGAGGACGTCAAGAAGCAACCGGAAGAGGCGTATTCTACGGCATCCGTGAACTATTAAGTCATAAAGAAGATTGTAAAAAATGGGGATTGACACCCGGAACAGAAGGGAAACGGGTGATCTTACAAGGCTTGGGTAACGTGGGAAGCTTCACCGGAACAATATGCCAGAATGAAGGCGGCATGAAATTTATCGTTGTTTCTGAATATGAGGGCGCCATCCATAATGAAAAAGGCATTGACATCAATGAGCTAATCAAACATAGAAAAGAAACAGGTTCGATATTAAACTTCCCGGGAGCTAAAAACCTAACCTCTAAGGAATCCTCTTTAGAAATGGAATGCGATATCCTGATACCTGCCGCTATGGAAAATCAGATAACAGCTGAAAATGCATCCAGAATCAAGGCAAAGATTGTAGCAGAAGCCGCTAATGGCCCTATTTCGGCAGATGGTGAAGCTATTTTATTGAAAAAAGGAATTGTTATCATACCTGACATGTATTTAAATGCAGGCGGTGTTACTGTTTCTTATTTCGAATGGTTAAAAAACCTATCTCACATGAGATTCGGTCGAATGGAAAAAAGATTTGACCAAAATACATATACCAACCTCGTCAGAACGATTGAAGACATGACAGGAAAGACTATAAATGCTCAGGAAAAGGAACTCCTTACCAAAGGCGCTGAAGAAGTTGATTTAGTAAGATCAGGTTTAGAAGAAACTATGATTAATTCTTACAACCAAATCAGAGAGACCTGGAAGCGCAAAAAAGGAGTTGAAGACCTTAGAACAGCAGCATTTATATGTGCCTTAAATAAAATAAGTAGCGACTATCTTGCCATGGGTATCTTCCCATAAATAAGATAAATAATACTATAGAAACTAAACGATCATTTATTTCTAAACTAAAAAACGTTTTATGATTCAAAATCAAGCAGATAACAAATTAGACAAGATTGATTTAAAAATTCTTAAAATATTGCAAGAAAACAGCAAAATAACGAATCTTGATCTATCCAAAAAAATAGGACTTTCACCTGCTCCTACACTCGAACGGGTAAAAAAACTTGAATCGACCGGCGTAATAGCCAGTTATCATGCAGCCATAGATACTTTATCACTTGGGTTGAATGTTAAGACCTTTGTTTTAGTTTCTTTAGCATGGCAACGAGAAAACGCGCTGGATAAATTCTTGATGAAAATCAAAGACATAGCAGAAATAACTGAATGTTATATCATTACAGGTGAAGCAGATTTCTTGATGAAAATCATTTGTAAAGACATTCCGTCTTATGAACATATTTTGTTTAAAACGCTGAGTCAGATCGAAGAAATCGAAAGACTCAAAACCTTGATGACCCTTTCCACTGTAAAGGATTCAAAATTATTGCCTTTCGACTACGATTGATATGGCGTTAATTTATCAGGTTATCAGCCCATCAAATAACCATCTGAGTTATTTGATGGGCACTTTTCATTTACTCATTCCCGAATTCGAACCACTTTTAAATCAAGCTGAAGACTTGATTGCACAATGCACCAAATACTTCGGGGAAATGGATCTAACCCAAGTTGACCCACAGATTCTTTACCTAACCCAGCAAAACTTACCCAAACCCGGTAAAAAACTCCTCAAGACCTTAATTGAACGTCAACCTTACTTTGTAAAAAACAACCTTTCCTTTCCGGCTTACCCTGAACAAACAGCCATTTTTAATCTATACAATGAGCTCACTCTGTCACTCTGGAAAAGAAAATTAATGAATGGCAGTGTAGATGAAGAGTTGCTCAAAATCGCTCTCAAACAAAACAAGCCCATAGGTGGCATAGAATCATTTGAAAAACAAATTGAAATAATGAATCTCATTGATTTCAAAGAAATGGAAAAACAACTGATTAACATGCTTCACCACCCGAAGAAATTTTCCAAAAAAATGGACTTCCTGCTTACTCTTTATTTAAATGGAAAAATCCATAAGCTGAGTAGAGAAACTGAAAAGACATCAAAATCCAACAAAGAAGTTATGATTACGCAGCGAAATAAAGAATTTACCAACAAAATTGAGCACATCATCCAAGAAACCAACAACACTTTCATATCCTTTGGTGCCGGACATCTCGGAGGAAAAGATGGAGTCATTAAAAGCTTGAAAAAAAAGGGATATACCATCAGCAAACTCAATAAAAATATTTCAAACTCAAATAGAAAATAAATCTATAAGCCGCTTATAATCAAATCACAAATAGGAAATACACGACAACACTTGTCACAAATTATTAAATTTTTTATTTTAACAATAAAAACATACATAATTTCTTATTAGCTTTACAAAAAAGCTTTTATGTTCAAAAATATAACGAACCAACAAATTTCCAGAACAATCATTCTCATTAAAAGCTTTTTAGTCATAGTACTTGCCTTTAAATTGTGGGAAGCTTCGAGAGAAGGCTATCACTTAATTATTGATTCACAGTTCTTTATATTTTTATTAGTAGGCTTTATTGCAGAAATAGTTGATGGATCATTGGGGATGGCTTATGGAGTAATCAGCTCCAGTTTTCTTATTTTCTTTGGCATTCCGCCCATACACGCCTCGGCAGGTGTGCATACTTCTGAAGTTTTCACGACGGGTGTTTCCGGCTTGTCCCACCTTCACTTTCAAAATGTAGATAAAAAGTTATTTTTTCAAATTGTCATACCCGGTGTAATTGGTTCGTTTATTGGTGCCTATGCATTATCACAGATGGATGATGGTGGACATGCTCTCAAACCATTTATATCAGGCTATTTGCTCCTGGTCGGCGTACGCCTGATTGTTAGACAACTACAAGGTGACAAAGCCCATATTAAGCCACTAAAATCTACGGGACTTATTGGATTTATGGGTGGCACTTTAGACGCTATAGGCGGTGGCGGATGGGGCCCTTTGGTAACATCAACAATCTTGAGTCGAAGCGGACCGCAAGCTCGGCATGTAATAGGAACAGTCAATACCGCCGAATTTTTTGTAACATTTGCCAGTACCGGAATATTTTTATTCTTGGTAGAGGTGAGCTTCTTTAATATATTACTGGGCCTGATAATAGGCGGTGTAGTCGCCGCTCCGCTTGGGGCGTATATTGTTAAAGCAGTAGAACATAAATGGCTGATATATATTGTGGGGACAGTTCTGATTCTTGTTTCGGCATTCTCAATATTCAATTATATTCTATAGGATAAATTGAGTCCGAATTCAGCAGTATAGGTTTTGAAAAACCGTATAGTGCTGATTATGAGGGTTAATCCCGATGTACGACTCGTTTCAATGGTTTCTGTAAACCATTGATTACGAGTCGTAAATCGATTCTTTATTTGTCTAATGCGGAATTTGGATTGAAATCACGCATCAGGCATAAAAAAAAGCCCCGATACATCATCAGAGCTTTTAGTTTCTTGGGAAAATATTGTATTAATTCAATACGACATCGACAAAAGTTCTGTCTTTTTTTCCTTTTTTAAATGCTACAACACCGTCCGTCAAAGCAAAGAGGGTAAAGTCTTTACCACAACCGACATTGGTGCCCGGATGAAACTTAGTGCCGCGCTGACGTACCAGGATATTTCCTGCTATAACTGCTTGACCTCCAAATTTTTTCACACCCAATCTTTTACTTTTACTGTCCCGTCCGTTATCCGAACTACCGACACCTTTCTTATGAGCCATTTTTTAAAATTTAATGTTAATAAATGAAGATTACCCGATCGAGTCAATCTGGAGATGAGTAAATTGTTGTCTATGCCCTTTCTTAAGGCGATAACCTTTTCTTCTCTTTTTCTTGAAGATGATCACTTTATCACCCTTTACAACTTCAGAGAGTACGGTAGCTGATACAGCTACACCGGCAACTGTGGGAGCACCGACCTTTACGTTGTCACCATCGCTGGTCAACAACACTTGATCAAATGTCACCTTGTCGCCTTCCTTTGCATCTAACCGGTGGACGAAGATCTTCTGACCTCCCTCGACTTTGAACTGTTGACCGGCTATCGAAACAATAGCAAACATAGTTTTTGATTTTATTTAATTAAAAAGTGGCGCAAAGATAAGTACTTTTATTTACTCTTACAAATACATGTTGAAAAAATAATGGAATATTTTTCACATTATTCCAAAAATTATTTTGAATTATGATAATTAACCTTATCTTTGCAGCCTGAAATTCTAAAAAGTAAATTATCATGAAAAAGGACATCCATCCTTCTAATTATAGAAAAGTTGTTTTTAAGGATATTGCGACGGACGAATCTTTCCTTACTAAGTCTTGTGTTAACACAAAAGACACTATCACTTGGGAAGATGGCAATGAATACCCTCTTGTAAAAGTGGAAATATCATCGTTCTCACATCCTTTCTTCACAGGTAAAATGAAATTTGTAGATACTGCCGGACGTATTGACAAGTTTAATAAGAAATTTGCAAAATTTGTGAAGTAACATTCGTTTCTTTTAAGATATCAAATAGCTGTCATGGGTTTATCCTGACAGCTATTTTTTTTATCCTTCTACTTTAACACAACATCCCCATCAGACATTCCAGAATTGCTCTTCGATTCACACTTCGTTTCTCACAATCCACACTCTAAAGTACAGGAAAACCACGATTGCTGAATTCGGGTAAAAATTCTATCCATACCGCTTCATTTAATAAGTTTTATCTCTTAGAATCAGTGAAGATCCAAAATAATTTATAGTTTGACCGCATGTTCTACCTTTACAAAATGTAGGCTCAAAACACTACTTTTTTTATATCTTGCACAACATTTGTTTTACGTATGAATATAATTCTCTTTGATGGCCCGGAATGGTCTGATTTACTTCCACTCACATATACCCGTGCTGTAGCCGAGCTCAGGGTAGGCATAGATACCATTCACCAAAAATGGGAATCTTACTTGAATACAAAGTGTTTCATACGTTCTCAACCCTATTTAAATTATTCAATTCCCAATTTCGATACTCCTGATTTCATTCTAATTAACAGCTCCTTTATACCGGACAATTTTTTAACAGACACCATTTTAGCGCTTCAAATGAATCAAAAATTGGTTATTAATGACCAGTTAATAGCTTTTAGAACAAATAATCATTTTCTTTCGCACCTTGAAACTTCACACCTTGATCCTGTTAGTATTCAAACAAATAAACCCATCTTACATATTGGCTTTCCATGGCATATCTTCACATTGAACGACCTTGTATTAAAGCAGGATTTTGAACGAATAACACGAGGTAGAACATCTTCACCTATATCTGATGGGAATCGACTGATTGGCGATCAAATATTTGCTGAAGAAGGCGTCAAGGTTGAAGCTGCAATTATCAATTCAACATACGGTCCGGTATATTTAAACAAAGAAAGTGAGATTATGGAAGGCGCAATCATAAGAGGCGGACTTGCTTTAGGTGAAGGCAGTTCCATCAAAATGGGGGCAAAACTCTATGGCGCCAATACCATTGGTCCCCATTGTAAAATCGGTGGAGAAGTGACCAATTCTGTTTTCCAAGGTTACTCCAACAAAGGTCATGACGGCTTTCTTGGCAATAGTGTCATCGGTCAATGGTGTAATTTTGGAGCCGACACCAATTCATCCAATTTAAAAAATAATTACAAGAAAGTCCGTATTTACAACTATACCCAAGGCTCAATGATAGATACAGGTCAACAATTTATCGGGCTCATTATGGGTGACCACTCCAAGACCGGAATCAACACGATGCTCAATACCGGTACCGTTGTGGGCGTTTCAAGTAATATCTTTGGCGCCGGCTTCCCCCCTACCCACATTCCTTCTTTCACCTGGTGCAATCAGGGAGAAATGGAAGTCTATCGTTTAGAAAAAGCCATAGAAGTGGCAACAGCCGTTATGGCTCGAAGACAGCTCTCTCCCACACAATCTGAAATAAAGGCACTGACACACATTTACAACAATACTCATCCTCATTCAGTCTAATAACATTGAATTTCCCTGTTAACATCTGGACCCGGTTGATTAGCCACATTGTTCAAGTACCTATCACAAAGGCTACTTCGCACCAAGGTGAACCTCTGCATATTCACCTTATCAAAGGGCGGCTCCAGCTGAGCACGGATAAAGCAGTGTATTCATTTGATGATAAGTATGACAATTTTGTTGATGGACTCAAAGCCATTCGCCCTGAAAAGTTCCGCAACACCCCTTTTCTCATCTTGGGAGGCGGACTGGGTAGCGTACCCTATATCTTAGAGCGCAAGCATTCAATCACGCCCCATTTCACAATCATTGAGATAGACATTGCTATCATTCACCTGTTTAATCAGTTTACTAAACCCCGATTACAGAGCGACATAGACATTCATGCTGTGGATGCGGAAAGATTCGTCCATAATACATCCAACAAATACGGTGTAATAGTAATTGACTTGTTTATCGATGACTGTATTCCGGATAAATTTCAAACAAAAGAATTTTTATCTCAGTGTAGGCAAGCATTACTTCCCCACGGTGTCATACTTTTTAATTGGATGACAGTAACAAAAGCAGAAACAGAGACCTTCTTTGCCTATAAAACCTATGTATTTGATTCAGTTTTAAGGAAGACAAAAGCGATTAAAACGAAGTATAACCACATTTTAATAGGATACAACTCACAATAAAGGACTATAGCCTTTATTTTCCAAAATTTACTTTGTTGTCGGAAACAATTCGAGTATTCGGCCGGCATAATTATCCCAACTCATATTTTTACTGGTTTCAGCGACATTTTGCCTTTCAATCGGTTGCACAATAAATCTTTCCATTACGTCTGCCATATCCGTGATATCATCGGGTTTGGCCAAATATCCATTATAACCATCGCGAACAGTCTCCGGAAAATGTCCCACACGTGTAGCGAGGATGGGCATGTTAAAGTTGTAGCCGATTGACTCAACTCCTGATGGGGTCGCATATTCATAAAACAGTAATACGGCGTCACTAACTTGAAAGTAACAATGAACTTCTTCATTAGGGACAAAGGAATTGAATATAGCTACTTTATCTTGTAAACCAAGCTGAGTCACCATTTCCAATGGGTTGTACTCGCTTTCATTATCAGACTGTTTCAAAAATAGCTTCTTTGCAAAAGAAAATGCTGCTGATTTAATCTTAGTTGAAAGCTTTGATGTATCCAATGTTTTCCAAAAAGATTCACCACAAATGATGAGAGAAACATCATCCCTCTTATCAGCGAGTATTTTAAATGCGGGAATAACGTTGTGCAGGCCTTTGTATTTTCTAATAAAACCAAAGAACAAAAACACGTGTTGCCTCAAGCCATATCTTGCTTTAAAGGCATCTACATCAAAATCCTTTACAGCCTTGAACATATCATATACAGGATGAAAAAGATTGACGACGGGGATCGAATTATCCGCCCGGACAAAGCCATAATCTATCCTTGAATCGCGATCATAAAAACGCAACTTCATAGTTGGGAATAGCGTCTTTAACTCATCATACGTCTTTCGGGCATGCGTAACGAAGTAGTTGGCCTTTCGCAGTGCCATCTTAGTAAACATTCGGTCAATAGAACTATTTTCTTTCTGAATAACAAAGTGCAAATCAAAGACAACCTTGATTCCGGCGGATTTAAGCCCTGAGGCGATAACAGAAAGTGGAAGACCTTGTATGGCTATAGCCCACTGGAATACGACTAAATCCGGCGCCAACGACTTGATTTTCCGGATGGTATTATACCAGGTTAATGGATTATTATAATTGGTCAAATAATGCACTTGAATACCTGTACCCTCCAATTGGTTTTGCCGACTTGATTTGTCAATAAAGTCGCGAGGAATAATCGCCGGATACTGTTGCGTCCACGAAACAATATGAACTTCATTATTTCCACGTTTATCAAAAGCCTTGGCTAATGATGTATTATAATTGGCTATTCCGCCTTTGAATAATGGTCCGGGACCAAAACAAACAATAACCATTTAAACATCATTTAGTGACTTCAGGCATTTGACTAAGCTATCTTGCCAGTGTGGCATGGTTATGCCAAATTTTTCTTTTAACTTACTTTGATCCAGCACGGAATAAGAAGGTCTTTCGACCGGACTTGGATAATCTGATGACAAGATGGGATTAATAGCGCATTGTTTGCCGGATAGATGAAAGATTTGTCTCGTAAAATCATACCATGAAGTCACACCCGAATTGGCAATGTTATATACTCCGGAGCAATGTTTGATATCATATTCGCCAACAACTATACCATCGATAATATTCAAAACTCTATCAGCGACATCACGCGCGTATGTAGGACATCCCACTTGATCATAAACGATATTGAATTCAGATTGACTATTGGAAGCATTCAAGATCTTTTTTACAAAGTTATTGCCAAATGATGAATAAATCCAGGATGTCCTAAAGACAATACTTTGACGGCATCTTTTCAATACTTCTATCTCTCCAGCCAACTTGGAAGCTGCATAAACACCAACAGGATTAGTAGGATCATCTTCTCTGAGCGGCCTATTCAATCCATTGTGATAAACATAATCCGATGAAAAATGGATTAGCAATATTTCATTATCATCACAGTAAGATGCCAGATTGGCTACACCATCCCGATTGGTAAGATAGGCCTTATCCTTTTCACTTTCAGCCTGATCCACTCTTGTATAGGCAGCACAATTGATCAAATAGTCAATATCATAGTCCTCCAATTCGTGATTCAATTGATCATTATCCGTAATATCAAGCTCTTCTGAATCAAAAAAGACAAAGTCATATTTGGGATGATACTGAGACAAAAAGGCAAATTCCTGTCCTAACTGACCGGCGGCACCAGTAATTCCTATTGTTGGCATGATAAAGGTTTATGTATTTTCATGTTACTTTTTCAATTTATGGGTAAATGTGCTCCAAGATAGGGCAATTTTTGATCTTTTTCACTGACAATCAATTCTGTTGCATCAATTCCCCACTGAATATCCAAATGGGGATCGTCATATCGCAAGCCTCCTTCATCCTCCTTACTGTAATAGTTATCGCACTTATAGGAAAATACGGCTTCATCAGAATAAACAAGATAACCATGGGCAAATCCCCGTGGTACATACATCTGAAGGTGATTGTCCCCACTTAGAACTTTACTAAAATGCTGTCCATAAGTAGGCGAATCAGGTCGTAGATCCACCACCACATCAAGAACCACTCCGCTGATGACGCGAACCAATTTAGCCTGAGCCATATTACCACGCTGATAGTGCAAGCCTCGCAATGTCCCTTTTGATGAATAAGCCTGATTTTCCTGAACAAACGGACGATTTACTCCTACCTCCAGCCATGCATCATTCCTAAAACTTTCGTAGAAATATCCTCTTTCATCCTCAAATATACGGGGCTGAAACAAAATAATTCCTTCGATATCAATTGTTGTAAACGACATGTTTTATTTTTCTTTAAAAACGACGCTGATCTTCACACCTGTAAAGTCATAGTTTTTACGAATCTGATTTTCAAGAAAAAGCCGGTAGCTACTTTTAATGTGATCGGGATGATTACAAAAAAAGCCGAAAACAGGATGGCTGGCGGCAAACTGTGTGATGTACTTAATCTTAATCAACTTACCGCGATATGCCGGTGGCGGTGTCTTTTCAATGATAGGGAGCAGCACTTCATTGAGATTGGACGTCGAGATTTTTTTATACTTATTTTCATAGACCTGAAGGAGGACTTCAATAGATTTGAAAATCCTCGTTTTGTCCAAAGCTGAAATAAAGACAATCGGTACATCATCAAAAGGAGCTAGCTTGGCTTTAATTTCTCGTTCCATATCTCGAGCGGTATTGGTTTCCTTTTCGACCAAGTCCCATTTATTGACAAAGATAGCTATACCTTTATTCCTCTTTTGTGCAAGCCTAAAGATACTCATATCTTGTGCTTCAATACCCGTCTGAGCATCAATCAACAAAGCACACACATCAGCTTCTTCAATGGCTCGAATCGCTCGCATGACAGAATAAAACTCCAAGTCTTCATTGACCTTCTGCTTCTTACGCATTCCGGCTGTATCAATGATGTAAAAGTCTTTATTAAATAAATTATATCTGGTATGGATAGAATCCCTTGTTGTACCGGCTATCTCCGTAACAATATTGCGTTCGTCGCCCAAAAGAACGTTGGTGTAGCTGGACTTTCCAACATTAGGTTGCCCTACGATGGCTATTTTAGGAATGTCAGTATCTAATTGCTCTCCCTCGCCTATCATCGGTACCAAATCGTCTAAGAGTTCACCTGTTCCACTTCCTGACATTGAGCTAATGAAATGAACATTATCAAAGCCCATGCCCCAAAACTCCTGAGCCTCAATAAAACGATTGGAATTATCGACTTTATTGACCACTAAGATGACATTTTTACCTGACTGTCTCAATAATTTGGCAACCTTAGAGTCTAGATCAGTCTCGCCCGTCTCCATATCTACTACAAAGAGAATAGCAGCCGCCTCCTCTACTGCAATCAACACTTGTTGACGTATGGCAGCCTCAAAGACATCATCCGAGCCATGAACAAAGCCGCCGGTATCCACTACGATAAATGACTTTCCATTCCATTCTCCTTCGCCATAAATTCTGTCTCTTGTTACTCCGCTAATATCGTCAATAATGGCATGTTTTTTACCTATAAGGCGATTGAAAAGAGTGGATTTGCCTACATTCGGACGACCTACTATCGTTACAATATTACTCATTGAAATATATATTCAGGTGCGAAAGTATGAATAAATTAGGCCAATTGATATATGAATATCAAAAATTTGACTTAAATTAGCACTTATTTTGTCTTCGCCTTGTTCTTTTGATAAATCTTAACTGTATTATTTTCTATGTCGCTTCCTAAAATTCAGGTCATGGTAGTAGATGACCATAAAATGTTTGTCGAAGGTGTTCAGGCCATTTTTTCTGATTCATCCCATATTCAGGTCGTTAAAACAGTACATGATGGGAATGAAGTCATGAAGTCTATTGAAAATACACCCAATCTGGATATCATTTTATTGGATATCAATCTACCTAATATCAATGGACTCGAACTTACCAAGCTCATCAGTAAGAAATATCCCGCCATTAAAATCCTTATTCTTAGCATGTACAACAATGCAGAATACATCAAAGAAGTACTCAAGGAAGGCGCCTCCGGATATGTATTAAAAAATACGGATCACGAAGAACTCCTCAATGCAATTCAATCAGTCTTTGCAGGCAACCAATTTTACAGCCAATCCGTCACACAAACCATGATGAATAGCTTTGCCAAAAAATCCCAAAGAAATAATACAGATATACTTCAAGTAAAAATATCGAAAAGAGAAAAAGAAATCCTGAGCCTTATCATCAAAGAACATACAGCTCAAGAAATAGCCAACATGCTCTTTATATCACTTCATACAGTGGAAACCCATCGTAGTAATCTGATGTCCAAGCTCGGGGTACGCAACAGTGCCGGATTGGTTAGAGTAGCCCTCGAAAATAATCTTGTGTAACATCATAGCCTCTATTTATGAGAGACAAGACACATAATCCATTAGTCGATGCACGATTACACCTGCTGTGGATCATCGCTTTAAGTGTATTTTTCTTTTTAAGTAAAAGCCCCATTTCAATCGCACAGACTGACTCTACCAAGGTCAATACTTCCGTCAAAAACTTACTGTATCACGCACTAAAAGAAGCTTCGAAAACCAATAACAATGAACTTATCGCAGAGATATATCAACGATTAGGAGCATATTATGAGTCAGAATCACGCCAAGATAGTGCGATTAACTTTTACCAAAAAAGCACGACTCTTTTCAAAAGCCTTGGTAAAGAGCTCCTATACCATGACCTTTTAGTCAGATTGGGCATCCTAAACGACCAGGTTTTCAATTATAAATTTGCAATTTCCTATTTAAAAGAAGCAACATCCTATTATAAAAAAAATAAAATGTACCTACCCTATGTCAAAGCTATGAATCAGCTGGGTGAGGTATATAGCCATATCGACGATGATGTTAACGCCAGGCAGTGCTTTATCGCAACCTTGGAAGTAAATAATAATATCCTGAAAGACACACACTTAATAATTGAAAATAAAATATTAATCATACAAAATGATATAAAAACCGACAATTTAGATAGAGCGCTAAGCCTTGCAATGCACAACAACAAAGTAGCACAAAGATTCGGCAATGAGTCAATGTTGGCAAAAACTGAATACCAACTCGGTGTTTTGTACTTTAAAATGCAGAATCTCGATAAAGCAAAAGATTATTTAGAACAAGCTGAACCCCATTTTTTAAAAAATGAAGATTATATTTCTCTACAGTCTTTGTATAAATTATTGACCCAATCCTATATCGAATTGGGAAAAAAGGATTCTATCAAGCCCACGCTGGACAAATACTTTGCAGTGGTGGATAAAATAAAAAATACAGAAATCGTAAAATCAAGCCAGGAAATAGCCCAAAAATTTGATTCCGAGAAAAAGGACGAAGTCATCCAACAACTTGAAAATGAAAATGAGTTAAAAACAATCAATAGCAGACAACAAAAAACCATCATTTATATTCTCATATTTTCATTTTTAGCATCCATTTTAGTCGTTTACCTCATCTATAACAATTATGTCAATCGACTCAAAACCAATCAAATAATTGCGCAACAGCAATCTGAATTAAGAGACAAACAACTCAAACAAGTCGAACAAGAAAGCCAGATTAAAGCCATGGAATCAATGTTAATGGGGCAAGAGGCGGAAAGAAATCGAATCGGTAAAGAATTACATGATAGCTTAGGAGCCACACTAAGCACTATAAAGCTTCAAATGAGTTCCAGCCCGGGCAATGATCACCCGGAAGGGCATTCTATGAAAAAAGCAAAGGAAATGATTGATGAAGCCTGTGAAGAAGTGCGAAAAATATCGAGAGATATGATGCCGATTACTCTAACCAAATATGGACTACATACAGCATTGGAAGAATTGATCGACAAATACAACTTTGAAGGCGGACCAAATGTAATCTACCAAGCATTTGGCATCATCCAACATGACAATAAAGACTTAGACCTCTTCACATATAGGATTATCCAGGAATTGGTCAACAATTGCATAAAACATGCTCAGGCACAGGAAATAATCGTCCAAATCAACTATCTCGAAGACCTTATGATTATTACTGTAGAAGATGATGGAAATGGATTTGACTTTGAAAACACCCAATATCAAGGCATGGGCCTAAAAAATGTCGAATATAGAGCTCAATATCTTAAAGGAAAATTTAGCGTCGAATCTAGCCCGGGTGTGGGAACCATCATGGTCGTTGAAATACCTATCAACAAAAATCATCAACCCAATCAGTCAAGCTCTTTTACCTAATCCTCCATACACTCTTTTTTCTACTTACCCATACAATATCTCTCCACCTTGTCTCAATAATATTGGATCTCTCGATAAATAATAAACTTCGGTTGATCTCCATCAAAAATTACTTTTTTAATCCAATTGTTTCGACTATCAAGCTCATATTGGTAAATCTCTTTGGCATCCAAATCATTTTTGGCATTATAATAATATTCCTCAACCTTTAGATTGCGATCATCATAATGAGAAACCCATCTGACAATCTGCCCACCTTCAGAATTGTACATCACCTCTTCCACCTTTTGACCTTTATCATTATATTTAAAAGTCGAACGGATACTTAGCTTGCCGTCAGGATGATACCTATTTTCAATGACCTTCTGACCTTTATCGTTGTAACTATAAATCCATCGAGAGCCCAATGTTTCACCGGCTTTGTACAATACGTCTTCAATTGGATTGTTTGATGCATCATATCTGGTTATCCTCTTGTACCATGGCTTTAAATTAGCACCCAATACCTCAGTCTCTATTTTACGACCGTCATCATCATATCGATAAAAAGATTTTGTCCATATCCGCCCATCAGACCTATAAAAAAGCTCTTCGGTTGCCTTCCCTTTCCTATCAAAAACCGTGTATGAATCCTTCCACCAATTAGGACTTGACTTTTTACCCTTTACTATCTCTCCTGACTTAACGACTGCCTCGTAAGAAATATCCCGAACAGATTTGACAGGTCCCCACAATTCTTGAGCATTTCGGTCATTATTCCCCCCCTCCGGATTACATCCCATCATGAAAAGTATGAATAACACACTCAACAAAATATCCCTTATTATTTGTACACCCTTAAACATCAACATAATCCATTAAATTGACTAAGATCGTCTCAACTTTACAAACATACTCTAATTTCGTAATTCGCACAAACATACAGGATTTACCTTCTTTATTTTACAAATATTATTCTACTTATTATTTTTATTGCCAAATATATTACCATTTTCCAATATTTTATAATTATCGGACTTATTTGTCTTTTATATTTTCAGTTTTCATGTTTTTACCAAAATTTATACCAAATTCCTCATTAGACAAATGAAGTATCGGCTTACAACTCTTAAAACACATAGTATATATGCTATCGTCTAAATACAATGAGGTATACATCTATCACTACAGCATTAAACTACATTGGGTTGGATTGTTTTTACTAAAATTGGTAAATCCAATTCTTCATGAAACCATTGTTCGATTGGTATATCGGGACGTCCCGTAATCAGCATAATACGGCTTTGTAAACCTCGTTTGTTGAATCGGCTGTATTATAGTAATTTATACAAAAGTTATTATAAACAAGAAGACAGGGACAAAGTACATCCCAGTTAGGTCAACTTGTAAATAATGTTGTAAGTGTTTTGTGAACGTCATTCTTAAATGACATTAAATTAAGAGCCGCTACTATTTTTTTGCAAATATCAATGCAATATGAGAAAAAAGAAGAGTTAGTACAAGCATTTACTTATTAAAAGGGTGTTTTATGGCATCAAATGAGTATTTTTAAGGCATAAAATAATAATAATTATCAAATACAACCTTGAAAATAGAACAATTCAACATTACTAAATCCAATCTTGAAAATCGGAATGAATCACAATTAAATACCTTATCAGCTTACATTCGTCGAATAAATCTTAGTATAAATCCGTAATTCAATCAGATTGATTTGATAAGACAACACAATCACTTATATTCGTGCCTAAATTGAATATATTTTGGAAAATTTAAAACAAGTCATTGAAAGTGTTTGGGATGACAGAAGTTTATTAAAAGAAGTTGAAGTACAACAAGCTATTCGATCCGTTATTGAACAGTTAGATAAAGGACAATTGAGGGTTGCTCAACAAGATTCAGACCAATGGATTGTCAATGAATGGGTTAAAAAAGCAGTAATTTTATACTTCCCCATTCAACAAATGGAAACAATCGAGGTCGGCCCATTTGAATGGCATGACAAAATAGCCTTAAAGAAATCGTACGCTGCTCAAGGAGTTAGAGCAGTGCCTCATGCTATAGCCCGGTACGGAAGTTTCTTAGAAAGTGGGGTTATAATGATGCCCTCTTATGTCAATATTGGAGCTTATGTTGGTTCCGGCACTATGGTGGATACCTGGGCAACTGTTGGCTCTTGCGCTCAGATAGGGCGTAATGTTCACCTTAGTGGGGGAGTTGGCATAGGAGGTGTCTTGGAGCCTGTACAAGCCAGTCCCGTCATTGTTGAAGATGATGCATTTATTGGTTCAAGATGTATTTTAGTTGAAGGTGTAAAAGTAGGGCGTGAAGCCGTTTTAAGTGCCAACGTTGTTCTAACGCAAAGCACACACATCATTGATGCTACCGGTGATACGGAAGTTCGTTATAAGGGTGAGATACCTCCTCGCTCTGTCGTCATTCCAGGCAGTTATTCCAAAGAATTCCAATCAGGCACATATCAAGTACCGTGTGCTCTCATCATCGGTCAGAGAAAAGAAAGTACAGACAAAAAAACCAGTTTGAATGCCGCTCTACGTGAATATAATGTAGCAGGGTAAAAAACGAATTTATTAACAACATATTCCATATTTATTTAAAATACAACATCGTGAAAAAATATTTTTTCTTGTTTATTTTGGGGTTCTTTGGCCTGATTTCATGCAATTCAACAAAGCCCAATAATTCATCAACTACTTATACAATACCGGCAGAATCTGTCCAAGATACGACAGAAACGATGTCAATGGAAGATGCATACGATCCGAATGAAGAGGACGACTATTACCATGGCACAGATGCTATGGCATCTGCATTGCCAGACACATTGCCTGTCTATCAAGCGACAGCAACACGACTTTTCAATCTCGTTGATACAAAATTATGGATACGCTTTGATTGGCAAAAGAAGCATTGCTTAGGTATCGCGCAGATAACCGCCACGCCCGTCGCCAGAGAGCGTAATGTATTGAGCCTCGATGCTGTTGGCTTTGATATCAATTCAGTTACCACTTTAGATGGCAAGAAATTGAAATACAACTATGACGGCAAAGCCCTTTCTATTGACTTAGGAATGAATTACCCTGTAGGAAAAAATGTTGTCGTCAAAATAGATTATGTAGCCAAACCGGATGAAGTGCCTACCAGTGGAAGTGCAGCCATATCATCTGACAAAGGACTATTCTTTATCAATGCTGATGGCAAAGACAAGAACAAACCCCGTCAAATATGGACGCAAGGCGAAACACAAAGCAATAGTCGCTGGTTCCCAACAATCGACCGCCCCAATCAAAAGACTACACAAGAAATGTGGATTACTGTAAGTGATAATTTCAAGACGTTATCCAATGGTGTCTTTGCCGATTCTAAGAAAAATAAAGATGGAAGCCGCACCGACCATTATGTCATGAACCAACCTCATGCACCTTATCTTTTTATGATGGCTATTGGTGAATATGCCGTCGTTCCTGACAAATGGAACAATATTCCGCTTAAATACTATGTGGAGCCGAAATATGAAAAAGATGCAAAAGCTATTTTTAATCATACACCCGAGATGTTGACTTTCTTTTCTGACAAATTAGGGGTTAAATACCCGTGGCCAAGTTTTTCTCAAGTCATTGTTAGAGACTATGTATCAGGAGCCATGGAAAATACTACAGCAGTGGTATTTGGAGACTTTTGTCAAAAGACCACACGTGAACTTTTAGATGCCGACAATGACGGTATCGTTGCACATGAGATGTTTCATCATTGGTTTGGCGATTATGTTACCTGTGAGTCATGGTCTAATTTAACTCTCAACGAAGGCTTTGCCAATTATGCGGAATATTTATGGGAAGAACATAAAAACGGTAGAGACGAAGCGGATTTTCACCGTATGAATGAAATGGCAGGCTATCTGGCAACGGCACGAAGAAGTACACACGATCTCATCTATTACTCCTATGAGAATAAGGAAGATATGTTTGATGCACACTCATACAACAAAGGAGGATTGGTGTTACACATGCTCCGCTCTTATCTGGGTGACGATGTCTTTTTCAAGGGATTACAACTGTACTTGACTAAAAATGCCTACACTGCTGTGGAAGCAGCTCAACTTAGAATGGCAATGGAAGAAGTGTCAGGCGAAGATTTAAATTGGTTCTTCAACCAATGGTTCTTTGGAAGCGGACAACCGGAACTTACTGTTACAGATAGTATGGACGCCTCAGGCAAAAAATTATATTTGACAGTACAACAAACTCAAAGTGGAGAACAACAGCAACATATATTCCAACTCCCGGTTAAAGTGGACATCTATCCCGGAGGCAATACCAAGCCCATTACAAAAGATATTTTTATCTGCAAAAGAAACCAAACCTTTTCTTTCGATGTGGACAAAGCTCCAGTCAATGTTATATTTGACGCTAATGACGTCTTACTTGCCAAGATTAAATACGATAAACCACTTGATGCATATAAATATCAAGCGACCCACTACAAGACACTCAACGACCGGATGATAGCTTTAGACAAGATAAAGTCTCAATTAACGCCCGAAGTGGATCAAATTATACTCGGTTTTCTATCTGACCCATCTCAGACAATGCGCAGAAAGGCTCTTGGTCAAGTTGATCTGAATGAATATCCTGTTTTCGAGAATAAAGTTATCGAATTGGCAACCAATGACCCGGCACCTTCCGTTCGTTCAACTGCAATAGACATTTTGGCAGAGTCTCCCAAGCCTACCTACGAAAGCGTATTTGTAAAAAATATAAATGACAATGTAGCATATTCAATCCTTGCCTCGGCGTTGATGGGACTAAATAAATTAGACGTATCTAAGGCAGCACCTTATTTATCCAAATATGAAAAAGAAGACAATAGCACGCTTACATCGGCCATCTCTGAGATTTATATTGGGAATAATGATCCGAGAGCATTGACATTGCTTGAAAGTAAATTGGATAAGACAGAGGGATTTGAGGCATTTGGCTTATTCAACAAATACTCTGAGTTGGTCAATAATAGTGACAAAGCAACAATTTTAAAGAGCTTTGCCGTCATAGAAAATATCGCTAAAAATAGTGAATTTTCACAATGGAAGAAATTTGCTGTAGCAAAGTCTTTATTTGACATTGCGTCAGCAGCCCAATCCAATGAAGCACTTTCACCTCAAGAGTCTGGCGACCTCGTCAAGCGCTCCAATAGTATCGTAAAATCCTATATCGAAAACCAAGGTAACGAGCAACTAAAAAATGCAATGACCAACCTTCTGATTGAAGAAAAGTAATTGAATTTCAAAAAAAGGCTCTGTGATATTAATTGCAGAGCCTTTTTTTATCTTAATAGTAAAAAATATATTGGAATAAAATAATAACCATTAAGGAATGATGACTATTAAGTTTTTATACTTAATGAACCTTTACTTCTTAATGGTAGAAAAACATAATTAAGTTTTTTTCCCCTTTCTTGGTTCAAAGCTACGCATTGTAAATCCATAATTACATATTCCGCCTATACTGCCCTCCTACTTCAAATAATGCATGTGTAATCTGTCCAAGAGAACAATATTTTCCTATCTCAATAAGAGTTTCAAAAAGGTTGTGATTGTGGATGGCAGCACGTTGCAACTCAGCCAATTTTTCATTAACCACATCCTTATTTAAATCTTGTAGCGTACGCAAGGTATCAATTTGAGATTCCTTTTCGGCCTCTGTAGCCCTAATCACTTCACGTGGCAAAACAGTTGGTGAACCGTCGTCCGACAAAAAGGTGTTCACACCGATAAGTGGCAGTTCACCGGTATGCTTCAGTCGTTCATAATAAAGACTTTCATCCTGAATCTTGCCCCTTTGATATCCGGTTTCCATGGCACCTAAGACGCCACCTCTTTCTGTTATCCTGTCAAATTCTGACAATACGGCTTCTTCAACCAAGTCTGTCAATTCTTCAATAATAAAAGAACCTTGATTCGGATTTTCATTTTTGGCAAGACCGAGTTCATGATTTATAACCAATTGAATTGCCATAGCACGGCGAACCGACTCTTCGGTAGGTGTCGTGATAGCTTCATCATACGCATTGGTGTGGAGCGAATTACAGTTGTCATAGATAGCATACAACGCTTGTAATGTGGTGCGGATATCATTGAAAGAAATCTCCTGGGCATGGAGAGAACGACCTGACGTCTGGATATGATATTTCAACTTCTGTGCCCTTTCGTCAGCTCCATACTTTAACTTCATTGCCTTTGCCCAAATTCTTCGGGCTACACGACCAATGACGGCATATTCCGGATCAACACCATTGCTGAAGAAAAAGGATAGATTATGAGCAAAAGAATCTATTGCCATTCCTCGTGATAAATAATATTCCACATACGTAAAGCCATTGGCAAGCGTAAAGGCAAGTTGAGAAATAGGATTGGCACCTGCCTCGGCGATGTGATACCCCGAAATGGAAACGGAATAGAAATTTTTAACTTTATGATCAATGAAATATTGCTGCATATCGCCCATTAGTCTCAAAGAAAATTCAGTTGAAAAGATACATGTATTTTGTGCTTGATCTTCCTTGAGGATATCAGCCTGTACCGTCCCACGCACCAAGCCCAATGCCCTTTCTTTAATTTCTTGATATACCTCTGCCGAAAGTATCTCGTCACCTGTTACGCCGAGGAGCATGAGGCCCAGACCATTATTGCCTTCCGGAATCGAGCCTTGATATTCAGGTCGCTTAAGACCTTTGGCATCGTATTTCTCTTTCAACTTTTGTTCAACCAGATTTTCCATTCCGTGTTCAGAAATATACTTTTCACATTGCTGATCAATGGCTGCATTCATAAAATAGGCGCATATCGTGGCTGCCGGACCATTGATTGTCATGCTGACAGAAGTGCGGGGGTCGCACAAATCAAAGCCTGAATACAACTTCTTGGCATCGTCTAAGCAACACACTGAAACGCCGGAATTCCCTATTTTGCCATATATATCGGGGCGATAATCCGGATCTTCTCCATAAAGAGTCACTGAGTCAAAAGCCGTAGAAAGTCTGTTGGCAGGCATCCCGATACTCACATAATGGAAACGTCTATTCGTCCTTTCAGGATGACCTTCGCCGGCAAACATCCTCGTAGGATCTTCTTCCTTCCGTTTAAAAGGAAATACGCCCGCAGTAAAAGGAAATTCTCCCGGAACATTTTCTTTTAATATCCACTTCAATATATCTTGCCATCCATGATACTTAGGCAAACTAACCCTTGGAATACGAAGGTGGGAAAGCGATTTGGTAAAGGTCTCAACCTTGATTTCTTTGCCACGGACAAAATAGGTGAAATAATCGCCTTCGTAGTTGGCTTTCTTTGTCGGCCATTCTACCAAAAGATTTTCATTCTCCCTTGTGAGCTGCAATTTAACTTTATCTTCAATACTTTGTAAAGAGTTTATTACATTGACATCATCGCCGACAATAGAACGAGTTTGCCTGATGGATTGAACTTTACCGGCCACTTCAGATTGTGCTTCCACCCACTCATCGTACTTTCGACATTCTTCAGATATTTCGGATAGATACCTAACTCGGCCAGGAGGTATAATATAGACTTTCTCAGAGTCTCCGGTACGAAGGTCTATCTCACCGGCAAACCTATTATCAGTGCGCTCATTGAGGATATCGATAATTTTGTAATAGAAAGAATTGGTTCCCGGATCATTAAATTGAGAGGCTATAGTCCCAAATACAGGCATTTCCTCTATAGGTTTATCAAACAACAAATGATTGCGTTGATATTGCTTTCTGACGTCGCGAAGGGCATCGGCGGCTCCCCTTTTATCAAATTTATTGATAGCTATAATATCAGCGAAATCAAGCATATCTATTTTCTCCAGTTGGCTTGGCGCTCCAAACTCAGGAGTCATCACATACAGTGACATGTCAGCATATTCAGTAATCTCCGTATCTGCCTGACCTATTCCACTTGTCTCCAAAATAATCAAATCAAATCCGGCGGCTTTGAGAACATCAAGGGCGCTTTTAATTTCACTACTTAAAGCTCGATTCGATTGACGTGTAGCCATCGAACGCATAAATATTCGGGACTGATTGACGGCATTCATCCGGATTCTATCACCCAATAAGGCTCCACCGGACTTGCGCTTGCTCGGATCCACTGAGATAATAGCAAGTGTCTTATTATTGTATTCTAGTAAAAAACGTCTGATTAATTCATCAATCAAGCTTGATTTCCCTGCTCCACCCGTTCCGGTTATTCCCACTACAGGAATTTTACTTGCTTCACTCTTTTGATGAAGCTCCGCCATCAATTTTTCATGATGTTCCGGATAATTCTCTATAGCAGTAATCATCCGTGCGACGACATGAGGACTATGACTATTCAACTGATTTACTTGAAAGTCTTGCTTCTCTCCTACCGGGAAATCGCTGTTCTCCAAAACATCATTAATCATCCCTTGCAACCCCATGGATCTTCCGTTATCAGGAGAATAAATTCGCGCTATACCGTAGGCCTGCAAAGCAGCTATCTCTTCTGGCAAAATAGTCCCGCCTCCACCTCCAAAAACCTTAATATGCCCGGCATGTCGTTGGTGCAGTAAGTCATAAATATATTTGAAAAATTCATTATGCCCACCTTGATAAGAAGTTATCGCTATAGCCTGAACATCCTCTTGAATGGCAGTATTCACAATTTCATCGGCACTCCTATTATGCCCCAAATGAATGATTTCAGCTCCCGATGACTGTAAAATACGTCGCATGATATTGATGGCAGCATCATGTCCATCAAAGAGTGATCCTGCTGTGACTATACGAATCTTGTTCTTCGGCTTATAAATGGAAGGGATTATTGACATATTGCTTTTGTTGATCGTTAAAACGCTTACTTAGTGTAAAAAAAACAATAAGATAGCCGTTTATAAATTTTCGCAAAGATAATGAAAATGCAGTAGTAGAGCAAGGAGACGACAAATTTATAAGAGAAAAGACATTGGAATAATACTGCCCACAGCTTGTTTTTTCAGCTTTGAAAGGGAAAGCAAGAAGCCCACTTTCCTCATAAGAAAACACCTAATCGCTAAACTTTTCGCAATAAACGATTTTTCCACATTTATTAAAAGATTTGTATATCGGGACTTTTCAAACAACCCGCACTAAGCGGTTTATTCAAAACCTTTGATTACCTTCAAAACGAATCATATTAAACGTTTCTGTCAATTTGAGCCTAAAAATGTCTATTAGCCCAGGTTGCGTAAGCTACCCTTCCAACTGGTAAAATTTATGTTAAAATCAGGGTTTTGGGGCAGCATTTTATAAAGATACAAAAAAGCATAATTAAGGTGAATAGTGTTTAAGAGGAGATGGGTAATTTCGGAACATCATCAAAGATGGGTTGAATATTCAGAGAGGGTTTCTTAAGTATGAAGTTATAGGTATATATTGCGGCGATAAAATTGTTTAAGAAGCTTTGTAAACGTCTATGCCGGGTAGGTTCGACTGAGCAGATGGTCTTCAATTCATCATTGTCAGATTCAATTAATGACTGTTATTCTAGAAGTAATTTAGCAATGTCTGATATATTATGCTTCTTCATATTCTTTTTAAGTTTATATAATAAATGAATGTCGTCATTTCACAAGTAATCTGTTATCATTTGGGAGATAAAGTCCCGGTCTGCAAAGGTTTTTCCAAATATATTTTTGGTTAGAAATTCCTTGAAATCCATATTTCTATCGTCAACAATGTGTTTTTGAAAGGTAAAAGGATAATAAATCGCCTATTTCATTGATGATTAGATGGAGCTTAAAGCCGAAAATCCAACCATTGTATTTTTGCCTTTATTCGCAACACCTTTAAATACACTATACTGATGCTCTCTTTTAATATGAAACACCTTGATGGTAGTGGAATCAATAAAATTAATACCTCTACATTGTCCCATAAATTTATATTTTAAAAAGACAATTAATGGAACAAACAGTTTTTTCTATAAGTAGTTAAAGATTTCATAACTGACTAAACTCGGAAAATAATCACTCAGATTCACACATTCAAATTCATTTTACTATGCTCTGAAGTTTGTATAGTAGCTAAGATGGTAAAAAACATAAATCGTCATCAGTTCAGATTTGAAATGGAAGTTTTCCTGTTCCGAACCGAAAATATTCCACTTTCGATTCACACATTTTTTATTTCTTGATACAATTCTTTAAAAAAGTCGTCAACCATTACATAAATATCAGGTAAAATCCCTATCTTCATCCTTAGAGAATCATCATTTTATATTCATGTTATTCAGATGTTAATATATAACACAATTATCTATTTTAATAACTTTTGTTTAAATATTTCTTATCTATTATTCACATTTATTTAAATAGTATTATAATGAAACATTTTATTTTAATTTTAATTTTAATTTTGAGCAGTGCCCTTATAACTCAAGCGCAATCCAAAAAACTTTACCAAATAACTAAGAATGTAAACAGTAAAAATATAGCCTATTTGGTACCATTCAAAGGGACAAATGGCAAATGGGGGTACTTAGACTGCCGGACTATGCAAGTCACAGTTGTTCCTTCTTTAGACAAAGCAAGATCAGTTCGTTACAATTCCATGGATTTTTATTATAATGGAATTGAATTCTCAATAACTCCTCCAAATAAGGTTGAAAAATTGGAACGATCTGATGAGATAGAGGCACTTCCACCCATAGAACGTGGCAGTATTGACGGATTCGAAACGGAAGATGGTGAAGTAATATACTTTTCAAATAAATATGATGAAATTCATATTATCAAAGGTTATGTTAGCCCAAGAGGAGAAATTGCTATTGTAACAGACCAAAATAAATTACAAGGTGTAATATATAATAACGGAGATGTGGTTTCTAATTTTGATTTAAAGTACGAAAAAATACTTTATTTTATAAATCAAGATAAAAAAATTATCTTCGTTACTAAGGAGCCAAATAATAAATTAGCCATATTTTTTGATTTCGAGCATAATAAACTTGATTTCCCGGATGTTATTAATTTCGATAATTACATAGTTGACCATTATCTACTAGTAAATATTGAAGGAGGAAAAAAAAATGTTTTGGATCTTAATAATGCGAAATTTGTCTTAAAAGATAATTATGATAAAATCATGGATTTTTATGTAAGAAAATTAAAGTTCAATGGGGAAATCATACCAAAATGTTTCTTTTTTGTGAAAAAAGGTAAAAATGAATTCTATATTGACGAGAGAAATATTAAATATATTCCCAAAAATTCAGTACATTAAGGAGGAACCTATATACCCATCGGAATAAGGTTTGATCATCTAAAAGGCAGAATTACACAATCTATTTGAAGGTAATATGTCAGACTGCAAGTTATTAATCAGTCGTCTCAACAAACTTCGCATCAATACAACCGAAGCATCAGTTAAACCCAAATTCAGCAGTATAGGTTTTGAAAAACCGTATAGTGCTGATTATGAGGGTTAATCCCGATGTACGAATCGTTTCAATGGTTTCTGTAAGCCATTGATTACGAGTCGTATATCGATTCAGTTTTTGTCTAATGAGGAATCTGGGCTAAAGGAATTCCGACTTTTCTGGATTACGTCTAATTTTCAATCTATTATAAAAATCATTTTCGGATAACTTACATTGTCAAAAATTCGAGCAATTATACGTTGAGACCGATTCCAAATAATATCGTAAATAACAAGGTGCTGAGTGATAAATATTTTAATTCGGGATATAGGGCAACAGGATTTTCATTTTTTTGAACAATAATTATGCTTCGTACAATTCCAACAAAGGCAATTAAATATATCCATTGATAGACACCTGCCCTGCTTTGAAGACTGTAAATTACCGCGGTAAGCATGCCCACAGTTAATAAGAAAGCATGATAATACTTAGCATTTTCTAATCCTATTTTTACGACCAAGGTATTCTTGCCGGAGGCAGCATCATTGACCCTATCTCTTAAGTTATTCAAATTTAGTACTCCGGCACTGAAGCATCCTATGGTTATTGCCGGTAAAATTTCCAATGTACTAAGGTGATGGGTATGTAAAAAATAAGTCCCTATCACACCCACAATACCGAAGAATATGAATACGAAGAAGTCCCCTAAGCCCGAATAACCATAAGGATTACTGCCAATGGTATATTTGACGGCTGCGACAATAGCGGCTATTCCTATCAAGAAAAACACTACACTATAGGAAAATTCCATAGAGCGCATACTATGTATTATCAATGAAATACCGGAAATCAATGCCAACACGATGCAAATAAATATGGCGATGCCCATCTGGCGAAGTGTAATTTCACCTTTCTGAAGACTTCGCTTTGGTCCTATCCGATCTTGGTTGTCCACACCATGCACTGTGTCTCCATAGTCGTTAGCAAGATTACTTAAAATTTGCAAAAACAATGTAGTCAACATTGCCCATATCATTATTGATGGCTGGAAGCTGTGATAATATACCGCCAACAGGCTTCCCATGAGTATCGTGGACAGTGCCAGAGGCAATGTATGAAGCCTAAATGCTTCCAACCATGCTCGAATTGACGTCATCAATCTATTTATTTATGGAAACTTAGGAAACTTATCAAATTGAGGTCTTCTTTTTTCAAGGAAAGCATCGCGGCCTTCTCTCGCTTCTTCTGTGGTATAAATAAGTCGAGTCGCCTCTCCCGCATACACCTGTTGCCCTACCAGACCGTCATCAATGAGATTGAGAGCAAACTTTGCCATCTTTATAGCAGTCGGGCTTTTTCCAAGGATTTCTTGCGCCCATTCGTATGCTGTTGCTTCCAGCTTGTCATGATCAACCACAGCATTGACCATACCCATTTCGTATGCTTCCTGAGCAGAATAGGACTTTCCCAGAAAAAAGATTTCTCTTGCCCTTTTTTGTCCGACTTGACGTGCCAGGTAAGCCGAACCAAAACCGCCGTCAATGCTCGCCACATCAACATCTGTTTGCTTGAAGATTGCATATTCCTTACTTGCCAAGGTCAGGTCACACACAACATGCAAGCTATGTCCACCGCCCACAGCCCAGCCGGGCACCACAGCGATGACTACTTTGTTCATAAAACGGATTTGCCGCTGCACATCTAAGATATTGAAACGGTTGACACCATCTCCTCCTTTATAACCGGTATTAGACCGGACTCGCTGATCCCCACCTGAGCAAAAAGCCCAGCCACCGTCTTTCTGCGAAGGCCCTTCACCACTGATCAGCACCACGCCTATCTCTTGCGATTCATGACAGATGATGAGTGCATCTAACAACTCCGATACCGTCTCCGGCCGAAATGCATTCCGCACCTCCGGTCGGTTAAATGCAATCCGGGCGACTCCTTCACAATAGCGGAATGTTATATCCTGATATTCTTTTATATCTTCCCATTTAATGTGACTCATAGCACTTTTTCTTCGTTTAAATATTTCCAATATTGCTCCAAAATTAATGGATTTTCATCCGGATGGGTACATATTTCCAAAATTGTTTTCTCAACATCTTCCTTTAAAAAGCTATCCAAAGCCTCCCCAAGGCTCTCTGCATCCACCGCCCTGATGTATTTCCATTGGAAATGTTCTGCAATTTTTTCGGCATTTGTGGCCATAGCAGCTTCAATAAATTCCCTTCGTTCCTGCACCTTATTTGGACCTTCAATGATTCGAAATATGCCACCACCTCCATTGTTGATAACGATAATCTTCAACCTCCCTTCAAAGTTGTCATTCCACAACCCATTTACGTCGTAATGAAAGGCGACATCGCCTGTGATATGAATAAAAGACTTATCCACAGAGGCAGCAGCCGAACCCATCGCCGTCGAGGTACATCCCTCTATTCCACTGGTTCCCCTATTGCAATGCATTTTAACTCGATAGGAATCATCAAACAACTGGGCATACCGTACAGGTGAACTATTGGCTATATGTAAGTTACTTCCTTCCTTTAAGGCTGAGAAAATCCTGCCAAAGACGTACAAATCACTATATTCACACCGATTGACAAACCATTGATGTCTATTCCGCCGCCTTTTATCTAAATCTTTCCACTTTTCCTGATAACCGGAATGATTGGAAGTCACTTGATGGATTATTTGTTGGAAAAAAACTGCCGGATTTAATGGAACAGCTTGGGTCAATGATTGATATGTGTCTGTCCTGCTATCAAAGGGATGAATATTCCAATGTTCTACCGGCTTAAACTTCCTCAAAGCACTTTTTATACGCTTTGACACAACGGCATCTCCAATTGTAATGAGTATATCAGGCATCAATCCACCTATCTCCTCATCTGTCAACCCCGTTATACACCGATCTATACATCCGATAAAAGAAGCATGGTACATATTGGATAGTGTCTCTGTCAATACAACAACTTGAGTATGGGCATTTATCCCAATCAAAAGATCCAACAACCCATCTTGGTCTGATAACTGACCTACTATTATCATCACCTTTTTACTAAGGGACAAAGCTGATGCCATTGTCTCCGCATTTTCGTGCGACAATTGACTCATAATTGGCTTTTGAAGAAAAATCCTATTTTTTTTATCAAATGCTTCAACCATGTTATACAATGGCTCATGCAGTGGTATATTATAATGTATAGGACCGGGATCTGACAAAGTAGCTATCGCAAAACCCTCACTTAAACATCTCGAATTATACCAAAACTCATCGGCTTTCTCCGCATCTCCTTTTAAAACATAACTTTTGCGGATATAATTATTATATATCCCTTGTTGCCGTATCGTCTGCCCATCACCTTGATCAACCCATATTTCAGGACGATCGGTTGTAAGGACAACAAGAGGAATTCTTTGATAATAAGCCTCTGTGATAGCTGGAGCAAAATTAACGGTTGCAGAACCACTGGTACACAATATAGCTACCGGGAAATGTGTTTCTTTGGCTAATCCCAATGCGAAAAAACCCGCACTTCGCTCATCCCTGATGCTGTAACACTTGAATGCAGCATGTCGGTTGAAAGATATAACAAAGGGCGCATTGCGAGATCCCGGACATATCACGACATGCCTCAACCCCAATTCAGCCAATGCATTAACTATTAGTCTTACTCCTTCTTTATTTGTTAATTCCATTTATCACTTCGTTACTTTTCTATAGTCACCCATATTGAACCCAAATTCCGCATTAGACAAATGCGCAATCGATGTACGACTCATAATCAATGGTTTACAGAAACCATTGAAGTTCTTCCTACATCGGAGCATCCTACATAATCAGCACTATTTGTCTTGTCCATATTCATACTGCTGAAAAAGGTTTAATCTTCACTATATTCAACAGATCTGTTTCACTATATCAATGAATACAGCAAAGGTAAAAAGCATTTAATGAAACTATGATTAATTCATATCAAATTTCTGAACAATTCTATCAATCAATGTTTTGCTTTTTAAAACCGTTTCCTCCCACTCTTCCTGCACTTGTGAATCTTTGGTTATTCCACCACCTACATATACAGCTATTTCATTCTCGCCCACATGCATACACCTCAGGTTAACATACAATTGTGCATCTCCGACGTCATCTATCTCTCCAATGATGCCACTGTAATATGTACGGTCATAGCCTTCATTTTCCAATATGCACTCAATACCTTCAATAATCGGCACACCGCCAACTGCGGGTGTCGGATGAAGTTCTGCCACCAGTTTTTCTAAATTTACTGAAGGCGGAACATCATACATATAATCCGTCCTCAGGTGTGCCACTTTGCCGGCCTCTACAGAATACGGACCATTAGAATGAATAAGTCGATAATTGTGTCGCAAAAAAACATCCTTAATGTGAATTCCGACCATCTCGTGTTCAACGGCCTCCTTGTCTCGCCACTGATATAAAGAGTCGTCACGCCTGGATTGTGTACCGGCCAATGCCATTACAAAAGCTTTGGAATCCTTTTGTTGCAGTAATAATTCTGGAGTTGCACCAAGCCATGTTCCTGATGTGGGATGAATCAACATGTAAACGAAAGCATCAGGATATGACGCAGCCAAATCTTCAAAACAGGCTATTTCATCAAATTTCTTGGGTTTTTCAATTCGAATCACGCGAGAAAGTATCGCTTTTTTAATAACACCTGACTCAATGGCATCCTTATATTTTTCAAAGGATTCCAGATATTCTGATTGCTCTGTTGCCGTGGGCAAATCTCCCTCAACACTTGTTTTATTGCCTTTCCAATCCCTGACAAAGCTTTCTACTTCCACTAAAGATGACATACTATCCAAACAATCCAATGTCAACTCTTTTCTTTTTGACTGCGGCACAAATGGCTTTACCAATAGTACTTTTTTGGAATCACTTTTAAAAACACCTTGTTCTATGGCAATTTTAAAAGTATTGTCTGATGGTAGTCTATAAATACAAAATCCAATATGCTTTGCGTACAATAAATGCGCAATGGAGACAACTAAATCGTTCAAATTTCACCTTTTCTAAAACAAAAATAACAAGTTTCTACATTTATGAAAGAAGCTTTAATTGATGTCTTTTGAAAAACTAACCATTTGCGCCTTTAGTACAAGATATACGGTACATAAAATGAACCATCCTGACTTTCCGCCAAAGAAAAAAGAATCCAATACTGTTCCGAAAAAGCCTTAAGATATCAGATCTTATCTAAATCAGATTTCACCTTGTCTATAGCAGCTTGCTGAGTTGTTATTTCAGCTTGCTTAGCAGCCTGATCTTTGATGTTTTGTTCTATTTTAGCCTTGGCATCGACGATTTTCTCTTCTGCCTTTTTTATATCTTTTTCATAAGAATCTTTGTCGCTTACCAACTTTTTCAAGTCATTATTCATCTTCGAAATCTTATTCATTTCAGTTTTCAGATGCTCATTTAGCTTGAAGCGGCTTATTTCACGTACAAAATCATTCATCACATTAACAGCAGCTTTATATTGATCAGGCTGACCTGACGAAGACAAATAACCTCCTCCCAAATCAAACCACACACTAAATTGAACGTCTTTGCCGGACTCCTCAGTTTTTGAATAAATGTCCACCGTACTTTTACTGATTTCGGGCATACTGGCATCATCAACGAAATATTCTTTTTCTTTTCGCTGGTACTTCGTCTTATTCCCCATCGTTTTCATATAATCCTTCCAAACAGCATCAACATCGTTGGCTCGAATATCCGACAAAGTAACCGTCAATGCATTTTTGCTCCCTTGAGACATAGCCTTTACACCTTCACTAACCTGTGCCCAAGCTATACACGGCAATATGGTAAAAAGAAAAAATATTAATTTCATGTTCTATTTTTTAATAATATATTATAAATTTTTAATAATCAAATTTTTAACCCAAATTCTTCTTAAAGGCAAAATATTGTCTTTAAGAGGAATTCGGGTTTTACCCAATACAACTCTCCATAGACCTTGCCTATACTCCATTTATTATGACGGTGATGTAATAGGGAGGTAACAGCAAATGAACCATTTTTTATTTTCTCACCAATCCTTTATTCATTTCCGTCTAGCCTACTCTCATCTTCGAACAATATAATATCAAAATACTTTTTTACACATTCTTATACAATATTAAAACAATATTATTGGTTAAATTGTTTTTCCATATTCTAACAAATTACCTATAGATTATAAATAAAAATGAAACTTGACAAATTAGGAATCAACAAAAATTGCGCAAAAAGATGATTACCTTTGGTCTTGAAAATTGAAAAATTGAATATGTCTGACTGTATAAAATTACTTCCCGATGTATTGGCAAATCAGATCGCAGCAGGTGAGGTCGTGCAGCGTCCGGCATCCGTTGTTAAGGAATTGATGGAAAATGCCATCGACGCAGGATCGACGCAGATAAGTTTGATTTTAAAAGATGGAGGAAAGACTTTAATAACAATTATAGATAATGGTGTCGGCATGTCACCCATGGATGCGCGGATGAGTTTTGAGCGTCATGCCACCTCCAAACTATCAAGTGCCCGTGACCTCTTTGCCATTAAAACCATGGGATTCAGAGGTGAAGCTCTGGCTTCTATTGCCGCTGTCGCTCAAGTAGAAATGACTACCAAACGACACGATGATGAAGTAGCAACACATATCATCAATGAAGGGAACAAAGTCGTATCTCAAGAAGCAGTACAAGCTCAGGCAGGGACAACGATTGCTGTCAAAAATCTATTTTTCAATATTCCGGCACGTCGAACTTTCTTAAAATCCAACGATGTTGAAAAAAAACATGCCTATGAGGAATTTATCCGACTGGCATTATCACACCCGGAAATTAGATTTCAATTGGTGTATAACGACGATTTAATTTACCTCTTAGACAAGTCTTCATTAAAACAAAGAGTCGCCAATATTTTTAAAAATGATATAGAAAAACGGTTATTATCAGTAGAAGAAGATACCGAAAAACTCAAAATATATGGCGTCATAGGTACACCACAACAAATAAAAAAAACAAGAGGAGACCAGTATTTATTTGTCAATCACAGATTTATTAAAAGCAACTTACTGAATCACGCAATTACGTCGGCTTATGAAAAGATTATCCCACCTGCACACTTCCCCTTTTATGTTTTGTTTTTGGAAATAGATCCAGGTTCAATTGATGTCAACGTCCATCCAACTAAACAAGAGATAAAATTTGATGACGAACATTTAATCTATACCTATCTGAAATCGGCCGTAAAACATGCGCTCTCTTTTAACCTCGTCACACCGTCTTTCGACTTTGATAAAGATGAAGAATTATCGAGGGCATGGAACAATGAAACATCTACCAAACCACATATTCCCCAGTCAACCAATCCCGGCCCGCCAAGAGATAACTATCGGATTTCCAATGACTTTTACAAAGAAAACACCGGCAGATGGAGGGATCTTTATGAAAATATAAACATCAATAAAACCGTTGAAACGCCTGTGAATCAATCATTGGTCTTCAGCAGCCAGATGGATAATGACAATGAAAATGATATTGATGATGAAGTAACAGAAACCGAAGAAATCAATCTCATCAACGTCATTCAACTTCATAAGTCTTTTATCATCTTACAAGTAAAATCAGGCATGATGATCATAGACCAACACAATGCCCACCATCGAATCTTATTTGAAAGGTATTATAAAAATACAGTTGAGGCAAAAGCGATTACACAAACCAGTCTGTTTCCGGAAACCTTATCTTTCGATACCATGAGAGCCGAAATGCTTTTAACCATTGTGGACAAATTAGTTTCGGCCGGCTTTGATATTGAAATAAAAAATAATTGTGATTTTATCATCCATGGATTTCCTTCGTTTTTAGAAGAAGGAACTGACTTAAAATCTTGGTTTGAAGAAGTACTGGATGTGCTACATCAGGAAGTAGAAGTAACGTTTGATTTTCATCACGCCATAGCTTTGGCTTATGCCAATAAAAATGCCATCTCAAGAGGCAAAGAACTAAAACACAAAGAAATGTCCAATCTCATCGACCAATTATTTGCATGCGATAATCCCAACTATGATGAAAGGGGTAACTCATGCTTTGGCACTTGCTCCATTTCAGAAATAGAAAATATAATAAAAAATAAAATATGATTCGAATTACAAATGTTGTCAAACAACTAATCATACTCAATGTAATAGTATTTGTCATATTAAGCTTTTCCCCACCTCAATTCAAGGAAATGCTTTGTCTGTTTTTCCCAACTTCACCCGAATTTAGGTTTTGGCAACCTTTGAGCCACATGTTTAATCATGCCAACATAAGTCATATCTTTTTCAACATGTTCGGTTTGTTTATGTTTGGATCTTTATTGGAAAGCGTATGGGGAGAAGGTAAGTTTCTCCGCTTTTACTTATTATGTGGAATTGGTGCATTTGTAGCTCAGTGGATATTCTGGTACTTTACTTCTGATTATTTAGGTATGGTCAGGATGTTAGGCGCATCGGGAGCTGTAAGTGGCTGTCTCATTGGAGTGGCAATGCTGGCGCCCAATATGACAGTAATGTTACTTATACCGCCTATACCTATCAAGATGAAGTATTTAGCATTGTTATATTTTGTAATAGACTTATTTATGGGCTTCGGACAAGTGGGCAATGTAGCCAACTTCGCTCATATCGGTGGCGCTCTGACCGGTCTAGCAATTTGTTATTTCTGGAAAACCAAGGGTTTGTTGCACCAAAGAGGTCATAATTAACGACAACATGGCTTTACACTATATGTATAATACAAAGGCTTAAATTCCGATTCAGCAATTAAGCTTTGCCAAAACCTTAGTGTGCTGATTATGAGGAAAATACTGATGCACAATTTAACATTCTCAACTATAGATTTGGGTTAAAATCGAATTCAGCAGTAAAGGTTTTGAAAAACCGTATTGTACCGATTAGAAATACAGATACAAGATTCAATATTCTCTATACTGCGGATTTCGGTTCAACAAATTATATTTCGAGTACAGAACATCATACATTAGGCAGAAAACAACACCAAACAATGTCTTTTACTAAGGGCACAGTGCAAATGTAGAAGAATAAAAAGCTAATCCGCGGCTTCCAAAAATAAATAAATTATAAGAAATCATTTGGAAATTCCATTATCAGCATTATATTTATAATATGTTTGACTCGATTATAAAGGATATAAAATATGAATTAAATAGGGGCAATATGGTCACAAAGATCATATTAATCAATATTTGTGTGTTTCTTGTTCTGCTTTTTTCCAAAGTTATTATAGTAGCTTTATCAGGTGCCGACGAGAGTGTGTACAATCACTTGATTTCATGGGTCACCTTGTCAGACATCAAGCATCTTGCATATCAACCTTGGTCCATTATCACCTATAGCTTAATCCATCCAAGTATTTGGCAAATACTATTTAACATGTTACTGTTATATTGGTTTGGGCAAATTGCCGGCGACCTCATCGGCGACCGCCGCATACTTCCAATATATACGTATGGAGCTATTTTGGGTGGTTTCCTTGCAGTCATTATCAGCTCACTTATTCCGGGATTTCAGCCTGGACATTTTATGATTATGGGTGCAACAGCGCCTGTAATGGCAATAATTGTAGCGGCAGCCACATTAGCTCCCGAATATTCGATGAGGCTTGTATTAATAGGCAATGTCAGAATAAAGTTTATCGCAATGGTTTTGATACTTTTCCAAATCCTCGGAATAGCGTCAAAGGTCGTCGCCGGTGGAGCATTGGCAGGGTTGGGTGGTGCAGCAACCGGATTCCTGTTTATCGTGTTATTACGAAGAGGTATCGACCTATCGGCAATCTTTCATAGATACAACAGATCAAAACCCCTCATCAAAAGAAAACCCAATAAGAAATCGAAAATCGTCAGCATCTTTGATTCTGTCAAAAAATATGAATCTTCTTCCAACAGACAACAAAAAATCCCGAAAGAACAACAATTGGATAGCATTTTAGAGAAAATTAAAAAAAATGGGAAGAACAGCCTAAACCAAGATGAAATAGATTTTTTGGACAATATAAGCAAGCAATAGATTGAAAGCTATCAGAACCATATTCATTATAACAAATATTCTGGCAGCTTTGCTCCTGGCTTTGTCTTATTTTTCACCCGTCATAAACCCTTACAAACACTGGATTTTCGGCCTTTTCGGCCTACTTTATCCTTTTTTCGTCTTCGTAAATCTTTTCTATGTCACCTTTTGGGTTTTTAGAAAAAAATGGTGGTTTGTCCTATCCCTTTCCACATTATTATTAGGATGGAGCTCATTTAGTGGGATTATCGGATTAAAATTACCCTCCACTGAGCACGATAATGACAAAACCATTCGAGTTATGTCATACAATATAAGGGCATTATCCAAACTAACCTCCTATCCAACTCGAAGCATCAAAGAAAATAGGGAAAAATTCGCTTTTTTTATGGAAGAAAATAAGCTTCCTCACGTCCTTTGTATCCAAGAAAGCACCAACCCTAACCTGAAATGGTTTAAGTCCGCCCTCGCTTATCCTTATACTTGCAGATATCCCGGATACAATAGCAATACAGCCATTTTGAGTGTTTTTCCTATAGAGCAGAGTGGCAAAGTGCCCTTTGATAAAGGAAATGGAGATTGTGTGTGGGCTGATATTAATTTTAATGGAACAATCATCCGCTTTTATAGCGCTCATCTTCATTCCAATACCATCAGTCTCCAAGCAGACACATTGGTGACACTCAACAAATTAGAAAAAGAAGAAACCTATAAAGGCATCAAAGGCATGTTTTTTAAATATAAAATGGCAACGAGAATCCGGTATCAACAAGCGCTAAAAATAAAAAACCACGCCCATAGCTCACCCTATCCTGTTGTCCTTTGTGGGGACTTCAATGATACTCCTCAATCCTTCATCTACCACAAATTATCGGAAGGCCTTAAAGATGCATTCAAAGAAAGAGGTATAGGATTTGGTACAACTTGGGCAGGTAATCTCCCCGGATTAAAAATCGACTACATCTTAGTGGACCCATCTATTATGGTCTATAGCCACGATATCTATCGAAGGCAATTCTCCGACCATTATCCCGTTACAGCAACACTATTGTTTAACAAATCACAAAAATAATCCGCACTCGCATGTACACAACTACATTAGAATCATTGCCCACTCAACTGGAGGCATATCAAGAAGGTGTTTTACTTCTCATAGACAAGCCGCTTGAATGGACTTCTTTTGATGTGGTCAACAGAATTAGAATAGCATTGTGCAAACATTTTGGAATAAAAAAATTGAAAGTTGGTCATGCCGGAACCCTTGACCCACTGGCTTCCGGTCTCCTCATACTATGTATTGGCAAATACACGAAGAATATTGATCTCATTCAAGCACAAGAAAAAATCTATACTGGTACAATCAAAATAGGCGCCACCACACCAACATATGACATGGAAAGCGAAGTCGATCAGACCTTCCCGATTGACCATATTGACAAAGAAGCCATACAAAACGTAAAAAATAGATTCTTAGGTTCAATCCTACAAATCCCACCTATTTATAGCGCTATAAAAAAAGATGGCAAAAGGTCTTACGAATTGGCACGCCAAGGTATTGACCGCCAATTAGAAGCAAGACCCATTGAAATAAAAAATCTCACGCTCGATGATAGCCAATGGCCCGACTTAAACTTCGAAATAACATGTTCCAAAGGTACGTATATCCGGTCATTAGCCCATGACATAGGAAAAGCCCTCGGAAGCGGTGGTTATCTCACAACATTACGACGAACCGGAATCGGCAACTATTCGGTCGAAAATGCAATCAAACTAGATGATTTTTTATCAAAATACACTCAAAACAATCGCCAATCAACAGAAATATCAAGGCGAAAGTATTTAAAATCATGATGCACTAAATGTTGTTTGTTCTATTGCCAGAAATGGTCAAAATCGGTATTATTTTAATGTGTACTCAATATTTCATGGATTGGAAATATTTCTCGGATTGTACCCGAATTCAGCAGTATAGGTTTTGAAAAACCGTGAAATGCTGATTATGAGGGTTAATCCCGATGTACGAATCGTTTCAATGGTTTACAGAAACCATTGATTACGAGTCGTAAATCGATTCCGCAATTGTCTAATTCGGAATTTGGGTTGAAATAACCAGAATTTTTGTAACTTCAAATTTACATATTAGTTTATTTTTAATGTACATTTCATTGTTTTATTTTTATTTACAAATATTTTTTTCTTATATTTAATAAAAAAGAATGTAGAATTGACATTCTTCACCAGCATTCTAAAATTATTTACTTACTTTCACGGTACATTTATTTAACAACAATATGGATAAGGAATTAAGAAAGCAATTCAATAAAAATTTTACACCCGAAAAGTATCAAACTTTGCTTGACAAGGTAAATACAGGGTTTGGAAAGAAGTCAACCTTTAGGATATCAGAGACTCCTGTCTTTATCCCTGGGGACATCAGACATCAACTCAAAGACGCTTGTGACACCCTTACCTCTTATCTTTTAACCGATGAGTTTAAGAAAAACTGCGATAGCGCTATTTCAAAAATCGGCTTTGAAGTACCCAATGAAAATTTGAATACCACTTTCATACAGTTTGACTTTGGCATTACCATTGACAAAAATGGAGTAATTTCTCCTAAGCTCATTGAAATGCAAGGCTTTCCCTCTTTATATTGTTTTCAAAATTTGCTGTATGAAAGTTATATCGATGCCTACGACCTGCCTCGCGATTTAAAGCCTTTTTTTGATGGGCTTAATACCGAATCCTATCTTGAATATTTGAAAAAAATCATCGTCGGTGACAGTAAGCCTGAAAATGTCGTTCTTTTAGAAATAGAGCCTGAAAAACAAAATACCGCCATCGACTTTTATGGAAGTCACCAACTATTGGGTATTAAAGTATTAGACCTATGTGATCTCAAAAAAGATGGTCGCCATTTATATTATATTGAAAATGGTAAAAAAATTGACGTTGAAAAAATATACAACCGCGTCATATTTGACGAATTGGAAAAGAGAAAAGACCTCGTCACTGAATTTGACTTTAGAGACGAAGTTGACGTTGAATGGATAGGCCACCCGAATTGGTTCTTTAAAATCAGCAAATACACCATGCCCTTTATCCATCACAATCCGTATATCCCTGAAACCCGATTCCTCAATACCATCAGCCACATACCCAATGACTTAGAAAATTATGTCTTAAAGCCACTCTTTTCTTTTAGTGGCGAAGGCGTAAAGTTTAATGTGACCCATCAAGACGTTGAACAAGTTAAAGATCCGGAAAACTGGATATTGCAGGAAAAAGTGCATTATCACGCTGGCATCGAAACACCCAATCCCGACGAACCCGTTAAATTTGAAATAAGAATGATGCACACCTGGGAACAAGGCGCACCCAAGCCAAGACTCATCAATAACCTAATCAGGATGAGTAAAGGTGAAATGATCGGTGTTAAGTACAACAAGGATAAAGACTGGATCGGCGCCAGTATAGGCTTATTCAGGGAGTAAATTCCTCTTTTATATTTATTATGTAAAGATTTATGTTTGATATACCTGTAGAAAGATTAATTCCACAAAGAGAGCCCTTTGTCCTTGTTGATAAAATAACAAGCCATAAAGATGATTTAACAATAACCAGCTTTTTTATTCCATCAACTCATCTTTTATTAGAAAACAATCGACTTTCTGCCTATGGTCTTTTAGAAAATATGGCACAATCAGCCGCTCTTCGTTCAGGCTATCAGGCACTTTCCGCCGATGAAAAGCCTAAAGTGGGCTTTATAGGGGCTATTGAAAAAGCTACCATCCACCACCTTCCTTCCTCCCAACAGACCATCACCACAGAAGTCAGACAGACCGCTCAAATCATGAATTTCATTATCATCGAATGCAGCTCCTTCTTAAATAACACCTTATTGTCTGAATGCTCTATGAAAATCGTGTTACAAGAGGAAGTTTAATCAAAATTTCATTAAGTTTGCCTCCTAAATTTTTGAAATGTCCGGACTAACAGGAAAGACTCTAACTATAACCAATCAAATCACTGTCCGTTTCAACGAAGTCGATTCCATGGGCATTGTATGGCATGGAAATTATATCCAATACTTAGAAGATAGTCGAGAACAATTTGGCCATATACACCATATCGACTACCTCAGCATCGCAGCCAACGGCTATCATGTACCCGTAGTGGATCTCAATATAAAATATCGCAAATCTCTTAAATATGGCGATGAGGCAAATGTTATTTGTACTTTTTTGGACACACAAGCAGCTAAAATAATCTTTCAATACGAAATTTACAATATAGCAGATCAACAATTGTGCGCCACCGCCGAAACGACACAAGTTTTTATCAACTTGAAAGGCGAGTTACAACTTACCTTTCCACCATTTTTTCAATCTTGGAAAGAAAAATCCGGCTTACTATAAGAAACGCTTATGATGAATAAAGTATTCTGCACCGGCGGTTCTATTGTAAACAATTGGGGAACAAACCTTGACAATCACTGGACTAATGTCCTAAATAAGGATAGTTCTCTCTTGCCTATGACTCTTAATGATGGCACGCAGACCTATGCATCCTACCTTTCTGATGAACAGTGGCAACAACTTTTTGAAAAATATGGCACTCATTATACGAAATCAGCCCTATTATGTATTGAAGCCATCAATTGTGCTATAAAGAACCAACAAATTAATTGGAACAAAACGGCTATCATCGTCGCCACAACAAAGGGAGACATAGACTTATATGCACTTGACAAACCCAATATTCATAACATTAAAACCTTCTTCCATCACCTTTCATCCCAATTAAATACCCATTTCAAACCCATCAGGCCTTGCACCATCCTCAGCAATGCCTGTATCTCTGGAAGTCAAGCTATTCAATTGGGCGCAGCTTATTTACAATCCGGAATTGCCGACAACGTGGTCGTCTGTGGTGTTGACCTATGTACTACCTTTACACTGACAGGATTCAACAGTCTCAAAGCCTTGAGCTCTCAACCGGCAATGCCGTTTGACAAAAACCGGGATGGTATCTCGCTGGGTGAAGCTTCATCCGCTTTAGTACTTAGCAAAGAAGCATTGCCATTCAATGGTCTTACTCAAATCCAATATGTAACCGGCGCTGTATCCAATGACGCAAATCATATAAGTGGTCCATCCAGAACAGGGGAAGGCTTGTATCAAGCCATTCAACACGTCTCTAGCCAGTCAGAATATCCTATTGATGCAATATCGCTACACGGGACAGCTACTATCTACAATGACGACATGGAATCAGTAGCTATCCACCGATGCGGCCTTCAATCAACACCTTGCTTTGGCTTGAAAGGTATTTATGGCCATACCCTCGGCGCTGCAGGCATCCTCGAAAGTATCATAAGCCTATTAGCTTTGTCATACAATATTATTCCCGCAACAACAGGATATACCAATCCCGGCACTGCCCACCCCATCGCTGTTTCTTCGCATAATCAGAAAGGCACTTTTAAGACAATTTTAAAATGTACTTCAGGATTTGGCGGTGGCAACTGCACACTCATTTTCCATAAAAATTAATTCAAATATGCCGACTTTTACTACAATCAACTCTGTCGAACTGAACTTTAAAGGTGAGTTTGAAGACATTGAACAACAACTCAACCTCCTTTACAAAGATTCGAATATCCAATATCCCAAATTTTTTAAAATGAACCAATTGTGCAAAATCGGCTTCTTAGCCGTAGAACAACTGCTCCAACATCATACTGATTTGATATCAAAGACAAAGCCATCCTCAGTTGCAACAATTTTTTTCAGTCAATATGCATCTCTCTCTTCTGACCACTTTCACCATCAATCTATGTATCACAATCAACTTCCAAGTCCGTCGGTTTTTGTATATACCCTCCCAAACATACTAAATGGGGAACTTGCCATTCGGCATGGATGGACAGGATATAATGGATTTTTTGATGTCTTGGATGATGAAAATACGGATTTAATCCTCGAAACTGCATTCGTAGCTCAACCATTTGAATATTGTGTCACCGGATGGGTAGAAACCGACATGCTTCACCAAAAATCATTTGCCCGAATCAAGCTGCTTAAATCTTCGTAATCAACAATCTATCACCCTAAATATCAATGACATCTGAAAAAGAAATATAAAATATGCCAATAATTAATCTCCAATCCTCATTTTATTATCATAAGAACTACTAAATTTGCACAAAACAACTGTTTGGTAATGGAGGATTTAATCCAAGAATTGAAAGAAAAACTTATCGCCCAGCTTAATCTGAAACATTTGACACCGGAAAGTATTGATGAAAATGAACCGCTCTTTGGGACAGGATTGGGACTTGACTCAATAGATGCACTTGAAATAATTGTTATGATGGAAAATGATTATGGCATAAAGCTCGACAATCAAAACGAAGCGCGTGAAGTATTCACCTCTGTACACTCCATAGCAGAATACATCCAAAAACATAGGATGCATGGCTAAAAACCGTGTCGTGATAACCGGAATGGGAATATATTCGCCTTTGGGCAAAGGATTGGTCGCCAATCATACTTCCCTATACGAAAATCGCCATGGTATTAGCAATATTTCCATTTTACAAACAAGATTAAGTGATATCTTGCCGGCTGGTGAAATAAAGTGTTCCAATGATGAACTTAGAGCCGGAACACGCTTCACATCCAATTACATACCGCGATCTGTTCTGTTAAGCACC
>JAGPCT010000110.1 GCA_018057925.1 Saprospiraceae bacterium
TAACCTGGGTTTTATGAATGCCAACCAACAACGTATCACTACCTATGGAACAGACTTTTATACCACCACCAATTACATTTATGAAACAGATGTTTTTTTACTAAATTTTAATTTTAAGCTCAATAAACTTACTAGCAAAGCGAAATTACCAAATAGTGAAATCGGCGAAAAAGAATTTTGATTTCGATTACATAATAGGCAGTACCCAAAGAGTCCCAACAGCCAAATTAGTTAGGCAAAGGGGCAATTGACATATTAATCTTCGAAAGCAAAAGAACTATATCTTATTAACTAATCTTTTCTTTAAATTAAATTGCGAGAACAAAATATATTACTTTAGTCCTTAATTTATTCAAATCATCGGATATTTCTAATATAGCTTGTTGTAAATACTAATGAAAGTCTATACTTCCTGAGCAAAATTCACTATAATCTGTCATCCTCTATAACATGGCAAACCCAATCAAACCTAGTACAGACACTAATTGGTCTCCACTCAGAATAATCATCTTCCGATATTGCTTTATCTTTTTTGCTTTACACAATTTTCCTTTCCCCATCAGTGATATTCCAGTCATAGGTGAGTGGATTTCTGAGCAATATGAAAATATATGGGATAAATTAATCAACTGGGGAGGAAAATTCTTTTTTGGTATACCCGAGATCACTATAAAGCCATTGGGCAGCGGTGACACAACATGGAATTGGGTGCAGGAGTTTTTGATACTCCTTTTCTCAGTCATCGGTTGTTTTATTTGGAGTCTTTTTGACCGAAAAAAAAGGAATTATCCAGAACTCAATTACTGGAACAATGTATGGATACGCTATTGCTTAGGTTTTATCTTGCTTGCCTATGGTATCTACAAGATATTTCCTTCACAATTTGGGAGAATTACAAGTGATAGACTTTATCAAGAATTGGGTGAAATGAGTCCTATGGGTTTGTTATGGACTTTTATGGCCTATTCTACAAAGTATCAATTTTTTGGAGGATTAATGGAGTGCCTAGGTGGCTTATTATTGTTGTTCAGAAAAACGACACTTTTAGGGGCATTGATTATTATATGTGTGATGGCCAATGTTTTTGCCCTTAATATGTGCTACGATGTACCGGTAAAACTATTTTCATTTTTACTGCTTTTAATGGCACTTTATCTGGCTGCCCAGGATTTTCAAAGACTTTTAAACTTTTTTATCCTACAAAAATCTACCAAAGCACCTATTCAGTTCGAGACCTATTTTTCAGATAGAAAGTGGTATAAAATAAGTCGCATTATATTGAAGATTGGGTTATTTGTTATATTGATATCACCTTTGATTAAACAATCATTGGGAATAGAAAAAACACAGTCAGGGCCATTAACAACTTTCTATGGTCCCTATAAGGTTTCAAAACACATTAAAAACCATGTAGAAATACTTCATACTGATTCATTGCGATGGGAAAATCTTTTCATTGACCGTAAGGGGTCTTCCGACATGATTTCCGTTTCAAATGAATTCGGCGTGCGAAACAGGTTTTACTTAAAAAGAAATGATTCTACGAAAACCGCCATATTTAGCACAGCTGGGGACACCTCCAGTTACATTTTCACTTATCAACAACCTGATACAACAAGACTTATTTTTAATGGAACGTTAGGTAAAGATTCGCTTCAGATTGAGTTGGAGAAACAGAAAAGAAAAGATTTTCTCTTAGTCAAACGAGGTTTTCATTGGATAAATGAAGTGCCGTTTAATCGATAGGCAAGTAGGGAAATTATTGAGCTTTAAATCAGAGCCCGGCGTGAAGTATGATCAACTCAAAAGTATTTCAGCCGGAACACCAAGTTTTTTATAAAATTTTCGGGCTATATCCAGGGTGAGTGGTTTTTTGCCGGAAAGAATACAAGATATATAACCTTTGCTGCCAACCAAGCCTATTAAGTCCTTACTCTTAAGTCCTTTTTCGGCCATTTTTAATTTTATAGCTTCCAAAGGATCAGGTATTGGAATAGCGTGATATTTGTCCTCGTATTCTTTAAGTAATAACAAAGCCACTTGCACTTGTTCACCTTCAGGAGATGTAGGCTTCACTTTTCGATCAAACATTTGATCCACCCAACCCAGCATAGCTTCATATTCTTTATTCGACTTTATTATTTTTAATATCATGATTTCTTTGCTTTTTTGTAGTCAATTTTTTCGACATTTATTTGATCATATACGGCATGCGTACCAAACCATTTAATTTGCACAGCTTTAAAATCAAAGATGACCCTTACTACTAATCTATACTTGTTTCCAAGGATATTGAAAACCACTCGATCATCTTTCACCAAACTCGCGGACAAACTTCTTTAAGTTCATTAAAGTTTTTGAATTCGGATTTCAAAAATTCATAGTACCATTGCTGTAAAGACCTTGCAGCATCAGGAAATTGCCGACAATACCCCAATAATGTCTTACGAGCAACAATATTAAACACTTACAAATTTAGATTGTTTTCTAATAGTAAACATAAATAAATTGCCTTCTAACCCATGCTCAATCAGCATTACTAAAAATTACGACGACTTATTAAGGGCTTACTGAACCTCCCATGGCCTCTTACATTCAATATAGTTTCTACCATCTTATTCAGTCCTAAGTGCTCTCCCCGGATTGGCCAGTACAGCCCTGAAGGCCTGTACGCTCACCGTCATCAAGGCTATCAGTAAAATCGACACACCTGCCAAACCAAAGACCCACCATTTTATATCGACCCTATAGGTATAATCCGACAACCATTTGTTCATCAACCAGTACACCAAAGGACTTGCTATAACGAAAGCGATACAGATCAAACCCGAAAAATCTTTGGATAATATCGTCACTATATTACTAACTGAAGCACCTAATATTTTTCTAACCCCAAGCTCTTTAGTCCTGCTGGCAGCCATATAAATCACCAATCCAATCAAGCCAAGGCATGAGATAAATATAGTCAGACATTGGAGATACCCTTTCAGATGTGTACGAAAATGAGACAACTTTGCACGATTTGATACGTTCGATGAGCTTCTTAGCCCGATCAAAAATGTAAGATTCCTTTCGAAATTAATTAGCCAAATTACCTCAAAATGATTTTGGAAGAATAGAGATTAGGACCATTTTTAAAATTCAAAAAATACATGCCTTTGTCCAGATGTCTGAGATCCAATCGTTGTGTCGAGCCTTTGGTAGTTTGGAGCATAGATTGATAGACTACCCTGCCCAATGGATCCAACACCTGGATCATATCCTGGAGATTCCCGAAAGCCCCATTGGTAGAAAAGGCAATGTTCAATATACCTTCTGAAGGATTGGGAAATATATTTATACTCACATCACCATTTTTTAGTTGGCGGACTACCTTTCCTGATCCTCCGATGACACTGCATTTTCCCAGGGTCACATTGATAAATTTAATAGGACTTAACCCACAAGCATTGGATGCTCTAACCGTCACTATGCCAGAATGAGACCCAAAATCAACTTGAATAGAAGGGGTGCCCTGGCCTGAGATAATGGTTGCTCCGGTAGGCACCGTCCATATGTATTCATTGACTCCATTGACCGGTACTACACTATACATTTCATTTTTGGCAAATTCACACAATACATTAGAGCCCAGGATATTAGTATTGATCACCGGAGTCGGACTCACTTGGATGCACTCAAAAGGGCTGGTGCCGCATTG